>CAYFHS010000116.1:0-1509 GCA_964342815.1 uncultured archaeon | reverse complement strand
TTCTTTGCTATTTTTCCTCTAAGATTATGTAGCTTTATCTGAACCAGTTTTTCGGTAGTTCGAATATTGTGATTATCAGGAAAGTGCTCCATGAGTTGCCCTAGAAGAGACAAGCTTTTTTCGTAGTTTAAGAGCGCATTGCTAATCTGACCCATGGCGCGATACAGGTCTCCAATTTTGTGAAAAGAAACTGCTAAATCGTTACGCCATTCACGATTACTAGGTATTCTATCCGTTAAATCTATTCTTATTGCTAATGCTCTATCAAACAACTGAAAAGCAGCTGCGTAATTTCCTTTTTTTAACTCTATATCTCCTATGTTCATCTGTGATATCGAGTAATACCTTTTCCATTCATTATTTGCAGGATCTCGCGTCACTAATTCTTCGAGAATGCTTAATGCCTCACGATAAAATGTTAAAGATTCATCCAAGGAACCTTCGGTAAGTTTCACAAGACCAATATTATTAAACGCCACTGATAGATCTCTTTGCCACTCACTATTGTTGGGGTCGTTATAAGCAAGGGCTCTAGTTATCGAAAGAGCTTGATTATAAGATTCGTGGGCAGCATCTAAGTCTCCTTGCGATCTTTTGATATGGCCTATGTTGCTAAAAGAAGCCGCTAAATCCCTATTCCACTCTCTATTACTAGGATCGCGTGCTACTAATGCTTGTGCAATTTCTAAAACCTTTGTATATGCGCTTAGGGAATTCGAAAAATCCCCCAGTAATCTTTCGGTGTGTCCAATTTTGTCATAGGAAACAAGAAGGTCTCTCTGACGACTGCTATTGTCAGGAAAAGCGTCGGTTAAGGACTTACGTATATCTAAAGCTTGTTTATAAGATATGAGCGCTGAAAAATAATTGCCTCGTAATCGTTCTATATTGGCAATGTTATCAAAGGAGACTGATAAGTCTCGTTGCCATTCATGGTTGGAAGGAGTGTTTTCCACTAGAGTATGTGCAATAGTCCAAGCTTGTTGGTAAGCTTTGAGCGCCGCTGGCAGATTGCCTTGGGCCAGCTCAATATGGCCAAATTTGTCATATGAAACAGCGAGATCTCGCTTTAATTTGAAGTTGCTTGAATCGTTTGTTACTAATTTTTTACGAATCCTCAATGCGTTTTCGTAAGAGGTTAAGGCTTCTGGTAAATTGCCCATAGTTACATACAAGTCGCCCAGTTCGTTATGTATTGTACCCGAATGCCTACTGTTTAAGCTGTTATTACCTAGAGCATCTTTCACGATGACATACGCTTCATGGGTTTTACCAGCTCGTTGCAATAATCTAGAGAGATATATTTTGTCCCAAATATTAGTTACCCCTAATTTATGGATTTGCTGGTAAGCGGTTATTGCTAAGTCTGTGTTAACTGCGTAGGAAAGTTTTCCTAACTGACGCCATTTTTTTGTAGCGTTGCTTTGGGCTTCTACTGCTTGAGCTTCTAGATTAGCGAGCCCTTCATCAGTTTTCCCATTCGAAATGAGCTCTAGTGCATTTAATTCA
>CAYFHS010000115.1:0-1512 GCA_964342815.1 uncultured archaeon | reverse complement strand
TACACACCGGGTATCAGTATTAATATCAGTCCTTCTCAGTTCCAGGACACAGATATATTGTTAGCAACGCTAAAACGGGCAATAAAACACGCGGGGATTACGAGTAACCATATACAACTGGAGATAACGGAATCAACCGAGTTTTGCCATGTTATGGAAGACTCACTGGACGCACTAAAACGTTTGGGCGTAAAGCCGTCAATCGACGACTTCGGCACCGGTTTTTCTGCTATATCCCGGTTAATCGAGCTCCCTTTCGACTGTATAAAAATAGATAAGAGCTTTATTCGTGATCTGGTGTGCAATGATGCGAAAACGCGAAACAAAGCAGAGAAAATGGTCTCAGGGCTCATAAGAATTGCTGAATCTATTGGCCTCAAAACAATTGTTGAAGGGGTTGAAACAAAAGAGCAGCTAGCGCTGGTAAAGAGCTTTGGCGCAACGTTAATTCAAGGCTTCTATTTCGCAAAGCCTATGCCTTTCGAGCAAGCTACATCTTTCTGCATAGAAGAGGAAATAGCATGAATGCTCTCTATCAGATTTCCTATATAAGCCGCAGTGCCATTATCGGTAACCATCAGACAATTGAAAACGAAATCGCCAATATTCTACAGGTTGCACAAGGCAACAACCGCTCGCAAGATATCACCGGTGCACTTCTGTATTCCGGCGGGTATTTCTGTCAGGTTATAGAAGGTATTCAGGAAAATATCGAAACGCTTTTTGAGTCGATTCAAATGGATGCCCGTCACAGAGCAGTAACCGTATTACATTACGAGCCTATTACTTCCCGGCAATTTGGCGATTGGCAGATGGCGCTGGCGGGTATCGAAGAGCCACTTCGTTTCGATGTCGATGGCCTCGTTGAAGATGCAACTCAAATCAAAATCAAAGAGAGTGCTAAGGATATAGTTAACACTCTGTATAAACTGGTCATGCAAAAGCAGCATGTATTATCACAACAAACCGGTCAGTAAACTGCAGATCATGATTACAACGGATAAATCAGCGATACGTTAATAAAGTCAAGGCCGGGATTTGACTCGGTAATGCCACCGTTCGAGTAGTGCATGTAACGCAATGACATCGAGACACCTGAACTAAGCTGCAAGCGCACACCAAGTCTGTCTTCAAATTGAAACTTCGAGCCCAGATCTTTTTGACCAAAATGCCGGTTTTCCAACAACCCCACACCGATACCAAATTCGAGTTCAACCGGCATAGAAAGTACACGCCCTAGTGACTTACGGATGACAGGGGTAATAGCAACAACGGCGTTACCATTGAGATCGGGCGCTGCGCCGGATGCCTCTAACTGCGTAAGGCTGAATTCAGTAGCAACCGACACGGAGCCTAAAAGCGGAAAACGATGCCTTGAAGGAGACCAGGGAGACAATCCCAGTCTGGCACCCGCAATTTCTCCTTCTCCTTTTAGCACATCTACCGACATTTGATTGAAGGCATTCACCGGTGCATGGTAAAGCGCTATCAATAAACTTAACGTGACCAACA
>CAYFHS010000114.1:0-1514 GCA_964342815.1 uncultured archaeon | reverse complement strand
ATTCATACCATTTGCCGGTGGCAAAACTTGAACCAACTTGACTCAATCGCAAATATTTTCAGGTGCTCCCCGTTCCATTAAAAAAACAAAGGAACGTGTCTGTAGTGCCCCCCAGTAGTTTGGACAAAAAGTTTTTGTATTAAGCGGCCACAGCCACCCAATTTAGTATTTTTTCTCTCGCTTGAGCCGGTGTGATGTGGCCATGCTTCTGCATGAGCCACTGTGTGTTGTATCGCTTCTTGAAGTCGATGAGGGCGAGCCGCAAGTCTTCAATGGTTGCGAAGGTTTGGATCCAAAGCACCTGCTCCTTTAAGGTACGATTGAAGCGTTCGACGACACCGTTGCATTCTGGCTCACCCACAAAGGCCGGCGTGCTTCGGATCCCCAAGAACCGCAGCTCATCTTGAAAGTCATGACTCATGTACTGACTGCCGTGGTCGTGTCGTATCGACAGGCCGGCAGCGGCTCCTTTTTCGTAAACAGAGAAGCTAGCTCGAACGCCCTGCCGTATGGGTTCAAGCGCCTCTATCCGAGAGCCTGACTTTGAGGCGTGGATACCCATGCACTCACCGGTACAATGGTCAATGGCGACAAAGACAAACGCGGCCCCTTCCTCGGTCGTCACGGCTGCGGTTGCATCTGTACCCCACATTTCGTCTGGCCGATGCGTGGTGATTTTCCCATCGTGGGCCTTGTCCCCTCGTCTTCGAATGGGGAAATACGGGGCACGAAGCCCATGAGCGCGCATCAGTCGGCGGACCCTCTCTTTCGAAGTCATTACACCTCGAAAGCGCAGTCTGGCCCAGACTTTGCGATAGCCCTCGCCGTGAAACGGAGAGCCTGCCAACACGGACCGTATCATCACCACCAGCTCGTCGTCGGTGCCAGCCCCGATGGGGCCCCGACGACGAGCTGGTGGCTCGCCCAATACTCTCTCTCGGTGTTTATAAACCGTGGAACGAGGGACTCTCCAGAGACGACAAATCTCTGAAATGCGATACGCCCGACGGGTGGATGGAGACTGTCGGCGGCTCATCTCTTCGACCGCCGACGGCCCAAAGGGAGGCCCTCTTCGAGCACCTCGATTTTCTTGTAGAGCAGCTCGCGCTCCATGACCACCTTGCCCACCGTGCGCTCAAGGTCTGCGATCTTCTCATCCTTGCTGTCTCGCTGCCTGGTCCGTAAGCCTGACAAAGAACTCGCCATGAATGCCTCACGCCAGGCACCTAATCGCGCCCCCGTCACACCGAGCTCTCTAGACACCTCATCCAAAGATTCACCTTTGATCAACCGCAATACTGCAGCGTGTTTTCGTTTGGCCGTGAACCGACCCCTCTCTTTCTTGTTCGACATCTGATCTCCCTCGTGGTCTTATCAACTGTCCAAGAAAACTCTAGGGCACCCCAGAACACACCAAGGGGTACACCTCAGAAGGTCGAGCAAGAGCACGGGTCAAGCGCAGCAGAAGATGTCAGGAGCAAATTTGATACCATGACGGATTTGTACGACACAGT
>CAYFHS010000113.1:0-1539 GCA_964342815.1 uncultured archaeon | reverse complement strand
GAAAAACTCGTAACAAAGGGCGAACAGGCTTTTCAGGAAGCTATTAATCTTAATCCAAAATGGTTTTACCTGTATCGTCAGCTTGCCCTTTTGTACCTGCGAACAAATGCGAAACTGCCCCAGGCAAGAGCGATGGCGGAAAAAGCGGTGGCATTGGACCCGAATGCGGAGAACTATTTTGTGTTATGTCAATCGTGTTTTAGAAACTCTGATTTTAAATCTGCGATGTCGATGATTGAAAAAGCAATGGAATTACAACCCAATAATGTGAAATATAAACGAGTATATGATCTGATTAAAAGAAAGCAATGATATGGAACTATCAGATTTATTCGGTATAAGCAGATATTCAGGTTTTCGCCGTCTAATGGTCTTTGGTGTTTTGTGGACTTTTGTGATGTCAGTTTACACACAGGGACAGATTGCATTAAAAGATGTAACCAGTGAGACGAAAATCTCATTCAAACACACAGATGGCGGCTCCGGGCAACGTTATATTATAGAAAATGTCAGTGCCGGTCTGGCGCTTTTTGATTTTGATAACGATGGAGATATTGACATATATTTTCTAAATGGCGCCCCGTTAAAGGGAACCGAGGCTAAAGTGCGGCCTAAAAACGCCATGTATCGCAACGACGGCAACTGGAAGTTTACCGACGTAACAGATAAGGCAGGACTGGGTGATACGGGTTACGGCTTAGGTGTTGCCGCAGGCGATTATGACAATGACGGGGATTTGGATGTCTATCTGAATAACTACGGCCCAAATGTGCTCTACCGCAACAATGGCGACGGAACTTTTACCGATGTGACAAAAAAAGCAGGCGTCGAAGACGGATTTATGGTTGGAGCGGGGGCCTGTTTTCTTGACATGGATAAGGACGGTGACCTGGACCTCTATGTTGCGCGCTATGTTGACTTTTCATACGAAAAACATATCATTGGAAAAGCAGCGGATGGTTTTCCAATATATGCCGGTCCCAACGCTTACAAATATATGCCTGATGCGCTTTACCGCAACAATGGTGACGGTACATTTACCGATACCAGTGAAGTATCCGGAATTGCTCAGCACAGCGGTTCAGGCATGGGTACCATCTGTGCCGATTATGACAACGATGGAGACACTGATATTTATATAGCAAATGATAATGAGGAAAATTATCTTTTCGAAAATGACGGAACAGGAAAATTTGAACAGATAGGACTTTTATCCGGCACCGCCTGTGACCTTGACGGTAATGAGATGGGGAGTATGGGAGTTGACTGTGCTGATTACGACAATGACGGTTTGCTGGATTTCTATGTTACTTCATACCAGGATGAGTTTACCAATTTATATAGAAATTTAGGCGATGGTATATTTGAAGATGTAGCCGTGTCAACCGGAGCCGGAGCCGGGACTTTTAACAATGTAACCTGGGGCAATGGTTTTGTCGATTTTGATAATGACGGTGACCGTGACATCTTCGTTGCGATCGGGCATCTGCAGGATAATATAGATAGCTGGGACCCCAGAACAAACTATTATGCACGAAA
>CAYFHS010000112.1:0-1561 GCA_964342815.1 uncultured archaeon | reverse complement strand
GTATTCTTGGGAAAATACCTATGGTAAAACCGCTCAGGGAAATAATTAATATGGATTTGGCTTCGGGATTAAATGTTTTTATGAATTGTTTGGCTTGACTTAGTTTTTGCTTTAGATCACTTTTGCAAATCAAGTATCTTGCGATTAGTAGGATGATTAGTTGGAGAACGGGTTTGTAGAGTTTGTTTATTTGAAAAATGCTGATTCCGGCAATGTCTAATCCGAACCCTCCAAAAACATAAGAGAATAAAATCCCAAAGATAAATAGGATGATGATGAGGTCTAATATGCGGACTATCTTCTGAATTCGGTTGTTTTCGCTATTTATAAATGTCTTAGGATTAAATTTGAAAATGCGAGAGCGAATCTCTTGCCATGATTCATGTGTGAGGATTAATAATACAAAAACTGTGAATATGAAAAGTATTGAGTAGGTGTATGTGTAAATTGAAAAGCCTGCGATAAGAAATAATAGAAAAATGAGTCTTTTATTATTCTTTTGTTCGCATAGTTTCAGTTTTATCAAAATAAGAAACATTATATTTCCTAAGAGCGCGATTAGATGATGCGGCCAATTCTGCATTGTCATTCCCACTATACATGGCGAGGCCATGAGCATTAAAAATGCAACAAGGAGTCCGATTTCTTTGTCGATCCTTTTCGCAATAAAATAGGCCGTCAATATATAAAAGGAATGAAACATTATGGCTGGTAGCTTATAGGCAAGAGCATTTACACCGAGGACCCAAAAAAATGGAATCGCCGCCAAGCCAATTGTGATTCCATGATAGTTTTTGTCGGAATAATAATAGAAAAGAGGTGCGCCATCCATCAGGCTTTTTATTAGCCATGCCTGAGGAGCTTCATCGCTGCTCAAGAAAATGCTTGGGTTGGCTAGATAGGGGTACCTGAGAAATATTATGAAGCAGACAATGAAAAGAAGTCCGAGGAGATACTTTGCTGGCGATGGGATGTTGATCATTTAAGAAGTAAGGGTCTTATATTGGGGCTAAGGTGTTTTAGCAGGAAAGTGATTTTGCGATTAATCGAGATTTCCCATAGGGGCAATAAAATTTATAGAAAGTTGTTCTGATAAAGAGAGTTTAATGGGAACAAAGTTTCCCCCGAACCTGCCTAGGAGTCTCTCACTTTTCGCATGTTGGGTCAATATTAGTGTTCTTCCAGTGAATAGTGGAGGATGATCTGGGTTTTTCGGGCCTAACCTCAGCGTGTCCCTGAAAAATGATCCAGATGGGGCAGAAGATTTTATCCGGCTTTCAGGATTCGACCACGTTATCCTGCGCATCGCCAATATCTATGGTCCGGGTTGCAGGCCCCAATACAATTCAGTCATCGCTACATTCTGTCATCTGGCGGCCAACGGGGAAGCAATAGCGGTTGACGGAAACGGACATCAGGGAAGAGACTTTATCTACATCGAAGACGCGGTGAGAGCTATGGTCCTCGCGGGAACAAAAAGGGAGAAATCTGTCTCGGGAGTCTATAATAGTCGCCCCTGAAAAACCCTGTTTATTGCGAAAGTGGGCAAAGAATAACAGGG
>CAYFHS010000111.1:0-1566 GCA_964342815.1 uncultured archaeon | reverse complement strand
GATGCATTCGGTGAATACGGTGGCTGTACAGCTGGCGCAGGAAACCGGCACGCGCAGCGTGGTGGAGATGGCCCGCCGGCTGGGCGTGGAAGATGTGCCGTCGCATCCGAGTATTGCGCTCGGCAGCCACGCGGTCAGCCTGTCAGATATGACAGCGGCCTTTGCCCATCTGGCCAATGACGGCCGCGCGGTGGAGCCTTACGGTATTCAGGCGATTTATACCAAAGACGGGGAGCAGCTGTATGAGCGCCGCGGATCCGGCCTGTGGCAGGTGCTGGATGACCATATCCGTCGCGAAATGACAGCCATGCTGGAACAGGTGCCGCAGCAGGGAACAGGGCGGCGCGCCAATATCGGTCGTCCGGCTGCCGGCAAAACCGGCACCAGCTCCGATTATCGCGACGCCTGGTTTATCGGTTTTGTGCCGCAGCTTGTGACGGGTGTCTGGGTTGGCAATGATGACAATTCACCGACCAACCGCCTCACCGGCGGCAACCTGCCGGCGATGATATGGCAGGCTTATATGAAAGAAGCGGTGAAGGATAAACCCGTAGCACTGCTGGATGCGGACTGGCGCAACGATGGTTGGGAAGGGCCGCAACAGCCTTTGCAGCAACGGGAACAGCCGGCCGCGCCGCCGGCGAATGAGCGTGAAAGCTTCTGGGATAATCTGTTCAACGAAGTGGAGCAGTTCGAGTAGAGAGGTCCTGGATTCTATCCCCTTGTCTGAAAGATCGAAGGAGCTGAAGAATATAGACATCGAAGAAGACGCCCTTCCAGTTGAACGAACATTGGGTTTAGAATGGCACATCGAAAGCGACACTTTCAGGTTCAAAATCAGCATCAAAGAAAGACCAGCAACACGCAGGGGTATCTTGAGCATAATTTCATCCGTATTCGACCCCCTTGGATTTGCAGCACCTTTCATTCTGCCGGCGAAGAGAATCCTTCAAAGTTCATGCCAGTTGCTTGGATGGGATGAAGAGATATCCGGTGAAAGTCTTGAGCATTGGAAAAAATGGTTGGTGGAAATGCCGAAACTTGAAAACTTCACAGTGAATCGATGTATCAAAACACCTGACTTTGGGGACAGCATTCGAAACGAGATTCACCATTTTTCAGATGCATCGGAGGCTGGCTATGGCACGGTATCATATCTGCGATCAGTAAATGGAAGCGGTAAAGTTGATGTTGCCTTCCTGTTTGCGAAATCTCGACTGGCTCCAATGAAAAGAATAACGATTCCGAGATTAGAACTAACTGCTTCAACGCTTGCTGTAAAGATCGATGCAATGCTAAAGGAAGAATTCGAGATTGACTTGCAGAAATCCGTGTTCTGGACTGACAGCACATCCGTGTTGCGGTACATCAATAACAAGAACAAAAGATTCCAAACGTTTGTAGCAAATAGAATCACGGTCATACATGATGGCTCGGATCCTGATCAGTGGATATATGTGCCCACCAAGAATAACCCAGCAGATGACGCATCGCGAGGTTTGTCAGCAGAAGAGTTACTTCGAAGTCAGCGTTGGATTAAAGGACCAGAATTCCTGTCAAAGTCAA
>CAYFHS010000110.1:0-1579 GCA_964342815.1 uncultured archaeon | reverse complement strand
GACCTGGACTTCCCACCGGTTCACAAGGCCAGAGTGAGAATCTCAAGGTGGGTACTCGATCGCGGGATGTTCAGCGAATCGGGGGCTACCGCGCGTCAAGGCGGGCAAGCCCGCCCCTCCGCTTGGTCCGCGACTTCGACGGTTTCACCATTTCGGATCCTGAAGACGGACCCTCGCTTCGCTCGTGGCGTCCACGAGTCGTCGGGCGTTCGCCTGGTGAAGCCCTCAGGCAGCTCGCCTTGCGGGGTCGTACTCCGTCTGGTTGCGCAGCATGCTGACCAGGACCTTGAGCTGTCGATCGGCGATTCCTCGCAGAGCCCGACTGTGCGTCTGGCCTCTGGCACGCATGCCCTCGTACGCGGCTTTTGCCCAGGGGTCCGTACGACACGCCGCTCCCGCCCAGTGAAGGAGCGCGCTACGAAGACGGCGGTGACATGCGTAACGCATGTGGACGCCTCGCTGCTTCCCGCTTGCCCTGGTGACGGGCGCGACTCCGCCCAAGGCTCGGAGGCCTCGGTAGTTTCGCGCCCGGAGAAGCCGGCCTGCTTCGGCGAGAAGGACGCCAGCGACCCTCCAAGCGATCCCGGGCGCGGAAAGGACGATTTTCACGTCAGCGTGAGCGTCGTACGGATCGTCATCGGATTCGGTCATCGTCGACATCGGATCCTGCAGCAGGGTTTCGAGGCGGCTCTCGCAAGTGCGAATCTGTGTGTTGACGACCTGGAGGCGCTCGATGGTCAGCGACACGTTGGCACTCGCAGCTTCGACCGTGCCTTTAGCAAGCCCCGGAGATTTCTTGCGAAGGATCTGGAGGGCCTTTGGTCCATCCATGCGACGTGCGCCGTACTTCTTGAGAAGAGCGCTGACGACGGTCTTTCTGATCGTCTTCGCCTTCCCGTGCGTAGGGACCTTCTTCAGCAGCTCGAGAAACCACCGCACACTGAGGTCGCTCGTCAGCTCGAGCGCTTGCGGGAAGTACCGGTGAAGTTGCTGGCGCAAGCGATTCGTGTGACGCAGACGCTCCTTGACCAGGTCCTCCCGCATTCGCGACCACTCTCGCAACTCGATGGTCCATGGATGATCGGACTCCACGAGACGGAAGAGATGCCCATCCGTTCTCAGTGAATCGGCGAGCACCTTCGCATCAAGGCGGTCGTCCTTGGCACCCGCGACCGTGAATCGATCGCGGAATCGATCCAGCTGCTTCGGGTTGATCGAGTGGACCGCGACGCCGCCCTCCAGAAGCGTATCCACCACCGCACCGTGCGGCGTTTCGATGGCCACGGCTACTTGAGAAGGGTCATCCTCTGCGCAAGCAATGAGTCGTGCTCGGGCGGCGATGAGGTCCTCCCCGGTATGACGCACACTGAACTGCTGGAGCACCACGCCTCCCGACCCCAAAACGCAAACCTCGTGATTCTCCGTACCCCAATCCCAACCCACGTAGATCGCTGCATCGCTCCACATCACAAGCCTCCAAGACCGAGTCCGACCATCCGCAGCCCCAAAGCCGATCCTGTACTGGCACTCGGTGACGCATGCGTCCCGGTGCTGACTTCCCACTGGGCGTCGGCCGCGG
>CAYFHS010000109.1:0-1581 GCA_964342815.1 uncultured archaeon | reverse complement strand
AGACATCCCATATGCGTATCGTGATGGAGAATTTCTGGAACTCGACCTCTTCCGACCCTCACCATACGATGAACCTCTCCCCGCGGTAATCCTCATTCACGGCGGAGGATTCAAGGAAGGTGGGAAAAGGCATATGGCTATTGATGCGAAGTTGGGTGCACAGCGAGGATACATCACGATTCCGATCGAATATCGACTCACCGAACCTCTATCCAGTCGATCGGAAGAGAATCGGTTTCCAGCACAAATTCACGACGTCAAGGAATCGATTCGATGGATACGTTCGAATGCAATCGACTACGGAATCGATCCAGATCGAATCGGCGCGGTTGGATTCGGGGCGGGAGCGTATCTCGCGCTCCTCGCCGCATTCACTGGACCGCGAGATGGACTCGAAGGTGGCGATGGAACCCTCGACGTAAGCACGTTGCTTCAAGCAGTTGTCGCCGTTGCGGGTGAGGCCGACTTGACCCAGGCGAACATGTCGTCTGACTTTGTCGAGAGTTCAATGGTCCGATATATCGGAGCCCGCCCTTCAGAACTCCCCGAAGTAGCACTGCGGGCAAGCCCGGTAAACTACCTCTCGCAACTCGAGCGAACGGCTGTCCTGGCGATTTTTGGCGCCAGAGACTCACGTGTGGGTGTCGAACAGGCGTTCTCCTTAATTGAAGCAATGAACTGGAACAATGCGCGCCATGCCGTCATGATCGTGCCTAACGCGGGCCATAGTCGTTATCAGCTCGCGAATCCGATTTATTCTTTTCCAATCTGGAGCTTCTTTGAGCTTTACTTGATGCAATCCGGCCCTCCGCAGATTGTATCTAAGTAACGACGACGAGCGGACGGCGTTCCAGCCGTGGCTTGGCTACCAACTGAGCTCAACGAAATCGTCGCGCATCCGACGCGAGTCGAGATGAGGCGTAGGCGGAAATCCGTCTGGGAAAGATCAACGCTGTACCCCTGCGCCCCGCGGTGCACCCCATCACCCGCACTGCACCCGCACTGCACCCGCGCTACGCTCGTGCTGCGCCCGCGCTACGCCCGTGCCCGTAGGCGCGAGCGTAACCGGTGCAATCGGTCGTACTATTTGACTATGTCGTAAGTCCTCTGCTCGATTTCGAGGTACTTGTCGAGCTCGAGCCTGTCGAGGGTATCCAGGTACCCCTGCCAATCGACGTTGCTGTTAATGTCGAGGTCACCGACGATGAACTTCGCAATGCTCTCGTTCACAAACTGATTGATCTGCTGTCTGAGGGGCGCTATGACCTTTCCATCCTCCACTTCATAGGTCAGAGGAGGAAGCACCACGCGAACCGCGTTGTCCATGTAGCCGTTATGCATGGTCTGCTGCGTGAGCGTATAGTGGTGATCGTAGGTACCTTCGATGACTGCTACGCGCTCGAATACCTCCTGCGGCCAGAACCAAGGTCCCGAGTGTACCCACGCCTTGTTCTGGTGGGGCTGCTCGTAGATAGGAGCCTTTCCCATCGTATTAAAAAGTGCCGGGCGACCGTCTTTGCCGATTTCGCCGGGATTCGGATCGCCCCAGTCGACACCCTTTTCGCCATAGATAGCGTAGAT
>CAYFHS010000108.1:0-1593 GCA_964342815.1 uncultured archaeon | reverse complement strand
CGAGTCCGAGAGCGAGTCGATGTCCTCGATTGCGACGATCCGTCCCTCCCTGATGATTCCTGCCCGCGAACAGCTCCGCTGGACCTCTTCGAAGAGATGCGACGACATCATGATCGTCTTCCCACGGCTTCTCTCCTCGTCGATCAGGTCCATAAAGATGTTCTGCATAAATGGGTCGAGACCGCTCGTGGGCTCGTCCAAGATGTAGACCTCGGGGTCGTGCATAAATGCCGTCACGATCGCGAGTTTCTGTTTCACGCCCTTTGACATCCGCTTTATCTTTCCTGAGGTTTCGAGCTCAAACCGTTCTACCAGCCCATTACGACGGTTCCGATCCTTCGTTCCCCTGAGCTCGCACATAAAATCAAGAAAACCCGCTCCGGTCATATAGTCGAGAAACGCGATCTCCCCGGGGAGGTATCCGATAATCCGTTGGAGGTCCGTAGCTTCTTTGCGGCAGTCGAGCCCATTAATCCGAGCCGATCCCGCCGAGGCGTTTGTAAAACCAAGCAGGTTTCTGATGGTGGTGGTTTTGCCTGCGCCGTTCGGACCCAGGTATCCAAAAACCTCGCCTTTCTCGATCGAAAAATCGAGGTCAAAAACCCCTTTCCCTCCTCGATACGTCTGGGTCAATCCACTTACTTCGATCATTCACTTACCTCCGTGTCCGGGATTGAATCACCCGGATTACTCGTCGCCGAACCGTCGGTGTCGGGAAGCAAACCCGAATCTTCGGAATTACGTTTTGCATGCGCCGTGGTACCGAGCACCGTTCCGAGATTCATCGTCTCGAGCGCAGAGGCGGGAACGAGAACCATCCCGCCCTTGTTTCTCATGCTTTCGTAGATCATATTCATCGCCCTGAGCTGGAGTGCCGTCGGATCGTCACGGTACTCGTCCGCCGCCTTTTTAAATGATCCGGCTATCTCGGCCTCGGCGCTCCCGAGTATGACTCTCGCATTGCGTTCTCTTTCGGCCTGCGCCTGCCGGCTCAAAGCGTCTTCGAGCTCCTTTGGTATGAGGATCTCCTTGAACTCGACAGAGATGATCGTAATACCCCAAGGGTTCGTTTTCGCGTCGACGATTTTCTGAATCTCGCTTCCGAGCCGTTCGCGCTCGCTCAAGAGTGCCGCGAGGTCGCTCGAACCGATGCTCGCTCTGAGAGCCGTCTGTGCGCTGAGAACGACCGCCTCTTCGAAGTTTTCGACTTCCAGAATCGCCTTCTCCGGATCCCAAATCATCCAGAACGCCAGGGCGTCGACATGCACGGGTACGGTGTCCCGGGTAAGGCTCTTCTCGGCTGAAAAATCGGTAACTCTGATTCTGGTGTCTATATATCCCGCCACGGTGTCCATGACCGGAAAGAGCAGCAACACTCCGGGTCCGCGCACCTTGTGAAAACGCCCCAGCCTGAGCACGACTATCTTATCCCACTGCTTTACGACCTCGATTCCCGGTGCGAGGAGAAATCCGATCGTGAGCACTCCCGCAGCGATCTGAAGATCGGTATCGAACGCAACGGGTAGGGCCGCCCACATGGCGCCTATAATGACGATTACCATCGGCCAGTATGGAAGGATAAAGAGCATGGCG
>CAYFHS010000107.1:0-1624 GCA_964342815.1 uncultured archaeon | reverse complement strand
ATTCTGATTTATTAATAGGAGGTCCATACAATAGGGAAAAAGAAACATATTCCGGAATATCATTTTTATTATTAGGAAAAGCTTCAGGTTGGTTAAAAGATAGTTCCTTAGAGAATGCAGAGGCATCGTTTCGAGGGATTATTGAATGGGAGAGGGCTGGTTATTTTACGTCAGGTGGCGGAGATCTGAATGGTGATGGTTATGATGATATTTTGATCGGCGGTACGAAGAAACGATGTTTTTTAATATTCCCCGATTCCAACTCAATTCCCTCAGATATTTCTTCTGTGACTGCCTTTTCGGATCCTTCCTTCTCTTTGGAAACACTGGCCGTCGAAGAGAACGATAAAGTCTTCATCGAGCTTAGTGGCACTGATACAAATGCCTCCCGCAGGGATGTGGCGAGAGTAAATATAACTAGTTCGCAGTATCCCCGCAGCATTGAGCTACGCCTGATTGAATCCGGGGTAAACACCGGAAAATACAGGGGCAATTTCACCATCGCCAACCGCACCCATGAAAGATACCGTTGGATAAATGGCACCGAGGGAGGATGGATACAGATCACCTCTCACAAGAACCCAACGAAATTCGTTAACCTCACAATCGGCCAGCGGATCATTATCGAACCGAAACTGAAAACCGTCTACACTCTTGAGGATTCTTTCTATACCCAGCAGTTCGAAGCCACAGAAATACTCCCCGACACCTGGTCTTTCCAAACCAACGCGTCCTGGCTTGGTTGGGAACCAACTACGAGAGAAATCTACGGGACTCCAGATAACTCATACGTCGGTAATTACTGGGTAGAACTGAAAGCCGAGGCAGTCGATGCGAACGGTCTTCTAAATTTTACCATCCAGGTGAATAATACCGCCCCATCCATCACCATCCCAAACGTTCTCAAGGCACACGAAGCACAGGAATACAGTGTCGATTACGATTGCACCGATGACGGTCAGGGGACCGTTACATGGCACCTTGATACCACAGCTACTTGGCTAAATTTGGATACCTTCTTTGGTATTCTCAACGGGACTCCCGGAAGTGCGGATGTTGGAATTCATACTGTTAATATTTCGGTGGATGACGGGAACGGCGGATGGGATTTTACCGAGTATGAACTGGAAGTAATTGAGATTAATGATCCACCGGAACTGCTGAGTTACAAAGTTATTCCAAATGATATTTATCGTGGTCAAAGTTCTGTTATTTATATCGAAGCTTCGGACCCCGAAAACGGTACGGAGATGAATCCACCTCTGCTTGAAGCCAAATCCGAGATATCGCCGTGGTTTAATATTGACTGCCCGTACAACTTCGGTGGGGACAATTTCACAGGTATTTTCAAAACCAATTCTTCATCAGAAAAGGGAAAATATTCATTTCGGGTGAAATTGACTGATAAATTCAATATTTCCAGCCGATGGAATTACTTCAATGACACACTTATGGTGAATAACAATCCTCCCGTTTTCAGCGATAGTTTCACCAATATTTCGGTCTACAATGATCAGATTAGCATTATCGATCTGACTACTTACGTAACTGATTATGAAGAACCAAGCTCCAGGATCACCTGGGAAGTCGAGGATTATTCTCCTCAAATACTATTCGATGCGTA
>CAYFHS010000106.1:0-1629 GCA_964342815.1 uncultured archaeon | reverse complement strand
GTAATATTGAATTTTTTTTTCAGACCTCCTTTTTTTTTCAGACCTCCTTTTTTTTTCCTTGCAATTATACACACACACATATATACGTAAATTGACACTTACCTGACGATAATAAATGTTAGCTATTGGATATAATGATAATGAGGATGAGGAGGAGGAAAGCGTGGACATGGAAATGAATGATGAAGAAGAGGAGGATGAAGAAGAAGATTCAGACATGGATAAGTGGGGATTATACGGTACTGTATCTCCATCTGATGGTGAATATATAATCAAGGGTTCAGTATCGATGCAAAAATACTCCCCCGACTCGATATCAATAAAGTTCAGAGTTACAGATATACTATTAACTAGGATGAATGGTTCACTCAGTGTTGATGATACCATCACCTTAAAATGTTACAATATCAAACTACTGTCAGATAGCCCATTGATCGTGTATACCCTTAAAATCAAACAAGTAACAACACAGAACAAACACAGCTTCGCAAATGATATAACCTTCCGTACTGGGTACAAGTATGATAACAAGGATCTATATAATACATACACAACAGATGTACAGAATGGCGATCGTTCATTGCATTCAATAAAACAGCCATTGCACTTCGTGCTTAAAGATGTGTCAAAAGTCGAGTTGCTTGACATTACACTTGACAACTTGATAAACATTGTAGTTCCATGGTACCCACCCTCACAACGAAAACAATACAGCGATGCCCTCAATGAAAACAATACACGCAAAGCTCTAACGAACAGGATATCAGATAAAAGCCATGGCAACATAAGCAAATATGAGTATGGAACAATCCATCAAGTATTGTTCCCCAACGATATCAATACCAGTGGCAACACCAATGCACTTAGTTTCTTAAGAAATACAACTCCACAAACAGCAACACAGAAGAAGCATTGTATAATTATACAAAGTATACACAACATATTAAGTGCTGCCACTAATAACGGGCTACTCTATCATTATGATAAATACGCGTTGATATTGTACACTCTGATACCAACCGAATATTCCATACGCATAATAAATAATATCAATACAGGGGATGGTGTGATTAAAGGCAAGGTGACTAATATATTCAACAATGTACTGTGGTTCATTTTGGGGTTGATACAAGGTGTTCCAAAGATACAACCTCATAAAATACGCGACTTTGAAGCATATGTGTTTATAGATGCGTACGAAATCATTAAGACTGTTGGGGGATTGTGTTATGATAATGTATATTTTAGGAAGGAGGTTCTCACATCACATATTACATGGACAACTTTCATCCGAAACCACATGCCCATGGAGGGTGAAAAGTTTACATCAAATGATATCTTAGAGGAGTTCATAGAGCAGGGTATATTACGCGAAGGGGAAGCGAGTGCGGATATATTATATACCACAGAGTATCATGAATCATTTACCAACATTGCCAAACGCGAAGTCAATACAGCACGCCAAAATGCAGTCAATCATTATGACAGCAATGGTCGAATAAAAACGACCACAATACTCACCAGATATTTAAATACATTTGATATCAATGATGAAGATGTTAAACCATACCTAACATATAATGATAGAGTTGTTGTATTCGTCACTGAATCATGGTATATCCATATACT
>CAYFHS010000105.1:0-1661 GCA_964342815.1 uncultured archaeon | reverse complement strand
ACAAAATTGTGAATCAAACTGTAGAGTCATCAAAGGGGCTGTAATTCAAACTTGCAATATTGTCATCCCTCAAGTTTATTGAATCCAACATATATGTAGAGCTTTGTTCTTATGGGTCAAGAAATTTTGTTAATTCTCTTCTTACTCTTTTCCCCTCAAGCTCATTACAGTCAGTTCTGAAGCTGTTAGATGTAGTAGGTGGTTGGAAATCTCTTTCATATGAAATTGCTGAAGAAAGTTCCATTTCATTAATTTTCTCCCCATGTTCTTCACAGTAATTATGTAGAACAAAGCATGCATATATAACAAATGGCAATTCATCAATGTTGATATCCATTGCTCTTCTCAGTGCTGCGAATCTTGCCTTTAAGCGACCAAAGGCACATTCTATAACCATCCTTGCTCCACATAATTTCAGTCCATAATATTGTTCTTGTTGAGTAGCACCTCCATTAGTATACTCCTTCATCAAGTAGGGCATTAGGGGGTATGCTGGATCTCCCAATAAGAAAACTGGGATCGGTTGTCCATCAGGGGTGATTTGCTTCCTACAAGGAGGTACTTTTCCAGTTTTCAGACTTCCATTTACAGAAGAATTAGCAAATATTCGTGCATCATGTACACTACCTGGCCATTTTACAACTACATCAAGGAAACGGTATCTATAGTCACAGATTGCTTGAACATTTAAAGAGAAAGTACTCTTTCTGTTCATGTAGTCAGTTGAGCTACCCGGTGGCTGTTTGATCATAATGTGCGTACCATCGATTGCTCCAAGGCATTGTGGTATGCCATGTTGACGGTGAAATTGCGAAGTAAGCTTCTCTACATCAGCACAGGTATATGGTAATTTGATGTACCTTGGTCCTAAAACATTCGATATCGCGTAGCAAACACGCCTGATTATATTAGAAATGACTGAGCGCGAAAGACCAAAAGCATTGGCAGTTTTACGAAGACGCCCCTCGTCACTCAGGTAGTATAGCGTAGCAGCAACCTGTGTTTCAACTGCAACGGGAGCTCTCATGTTTGTGACTTGTTTCTCGAGAAATGGTTCCAGCTCTTCAACAAGACGGTAGAAAGAGTCTTTATCCATACGAAAATTTTCTCTCCATTCCTCGTCAATAACTTTACCATCTACAAAGTTTTGCCACCATGCTGCCGTACGACCAGGCCTAACCCAGAATCGACGAGCTTTTGCTTTTGTTACTCTAGAGGGTTTGTGCATGATGTGAACTGGGCTCAGTAACATATTTATCAATCTTCTTTTTCTTTGCAGTGTCATCATGTTGCTTAGGCACAGCAACAAATTATTTAATTGATACACTGTTATCAAATGCGAGAGCAGCGACAAAATCACAGCTACTTTTGCGTCCATTTTGCAATTTTGCCCGCCAAAAATGCGTTGTTGTTGCTGCATCGTTTTCAGATTTTTCCGTTTTCGGCGTCTACACGGGAGAATTGCGTTTTCAAAAAGTTGCGTTTTCAAATAATTCCACTCTGGAAACCGTTTTCATATTTTTGCGTTTTCAGTCGCAGATTTACCGGTGTCGTGTAGACGGGAGGTGAAAACGCAAACATTTTTTTGCGTTTTCATTTGAAAACGTATCCGTGTAGACGTGGCCTTAATCAAAGCAGTCTTAGGCCTATTTTAGGCCAAG
>CAYFHS010000104.1:0-1667 GCA_964342815.1 uncultured archaeon | reverse complement strand
AACAGTTTCGTGGATCTCGCTGGCAGCAGTACTGCTTCCATCCGTACTCTTCATGTCGGGGAGCATGACCCTCGACAAGGTTAAGCTGGTAATGATGCTGGCGACAATCGCCTGGTTCATTGTCACTCCGCTCTGGATGGAGAGGAAAGGCTGAGAACCGGGGGAGGGGAGTGGAACTACGAAATGCGTGAAATGCGCGAGTCGAAATGGCGCTGAAGACGCCTGTTATGCTAGCTCCAGCGGGATGTTGCCTTTGTCGCGCATAAGAGTGAAGTGCGGGTCATGTGTGAAAAGGGATACTTCGTGATGCAGTGCCGCCGCGGCCACAAAGATGTCGTCGCGCGGGATGGTGACGCCCTTGGAGCGGAGTTGCTTCTCGATCTCGGCGGAATGTTGCCAGCATGCTTGAGGAAATGGGAGAAGTGTGCTGAAACTCAACGCAGCCTTGACGTCTGAGATCTCTCGCGGTCTTGCTCCGGTTAGCAGTTCAAACTCAACAGGTCCGCAGTAAGCTGCGTCGCCGAGTTCAATGTAGGCTGCCACACGACTCTTCGTCGCAGGATCGCCATGCCGACGCAGGAAGTCAATCCAGGCAGAGGTATCAATCAGGATCATAGGTCCCCGCCGCCTCGACTTCTTCGTTTGTCATTCCGTAATCCGTCTTGCCTTCGCAGACGCGCTGAAGGAATTTTCGCCGCTTCAGTCCATAGAGGTACCCCTCGACAGCCTTCTTCACGGCCGGAGATTTCTTGCGGAGCCCAGTCGCCTCCTGGATCTCGGCAATTTCACTTGCATCAAGTTCAACTGTAAATCTCATCTTTTATCCCCTGTATATGATGGTAAGCTACACGTATTCACGCTGAGTCGCAAGGGGAATCGGGATGTAGCTCAGTTCTATTCCCATGTACGAATTGCAGCGTTTCTGATATCTAGAAGGGCATGTTACGCCGTTTTACTCAACTGATGCCTTTGTGGGTTGTTGTGCTGGGGGTGTTTGGTTATCTCTACCCTCCGCCCCTGGTTTGGTTCAAACCATACCTGGAATGGATGTTCTTCGGCACCATGCTGGGGATCGGCTGCACTATGCGTTTCTCGGATTTCCGGCCCCTTCGCAAGCACCCGCACGTAGTGTTGCTTGGGATTCTAGCCCAGTTCGTCATCATGCCTGGATGTGGTTTCCTTATCGCCAAAGCGCTCAGGTTGCCGCCGGAGTTGTTCCTGGGCATGATCCTGGTAGGCGTGGTCCCCGGCGCCATGGCAAGCAACGTGATTGCCTACCTGGCGCGGACGGATGTTGCCTATTCTATTGCACTGACATCTACCGCGACGCTGCTGTCACCCATCCTGACACCGTCGCTGACGTATCTCTACGCCAATACGGTTATAGAGATTGATTTCTGGCAGATGTGCCTCAGCATCCTCAAGATCGTTATTATGCCACTGTTGATTGGATTCGGCTTGAAGCATTTCCTCCAGCAGAAGATTGAGAAGATACACGACGTTTTTCCTGCTATTTCCACGCTATGCATAGCCATCATCTGCGGCATGGTCGTGGCGCTTAACCAGTCGAGAATAGAGTCACTTACTCTCATCCTTTTTCTTGCGATCTTCACTCACAACCTGCTCGGTTACACCGGAGGCTACCTGGCCGGCAGACTTTTCCGGTT
>CAYFHS010000103.1:0-1690 GCA_964342815.1 uncultured archaeon | reverse complement strand
AGACAATTCATCTGACGTGCGCGTATTCTCACAAATATCGCAGTCAAACCGAATCATCGCGAAAGATCCCGTAATATCAGCAGCCTTGAGTTTTTTTATAGCAGTCATAAATATCTCCGAAATATCAATAAAATTAATAAGGAGACAATTACGACAACCCCATAAGGAGTGCATAAGTCTCCCTATTAAAGTGGGGTAAGTGAAAATTAAAGCTTGTTTATAAGTTCAGGCATCGGCAGGTCAATATCGTCATCCATTGCAGCATGTAAGGTATCTAAAGCAGCAACACACTCATCTTCAGATAACGATTTTGCATAGACAAAGCTGAAACTTTCTCTTAATGATTTATTACGAAACATTTTGATACCATGACACCAGCCAACCAAAGTACGTGTACTCATAGGTAAGCTAAATGTGCCATTACCAAATCCACTTCGAATTTTTCCAGCGACATTAATCAGTTGTTTTAACAACTCACCATGCATAGCCGGATAATGATTTTCCAAAATTGAAAACTCGACAGCTGGTGTGGGGTATCCAAGCTCTAAAAAGCAAAAACGACTTCTTAGTGCAGCATCCACAACAACAGAGTTTACATAATGTGCAGAATGACCATCACCTACTGTGTTAGCGGTTGCACATATTTTGGTAAATTTATGAGGTTGAATTAATCCAATACCCTCGACATACAACTCTTTGTAATCACACAATGGGTGAAGAGCTGACTGAACAGGACTGTCAAACTTATCGATTTCATCAATGATAATTAAACCACCATCGCGATAACGTTTGATAATATCCGTAGGCACCGGGACTAAAGTTGTACCACCATTTTCACCTTTTGCTTCCATTCTTACGAATAGCGTTTCTCCACGGGTATCAAGGCTTCCAGAAATAATACTGACCGGCACATTCAGATGATGAGCCATGTACAACATCATTTCAGTCTTACCAGAACCCGTAGGACCATGTAACCAAAGAGGTTGAACCGCTTTTGCAGAAAACCAGCTAAGGACAATTTCAAACACATCCATATTGGGCGTGTAATTAAGTGCCTGGGGAACAGCATCAACAAACTCTTTTCCAGTCAGGCCATACTTAACAACTTTTAAGTCATCTGGCGCAGAAGGGAAAATTGAGTTCGCTTGAATCATTCCGGCTTTGATTCCAGGTACAACTGAAGGTGCTGAGGTAGTAGGTTGAGTTGCGGTATTCATATTTATCTCCGAAATAAAGTAATAAGGGAGACAAACGCAACAATCCCCTTAAGGAGCGCATAAAAGTCTCCCTAAAAGTGGGGTAAAGTTAAGAATTAAGGGTTAAGTTTGCGAAATGCGTTAAGCAATTTAGCGTTTGCAATATTCAAAGGTTTTCCAGCTAATTTCTTTGCCAGACCCCAACGCAAATAATCACTATCTTGCTTTCCATTTTCGCAAAACTTGTCAAACAGTTCAGAAGCAAACAATGCTAATAAAGCATGCTCTTCTTCACCACGTTCAAGATTTTCATTCATGAGAACTGTTACACCACGAACAAATAAACCATCAAGCAACTGCATAACTTCTGACTTGCCCCAACAATAAGCAGTGACTAGACCGTTTCGCGATTGCAATCCAGTAACGAACATAGGCATCGCTGACAAAGCAATTCGCCTTTTTTTCTCTGATTTGGATTCTTCAGGTTTAACTTC
>CAYFHS010000102.1:0-1705 GCA_964342815.1 uncultured archaeon | reverse complement strand
TAGGAGCCACTACTTTGGACAAATCATCGCGCTGGAGTTGGTACACCCGCGTGTTGGTGCATGAGGCCCCAAATAGGACCAAGACCATGACGGTGGTCACCTGAACCAAAGTCTTATTCTTTTTCAACGAACCCACTGTAAACAGCCTCCATATGAGGTGCTATGCACGCCTTATGAGTTAGACAGCGTAGGTATACATGAACTGAGATTGAACGTACATCAAGAGGTCTTCTGTTGCAGCCCAAGACCATGCCCAGGGCAGCGGCCAGCCAAAGCACCTCATTGTACCGTCCATGTCCCGAAGAGATGCTCACCTGAGCATAGGAAGTTCAAAGCCCCTTTGGCAATTACAACTTAGTTTACTGTCAGCAGTAAATGATATGTCCGCTTTTTGAAATTGTGTAATGAAGCCGACGGTACCATCAAGCAGGGTTGGAAAGACCTGTTTGAGACCTATCCAGATCGGGTGCTCTGGGGCAGCGATATCGGACCGGCCGGCCGGCTGGAACAATACGATGAGATACTCGCCTACTACCGAGGGATCCTCGACCAGCTGACTCCGGAGATCGCCGCCAAGATCGGCTACCAGAACGCGATGACCCTCTACGGTGTCAGCAACCCTTGACGGAAGCGCTACAAACAATCCCAATTGGGGCAACAGGTGCAGCAAGCGCTGCTAGTCGTAGATCCAGGCGCCCCACAAAATCCATATAAGAACCCATTCGCCGAACAGGCATGTTGGCAGGACAGCACGTTGACGATGCATTGGGAACAGCCCGCGACGTCTTCATTGGGAAAGGCTACGCCCACGCGGTTCTTACACCAGCAACTATCCGATGCGCCTCCCACAAAGATCGCTCGAGCCTCTCCGTCGTGTACCAGAAGATGGGGCGTCACCTGCCCGTAGGTATCCCAGGCCTGACCGGACAACTCCAGAACCATCCCTTCGTACGACCAGTCTAGTCCGTTGAGCGAGGAAAAGAGCTTCGTGCCCTGGTAACCCTCCGATAGGAGAACATAGGTATCGCCCACGCGATCTACGTCCACAGCTCCCTCGTTCAAGAGCACCGGATTCTCGGCATATTTTGTCCAATTAAACCCATCCTCTGATGTCGCATAACCAACGTGCCGTGCTACCCCAAAGATCTGTCCGTCGTACCACATACGGAAAAGACCATCTTCGTATAGAACCGAAGGGCGGCCTACACGATCGGGCTCCCAGGAGTCCGCCGCGCCCACATCCACGACAACCCCCTGTTTCGTCCAGTTCATACCGTCGGTGGAGGTGGCCAGATGCACCTCGTCATTCTCACCGGTTGGCGCCTCGGTGTAGTACATATAGAAGGTATCTCCCACCCGTACGACGGATGGGTCGTTCACATGGTTCGAGTCGCCATGGTCCACAACAGGAACCGGGTCGCCCCAACCCAGATATTTCTGCCAGGTGACCAGATCTTTACTCCAGGCGAGAAAGATCGCGTCCCTACCATCCGAGCCCTGCCCCCCGTACCACATCCACCAACGCCCCTGGTACCACTGCACGTCCGGAGCGTAGATGTTATCGAACCCTTCATCTGCATCGGTCTCCGTAGGGTGAACAACCGGATTCTGGGCCGATAGAATCCACTGGTTCAACCAGGAGCTCAGATCGGGATCGGGTGGTGGCCCTGTGTCGACCGGGTTACCTGGATCCGTGGGGTTACCG
>CAYFHS010000101.1:0-1711 GCA_964342815.1 uncultured archaeon | reverse complement strand
GCTGCAGTCATCCCACCCCCTGATGAACCTGGAGTGCCTGACCAGCTCCCTGCAGCTTGGTCTCATGCCACCTGCCACACTCACTGGCTGCAGTCATCCCACCCCCTGATGAACCTGGAGTGCCTGACCAACTCCCGCTGCAGCCTGGTTGGTCTTATGCCACTAAGTTGCCAAACCCACTGGCTGCAGTCATCCCACCCCAGTGACCCCACGCACCACGTTGCGGTAGTGGAACCCCACTGAGTTGCCATGCGCGTTGGCAACCAGGAATTTAAGTAAAGTTGTCTGACTGCCAACTGGCAGACTGTGGCATAACTTATGAAGTTGTCCGATTCGCAGCTACAGTCCACTAATAATCTTGTATCAGGTTTACTTCTTCGGAATCTCGAGACCTGTGACAAATTATGGCACAGTTCCGTGCGTTGACAATGACAACGACAATGACAATGACAATGCGAGTGTGACAGACTGTCTGCACCGTCAGCAGACTACCCGACTGACTCTGGTGTTGCATCTTAGTCTGTCTAAGAGTATGGGTGCAGCATTGAACCACCCATTACACAGTCTCCGTGTGACAGTGGATTATTACCTACGGACCGACGGTGTACTATTGTCACTTTGCGGACTGACGTCACTGGTGTTAGATGCAAGGTGGGCTGCCCTGATAATGTTAAAAAGTTGCACGTTAATTTCAGACTCTTGTCCTTGTCCAACTACGACTATAACTAATACTTACGCCTCCTACTTCAGTACGATTATTACGAAGACAGTCTGCATACGTCCTTCTCCGTGCATCTCACGAGGTTATCGTGAGATGCACAGTCCGTCAGATCTCCCGTCCCGTCAGCATTGCTCACCTACAGACTGTACTGTCGTGTCCGCACTGCCTCTGTGACGTTCACGAGACTGCGGCGTGATCCGCTGCCGCACCCGCCGCCTGCAAGAACAGATCATCAAGGGAATGACGACCTGACACAGCACCTTACCGCGACTCTGACGCATGGTCCGTACGCTTCCGTGCGCTGTACTGGCGTTCCTCTTCGGAGTGTTCACCACTGACACTCACGGGCGCAGGTTCGTGTGGCTCATGCCCACACTCACGCGTGTTAACGGTCCTGTGAGAGACGGTGTGAGTAGAGTAACATACAGTCTATCGCGTTACTGCGTGGTGAGACCGTACCTTGCAGGAACAATAGAGCGAGCGTCTGCATTGTTGCACGGGAGACATCTCGTACTAAGTGAAGCAGCGACTGCAGCGGCAGTCGCTTCTGCATCGAACTCCATACCGTCAGCAGCACTACCCTGTGTACGTCGCCGGAGCACGGACGCAAGTGTTCCATGGGTATCAGGATGCAATCTGCGTGTAACGTCGTACTCATCCCATTTAATCCCGACACTCATCAGCACGTCGCCGCGCCGTTGCACGTCAAGCACTGTCGCGCTGTACCATCCTGCAGCACTTTCGTGGTTATCGAAAGCATCAACGGCATCGTGTTCCCGCAGCGTATCCCAAGCCAGGGTGTGTACACCTCTGTTGTACACGTCCTCGGCGCGAACGGTGCAAACCCCCCTGGAGCCGTCGTCGAAACGCACAGACCATCCTCCCATTGCACTGCGGGCAACGAGGACAGCAAGTCTGTGCACTTCCCAGGAGTAACGCCAATCTCTGACGTCCACATGCTCACCAACGCGGAAGTTGTGAGGTACATCG
>CAYFHS010000100.1:0-1714 GCA_964342815.1 uncultured archaeon | reverse complement strand
CATTGGGGAATATAGAGACTATTGTATTTTACAAAAAAATCATAAAATCAGAGAATATTTAAGGTTAGCCTTCATAAAATCAGAGAGCGAAAGATATATTGAAATAAGAAATATAATTATAGATAGAATAAATAGAGGTGGGTTTAAATTGGACAATCAAAGTAATCATATGACAGACTGGTACATACACAATAATATTCACCCGAGATTGTCGATTTTAACACTAAATATAAACCATATAGAAAATAAATTGGATGAAGTAAATTTGACTATCAATAGATTAGTCCCAGAAATAATTCTGTTCCAAGAAACTTATCATAAAAGTGACCAAATCAAAATTTTAAATTATAATGTATTTAGTAAAACGGTGAGTGAAAAGTGTCATGGGCTTATTATAGGAATTAGAAAAGATCTAGATATAACTGCTGAAGTAGTAATCATCCAAGAGAACCTAATGATAGTCGAGATTAGCAACAAAAGAAGTAAACTGTATATTGGAAACATTTATAGACATAATAATGGGCCTAGTAGAAACTATACAGTGGATCAACTCAGTCAATGGACAGATATACTAAACAATAATATCATAGTATGTGGTGACTGGAATAGCACACCGGGTGAAATACAGATGCTTTTCGCAGATAGATTACTAGTACACTACCATAGTGGAAAAGGAGGCACAAGAATAAATAGTAGATACAATGTAACAGATAGAAAAGTCGACTTTACGATGAGTAGCCCTTCAATACACGTGAATAGTATTAAGAAACATATTTTGAGTGTAAGTGATCACATGGCAATGATCACTGATATAAAGTTTAGCTGGAAGGAAAAGAAAAACACTATGGCGAAATTTAATAGGGTAAAACTTAAAAAAATTAATAAAAAGGAAATCACAGATAACAAACTACTGTCAGAAGGGGACTTACATGAGCAAGTTCAGAAAATCATAGAGGAGAAGAACCTTCTACAATATATAAATAGGTCTAAAATATATGAATACAAAATCGATAGACAGCTAGGGCAACTGCTAAAGGAGAAAAGAAAAGCACATCTGAAAGCAATTGCAAATCCAAATGAAGAGAACAAGAAGAAAGCGAAAGAAACACGACAACTGGTAAAAAGTCGTATAAAAGTTGTGAAACTAGAATTCTATCAAAGAAAAACTTTGGAAATGAATACAAAAATGTTAGAAGGTGATATTAGAAACATGTGGAGATTAATTAAAAAGCAAGTGAAAAGTGCAAACTATGGAGTTCCATTGAAAGGTATTAGTGACTCGAAAGGCAATAAATCGAATAGCGAAAATGAAACCATAGAGCTCTGGAAAGAACACTTTAGAGTATTGGCAGAAAAGGAAGTATATTGTAGCATAGATGATATAATGATAAAAGATAATCCAGAAGTTAGCAAGGAAACGGACAGATGTATAGAATGGTCTGAAATAAGAGATGTGCTTAAAAGTCTGAAGAACAATAAGGCAGAAAGCCAAGATAGAATTCCGCAAGAATTGTATAAGCTAGTTCAAAACGAAAAGACGCCTAAGAGTATAATGGCTAGAAGTTTATTCGAAGTGCTCAATGCAGTTTTTGAAACAGGTATAATCCCAGAATACTGGAAATATGTGACCATAGTCCCAATATATAAAAAAGGTGGAATGTATGATATGAACAATTATCGAGGTATCTCGATTATCAACACAATGCAGAAAATT
>CAYFHS010000099.1:0-1719 GCA_964342815.1 uncultured archaeon | reverse complement strand
TTACTAGTGATTTCTTACAAACATCTAAAGATGTTTATGAAGCTGATTGCGATGAGGGATATTATTATAGAACTGTACCTAGAGATGAAAGTGTTGATATCACACCACAAGTTGAAAGTGTTCCTACACCAGTTAGGAGGTATCCTACACGAGAAAGGAGACCACCAGATTATTTTTACAATGTAAATGAGGATGAACATGATGATAATATTACAGTTGATTTTTGCTATACAGCAAGAGATCTTCCTCAGACATATAATGAAGCTATTAGATCACCAGAGTCTGCAAAGTGGAAAGATGCTATGGATAATGAAATGTCTTCACTGAAAGAAAATGACACTTTCACTTTAACCCCTTTACCGCAAGGTAAACAAGCAGTGGGGGGTAGATGGGTATATGCTGTTAAAGAGAGTGCAGATGGAACTTTAACCCATAAGGCAAGATATGTTGCTAAGGGTTATAGTCAAATAAAAGATGTTGACTATTTTGAAACATATGCGCCAACCACAAAGATGACATCAGTGAGGGTCTTGATGCAGTTGGCTGCACAACTTGATCTTGTTGTACACCAACTTGATGTCAAGACAGCCTATCTCAATTCACCAATTGATTGTGAAATCTATTTAGAACAAGCTGAAGGTTATGAAATTGAAGGAGAGAACAATGAGAAATTGGTTTATAAACTGAATAAGTCATTGTATGGTCTTAAACAGAGTGGTAGAAACTGGAACTCTGTGTTGAATGATGAACTGATTGAGATTGGTTTCAAGCAAAGTTTAGCTGATCCATGTATGTATGTAAAACATGATGGCAAGAACATTGTGATTATATTGATTTGGGTGGATGATATATTAGTAGCATCTAGCAGTACATCTATGCTAGATAATGTGAAAGTCATGTTATCTAAGAAGTTCAAGATGAAAGACCTTGGTGTAATTTCTAGATTTCTGGGTATTGATTTTAAAGTTAAACCAGGAAATATTACAATGAGTCAAGAAAGCTATCTGAAAAAGGTATTAGAGAGATTTGGTATGGCTGATTGCAAGCCTAAATCATTACCAAGTGAGCAGAAATTAACTTTCTCTGAAAAAGCTGAGCCATTTGATCCAAAGAGATATAGTGAAGCTATTGGAAGTCTGATTTATGCTATGACTTGTACAAGACCAGATATTTCATGGATTGTGACAAAACTTGCACAATTTGCTCAGAGACCTACTATTGATCATTGGACTGCCTTGAAACATGTGTTCAGATATTTGAAAGGGACACTTGATTATAAATTGTGTTTCCAGAAATGTGAGAATGATTTGAAGCTCACTGGTTTCAGTGATGCAGATTGGGGAGGAGCAGAGGATAGAAAGAGCACCTCCGGGTATTGCTTTATGTTGAATAAGAGTGGAGCTGCTATTTCATGGAGAAGCAAAAAGCAGCCAACAGTTGCATTGTCTACATGTGAGGCAGAATATATAGCTACCACTATTGCTACACAAGAGGCAAAGTTTTTAACACAGTTACTTGATGAAATTGATGTTCAGAAAACTGTACAGCCTGTTGAATTATTTGTTGATAACCAAGGAACTATAGCTTTAGCTAAGGATCCTATCAGAAATCAAAGAAGTAAACATATTGACATCAAGTACCATTTTATAAGATCAGAAATTAAGAATGGGAGTATTGCAGTGTATTATGTACCCTCTGAAGACAATGTAGCAGATGTTT
>CAYFHS010000098.1:0-1794 GCA_964342815.1 uncultured archaeon | reverse complement strand
CGGTCATGACTTTGATACAATGCTGCTGGAGCACATCTTGAAAACTCCAGAGCTAGTCGAGGAGTTTACCATGTCTGATGCACCCGGCAAGTTTAGCATAGAACCAGTGTGGCGCTGGATCTGCTCCCTGCGAGAGTTTAATCGCCTGGCATTGACGTATGCACACCTCTCAACTGGTACGTCTGGTAGTCTGGGCGTACGAACATATTACTGTACACAACGCAGAGTTTCACCATACATCTGTGCATAGGTCTCCCCGTGCGTGCGATGGTATACACGAGCCTTTTCTATCGCGACTCCTCCGCCAGCCCCAGAAATGTCTTCTTCTCCGGAGACCGCTTGGCGTTTGTAGCGCGACGAGGCAAAACCACATGGATCAGCAACCGCGAGTCGCATGCTGCACACTACATGGACAAGCGGGCCAGTGCGGTCATGATGGCGTACCTGTTATTGTGCAAGCCGCTGGAGGAGCTGTTTGCTGATTACTTGCAAGATCGAGACGAATTGATCACGTCCTCGGCAATAGATCCCAATTCCCTGACGGAAGAAGAGCAAGATGAGCTCGAGGCCGACGCAATGGAGGTCGAAGATTCAATCGAGCCAGACACTGTTGGCTCTGTTGACGACCAGCACGACGATCTACGAGCGGCCAAGCGTGTCGCACAGGAGGGGACGTATGAGCTGCTGTTCAACATTGCGCCAATGCAGCTCGAAAAACAGCTTCGGCCAGGCCAAGTCTACCGAACCATCCAGGCCGTGACCAAGCGGTTTCTTGGAACCAGCATCACTGTCAGCGCATGGCGGCACATGAGTGTGGCTTGGCTGCGTACACTGGTGTTGCATCATACGCCCGAGCCTTCATTGGGGGCGTTGAATGTGGCACACTCTCAAAGCCAGCATGTAGGCAGAACGGCACGCAACGTCTATGGCCGCACGCAGCTTGATCACAAGTTTGTGTCCAGTGAAGCACAGTACGGCCATCAGTTTGTGTCTGAAGAATGGCACAAGCTCATGAAGCTGGTAGACGTAGAGGATCAGATCCAAGCCGAGGCCGTGGATGGGCAGACCTGCGTGCAACAAGTGGTTCATAAACAGGTGGTCATCCAGTCGTCTCGGGTCAGAAACGTCAGCACACAGGTGCAAGTGACCGTGGGCACGCAAACAGATCCCGAGGTTGAAGCCTGCCTTGATGCTGAGGACGACATTGACGATATCATTGCCGGGTTGGATTTAGACGAAGCCGAGGCAGCCGAATCGTCCATGCCAGTTGCCGTGCCGCGAGCCGTGGAAGAGGCTGCGTCGACGGCCTTGCAGCAAGAGCCAAGCCAGCACAATGACCAAACGCAGCAAGAAGAGTATGAGGATCAGCTTTGGCTTGCTCAATGTGTGCGGCAAGCGTGGAAGACAACGTTTCGCGACTGGGATCAGTATCGATTGGCACAGGCTGTGACTCGGCACGAAGCCCAGGACGGCTGGCTGTTGGCCGTGGCCCCGACTGGCATGGGCAAGACGCTGTGTGCACTCGCTCACCTCCAGCCACGCAAGGTCGTGGTGTGGGTAGTGCCGCTTCGTGAGCTTGCCAGAGACTTGTGCCGCCGCTTCGAGCAGGCTGACATTGTATCGCAGTGGGCTAAGAATGATGGCCGTGACATGCAAGTCAACGTTCAAGTGATTGTCATGACGGTCGACTTTTTGGTTGGCCTTGGGATGAGGTTGGTGCAAACACTCGTGCAGCAGAAGCGTCTGGCCATGCTGGTGATGGACGAGGTTCACACAATGCTCGTGGACACCAGC
>CAYFHS010000097.1:0-1818 GCA_964342815.1 uncultured archaeon | reverse complement strand
TTATGAACCAGAAACCGGTAATACCAATTGAATAGTTGAAAAAAAATTGGATTATAAAGCTTTGTGTTACGCAGAGTAGAAACCACAAAGGGTATGCCGGTATCAGCTTTATACCGAACAAAAAGAAGAATATCAGGTAGACCGGGATGAACTCAAAAACAAATCCTAAAACACGATGACCGACCTTTTGTGAGAATGCAAAATAGATATGCCGAATCGGTCTGATAAGATAGGTCATGAACTTTCCGGTTCGGATAAGCATTTGGAGGTTCCAATCGGCGAAGTCCATGGTGAGATAGGTCAATAGTGTTGAAATTCCATGGTAAGCGATTATTTGGTTCAATGAAAAACCGTTTATACTGATGCTGGTATCGTGTTGATATACCGCGGTCCACACATGATACATGGCGAAGAAGTAGAGGGGACCGACAGCGAGGGAGACGAGCATATGAGATCTATATGCCGCCCACTCTTTGTAAGTTGCAACGGCTATTTGATACAGTTTCCTAAACATAGGCTGTGCCCGGACATTTAGGTTTCTCGTTCTATGATGAAGCGGAGGAGCTCCTTAACAAAACTTTTTGTCTTCTCAAAAGATTCGAGTTTGGCTCCGCTTGTCTCATCCATGTAAAGCTTGCGGTTGATCTCAATCATAATTGATGTCACGTTTTTGTTTTTTCTGTAGTGCTTTATCGGTGCTAACGAGCCTGCGAAGGGGTGATTCAAGTCCGTTGAATAACCTCTTTCTCTTATGAAATCCTCGATATCGACGACCATATTTGCTGGGGTGTGATAGTCGTCGGTGCCCAGGCATATATCCGGTCGAGCTCTAGTTTTGTTTTTTTCAAATGCCAGTGGTGTGTCCGGGAAGGAGTGCCCATCTATAATGGTGCAGAGTCCAAAAATGCTCAGTATTTCATCGACCTTGTTTGTAAGCTCCTTGTGGTATGGATCGTAATACTTTTCGATCATAACCGATCTCTGCTGTGGGCTTAGGTGTCTGAGACGCTCTCCTTCCGAGTTTTTTTCGTATATTGCACCCATTCCGATCGCTGCCATCGCTTCTTCATCATCGTTGCGAAACCTCTCGGGATCAAAAACTAATCGGCTAAAATCGTTCTTGTGAATATAGATATTATTTCTCTTATATAGTTCGTCGGTATACCTATCGGTTATCTTCAAGGCCTCTTTCTCAATATCCGCATCGGACAAGATCATTTCCCCACGGATGTCTTCAGGAATAAAAGTGGAGCTATGTGGAAGATGGAGGAGAACCGGATATGAAATCATTACTTGTATATTGGCCTAAACAGAGTATGATTACCAGAAACTACAAAGTCAGCAATTCTAATTTGCACCATAATTGAAATCAGTAGCTCCAAAACTCATGACTTGCGTTACTTAAATAGGGAAAATTAGAATTGCTGCAACCGAGGTATTTTTTTGGCCGTGGCTCTTCAGGCACCGATGTGTCTTGTTGATAGGAGCGAAAATGAAAAGTAACGAGTATGCAAAGAAGTTATCGGATCTCGACGGGTATATCGAAGAGAGAATGCGGTTATGGAAAGTACCGGGGTTTCAACTATCCCTGGTGAAAGATGATGATGTCATTTATTCAAAGGGTTATGGATACCGCGATCCTGAAAAGAAGCTGGAAATGCACACAAGCACAATGTATTGCCTGGCTTCTCATACAAAAGCCTTTACTTCCATGTCGATTGCCATGTTGGTGAGCGACGGCTTGTTGGATTGGAACGCTCCAATAATAGATTACATGCCCTATTTTGGACTCAAAGACCCATACGCCACCAGGATTGC
>CAYFHS010000096.1:0-1824 GCA_964342815.1 uncultured archaeon | reverse complement strand
TGAGGCAGAGGCGCATCAGTTGCCACACCAAAAGCCAGCCGTAATGAATCAAATAGATAAACAGTTTGAACCTCACGTACTTGTAGTAAAAGCTGGCACCGAGGTGACTTTTCCTAATGCGGATAACGTGTTTCATCATGTCTATTCTTTCTCACCGGCTAAACAGTTCGAACTAAAGCTGTACAAAGAGTTCACGGCACAACCCTTGCGCTTTAACACACCGGGCGTTGTTGATATTGGGTGCAATATTCACGACTGGATGCTTGGCTATATTGTTGTTTCAGATACAGCCTATTTTGGCAAAACCGATATAGAGGGACAGTCGACCATTTCACTACCGTATGGAGAATACACCGTACGTTTTTGGCATCCGCAAGTGGAAGGTGAAAAAGCGTTCCCAACGCGCACGATTTCTGTAACTGCCGATACTAAAATTACATGGGCGCTAAGCGCCACCATTACCAGTGATGACGGGTTTGACGCTGGTTTCGGCGATTATTAATGCGACTTATTCAGTACGCACTTGTACAACTGCTGCTGGTATTCTCAATACCTAGCTATGCAGACACAGATATCTTATTGCGCGGGACATGGGTCTTTCAAGAAAACTCGCCGAGTTTTCAAGATTTTGGCAATAACCACCAGCGATTTGACGGTGATGGCTTACACCTCGCTCACGCAATTATTGCAACTGAGCAGCGCTTAGCCAGCGCTTTGACGCTATCTGGCGTATTGAATGCCTATAGCGACGGTAAAGAAAAGCTCAACTTTTCTGAGCTATACCTCAAATACAGACCACTCAGTGCATCTTCGATTAAACCAGAAGTAAAACTAGGCGCATTTTACCCAGCCATCTCCGCTGAAAATATCGACTTTGGTTGGCTATCTCCACACTTCCTTACAAACTCAGCCATAAACAGCTGGATAGGTGAAGAGCTTCGCATTGGTGGTGTCGAGGTAAGCCTTAGGCAAAATGGCAGACAAGTGCAGAGCAACTGGTCATGGAAAATATTAGGCAGTTTATTTAAGGGTAACGATACGACCGGAACACTGCTCTCATGGCGTGGTTTTGCACTTCATGACAGACAATCACTTTATAATGACCGGATAAATTTTCTGCCTATACCGGGTGTTGTTGATGAAGATAAGCTAAATGCCCCTGCATGGACCGAGCCGTTTAGAGAGATAGACAACCGCTTTGGATATTACTTCGGAGCGCACTTGGCATATAAACGTAAAGCAGATTTGCGCTACTACTACTATGATAATAACGCCAACGCTAACGTCGTCGATCCTGATCGTATTTATGCGTGGCATACACGCTTCCATTCGTTGACTGTCCGTTATCTACCCCGCCGTGAGTTAACGCTGTTTTCTCAACTTCTTTATGGCAATACACTAATGGGGGAACATATTGTTGATAACGACTTTGCGAGCGCTTATGTTGCCGCAGCCTTAGACATGAGCGTTTTTGGCTGGCAATCGTTAACGCTCGCCGTGCGCGCTGACTGGTTCCAAGTGAAGGACGAAGACGAAAACATCTACGATCCAAACGCTAGTCGAGGAAATGCGCTGACAATTAGCACGCGCTACAACATAAACCCGCGCTTTTTCATCACTTCAGAATGGCAGCTAAATAGAGGACGCCAACAAAATCTACGTTTTTTTCAACAGAGTGAGCGCTTTTCGGAGCACATTTTCCAAATTGCGCTGACAACAACTTTTTAAATTAGCTTTGTGCTACTTCGATTAGATCAAACGTGGTTGTACTATCACCTTCCACCAAAACGCGACATTGCCCCCAGCTTGTGGGAATTCGCCAAA
>CAYFHS010000095.1:0-1881 GCA_964342815.1 uncultured archaeon | reverse complement strand
TTATTACCTTGGAAGACCCGATTGAGTATCTCCTTGAAAACGAAAAGAGTATGATAGAGCAACGAGAAATCGGATTTGACTGTCCCAGTTTCTCCTCTGGTCTTAAACATGCGCTGCGTCAGGATCCGGACATCATTATGGTGGGTGAGATGCGTGATCTTGAGACCACGAGCTTTACCGTTACTGCAGCCGAAACCGGCCATCTTGTCTTCAGCACGCTGCATACGATCAACGCTCCCCAGACCATCGAGCGCATCATTGACATCTATCCGGCAAATCAGCAGAACCAGATCCGCGCCATGCTGGCCAATACCCTGCAGGCGGTCGTTTCCCAGACTCTTTTCAAACGTATTGACAAGGCCGGCATGATCCCCTGCACGGAAATTTTATTGTGCACCTCGGCCACACGCAACTGTATTCGAGAGAATCGTATTTTTGAAATCCCCAATATTATTGAGACATCGCGTAGACTGGGTATGCAGAGTCTTGATCACAACATAGCGGAAACTTATTTTAGAGGATATATCGACCGAGAAGAGGCGATCATACGATCAAGTAATCCTGGGAAAATGGAGAAGACACTTGTGCCCGCGAATAAAGCAAAATTCGCCCAAGAAATGGCAGGCGCCGCTGTTTAACATGATGTGAGACCAGGCGTTCCTGTACAAGACAGAAAGGCAAGTTGTGGCTATGCAAGGTACATCTGTGCAGCATCAAGGGGCTGGGGCCGTCATGGGAGGGGCACTGGGGCACCAAGCCGGACGAGCTCCCTCTGGACTGGAAAAGCTACGCGAATTTCGGGTGGAATTCGGCCCTAGTCGGAAGGATATTCTCAACTTCACGAATCAGTTGGCAGTGATGGTGCGCGCCGGCATAAGCCTGCAAGAGGCGCTGGACAACATTGCCCAGCAAATTGAAAATGTCAAGTTTAAAGCGGCCGTGACTGATCTGAGGTTACGGATCGAATCCGGGCAGAGTTTCTCTCAGGCCTTGGCTGAGCACCCACAGATTTTCAGTAATTTGTATATCAACATGGTGGGGGCAGCGGAGATTTCCGGTTCCCTAAGTGATATGTTGCAGCAACTGGCGCTCTATCTGGACCAGGAAACGGAAACACGTTCGCAAGTGCGGGGCGCCATGGTATACCCCATTATCATTGCCGTTATGGCCGTCTCGACTACGACATTTCTGCTCTGCTTTGTGTTACCCAAATTCACCGCTATTTTTGAGGGTAAAGAACACCTGCTCCCTGGGTCCACGCGCATGCTGATGGGTACTAGCGCATTTCTCCGCGGGTATTGGTATATGATCATACCCGTGATCGCTGTCGTTATTTGGGGCTTTTGCTACTTCATCAATACGACCCGAGGACGCCTGTGGTGGGACAAGGTCAAATTGAAGATGCCCCTCATGAAAACGCTTTGTCGCAGCTTGTATATCACGCGCAGCCTCCATACCATGGGAGTCCTCGTCCGGGCGGGTGTCCCCATCCTCAATACTATCTCCATTACCGCTCAGATCTGTGGGAATGTCCATTATAAGAATATGTGGCTCAATGTACATGAAGAGGTGCGCCAGGGTAAAAAGATATGCGCGAGCCTGAGTCGCTATAGTCTGATGCCGGGTAATGTCGTGTCGATGATTCGTAGCGGTGAAGATTCGGGGAACATGAGTGATGTGTTACGTGATATTTCTGCTTTCTACGCCCGTGAGCTTACAACCGTTATCAAAACGGTGACATCAATGATTGAACCCCTGATGATTGTGGTTATGGGGGTCCTGGTCGGTTTTATTGCCATGAGCGTTATATTGCCCATTTTTAAGATGTCGAGTCTAGTCACGGGTAAGTAGTATGAACCACTGAAACCAAGCTCAGGGAGG
>CAYFHS010000094.1:0-1906 GCA_964342815.1 uncultured archaeon | reverse complement strand
TTTCAGTATGCTGAGCTTAGTCAGGAAGAAAAGCTGAGCCAGGTTCGTTATATGAGCCGCCCCTGGTTCTGGGGTGTGCGCGATCTCAGCCTTGCCAATGAAGCGCTGGCGATCCGCCAGATTGAAGTCGAAAGCGGATCTTTTGTGTTTCAGGATGGTGCTATTGCGACCATTAATGAGAACGCTTCGATTCAGAGCCGGTCGCTGGAAAATATTGAAGTTGATCCGGAACGCCCGATGGATGTTTACATCGGTCTGCGCAAACTTAGCCAGATTGATCCGAACGTCACCATTATTCATAACAACACCGACGTTGCTGGCGTCAGTACCCGTTATTACACGGACGCGGCTCCGGTTGCAGTGGATGATGTTTACCTGAACGATCAGCAGGCAGAGCTGCAGCCGCTGGTATATAAACTCAAGATTATTCTTCCACACGAGCTTGAAGATTACGCTGATTATCATGTGATTCCGGTGGCCCGTATTGCACTGGATGGTGAGAAGCTGATCTTTATGAAAAGTTTCATTCCCCCACTGATTAATCTTGAAGCTTCAGCCTCTGCGCTGAGTATTGTCAAAGAACTGCGTGATGAGCTGAGTGGTCGTGCATTCCAGCTGAGCAGTATTGCCAATGCCTCTGCCAGTCAGAACTTTGATCCAAACATGCTGCGCTATCGTCTGGGTCTGCAGGCGCTTTCGCGTTACGTTCCGCGTTTTTATCACATGTCAGAAACACCTTCGGTATCGCCATGGGATGTTTACGGCTTTATGCGTGAACTGGTGGGTGAAGTCAGTATTTTCTCGCGCAGTATTAACTTCCTCGGCGAGAACAAAGATGGCGAATCTCTGTTACCTGCCTATGAGCATACCAACCTCTGGGATTGCTTTAACGCCGCCCGTACGCTGATCACTCAGCTGCTGAATGAGATTTCGGTTGGCCCGCAGTTTCTGGTGGAGTTTGAACGTAACGACACGCGCTTTACTGTGGATATTCCGGCTGAGTTCTTCGAAGATCAGGTCGATTTTTATCTGATACTGAATACCGAAGCACCATGGTCTGATCACTCTCAGTCGTTTCTGACTACAGCAAAACTGGCGGAAGCCGACATGATCGACATTCTGATCGAGCGCTCACTGCCTGGTATCGGTGTTCTGCATATGCCAGGGCCACCACCGGGACTGCCGAAGAAAAACTTCGCCAACTATGCCCGCATTGATATTCATGATGAAAAATGGAATCAGGTTATCAACAAGAAGAGCCTGGGTCTGATGTGGGATGAAGCCCCGGAAGATCTGAAGATCGAACTGGTTATTCTGAGAAAATAAGGGGCATAGCATGAGACTGGTAGATTACTACATGGAAGCTCTGCTTGCCGCCCGCTCTGTAAGTCAGTCATTAAGCGCTGATGATCCGGTATCGGCAGAAGAGCTGAAGAATAAATTCGTCAACCTGATCAGCAGTGCGCAGGTAAATGCTGCGTCTGCAGGTGTGGATGAAGCAGTTCGTCAAAAGGCCCTGTTCCCCGTTGTGGCTTTTATCGACGAGCTGATTCTTACCTCACCATGGCCGGGCAAGCTGGCATGGAAGAACGATTCACTGCAACGTCATTATTTTGAAACCACCAATGCCGGTAGTGGATTTTATGAGCAGCTCAACCTGCTCAACCGCCAGGGAAGCGACGCGGATATCCGCGAAATTTATCTGATGTGTCTGGGCCTGGGTTTTAAAGGCCGTTACTTCATGCCGGAAGACAGACCCAAAATCGAAGAAGCCCGTGGCTACAATATGTCGATCATGCTGCCGGAAGATTCGGTATCCCGTATGGATAAATCGACTCTGTTCAGCGCCGCATACCAAAAGGACATGCGTGAAAATAAGCTGATGCGCAGCCGCTTCAATCTGATC
>CAYFHS010000093.1:0-1909 GCA_964342815.1 uncultured archaeon | reverse complement strand
TCCTCTTTATGTCAACGTATTTTAGGACGGGACACTAAAAACAAAAAAGGCCAGTATTTGCTGGCCTTTATTTTGTTAGAGTCAATAGAGACTACTTAGCGATACGTTTACGCGAAGCAACACCAAGACCGAACAATGCTAAACCAAACAACCCAAGAGTGGCTGGTGTGGAGACTGTAGAGATCTCCCCCGTACCTACGGCAGAATACTCAGCCCCTCTGAATTGAGCGCTAGCAGTAAAGAAGATGTCACGAAGAGAACCGTTGTCGAAAATATCAATGACATCTGAATTTCCACCTACTATATTTAGAAAAACATCAGACCCGCCTCGATCGAACGGATTAGCTGGGTCGAACGGTATGTAGGAGAATCCTGTAATATCAAAACTAGCCCATAGGTCACCGTCTTGAGCCTCAGCATACTTTTGATATGATGTTGAGTTTCTTCTTCCAAAGTCTGGCGAGTTATCAAAATACACGTTCAACCAAGCGTTCGAACTATCGAATGATCCATCTGGAAGCGAAAGCAAACCGCCAAAGGCAAATGTAAGTTCGCAGCTGTCGTCACCATCTACACAAAAAGAAGGATCATCCTTGCCACGACCATCAGACAAGCCACTAAAAAGGCCGACACCTGTTAAGTAGCCGCCAGGACCAACACCAACAGAGCCATTACTGCTAGCTGTAACTGTACTCTGGCCGTCAGCACCAACACCATAACTACCGTCTGAAAACCACTGTTGAAAGTCTACTGTGCCAGTAGTTCCTTGCACCCCGTTAATCGGAACTGTATCCCATTCGATACCGCCCGCAGTTAAAGTTGCTGCTGAAACCACACTGCTGGCACTCACAAGGACGCCGGCAACAATCGATTTTTTGATAAAATTAGCCATATTAAATTCCTTTGTTTGGTTTTTGACTCTAACAACCAAGCTAAAGCAACAGTCAGGCCAAAAACACAAACCTTTGAAAGCATTATACTTTTAAATAAAATGATTATATTCGACACCAAATCTGTAAATTAACCTGACAGACTAATTAATCTAGCTTTGAGCGTAGCGATGACCATTTCGGGCTGTAAACGCTATCTACATTAGCAAATTGATTAATGATATGTATAGCATCATCTTTACGCCCTTGATTTATATAGACTGTTGCAAGCAATACGTTAACGTATTCATTGCCTTCTTCGCTTTTAAGCACTTCTAGTATTGATTGCTCGGCCAAATCGTTATTTCCTTTCTCTAAGAGAATCTCTGAATATGTGACCAGAAAGAGAGGCGCTCGTTTCTTGGCTAAGGCTCTTTTAATATACTCTTCTGCTATATCTAATCTTTTGAGGCTCAAATTAACGTCTGAGATATTATTATACTCTTCTGCTGTAAGAATGAATCTCAATTCCATGTTTTCATAAATCCGAAGCGCTTCTTCATGAAAGTTAAATCGATTCAAGTATTCTGCTACGACGTTGTACTGACGTTTGAGTGGCGACTTAGTTCGTACGAGCTCCTTGACCAAAACATCGGCACCTTCCTCTATTCGTCGTAATCTGACAAGTGTTTTAGCAATATAAACAGCTGTACCAAACTCAGGTGCCTTTGCGTAAGACAACTTAAAGTGGCTCAGTGCCTCATTAAAGTGCCCTTTGCTAAAATTTGTTTCACCTCTAAATAAATTAAGTAGTGGTTGGGTAACACCATGCTTTTCCAACGCAAAAATTGCTCTCTCTGCTTCTTGAAAATTCCCTAAAGCAAGAGAGTTTATATATTTTACAAGAGAAAGCTCTTTTGAATCATCTAGCTCTTGTTGGTATATTTTCAACAGCATTGACACATCGCTATATTTTTCCTGTACCTCAAAAACTGCAATTAAACTCAATATTGGCATAGTCTTCTGCTCTGAAGTTTCAA
>CAYFHS010000092.1:0-1941 GCA_964342815.1 uncultured archaeon | reverse complement strand
TATCCATCCCTGCAATACGCCCTTTAAGACCGGCAATAGGGCTTGCTGCAGATTGCTTATTCATTTCTTCGACATCGGCAACTGAAACTGCTCCGGTAATATCACGTTTGCGTTGTGTTTGATAGCCGGTAACAATTACACTCTCTAATGCTTGTGCATCATTATTTAGAGAGATATTAATTCTACTTCTTGTACCTACAACTTCACTAACTGTTTTGTATCCTAAGAAAGAGAATACGAGGGTATCTGTAGAAGTAGCAGTTATAGTGAAGATTCCGTCAAAATCACTAACAGCGCCTCTGTTTGTGTTTTTCACTAGCACATTTACACCTGGTATCGGAGTGTTTGTTTCTGCATCTGTAATTGTTCCCGTAATTGTCTGCTGTGCAAATAATGTTACGGGAAAAAATAATAAAAGTAAAAGTCTAAATCTCATCTTGATTACTGTTTAAATTCTAGTTGGTCTATAGTCAAATTTTCAATCAAAAGCCCTTCATCCAGACCTGTAATAATTAAGTCTTTATAAGGTTCCTTTGGAAAAAATATCTCTGTCATTACCGTCTCACCTTTGTCATAAAATAGTTCAATGGATGTTTTATCTAGCAATAGTTCTACTTGGATTTCTCCAGAAGTTGATATTCTTGGAGCTACACTTTTTATAGCGGCAAAACTTTTATTAAAGTCGACAATCCCGGATTTTGTTCGATCTATAAAAAAAGATTTATTAGCGGCTTCATATCCAAATTTCAGAGAATCCTCGCCCTTATTTTTTAATACAAATGTGAAATTCTTATTTGCATCAGGAAGGTTAAAACTTATGCGTGCTCTTGATAAATCAATCTTATTTTCATCTAAAAGAGATTCGCCATTTTTGAACGTTCTTTTTTCCCAGGATAAATCTGTATCACCATAATGCGCTTCTAATTCCTTTACAGGATTTGAATACAAACGATATGTACTTGCTAACTTTTCTAAGGTTAATTCTCTGGGAATTGTCATAGTACTGCGCCATTTTTCGGTAGGGACTTTATTTGCATATTGCCAGTTAGACATCCAGCCCATAAAAATCTTTCTTCCGTCTGATGTTGGAGTGTTTGAAAATGTCACACCTGCATAATTATCTTTGCCCAGATCTACCCAGAAGTTGTGGTCTTCTTGCATTGCAAGTTTAAAAGCAGGGTCAACACTAAATTTTTTACCATCAAAATCACCTACAAAATATTGTGTTGCACTACCACCATTAGGACCTCCGGGGTTTATACTTACAAGTAAGACCCACTTAACTTCCTCACTATCTTCAACCTGAAATGGTATAAGTTCTGGACATTCCCATACTCCGTTATGATTACCTATACCTTCCCCAAAAGAACTCAAAAAGGTCCATTCTTTTAAATTAGAAGATTCAAAAAATTGGGTTTCCTGTCCAGCAGCCAAAACCATTACCCATTTATCGCGAAATGAATCCCAGGTTATTTTAGGATCTCTGAAGTCTTTAATTCCGGTATTTTTTATAACAGGATTACCTTCATACTTGGTCCACGTAAGCCCTTCATCTTGAGAATAAGCAATACCTTGAGTTTGGTATGTATTCGTATTTTCTTTTTCACCTACAGGGTCGTGATAGGTATACATAGCAACTACTACAGGTTTACCCTCTTTGGCAAAACCAGAATCGTTATTGTAATCAACAACAGCACTTCCAGAAAATATATAACCTAATGAATCTGGGTATAGTGCAATAGGCTGTTCTTTCCAATTTACTAGATCTAAACTGGTGGCGTGACCCCAATGCATAGGACCCCAGGTATTGCCATCTGGATAATGCTGAAAATATAGGTGGTAATAGCCGTTAAGGTAAAACATGCCATTAGGATCATTCATCCAGTTATTTTCTGGAGTAAAGTGATAGTTAGGTCTGTAAAGTTCTTCTTCATTTAGAAC
>CAYFHS010000091.1:0-1948 GCA_964342815.1 uncultured archaeon | reverse complement strand
GAAGCATAGGGAAATCATAAGAAAAAAATAGGAGCGGTAGATTACATAGAAAAAGTTAAAGAAAATTTTAACGTCGATGACATAAAAACTATCCCCTTCGCTCAATTGGAAAATTACCTTGAACGCATTTTTAAATCTGGTTCAAAAATCATTAAGCACTCTAATGCCAAAAACGACATAATTTTTCTGGAGGCGCAGTATGAATAAAGCCTCTAGGAAGCATATCTCACAACAAAGAAAAGAAAAAACTATAAAGCAATTAGAGTTGAGGATTAGACTACTCACTCGGTTAATAAATTTTGGAGTCTTCCCAGAGAAATTTATTGCGTACCAAAGTCACAATAAAATGTGTAGATATCATTCCGGCATATTTACAGCGGTTTCACTGAATGCAGCAAAAAATCAAAACGTTCTCTGGAATACACTAAAAAGCAAAATGGACGAGTACTCTGCTAATAAAAAGCAATTTTTTGACAGCCGAAAGACTACTAATACTTCACCCGGCAAACAGGTCGAGCAGCACCAAGATACCTCCCAGTCAAAGACCGTCTTACGACTAAAAATAAAAGAGCTAAAACAGGAAAAACAGAAGCTTACCAACGATTTAATAATGCTTAGGGGTGCTTACCTAGACCTATTGAAAAAACTTGGAAAGTCGAATTTATCTGAACGAGAACGTAATGCAATTCGACGGCACAAAGAGCATCATGGTTTGAGGGAGGCATCAAAAAGCTAATGCCAACTCAATCTATCCTAAAAACAGATTCTTCATGTAACCATGACTATCGCTTTGAACACATACCTTATCGTTTTAGGTCAGAGTCACCGTATGCAAACATGCCGCTGGCTTTACATGGCGATGGCAGCGTATGCTGGTTTGTAACGGATTATCTCATCGAGCGTTATTTATCAATCGAACATGCTGTAAAACTGTCATCACTAATGGACGAAGCAAGATCTCTCAGCCGATTTATACAGTTTTTAGATAGTAGAGAATCTCCTATTCTTTTTACCGATTGCAGTGATAAAACACTGTTTGACTATGTCGAATACCTGTTAGACCCAAAAAATAGTAGAAACCCACCACAAAACAACCAAATTAATAAACTAGCCATTCGAGTTATAAAACTGTTTCTGTGGCATAAAAAGAAAGGGTTCATTGCTGAAAACATCATCAGTGATAATGAGGAATTCGCGAATATAAATTTGTCGTATAGGGAATTTACACTCTACGGGAGCGGAGCGAAGCGCACACGCTCAATGATTTGTCACGAGGCGTTACTAAACTACCAGGATTATGTTCCAAGAAAACCCATCACAGAGCCCGTTATCAATAAGTTGTACGATGCGGTGTATAGTTTTAGTGCAAACCCGTTTATTCATGATCGGTGGCAAACCATACTGGAAGTGTTGGAGCAGACAGGAGTGCGTGTCAGCGAGCTAACGAGTATATCAACAGATTCGGTTCTGGAGTCCTATAATGCTCTCAAAGATCAAAAAATCGGCAGATTAAGAGTTACCACAAGTAAAGGAGCTAACAGCGGAAAAAGCCGCGTAATACCTGTCCCGGCTCATACAATAGAACTTCTCTATAACTTTACTGTAAATACGCGAAATCCAATCGTAGAGGAAAAAATCAAAAGTGGAGAACTTAGTCACGAGCACAAGAAAGTTTTCATAAATGACGATGGCACCCCAATGACACCGAAGGGTGTGTCACGCCACTTTGGCGACATCAGAAAGAATGCAAATATAAAAGAACCAGCTTCGCCGCACTTGTTCCGACACAGGTATATTACAAAGCAGGTCAGAACTCGATTAGAGCTTTTTCTACAAAAAACAGGTAATTTTAACCTAGGGTTTGACAGTTTTGTTACTAAAAAAGTCATGGTATTAACTGGCCATGCTCATCACGACTCGTTATTAGGTTACGTTGATTTCGCGATGG
>CAYFHS010000090.1:0-1961 GCA_964342815.1 uncultured archaeon | reverse complement strand
GCTATTTTACGGAGTAGCACCGCAGGGAAAAGACGGTCTAAAATGATCGCTTACTCTGCTGTTACCCTGTAGCTCTCTATTGTCGACTTACCTTTTAATGAGACAGTGCTGAATTAAAATTCTCTAGTCTTACTCGGTAAGGAGCTGGAGGCAAGTTACCGAGACTTTCATGTTTTCTTTCTTCGTTATAACTAGACCACTTCTCTTATCCGATTGAGTGCAAGGTACTCACCTATAATCAATCCATAAGTTAGTTAGCTACTGCTTGGTGTTCTTTTTGCTAAGGAGAATGAATTAATTATATTTCTCTAGACACAGAAAAATAGGCAATTGAGTGTCTAGCGAAATTTATCAATTCAAAGCGAGAAGCATTTCGTAAAAATCTCTTCGGAAGACTTGCGCTCAAATTAAGAAGAAAGATCAAAACGAGCATAGGTGTCCTGGATTATTGTCTAAAATCAAAAAGGACTTTTCCCGGACTTTTCTTTATTAACGTAGCAACAATAGTTGCAGACAGTACTGTAAATGGAATCAAAATTAAAGGCATAAAAATTGAGTAACCAATGTGATTAAACTGGATAAGAAATTCCAATTCTAAAATAAAGGGGAGTGCTATGAAACTGTAAAACTCAAGTAAAGGCGTATGAAATATATATACCGCTAAGGTGTTCTTTCCGATTTTGTTTAATAATCTGAACCTGAATAATTTCGATAGGTACATAAGAGTAAAAATAGCTAACAGTACGAAAACCACGCTTTCGAGGAAATAGTGAGAAAAGTTAATAAATCTAAGATAAGTTAACACTAAGAGAGCTGGGGCAAGATAGTACAGGCTTTTCCACTTTAATGATTCGAACAGCGAGAACAATTTTTCGCCATAGAAAACTCCAACTGCATAGAAAAAAACGCAGTAAATCATGTTTTTATAGGGAAAAATTAATGGAAGAGACTTTGATGCTACGCTGCAAATAATTAAAGCTATAATACAGGTTACTCTATAGCTATTGAAAAATTTGCATATGCAAAAATAAAGAGCTAAAGCGTAAAGATACCAAAGACTACTAGCGCCAATTAAGGTTAGAGTTAAAAACTCGAGTGTGCTTTCTGCGTAGTTAGATTTTAAAATGATGAAGTCGCTAGTATCAATGCCAAGCAAAAATACTATCGCGCGGTGGACAAATCCCCAAATAACGAATAGATAAATATAGAGTGATACCCTGGAAGTAAAAACAGCGCTCCAGGGCTTATCTATAGCACTCTTAGATAGGTAACCAGAAACTAGAAAGAAAAGCGGCATTCGTAAAGGAGCTAAATTGTAAGTAATAAAATGATTGATAGAATCAAAAATATTCTTATCAAGCATTCCTTGGCTAAGACCTCGGTTATATGGACCAATAATGAAGTGATAGTAAACAACAAGAATGATGCTTATACCTTTGACTAAGTCTAGCCAGGCTATTCTTTGCATAAATAACTAATTCCCTTAGTTTTGGTTATTTCAAACACCATAGTATTTTACAGAAACAATTGTATTAACCTAATTAAAACGTGCACTGAGTAAGAAGTTAAAACGTTATATTACGAATACATTTAATTGCACTGATATTTGGTGATAGTCGACCTTTCCGGTTTCGATAATACTGTTGAGCACTGCGCTGGCGTTTGTCCCTGTAACGTTTTAGCTGAACAACCATTTTTTCTGACTATTACAAACAGCTTAATCGAGCGCTGTTACCTTCAAGAAGCGCGTTAAGTTCAGAAATGATGCTATTCTTTCTCGTTCATACCACTATCATCCCGTATTAAGCTGCTGTTTACCTTACATTATTAAGACTATTTTGTGAACGTTAATCGCTATTTATGGTCACAAGTTATAAGCTGGGGTCCTTATAGTGCAACAGCTGGTATGAGGTGGTTTAATTGAGTTGACCAGTCCAGTTAAGGATATAATTGAACCTTAG
>CAYFHS010000089.1:0-2052 GCA_964342815.1 uncultured archaeon | reverse complement strand
TGTTTCGAAAGTTTTGATGTTGACCTGCTTCAGGTAGCTAGGAAACTTCTAAAGGATGGCTTAACTAAGGTTGTCAGCTTTTCAGATTTTAAATTTATATATTTGGATTCTGAAAATAAAATTTGCATTGGAGCTCCCGAGATACTCGAGAAAGACGGAAAATGGGAGATAAGTCTTAACGGCGACGTTCCTGAGTACGTAGCTAAAGAAGTTCTTAGTTCATTGGAGATAGGGTTCTTTGAAAGCAAAGCGGTAAAATCACAACCCCACTATCTTATCGCTAGTTTACCGCCTATTGTCTTGGATGCCGATGAATATGAGTTAAGGCTCTTTCCATCACTTAAACTTTTTGAAGATGGAATTGCTGTTTTAAGTTTTCAATTCGATGCAACTTGGGCGGGTATTTCTGAAGATGATTTCATTAACCGCTTCTTAAATTTCGTAAACTATGATTTTGATGGTATTTGGGTCGATCAACACATTCAAAAAATTGATGCTGACCTCAGTTTTTTGAATCCGTCTGAGATTGAATTATCAGTTGCAGGTAAACCGATCAGCAACAGAGCTATTAAAAAGTTAATTAAACGGATTAAAAAAAATGCTCAAAATGTCGTGCGAACTGATTTGAGCAAACAAGGTAGACGTTTTTATTTTGATGGTCACAACTTAACTTTACACCCCTTAGTTGGCTCGAAGCTCGGTGATCAGAATAGTTTAAGCGGCTCATTGGCGATTGAAATTTACATAAGAGCTATTCAGAGCATTGTCAATCCGGAAAAAACAAAGTTGGCGCCTATTCACTGGTGGGGAAGGCCCTCAGTATCTCTCTTGAGGTTTGATAAACAACCCGAGCATAAAGGAAACTTTGTCGAAAAGTACTCAAAGTTCCTCACTAAGATTTTGTATAAAAGCGCTGCGATTACGTCAGATTTAGAAGAGCTAAAGGATTTAAGGTTTATGGATGACTATTGTCTCCTGGCGAATAGGTCCGCTCTACTTTGGTGCTGGACCAAGTCTCGTAAGGACGCTGAAAACGCTTGGGATGATGAAAATACGAGGTCAAGAGTATATGAAAACCAGGCTCGCGCGCAGTTTGTTGAGTATCAGTCGGCGAAGATTACAAGGGCATGCCATTGGGCTCTAGACCCGGCAAGTAAAACTCATTTGCTCTATGCGTATAAAAACTTGGGTGAGCTAAATGTATCCATTCGACACAGCAGTCATTCCGGAGAAATAATAAATACTATCGTCGCAATTATGGAAGCATCTGGTATACCAGACATTATTGAATCATCAAAAGAGATTGCGGGGTTCCATTTGGATGAGTTGAAGTATAATGCTCAAATGAAAGTATCTCGGCAAGCATCTCTGCTTTCAATAATCTTTGGATTTGTAGGCACTGCTAGTTTAGCTGATTTCGCATTTTATCCATCAATCAGTCATTTATACCCAAGCTTTTCAGACTATGAGATAGCTTTTATTTCGCTATTGGGAGCGGGCTCTTTAGTTGGAATAACCCTTTTAATAACGTGGCTGTTGTTTAAATGGTCAGGTAAGCATCAATAAATGAAGCAATCTAAAGACCATAATAATGGTACTTTTAGATATTATATCAGTTGTAGGTTGTGTGATTCGCTATGCCAAGCTTTATGAAAACTTGTTTTTGCTGGTGTCTGTTTTTTGCCATTGCCAAGCTATTAAAACCTTTGATAAATCGCCCTAAGATCACCCTAAGGTAAATTAACTAAGTTAACCCGGGGGGCCGGTTTAAAGTCGGTAGGAGGGCTATACAGTACCGCCGCTGAATCACAACTTATACCCCCGCAACTTTGAAAAGTTTTTTCCTAACTGGGCACAGGAACGGCACACCCACAGTGACACCCCAGTCGACACCTCAGAGCTTGTATGCTTAACGGGCTAGGCAGCTATGGCGACACCCGAATCGATACCCAACGCTTTCTGGATAGGGATGTTTCAGATTCAAAACATCAGAGTTTCGATTTCGAAACCCTACGCTTGCGGGATAGGGGGTGTAAATTGTTGATGTGAATG
>CAYFHS010000088.1:0-2063 GCA_964342815.1 uncultured archaeon | reverse complement strand
TGTTGGTAGATTTCCAGTAAATCTTTCCTACGCTCAGAAAACCGCTCAGGGGAAATTGGCGCATAATTCATTTGCAAATCGACAACGTTTCCGCCTCTGACATTCATAGCAAATGGCTTTATTGACTCTTCAAAAGAGATAGTGCCGTTAATAACACTCTCTGCCCAAGCTAATTCTTCTCTGATGGCTGAAGGAGTAAATTTATTTAAAACGCCATTAGGCCTGTTGGATGACTCTTTGTATGGAGCCATAAAGTCAAATGAAGGCAAATGCACACCTAGCAGACTAAGGTGCTCTTCTATATTTCTAGCGAAACAACTTCCAATCGTGATAACAGTTGACGATTTAGATAGTTCAAACGAAGGTTCAATTGAAGGGGTCACCTGCCCGTCGAAACGGCTTTTAACACTCGCCCATTCCGTTAGTTTCTTATCCATGTTTTTTTAATCCTAAGTTCAACGCAGTAAATTCAAGCCAGTCTTTCTCGGTAAGACCATTGAATACAGGTTTGGACAGACCATTAACTGCACTCAAACTCTCAAATTCGGCTCCGTGCTTTTGTATCAACCATTCCTGGTCGTCTTTATATTGTTCTACAAATTTATGCTTTTCCGATTTCGTCAGCCACGTATACTTTGATGGCCATAACATTTTAGCTTCATCAGTCTGACTAAATTGCTCTAATAATTGCCGAACAGTATTAGCGGAAGCCGCTATGCTTCTAGAGTTGATATGTTTTTTAAACTCTACAAATGGAAGCGGCCAGGAAACATTCGATTCAACCTTGGTTTCTGTAAAAATTTGAGAAACCTCAGACCCTAAAACACAAGCTGTCCATTCCTGCACGAAACGGTCTCTTGGTAACTTGTCAAAACTCACAACTTTTACAGGGGCCACGTTCTTTTCCCATGTAGAAATGATCGCTTTATAATTAAAGCGTTCTTTGAATTGCGTATGAAAATCTAATATAGCGCCACTAAAAGTGGTTGCTTTGACATGTTCATTGTACAGCGACTCTAAATAATCGACGTAGTTGCGGAGGGTAACTACAATCTCAATTTCGTCAAACCCGACCAAAGACTCTTTTATAAACTTTTGGAAGTTCTGAATTTTTCGCCACTTATGGTTACCACTACCCAGTTTGCCACGAAGTAGTGTCTCGCCACTCAATAGAACGGTGTTTACACCTTTGCGTTTTTTGGATTCACTTGCTAATTGGGTAAGAAAAAGCGTTGACTCTTCCTTGTTGACAATGGACTTTTCATTCATTATTCCTCTAGCTAAATCAAGGTGAGCGTAGCTTGTTTTACTATCGTCCGCTAAAATTTCATTGTAATTTGGGTACCAGACGCCATGATGAAGTAATCCGTCCCTAGTGGCAGAAAATGCTCTTTGGAGGGCTGTAGTTCCGGTTTTGTGCGTACCTATGTGTATAATTAGTTTCATAAATTAATAATATGAGTTAAGAAAAGCACTTCCAAGCCAAGTACTTGATTTAGATAAGTTAAGATTTAGCACATCCAAAACATTCAATCTGTACCTTCTCAAAAAGTACAGCTTAAGATTATTCATTGCTTTGTCGTTTCCGCCAAACTTGTTGATTTTACGATATAACGTATTCTCATCATCTTCGCCAAGATCTTTAAAAGCATCACTTAAAGATGAAGATAACAGTACAGATGGCACACCATTAATAGCTGTATGCATTTTAAGCCACAAGTCGTCAGCATGATTACACTCTCTAAGTGCACTGTCGATATCGATTACGTCGGGATGAAAATACTCTGGCTTATAAATAATACCATCCTTACCTGTACCCACGGTTTTTATGTTTGGCTCCAATACAGAAGTACTCGAGTGAGACCACTTTTTATAGCTATGGATATTATTTTCATCACAGCTAAGTACTCTCCCCCTATATGCTACAACACAGTTGTACTTCAAACTGCCTTCAATCAAACCGTTCAACCAGTATGGTGGGTATACAGTATCGTCATCCACTGTTACCAGGTATTCGAACTCTAACTTATCAGCAAAATAATCTCTAAGGATTGGCACAAACT
>CAYFHS010000087.1:0-2089 GCA_964342815.1 uncultured archaeon | reverse complement strand
GCTTTTGTTGAAGGCGATATTCTCTATGATTTTTGCTCAATGGGAAAGAGCTGGCTGTCTCACCGCAAGTATTTATATACCCCTTTCATTCAGGCGTATTGTCAACAAGCTTCAAAATTCTGTTCAGAGAGCAGATTTGACGGCGACTTGCCAAGTACTTTGCGCTAGCGACATGTCGGGTAACAGCACATTCAGGTATTGCGCCTGACTGGTTACAAAAGCGCGCTTTAAGTCGACACTGCGATAAACCATCGCATCGCGTCTTGCACCGGAACACACGATACAACCGAAATATTGTGCGTGACTTTGCACATCGAAGCTTGGGCATGTGCGCTCTATAAATAGTGGCTGTATGTCTTTTCCAGTGCCGGTACTTATCAACACCTTGAGTGTTGCAAACGCATTGTCTATGAGTATCTCCGGACGTGAGAGTTCGCAGGAAGGCCATTCTATTTCGATGATGGTGGCATCTTCCACACAATGAAATTTAAACGTTTCCAGACATTGTACCTGGTGGGGATAGGAGAGAAGACGAACGGCATCAATGCCATTTTCTGCGTGCAACGCCGTCAGGAGCCCGGCCTCCAGGCAATCCCGATACCTGTTCTCAGCAAGACGAAGCCCAATAAAACTATCCTGACCAATAGCGTTAATGGCACTCCACAAACGATAATAGTCGTGAACTGACAGACAAACCTGCTCGCTGTTCAGTGTTGTTTCAGGTAACCCAGCTTTGTGTAGTACCTCTCTCAGATTTAGTCCCTGACGTTTCAAGCTAAACAGACCTTCTACAGATAACGTCACCTTGTCTATCATCATGGGACAATCCTCCTTCCCACTCTTCTTGGGACGAATAAAGTGCGCCAGTTCAATACTTGGATTCCTGTAAATATCCTAAGGGTCTTTTAGGACTTGCCAGCAAAACTTAAAGGGAGATGTCTTCATTGCCAGCAAAGGTGTGATAAGTTACGTACCTGATTTACATTTTAATGAATCCAACCGACAGCTCTGTGTACTGCCAATGTGCCAACCACACTAATACTGAACCGGCGCGAAACGCTTTACTTCTTGCATATTCCGGAACATTTAACGTCCCGGGAATACATTTGAGTAGAGAAAACTTGTTAGCTAACCCACCAGTTTCGATACTGGTTCACTCAACGCCGCTACCCGGCTATTGATATATTCACCAACAGCAAGTTGTTCTTCACTGCTAAGCACAATGCCCATTTTGGTGCGCCTCCACAGGAAATCATCAAGGTGTTTGACATACTCATAATCAATCAGGTAATCAATTTCGGCCTGATACACGTCCTTACCAAAGTAGATACTCAAATCTTCCAGGCGGTTCATGTCAGCCAGAAAAGTATGCGCGTTTGAGCCATACTGAATCGTGTATCGGCGCGCTAAAGAGAACGATAAAAACGGGTAATACTTCCTGAGTCTTTCGACATACTGTGCGCGTGAGCAACTGAAGTCTCCACCTGGTAACGTACTGTATTCTATCCACGGTTTGCACATGCCGGGGAAAAAGGGGGTTAGTTTTTTCATCGCTGACTCAGCTAATTTTCTGTAGGTAGTGAGCTTGCCACCAAATACCGACAGCAACGGAGAGCCATGCTTATTATCATCTTGCAAAGCCAGTGTGTAGTCTCTGGTAATAGCCTGTGGCGAAGAAGATTCATCATCGCAAAGCGGCCTGACACCACTAAAAGACCACACCACATCTTTGGGCTCTATGGTATTTACAAAATGCTGGTTAACCACATTTATCAGGTAGTCAATTTCCTCTCCTGAAATCTGTGTATCGCGTGGGGCGCCTTTGTATTCCAGATCAGTGGTACCGACCAACGAATAATCATCAAGGTAAGGGATGACGAACACAATCCGATCATCTTCATTTTGTAGAATGTAGGCTTGTGACTCCTCGTGAATACGTTTAACAACAATATGCGATCCTTTAATGAGGCGAATATTATAGGGAGACGTCATGCTAATAGAGTTGTCAAACAGAGACTTAACCCAAGGCCCGGCTGAATCGCGCCGGTAAATTCGGAGGCGGATTTGTTTGAGTCATGCTGCCGTATCT
>CAYFHS010000086.1:0-2169 GCA_964342815.1 uncultured archaeon | reverse complement strand
TACTGGCGGTGATGGTACTGGCGGTGATGGTACTGGCGGTGATGGCGCCGGTTCTTATGGTGATGACCGTTTAAATGATGAAAGTGATTGCGGGATAGGGCTTCGTCCTGATCAGGATGGTATATGTCGGCCTATTCCTGATGCGTGTGGTTATGTCAATGGGGAATATATGTGCTCTCAGCCTGAGCCGCCATCAGGTTGTGGGACTATTGCCGGTCCAGATGGTGAGCCTATTTCTGGCTGTTTTGAAGATCAGGATGGTTGTGGTTATTTTAATGGAAATTACGGTTGTTTTGATGCTGTAGATGATGCTCATTGCGCTGGCGGTATTTTAATTAATGGTATCTGTAATAAAGAGGATGGGCCTGCTCCAACTCAGTGCCCTATCGGTTATGTGCTGCAAGATGGCGGCTGTGTTAATGCCGTGAATCAGTGTCCTATTGGTACGTCACTGGATGCGTTTACCGGTACGTGTACTCAGGATGATTGTCCGGCTGGCATGTATAGCCTGGGCGGTGCTTGTTTGGATATCCCGCCTCCACCTGATCCGGATAATTATGAGCCTCCTGCCAATGTTCCGCCTCCTGATAGTGAGTATCCGCGTGTGGATCTGACGTCTGTAAATAATCGTCTTGATCGCTTGATTAGTCGCAATAATTCCGGGTTTTCTAATGCGGTTAACGCGGCCAACAGGACTACGTCCGCGGTGAATAATTTGAATAACACTGCTCAATCAATTCTCACAGAAGAAAAGAAACAGACGTCATCATTAGCAAATATTACTAAAGACATCAGCGATTTAAGTGATATGGCGTCTGACGCTTTAACTGAAATGCCTGATGATGCTGATCAGTCTGTCGTCGGTCAGGCGTCTGCTGATGCACAGCAGCATATTGATACTGCGTTTTCAGAGCTTGAATCTGACCTGTCGTCTGAGTCGCCTATACAGGGGCCTTCAGGTGTTGATTCAGCTTTAGGTGATGCACTGCCGGGGTATTCTAACTGTACTAGTGTGGTGATTCAGATGCCTGGTTCTCCTATCACGCTAGAGTGTGAGCCATTTAATCAGTTCAAGATGATATTTGGGTGGGTTTTGTATATTTGGACTCTTCTCTATTTGATAGATCTTATTTTCCGTCCTATTGAGTCTAAGGTGTAAAAAATGCCAATTCCTGTTATTGCTGGTATTCCGATTCTCGCTGGTATCCTTGGTGGTTTATTTTCTGCTCTGTTTCAATCTCTGGCTGACGTTCTCACTAAACGCCTCGCTTTGGTTGTTGCTGGCGTTGCAATTATCGCTGGTTTAACTACCGCGTTTTTTACTCTGATTACAGGGCTGTTTTCTGCTATATCTGCTGTCGCTCCTGATTCTCTTGGGTTAGCAATTAGCCTTGTTATACCTGATAACGCCTCTGCCTGTGTTTCTGCAATTATGACCGCCAGAATGGCTCGGTGGGCATATGAATGGAACGTTCGCATAATTCAATATAAGTTGTTGTGATATGGCTTTTTATTTTGTCACCGGAATGTTGGGTAATGGTAAAACGCTGGTTTCTGTTAGTCGTATGGTTGAAAAATGGCGTTCTGGTTGTGTCGTAGCGTCAAATATCGATATTCGGCTGCATTCAATATTTGGCAAAATGGCTAAAGATGTTCGTTATATTCGATTGCCAGATAAACCGACCGTTTTTGATCTGAGGGCGATTGGTAGTGGTAATGCCACCTATGATGAACGTAAAAATGGACTTCTAGTTCTCGATGAATGCGGAACCTGGTTTAATGGTCGAAACTGGCAGGATAAAACTCGGGCAGATGTTAATGATTGGTTTCTACATGCTCGTAAATTAGGCTGGGACGTTATTCTGATTGTTCAGGATATTTCTATAGTCGATAGTCAGGCGCGGCAGGCGTTGTCAGAATTTACAGCGTTTTGTCGGCGTATGGATAATATTAAAGTCCCGTTTATCGGAGGGCTTTATAAGACAATCACCGGTAGTCGTTTAAAGCTTCCAAAGGTTCATACTGCCCGTGTGGTATATGGGTCCTCTCCCACTGACGTTCTTTCTGATCGCTGGATTTATCGCGGCACTGATCTCTATTCAGCGTACGACACTAAGCAACAATTCTTGTCTGATTATCCCTACGGCGCTCATTCCGTATTGCCGCCTT
>CAYFHS010000085.1:0-2179 GCA_964342815.1 uncultured archaeon | reverse complement strand
TTTTAAGAAAAATCACACCAAATAAACAGCCAGCAAGATAAGTATTTACCGCGCCGACGAGAGAAAAATGGTCGTTACTGAGGTGGAGATATGAGAAAAATCCTCCGGCGATTAACAGGGCAAACTCAAGCCGTATTTTTCTCATCAAGCTTACAAGCAACACGCCATTCAGCAGTATTTGCTCAAACAGCGCTGCGAGCAATAAGAGAGCAACCAAGGGTAAAATTTCTGCTATAGCGACAGTTGTCAGTGAATGCGTTGTTATGCCCGCTGCAAACAGGATCAGGGCGACCAATGAAAGCAGTCCTGCTCCAAGTAGTCCGAAGCCGAATACCAGCCTAACGTTGACTGGCTTCAATAAGGTCGTTTGCTGCAACGAAATACCGTCACAGTGTTTATGAAACTGCTGAACAAACAACAGTAAAACTAATAAATTACAGATTCTAAAAGCAATCTGAACAGCATACTCTGAATAGGGAGAAAGGTAATACTCCAGTGGTTTTGAAAGTGTTAGCTCAGTTAAAAACAGGCCGACGGTCACACAAACGTAGAAACTGAGTAGCCGTATAAACACGTTTCCTTTCATGGCGTTGAGCATACCCCCTCCCTTGTGATTTTCGCTTGGAATTAGCTTTTGATATTAGTGAGTAATGTCATAAAGCCAAATGCCAAAATCGGCACCCAGGTTACCTAAATCATTCAGTGTTTTGCCGAATTCAGACTGTGGGTTATCCAACCAGTATCCTCCAACAACAGACTCAAGCTCATGTGGCAGTAATTCGTTTACGTCATTATTCATCGTGTGATTTTTCCTTTACAAGTTGAAACAAAGCATGACTATTCATGCTTGTTTAGTATCCACCTGAAACGCCACTGAAAATACGCGACCAGAGTACAGTTATTCGTTTACTGCCAATCACCCTTTACAAGCAATAGGGCATAGCTACAAACAGTCTCCTTCAAAACCATTAACATCTATATTACTATTTTCATTAGTGAAATTATCTCGTTATTGAATCAATGAGAAGTTGTTAACAGGGAATCGCATGAAAAGGATTTTGTTCACGGCATTAATGCTGGTGTTTAGTATTGGTATTTACGCTTCGCAAGAATTACCCCTCGAATATTTTATAAAGCACGGTGACTACCTCAACCTGAAACTATCCCCCGACGGTAAACATATAGCTGCCCGGGTCAGACACGACGGCAGAGTGTTCCTGGCTATTTTAGACAGTGACACGATGGAAATGGTGGGAGGCGTTAAGCCGTTCAACAATGACATAATTCACCACGTCAGTTGGGTTAACAATGAAAGGCTAGTGTACGAATATGCCGAAAAACAAAGTTATATCGATAGTCCGGTCCCTACTGGCGAGCTGTTTGCGGTAAATCTGGATGGCTCAAGGAACGAAATGCTCTACGGCTATCGGGCCAGCGACAAATCAACGCGCTCTCGAATCTCATCAAAAGAAAATGCCAAAGCCAGCCAGAAAGTATTAAGCCTGCTTGAAAACGATGATGAGCACATTCTGATTATTGAATAGCCTTGGACTATGCGAGGGAATGTCTATTACGATGACAGAGTCAAACAACCGATCATCAGTAAGTTAAATATCCACACCGGAAGAAAGCGTAAAATCGACACCCTGCCTCATGGCTCCAGTCGTGCTCTTGCTACGAAAAATGGGCAGGTTAAATTTATGACCTGGACGGATGAAAATGGCGATCTGCATTCTGCTTTTCGCGACAATAATGACGCGCCATGGACTCCGCTGGGTGAAGCATTTGAACAAGCTCAGGGACTCACGCCATTAGGACTTAGCGAAGACAGTAAATCGCTCTACTTATCTGGCAGGTATTCCGAAGAGGGTATCCATACGCTCTATTCCCTCGACTTGCAATCAGGAGAGTACACCAGAATCTTTGGTGATCATAAAACGGATATCGAAAGCGTGATTCTTGACGGCAATGGTATGCCTGCAGTCGGGATAACTTACCCTGATAAATCTGCTTATGAGTATGCTGCGGCCAACAGCAGAATTAAAACCATACACAAAAAGCTGACTCAAGCCTTTGAAGGTCAAACCGTGAATATTGCCAGCACCACGCAAGACCGAAAGATGTTACTGGTTCATGTAAGCAGTGATATTAATCCTGGCGAATACTACTTGTTTGACAG
>CAYFHS010000084.1:0-2225 GCA_964342815.1 uncultured archaeon | reverse complement strand
GGCACGATACTATGATCCAGTCATAGGTCGTTTTTACTCGAATGATCCAGTAGACTTCCTTGGTTATCTTGGAAATGGAAGCATAGTTCATGGTTTCAATCGATATTCTTATGGAAACAACAATCCATACAGATATATAGACCCGGATGGGCGATTCCCATTTGAATTTAATAAAGAGCCTGAGCAAAGTAAAGCACCGTCGTCAAACCAAGGAATTGGAAGTTCTTTAAAGACATATAGTAAAAATATGGAAACGTTTGCAAAAGTAGGCGGACAGATGAGTACTCAAGTCGCTAAAACTTATGCTGGAGTCGCTACCATGTCTGTCGGAGGAGCGAGCGGACGGGTTATTAAGTTTGCTGCTAATAAAATGGAAGTAAAAGACGTTAAACAGGCAGTAGATACAGTGGGAACGGCAATCGAGCTGGCAGTGGAAGTTATTTCGATTATAGCAAACCCTCTTGGTGGAGACGTTGGTAACAACCCGCTTGGAAATGGCAAACTAGACACAGGAAAAACTTCGCAAACCCGACAAGAAACAAATGAGAGAGCGAAAAAAGTCAACGAAAATGAATTGAAAGTTAAACCTCCTATAAGGCCCAGAGGCTAAAAATGCTAAAGCAGCTAAGAAGAAAACTAATATTTATTGCAGCAGCAATTTTTGCTGCTGCATTGACGGCAGCTTTTCTAGTTAGCGACTATTTCAAACTGAGTTTTGGCTTGTTTTTTATAGCTTTCTTAGCTCTGATTTCAATGGGGGGGGCAGTCTTAGCTGTAGTTAGCAGAAGACGAATAATACAGGAAATTGAGGACGCTTCTGAAAGCGTTGTTGATGAGAGTTTATTCTTCAACGAAAACCTGCTTGTAGGTAGAGGATTTACCAATGGGCAGTTTCAAAAAATTGGAATAAATACTCATAAAGACGGGTTGATGTTATTATTTTTTTTTGGGAGCGCGAAGAAGCCAATATCTTTTAGTTGGGATATGATTAGTGGCATTGAGCCTGTAGGTAATGACCCCTTAGTTACAGTTAAGGTTGATGGTGTTAATGCTGACATTATCCTTCCATGTAACTCAAAATTGTTTGATGCAATACAAGAAAGGCTTTACTGAGATTTATTGAGATAAAGGGAGTCTTTTATGAACAACCTCTATATTTTTATTATCGTAGGAATATTGATTCTATGCAATATTTATGTTTCTTATTTATTGTATAGAAAGGACGATTTAGATAGGGTGCAGAAGATTTCCCAAGCCATTCTTGTCTGGCTATTCCCTTTATTGGGTGCTATTGGAATATGGCAGTTCAATAGAGAGGACGATATACCAAAAAGAAGGAGTCGCCCTTTTGGAGGTGGCAGCAACGATAGCATAAATACTTCATCTTCGAACGATTGATATTACACTGGCGATATCGAATTATGAGAACTAAATTCACCTTATTAGCGCTACTCCTCGTACTTAAACCAGTGACTTTATTTGCTAATAATTTTTCAACAAAGCAACAACAAATCTATGGTAAGTGGGAATGCAGTTCTGAGTGGGAAAATGATGTGTTAATCGGTAGTGAGAGTGTATCAATCGATATTAATGAAATTAGTAAATTTTATGATCAATCAGGAAAATTTGAGATACGAAACAAGAAAGCGCCGGAAAAAAGCTCTATCTTGGAATACAGGGCAGTGTTGTTATATGAGCTTGAAAATATGAATATGATTTCCACTAGCGATGTTTTCGAAGTAAAGCATATTAAGGATGAATTATCGATTTTTGGTGAAGAAAAGATTAGGTCGTTCAAAAAGAAAGGGCTTGTCTCCAAGTCTGCTTTAAATCTGATTAATCCTAATAGAATCATTTCTGTTACTGAATCTGGTAAGACCTATGAATGTCACCGAGTGCATTCCTAGATTGAAAAAAAAAGATAGCACTGCAATAAGTCTAGTCTCTTATTGAATCCAACCACTTCGCACTCGCGGGGCTTTGTTTTTACAGCAGGCTGATGATTTGTAAACGTCCGGTGATCCCATCTAGTCTTAAGCAAACTGCCATGGTAGCTGTAGCTGGATATCAGCCTCAGGTTGGCTCAGCAACTCCAGACTATTCATTACATATTCGAACACATTGAGGTTGTTGGCTTTCGCGGTTTCGATGATGCTGTAGAGGATTGCACTGTAAGCGTCCGGTGATCCCACTTAGTCTTTAGCAAACAGCCATGGTAGCAGTAG
>CAYFHS010000083.1:0-2254 GCA_964342815.1 uncultured archaeon | reverse complement strand
ATGACAGGGAACGGGCCTTTTCCGGAAGGGACACAAAAATAGGCGAAGATTCTGTAATGATCCAGGCTGGTGAGTTTCAATCCATAAACTTTGGCCTCTGGTGCTGAACGCAGGTGGAGTTCGGTTCTTTCAGCTGCAGGTTGTATTGAAGCTAATTCATCCTCAACCTTCTTCCAATATTGATCAAAATCCTGTGGTTTATTCATTTCGTCCTAATTCTCAAAATGAAGGGAGTACACTATTTCAGAAGACGATCGAAAAATGCATCCACAATAGCGTCGTTTTCATGATGATTTGCATCATGTCCGTGTCCATCGTAGGCGTAGAGTTGTTTATCCGATGATGAAATCTGAGCCATCAGCGGGTAAGCCGTTTCGGGAGGGCAAACATCGTCCTGCATCCCAATATAGACGATGATGGGACAATCAATACGTTCTGCGAGATTGATGCAATCGTAATAGTTCCAGGTATGACAGACGTCTTCCAAATTTTGAGGATGTTGTCGTAAGTAGTCATTGATTTCCTCATAGGGATAGGTGCGAGTCAATTGGACCGCATCCATTACACCGGTAAGGTAAGGAGCACCTGCAGATGCTGCTTTGATTTGTGGCCTAAGTGCTGCAGCCACCAGAGTTAATGCTCCCCCCTGACTGCTACCCTGAACCCCGATTCGATCAGAATCCACTTCCGGTCTTTCGAACAAGAAATCAATGACCCTGATGGCATCCACATAGAACCCTTTGTAAACATAGCTCTGGGGATCGTTGATGTTTTCGGTCAACAGGCCCGGATAACCCGGGTTAATCTGAGCATTACTTCTCAGTTTTCCCCTTGGTGCCGCGCCAAAAGTCGCATAACCCTGAGAGGCATGGGATTTAGGTAGTGTCGGTTCACTGATGTATCCGGGATAAAAAACTCTGGCAGGAAGGGGTTCTGTTCGGTTTTGAGGAAGACAATACCATCCTGCAATTCGAACCTGATCCAGGCTGTCATAGTGTACTTCATAGACTTCAACATCCTCACTCGACCGCATTGGATCAAGAGTCATGGTTGCGTTAAGTGGAATGGAATCAGAACTTTTCAGTATTGAGTCCCAAAAACTGTCAAAGTCTTCAGGCTTGGTTACCTGGGTGCGAAAATCGGAAGGGTCAGGGCGGTTCATGGGGCTTATAATTTTGAATTCAATAATATTCGAAGTGGTTATGGTGGTTTTAAAAAATTCTATTCAACCCATTACCTCAAGGATTCGCTCCTTGACAATCGAAGCTTCTCCATCTTTCACTGTCATGGGATTTAATAACAGCGCGTTTTCAGTTTCTGAAGGGGCTACAGAAATCATCGGTTCACCCTGCAATAAATCCTGAATTACATTATCTTTGTTGTGTGATTCCGGGAGTACTACTTTAGTGCGTGCTACCGGCTGCCCAGCTTCGTTGGGATAATCTCTGATAGCCCTGAGCCCCTTAAGCCCATCGAGTTCATTGATCCAATAGGTAACTCGTGCTTCATAGGTTTCAAAAAGTTGTTCATGATCGAGCGAAAGGTACCGCTCCACAGCCGCCAAGAGACCCATCATTTCCTCTTTCCCCACCTTCATAGGACGGCCGATCCCATGATGAGGAGCTCCTAATCCACTTATGATTTCAATCAACTCTTTTGATCCCAGGATCAACCCTGAGGCCTGGGGACCGCTGAGGTCCTTGCCTCCACTGAAAATCGCGAGATCTGCGCCTTGATGGGTGAAATTCCAGAAGTTCGAAGCGGGGGGAAGTTGGGCTGCAGCATCAACAATGACCGGGATATTTTTGGGACGACATATTTTGATCACCTGATCCAGAGATAATTCGGATGGTTGATTCATTGCCCCTTGAAACCAGAAAACGGCAATGGTTTGAGTACTTATGGCATTTTCCAATTCAACGGGAAGGGTCTGATTTTGGCTGCCGATTTCCACAATAGAAGCACCCGCTTCAAGAATCGCATAATCATAAGAATTCCGATGCATCTTCTGGACGATGACCTCGTTGGAGATTTTCCCCCATTGTGGAAATCGCTCATAGGCGTTTTTTGATTTCTTTTCAATGCATGCCGCTGTTGCCAGCAACAAACCCGTCGCCGCTCCGCAACTCACGTAAGCAGCTTCGTTCCGGGTTAATTCTGCAAGCCTTTGCCCCACAGTCTGTTGAAGTTGATGGATATCAACGAAGGTTTTTGAGGCTTCCACCATTGCCTTGATGACCTCTTCAGGCATAAG
>CAYFHS010000082.1:0-2335 GCA_964342815.1 uncultured archaeon | reverse complement strand
CCGAGAATATCTCTCCGGGAATAGCTCAGCAGTTTATTGATCTTTTACTCGAAGAAGGCCGTGCGTCCGGCACTGTGGCGCACTACAAGAGTAAAATTGCGGAGGTTTGGCGCTGGGGTCTTGGTCGTGAGAAGTTCGTCGGGTCTAACGTTTGGAAGGAAACAAAGATCGAGGCGTCACTTGATAAGAAGGATCCGGAACACTTCAGAAACCTAACCCAACAGGAGGCTAAAGTATTACTCGAAAGGACGACTTTTGGAGCCTTCACAAAGACGTGGCCCTATCCGTTTGTAACATACTGTTTGGCGCGTCTACTCCCCTTCCTTGGGTGTCGGCGTGGTGAACTTGCAGGGGCCAAAAAGTCACAGGTCAACGAGGTCGACGGGCGCTTGTTTTTTGAGATTTACAAAGGGAAGACGAAGAACGCATTCCGCATAGTGCCAGTAAGTCCAATCATTGAGCCTTTGTTCAAAGAGGCAGTCGCGCGAGCTAATAACTCTGAGTATTTGTTCCCGGAAATCGGCGAGGTTAAACACATAAGTAAAAAAGAGGCTATGAACTCGGTGTCCAGTTTCTTTTCAAGTATTACAGGGGAGTTTGAGGTCGTCGAGGGATTCAACGCGGCTTTGCATAGCTTGAGGGGCCACTTTGCGACCGCGCTTGAGGAAGTGGGGTGTCCCGAAGATTTAGCCGCAACGCTTGCAGGACATAAACGACTATCTTTAACCTACGGACTATACAGTAAATACGTAGACAAGGAACGCCTATGGCAGTATGTCGAAAAGATTGAAGGGGCTGAATGCCTAGCAGCGTGGGTAAAAGACCTAAACCAGCGACGGACCACGGCATGACGGCGAGGTGTGTCGTACTTCGTGACGAGGGTCAGTGTCAGGTCTTTTGATAGGCGGTATTGCTTGCTGACTCTGTTCATTGAGTCGATATAGTTATCCCCAAAGTTGGGGGCATCTAGTCCCAACTGAGCGAGCATGACCTCGATGTATCTCGTTACGTGGTCGTGACGCTTCCCCGTTAGCTCGGCGATCTCCCGGCTGGACATTCCTTCCCCCGCGCCCTTAAGACTGTCCCACAAGTGGAACTAAATTATTGTTTTACATAAAGTATTTTTCATCCTAGGATATTGCTCAGTTAATAACACATGGAGTGAAATTATGTACCTTAATGAGCCGTATCTATTCGACGATACCTTAGCCCAGAAGAGCGGATACCCCGAAGACCTCCTACCGGAGATGCTCTGGGGAGCCGCCCCAAGTGAGCTACACAACGCCCACGAGAGCGAGGTCTTTAATTATCTTTGGGAAGAGGTATTCGACCGGGAGAAAGTCGCTGAGATCGTCGCTGAGGGCCGTCCTTACGTGGACTACGGGGATATGTTCTTTGTGACAACCGAACGCCTTTATACCCAGAATCATTGATCTCCTCTACATACAGGGCCTCGGAGGTCGCAATAGTAGTAAAGGCGTTCCCGGGGCCTCCCAGAATTGGAACATCGGGGTGCGAATTACCCTCCGGCTCCAGCTTAGAAAGGACCCGTGAGCCATAGGCCGACAGACTAGCGAGTAGACACAGCTCGCCAAGCAGCTCAATAGGTCAAAGCCATAAGATTGAATTGGTCTTGTCTTTACGGTAGTTTGATGGTGGTGAACGATTTTTGAGCAGGGAGGGTTTTTTATGAAATACAAATGGACAGCAATCTGTGTTGTATTCTTAAGCTTATTCACGGCGTTCCCGTCGATAGCTGATAAGGTAACTCCTAGTGAGAGAGTTACAAATAGTCTTACAATTCGAGCTGATAGTAATGGGTCGTCGGAAAGGATCGGGCAGCTTCTTAAAGGTGAGCAAGCCAAATTACTAGGAGAACAGGGCCATTACTACCACATACGTACCACTAATGGATTACAGGGGTATGTCGCTAAGTCTTACTCTACAATAATTCCGGAGACTGAAAAGTTAACAATTGTTACTTGGAATTTAGAGGGACCTGGGGGGTTGGAAAATAAGGCACTTAAGCAATTCGCAGCGTTTGCGGGTGATGCCGATGTAATTGTCCTAGAGGAAACCCTAGGGCTCGAACAAACGACGCAGGCTCTTGAAGTTTCAGAACTCGTTCATGGCAACGTAGCGGTGTCTGATTTCGCCAAGGACAGTGAACCACAGCCATACCTCAAGCAAGAATTGGCAATTGTAAGCCTCCATCCTTACAGTAAAATCGTTGAGGTCGATCCTTACCCATCAAATGACTCAGCGGAAGCAAGACAGCTAGATTTAGACTTTGAGATACCAGAATGGATTCCTGAGGGTCAAACAAGAAAAGGTG
>CAYFHS010000081.1:0-2343 GCA_964342815.1 uncultured archaeon | reverse complement strand
ATTTGAAATGGGGGGATTCCAACGAAGGTCCGATCAATCCGGAGACGGGGATATCCCTACTTCCTTCGGAACCTGGCTTTGCTGCTGAATATACCGAAGCATCCTATTCATCACCCCAGATGGTTAGTGATGATGCTTCTGCTGTATCAGCACAAAATGAAGCCTCCATCGTTGAGCAAAAATATCTACCTGTGGAATCATCTTCCGCAGTTACCCCGGATGCTGGTCAAGTATTTATTTCACCCACCGGTCCGTCCGCCGAATATGCCGCACCTATACCAGTTGGGCAGTTACCGCAAGAAAGTATAGGAGAAGATGCTCAGGATATGGAAGTATGGGATTGGAAAGGGCAGGAAGACGGTACTAATGGAATGAACTACAGAAAAAAAGCAGAGGGAGTTATACGTGAAATCAAAGGAGTCATATCCCGTATCAAGCAAAAGGGAATGGTTCTTCCTCCTTCTCCCATAAACACGTATCTCACCAATGTTACAACAATGATAGAGACCGGGCAATACCTTGACGCAACCAAGATAGGTCGTGAATGTTTAACCTACCTTGAAGAAACGGAGGTTCTTTTCGAGGCTGTCAGGGATGAAGTGATCCAGCTTCAGGAACAACTAAGTCTTTTAAAGGACGGTAAAGTTCCTATTGATGAAGAGGAAATTACTTTCAATAAGGTCGTGGATCTTTTCAAAAAAGCCGAATATGAAGAAGCAAAGGAGGCTGGAGCGGCCTGTAGAAAACTGCTGGAGAATAAAAGCTCCCTTTTCGAAGAGGCCGACCATGCAATAAAGGAAGCATGGCAGTTGATGAAGCATGCTGCGCCTCTGGGGTGGGAGGTCACTAAGGCCAACGCCCTCCTTGATGATGCGAAAGCTTCAGCGGATAATCAGGAATACAAGGATGCCCTGGATAAAGCAAATCTGGCACGAGAGGTCATTCAGACCCACTTCGACAGCCTTAAGGGCATATGGGGTAAGATCAGGGATCTGGGTGAAGTAGCGACGAAAGCTCACAAGGATTCGCTTGTGGACATCCAGGGAAGTCTTGACAAGTTCGGTGAGAAAATGGATGAGATCTTGACATTGGGTGTGAAGATCACTCCCGAACTTAATGAAGAACTATCGGACGTCGAAGATGCTCTTTCCAGAAACGACATATACGGAGCCAAACATCTTATTGATGAGCTGGAGACAATAATCGACGGACTGAAAAAACAGCACGAGAGGGCCAGGTTGAAATACGACAGGGCTTGTCTTTTGATAGAGGAGACCAAGCGTATTACGAATGATATTCGTCCTATGATGTATCTCGTCGCAGAGATGGAGGAAGTACTCAAATCGGGCGATTATGAACTTGTCTCCGAACTGGGCGATGAGCTGGAGGAAGTATGCAGGGAGAGAGAAAGGGACGATTCCATGTTGGTTGCGCTCAATATGATGGAGAGTGCCGGACGTATTGCTGAAGAGTGCAAGGAACTGGGTATGGATGTGATCGACGTCAATCCGCTCCTACGTGATGGAATAATAAGTTTCAGGCAGGAAAATTTTCAGCGGGCTTTTTCGAAATCGGAACTGGCATACAAGATACTTTTGGAAGCGAAAGCCAGATATCTCGTAATATCCACGAGGAGAATAATCGAGACCACCGATGTGGAATTGACCGGCCCCAAAGATGCACTGCTGACCAAACTTGAAGATGTGGAATGGATACTGGATCGTGGAGAACCTGATACTGCAATGGAAAACTTGAGGACAATGAGATTATCTATCTTCGAAAAGAAGTTCTTGGAGCGTCTCAGAAGCGCCGAGGGGATGGTGAGGTGGCTCGAAGAAAAGGACATCAATCTCGATGATGAGAGAAAGTTGGTTATCCGTGCAAAGCTATCATTCAACGAACAGGACTTCAAGACCGCCACAAAAATAATAAACGTTGCAATAGAAGAACTGGACGGCATAGAGCAGTATGAGCGTATAATCGGAGAAATAAACAATACGGCGGCCATTATTGAGGAAATGGAAAGCAAGGGTCTCGACGTAAGTGCCGTCAAAGAAAAGATTGCCGCATTGAAACCCATTATCGATGGAGACCTCGAGGCTAAATCCAATGTTACTGCGATGGGTTTCGTACAAGAATGCAAGCAGATGGCTTTGGACATCAAAAAGGGTTACGAGATAAAGAAAAAAGTGACATTCCTGGAGAAGAAACTATCGAAATTGGAGATGGAGGGGGTTTCTGCGCCATCCATATGGAGATTGATTCAAAAGGTATACAAGAGCCTCGGTGACGGGGATATCAGAAAGGCCAACTCACTTGTTGAGCGCGTGGACAGCAGGATAG
>CAYFHS010000080.1:0-2507 GCA_964342815.1 uncultured archaeon | reverse complement strand
AAAAATCAGCGGTTAATCAGACCTTCCTTAAGTGTAGCCTGATGTTATATTCCGCCCCGATTTAAAAATATAAATAACTGATTTGACTCACATTCTGGGATGGAGATGTAAAGCGAATGCGCGGTTTTTTAGGGGATACAGTAGCAGGCATGCTGGGCAGCCGGCTTGGCGCAGGTGGCGCGAGCGCTATTGCCATTCTGTTCGTTATTTTTGCGTTTGTTGGTGCCTATGAATATGCCACCCAACTCGTCTTCGATGAGCCGATTTTTGCACTGACCAACCCCTGTATGCTGATGATTTACTACCAGATCGCCTGGTTTATTTCACGTTCAGAAAACTCAAACTACTTTATGCATGCCACCGGCGTTCTGCTCGTTCCGGTACAGGCCGCGCTGACGATGTGGTTAGTGCTGGCGATGATCCCGGACAGCATTCTTGAATACCGCAACCTCTCGGGCTTCATGAAGATTTACCACAACCTTCACGAACTCGCCTTTGGCGATCTGTATAAACAGTTTGAATACTTTCCGCGCATGCGCTGGCTGGCACTTCATAACGGCAGCTACTGGGCACTTATGTGGATCATCGGTATTTTCAGTGCCATGTGGGTGGTGTTCAACCTGTTTATGCACAAAGAATCCATGATTAACCTGGTGTCCATGCACACCAAAAAGCCAAAATACGAAACACTGGACGTTTATCTGGCGTTACCTATCATGTGGCTGATAACCGGTTTTATCATGGTTCTGTTCTACCCGGCGATGTATACAATGGCAGACTCTTCACTGCCCGACTACGTTACCATTCCGCTGATGTGGCTGATCTTATTGTCTCCGATGTACGGCGTGCTGCTACCATCGGTGAACTGGAACCGGCCGAAAGATCAGCGTCTGGCGACCTTTGTCCCCAAATTCTATTTCGCCGCTCTTACTCTGTATCTGGCGTTCTGCGCCTGGGAAGCGATCCCCTATTTCCAGGACCCTTACAACGTCGATACGATATTCGATGACTTCTATCTGTTTTATTCCACCGTGGCGCTGGTACCGTTCTGGCTGTTCCTGCTGGCATACCTGATCAGGAATCCAAAACCCAAAGCAGAAGAGATGGGAAAACCACGTATGGCCTGATGGTTAAAACCACCAGTAAAATCGAATAGTGCGGATCGGTATTCGCGTAAAAGAGAAAGGGGCTGAACAGCCCCTTTTTTGTACCAAAATATCGTCTGACCTGCGATCTGCATATTTGATATTCACAGCCTGACGTACAGAGAAAACGATATAAAAAGAGATATTTAGAAGGTTAAAGCTTACGACCTTCCATGATCACCTCTTTACGCACAACGATGCAATTATTACCCGATGGAATCAGGTAAACGCTCACCGCATCATGATCCATTACAGCAACTTCCTTGTTAAGCTCGCCTTTATAATTTGCACCTTTAAAATCCCGGGAAGCAGCCAGACACGATTTATTAAATTGAATGATTTTCTCATACTCAACATAACATTCACCGGATTTAACCGGGGCAACTACAAGGTTAGCAACAATAGATCCATCACTGTAATTACGCTCAATCATAGCTGTGAATGCCTGATTATCCGGATTATCTGAACTCCATACACTATGAATACCAGCATCTCCATCACCCACTAAATAATCAGCGATTTTCTCAACCGCAGGCATACACTGCTTAACACCAGCCTGTCGCGCCTGCTTAACAATGACATTTTCAGCGCTGGCAGCGACTGAGATAAGACATAAAGTTGCTGCAAATACTGCTTTTTTCACCTTCCTCTCCTTTTCATTCCAAAGCTGGAACAGTGGCAGTAAAACCGCCTTTTTTTGTAAATAATTAAATTAAAAAGACGAAAATTTTAACACTTTATTCTGAACCAACCCATATTCAGGGTTAGGTTCTAGGGTTGCTGTTGATCAGGATCAAAACAAACAACCTCAGATTTTCTGCAAAAGTAGGGGGGGAATTCGGTGCAGCATCTCTCTATTGGGACACCCACCTTAGTTCCATCCTCTGATTGCACTACATCTCAAATGCTCTAAGCTAAAAAACAGTTCCATGGAGGGAAAATAATGACAAAGCCACGAGCTCAGCAGGTATCGCTGGAAGCTACCCCCTACTACCACTGCGTTTCACGCTGTGTTCGCCGGGCGTTTCTGTGCGGAGTGGATTATTCAACCGGCGATTCTTATGAACACCGCCGCGGCTGGTTGGAAGCCAAACTACTGGAACTGCCCGAAATCTTTGCCATTGATATCGCCGCCTACGCCATTATGAGTAACCACTATCACGTGGTTCTCCATGTTGATAAGGCGGCAGCAATGTCTTGGTCAGATGAAGAAGTCATCAGCCGCTGGCACCTGCTGTTTAAAGGCAATCTGCTCTCTCAACGCTTCGAAAAAGGTGATGCTTTATCTGAGCCTGAACTTGCCCGGTTGGCTATCTACATTTCTGAATGGCGAGCACGTCTGTCTGATATCAGCTGGTTTAT
>CAYFHS010000079.1:0-2621 GCA_964342815.1 uncultured archaeon | reverse complement strand
ACTTGGCAAGTCAGATGAACCCGTAGGGATACCTCCCGAGGGTACAGATGAATCTTGATTCATCAAGTATCGATGATTCAACGAGACCTGTCATGCCAGGCAAATCTTTGATTTGGCGAGGATTGTCAAGCTGAAAACCCCTACTTCCGCAGGAAACCCAACAGGTTTCCGAGGGTGAAGTGAATTTACCAAATCACGATTCATTTTGTCGAACTTTTAACCATTGACAATATATACGGAGAAAGGTTTTTTATTCTTTGCTTTGATTCAAGTTGTCCATGAGCATACAGTTTCCGGTTTTACAGGTTGCACTGGATATGGCGAACCTCCACAGGGCGGTACAGATATCCAGGGAAGCGGTAGAGGGAGGAGTGGATTGGATCGAAGTGGGTACGCCGCTCATTAAAAGTGAAGGTATGGAAGCCATAAGGAACATCCGCCGGGCTTTCCCCAAACATATCATCGTGGCAGATATGAAAACAGCCGATGTGGGAGGGTATGAAACAGAGATGGCTGCAAAATCGGGGGCAGATGTCATGGTCATTCTGGGCGTGTCCAATGACGGGACGATCCTCGAATCCGTAAGGGCCGGGAAACAATACAACTGCAAGATAATGTGCGATCTCATAAGTGTTACAGACAAGGTAAGGAGGGCAAAGGAGATAGAAGCCCTTGGAGCGGATTACCTGGCCCTTCACATCGGGATCGATCAGCAGATGGAAGGAGATTCGCCGGTAACAGAGTTACGCGATATAGTGGAAGCAGTGGATATTCCGGTGGCAGTGGCCGGAGGTTTGAACAGCGAGACCGTGGCGGAAGTGGTGGATGCCGGGGCCAGCATCGTGGTTGTGGGAGGGGCCATTATCAAAGCTCGGAATGTAGCCGAGGCTACCGCGGTCCTTCAAGAAGCTATTACCGATAGAAAAATAATTGAGACGAAATTATTCAAGAAATATACTTTCGAGCAGCTCCGTGAAGTGCTTTCCCAGGTGAGTACATGTAACGTCTCCGACGCTATGCACAGAAAGGGGGCCATGAAAGACCTCAACATACTTCTACCACCGGGGGCCAAGATGGTGGGACCGGCCTTGACGGTCCGAACAATGGATGGCGATTGGGCGAAACCCGTGGAGGCCATCGAAAAAGCGAAAAAAGGCGATGTTATAGTGATCGATGCCGGAGGAGGTTATCAGGCCATTTGGGGTGAGCTGGCATCCTGGAGTTCGAAGGTAAAGGGTATAGCGGGCGTGGTGATAGACGGCGCCGCAAGAGATGTGGCGGATATTGTTGAAATGGGATTCACGGTATTTGCAAGACATCTGGTACCAAATGCCGGTGAGCCCAAAGGTCTTGGGGAGATAGGTGTCGACATTCGGGCATGCGGACAAAAGGTGAGCACGGGTGACTGGATAATCGGAGATCAGTCAGGTGTGGTGGTGATCCCCCGAAGAAGAGTGGTGGAAGTGGCAAATCGAGCTCTTGACGTGCACGAGAAGGAGAATCGCCTCAGGGAAGAGATACAGAGAGGCTCTACCCTTTCAGAGGTTCTCTACCTTGAGAAATGGGAAACAGTGAAAGATTGAACAACGGAACCCCGTAAAGTATGGGATTTTTTCATTCCATTTTTTCAATCATATATTGAGTTCGGACCATGCCCATTGCAATTAGTCAAGAGTGAAATTCTGCTAAGCCGCCAATTTCCGATGGAATTTGGCTCATATGAGCCCATCCCGAAGAGATATATTTACGGGACTACCCTCACCTTTAGAAGAAAAAGGGTTTTCCACCACAACGTTAAAAAGGAAGATTGCATTACCGAAGAGAATTCCCGGCGCGTGTTTCGCAGGGAACTTCACCGTATTTAATGGAAATGTGCCCGAAAGGGTGAATCCTCAAGGGGTGAGCATAATGTCAAAGAGCATGTACAAATATATAGGAGAACTTTGGAAGAAGCCGAAGACCCCGGAGATGCGCGATCTCAAGAAGGAAAGGCTGTTCCAATGGAGAAGAGAGAATAGCGTAACAAAGATTGAAAAACCAACCAGACTCGACCGCGCAAGAGCACTTGGATACAAGGCAAAACAGGGAATCATCGTTGCCAGAGCAAGGGTGAGGCGGGGCGGACTTCGCCGGCCTACCATCAAGGGCGGCAGAAGGGCGAAAAGAAAGGGGATTTTAAAGATCACAATGGGAAAGAGCCTGCAGCGCATAGCCGAGGAAAGAGCGGGCAGGAAACATCCCAATATGGAAGTTCTCAACTCATACTGGGTTGGTTCCGACGGGAGAGCGAAATATTTTGAAGTAATCCTGGTGGACCCATTTCATCCCGTTATCAAATCGGACAAGAAACTTAACTGGCTTTGCACGGGAAAGCACAAGAGGCGTGCGGTGCGCGGCCTCACCTCCGCCGGAAAGAGAGGAAGAGGATTACACCACAAAGGCAAGGGCAGTGAAAAGATGCGGCCCTCCATAAAAGCGAACAAGAGGCGGGGAAAATAATATAAGTTGCCGTGTAAAGTCGACCCATTCTGGTTCAACTTTACCAATAAGTCAGTCCAAATGTTCCTGACTTTACGTGTAAAGCCGTCCCATTCTGGTTCAACTTTACCAATAAGTCAGTC
>CAYFHS010000078.1:0-2792 GCA_964342815.1 uncultured archaeon | reverse complement strand
GGTAAGTCTTTTCGAGCCGGGAGGCCGAAAGGTGCCGCTGGCGCGTTCGATCGGTTGTACTGCAATTTCGTTCATATGATCAATTATACACGGTAGGACAATGGGACAATAGGACCGAAGAGGGGTCAGAGGTCAGAAGTCAGAGGTCAGTTGGCGAAGGGTGAAGAAGAGTATGGAGTTTGGAGTTTAGGGATTGGTCGTACAGATTGATCGTCCCTACTCCCAGGTCAATCTCTCCGAGATTCATGATACTGCTTGTGGCGTGCAGCGCTCCGTCGCCACTGAGCTTGACTGTGGTCTGGATCGTGAGTCCTTCGTCGATTGTTATTGTGCCGCTCGGTTCGAGTCGCAGGCCTGAATCCAGAGACCTGCGCGCCCAGCGTCAATGAGATTGAGCGGTCTCTCGTCTTAGATCTTTAGTCTTCAGTCTTTGGCCTTCCGACAATGCGGTGCAAATGTCCTTGATCTTGTGCTAGCAATTCTTCTGCCTGGTCTTTGTCAATGTTGCGCGCATGCATCACCAGGGCGACCTTAACGCGTCCGCCGGCACTGGCGAGGAGTTGCTCAGCCTGATCGCGTGGCAGATCGGTAAGGGTCATGATGATGCGGGCGGCGCGGTCACGCAGTTTATCGCAGGTGTCGGCAAGGTCGACCATCAGGTTCTCGTAGACTTTTCCCAGTTGCACCATGGCGATGGTGCTGATGGTATTGAGGGCAAGTTTGGTAGCGGTGCCCGCTTTCATGCGGGTGGAGCCGGTGATCACTTCGGGGCCGGTGAGCAGACGTATTGTCACATCGACTTCTGGCGCGGCGTGCTCGGATGTCACGCAGGTAAGAAAGATTGTGCGCGCGCCGCATTGACGTGCCTGGATGAGTGCTGCGTGTACAAATGGCGTGGTTCCGCCGGCAGCGATCCCCATAACCACATCAGCTGAAGTAATTCGTTTGTCAATGATGGCGTCCTTGCCCGCGTCCGCATCATCTTCAGCGCCTTCAATACTTCGAACCATTGCCTCAAATCCGCCGGCAATGATACCCTGGACGGTTTTGGGATCGGAAAGGAAGGTCGGTGGGCACTCGGCGGCATCGAGCACACCGAGGCGTCCGCTGGTACCCGCGCCCACATAGATCAGCCGTCCGCCGTCGCGCAGACTCGAAACCACCAGGCGCGTGGCGGCGGATATCTGATCGCGTGCCCTGCCTACCGCGGCGACCGCTTTTTCATCCTCACCGTTGAGCAACGTTATTGCATCTTCGATCGACATTCGGTCAATCTGCGTAGACGCGTCATTGCGTAATTCCGTTAATAATCGTCCGCGGTCATGCATGATAAATCGCACCTAAAATGGCTGGCCTGGTAGGGCCCGTCACCTGCTTGAGATTGGTTGGCACTTTGTCTGCACATGCAGCTGCCAGCAACGCGAAGCTGAGCGGTTCCTTCTGTTCGCTTGCCATTCCGAAGCGATCAATCGGTACGACTTCGATCGGGTCGATGGCTTCTGTGAGCATCCTGAGCAGCGTGTTGTTTTTGCAACCGCCCCCACAGACGATCATCTCATCGATGTTTGGTCGATGCGGCAGGAATCGTTTGATGGCATCAGCGATACTGTATGCCGTCAGCGCGGTGACGGTGGCGATGGTGTCGTCATCGCTCAGCCGACGGCGGTGTGCCTGGAAGATCAATCGGTTGGCGAGCTCTTCACCAAACGTTTCCCGGCCCGTCGATTTGGGTGGCCGCTGGCTGAAATATCGCCATCGCAGCCAAAGCCGCAGCAGTGATCGCTCGACGGTACCCTTTGCGGCAGCGCGGCCGTTTCGATCCATGCGTTTCCGTCCATCCGACAGCAATTCAACGGCCGCATCGATGAGCATATTACCTGGACCGGTATCGAATGCACGAACCTGTGCGGTAGAACCACCGGCGGGGAGATAGGTTAGATTTGCGATGCCTCCGATATTTTGCACCAGGCGTGTTTTCCTGGGGCTTCGGAGCAATACGTAGTCTGTCCACGGTACGAGTGGTGCGCCCTGGCCGCCGGCGGCGGTATCTGCACTGCGAAAATCGGCCACAGTTGTGATCCCCGTCTTCGCGGCGATTGTTGCACCGTCGCCCAACTGCCAGCTGACGGTTCGGTTGCCCGGCAAATGCAGCACGGTCTGTCCATGTGAGCCGATCAGTGCCGGTGGGCGCGACTGGTTCGCCACTTTCAAGGCGGCCAATGCGAAACGCTCTGCCAGATGCAAGTCCAATTGTCGAATCTCCGCCAATGACACAGGTTGTCGCTGAAGGTTATGCAGTCGCCTGCGTAATGCTCGAGGGAATGGGACGTGTTGATGCCTGAGCACCTTGGCGGTCATGGACAGGCCATGGCCGCGAATCTGTGCCAGGACGGCATCGATGCCGTCCGCGCTGGTACCGCTCATCAATCCGATGACATCTCTTCTTTGCATGCCTGCGTCAATTCCGTGAACAAGGCATTGTGCTGCGCTTGCTCCCGTTTGGATTCGGGATGCCACTGCACTCCGATGCAGAATCGGCGTGCGGGGTCTTCGATAGCTTCGACAATTCCGTCCGGTGCAGTGCCGACGGCGTCCAGCCCTTCGCCAACCCTGGCGATCGCCTGATGATGTGAACTGGCCACCGAGAATTCTTCCCTTTCGACAATCGAATGCAATCGACTATTGGGCTTTATATTAACCACGTGGTGGGTGACCCGCTCATCGAATCCATGGTCACCCAAACCATCTATCTCGGGCAAGTGCTGGTAGAGTGTCCCCCCCCTGACCACATT
>CAYFHS010000077.1:0-3000 GCA_964342815.1 uncultured archaeon | reverse complement strand
AACCGTGACGGCGAGTAACACCGATCGGGAGATGGCGGCCTACGATACGCTGCTCAAGGCCCTCAAGGCGATGGCCAGGGGCGATGCGGCCGAGGCGCAGCGTGCCCTCGACATGGCGCGCAATCTCAGCAAGCTTGTTAAAGGAGATTTGACCGATCTCAATAAGAGAATCGAGGGGGCCCAGAACGCGCTGAAGGTGGCTTTCAAGAACCCCCCGAGCGCCAAGCCGGCGCCCCTCGACAGGGCGATCAGGGTGATCACGGACCCGGGCAAGTTCCTGGACGAAGCGGCCTACGCGGTCCCCCGCTCGGGTCGGCACATGCGGATGGGAGATTTTATGCTCACGAAGTATGAGTATGATCACGCGATCGCCTCTTACCGGAAGGCCGCCGACCAGGCGCGCAAGAACTACCAGTTCGCCCAGGCCGAATTGGCCGAATCGAAGATCATCCTGATCGAGACGGCACGGCGGGCCCGTCTCACGGAAGTCAACGCCGCGGCTGAGGCGGTCCGGTTCGCCACCGACACACCGATCTCGCCGAAGGCGGTGAAAGACGTCGGGACACTTCTCGATTCGGGAAAGACGTTTACCTCCCTGAACCAGGGAGAAGATATAGGCTCGAAGTGGGCCCTGCTGGTCGAGGACACCCAGGGCGCCAAATATGTTCTCAAAATGGAGTGGATTCCGGGTGATCGGGAAGCGGAACACCTGGCCGCGGGGTTGGCGAAACCACTGCGGCGATTCGGCCTTGACGTTCCGGAGACGCACCTCGTTTCGTATGGACGACGCACGGTCAAGATTACGTACAAGGACACGAAAAGTGGATCCATCGTAACCAAGGACCAGGAGATCAGCGGCTACGGTGTGTTGATACGCCATGTGCCGAATGCAGATAAGACACTCCGGGATCTGACCGAAGCCGAGATTCTCGGAAGACGTCGCGCTTATGCCGTACAACGCCTCCTTCGCGCAGTGATGGGCGACCCAGATGGCCATGGGGGAAACGTCATTCCAGCTGCTGATTTTCGACTTCGTGCGATTGACTTCGGTATGGGGCGGGTTCGCAAAGCTGCCGGTGAACCAATAAAGCAGTATTCACACATCAAGCCCGGCAGCGAAGCTGAGTTTATGGATAACTGCCTGAATCTTCCCTCCCACCCACACTTCCACCAACCAAAACTAGAAGGAATGTATAAGTGGATCAATCGGCTCGACGAGATGCTCGACTACGATACCGACTTCAAGCTGGCGGTCGATGAGCTTAAGAGAGTGCGCAAGGACCCGGGGCCCAACGGCTTGAAGAGCATCATTGAAAACCGTTGTCGCGAAGCGGACGGAACGCTTGACAAGGTTCTGGTCGATGAGGTGTTCAAGGTATATTCCGAACGCATCGACAATTTAGAAGCGGTCCTGCGAAAGCGTTTGCGCCAACACGTTCCACCTACCAGTCCGACCGACCCGTACCGAGACGAGATACTGAAGGGCGCCTTCGTTCAGCCGGAACCAGTCCGATCGTTGAACCGTCGATTCCATTACGGTTTGGCCGCCGCGGCATAGGGAGCTTGTAATGTGCCAACTTCGATCGCATCGCTGGCTGTTTGGGCTGCTGTTCCTGGTGGGTGCGATTCAGCCGCTTCTCGCGGCCGAAGAGGAGGAGCACGAAGCGCAATCGCGACAGAACATGCGGCTCTTGGGCGCCGCAACAAACCTGTACATCCGACTCACCGGGAAACTGCCCGCCAAACCCAGCGATCTCTACCGCGAAGCCCTCCTCCCGGACCTTGAAGTATTCGTGCACCCAGCATCCAGGAAGACGATTACCACTGAGAGCCAGATCGACTCCCAAACCGATTATGCCGTTGCCACCAGTCCGCCGAAGAAAATCCCCGCCCGAATCGTGTGGGAGAAACACGGCTTCAGTGACGGTCAGGCGCTGGCGTACTACTCCGACCGGACGTTCAAGAAGTTCAAAGCGGATCCTTTCGTCAGGAAACCCGCTGCGAATGCGCGCAAAGCCAAAACAGGCACGCCGTGGGCAAGCTCATCGGGACACGCTGTCGTGAAGTCGAAGTCCGGTGTGAACGATCCGAAACCTGTGCACACCAAATCCGATCGACAAAAACAGGATCCGAAAATCGATCTATCGCCGCGCATGAGCGACCGTGTAGATCCGGCTCCCAAGCGCGGGTCGCGCGAAGATGCGATCCGCGATCTGCTGAAGCGTCGTGCGGACGACCGCAACCCGACAGCGACCGATCGCGAAGGGGTCACGCCAGGTCCCAACGTGGTACCGGAGGGGCGGGATCCAGGTCGGGCGTCTGTGCCCGACGCCGAGCGACCGCCGTCACGGGTCACCTATGCGAAGAAGCGGGCCGCGACGTTATTCAATCGCGGCGAGGCGTTGACCAGACAGGAAAAGTGGCCCGATGCAGAGGCGGCTTACCGCGAAGCAATCCGGCTCGATCCTTCCGTGGCTAAGTACCACGACGAGCTTGGCGACGTGCTGGCGATGCAGAACAAATGGGCCGACGCCGAAGCATCGTTTCGCAATGCTGTCCGTATCATGCCCGCCAACGCCGAATACATGGCGAATCTGGGTGTCGCATTACATAAGTTGGGTCGAGCGAAAGACGCCTTGGCGACGCTCGGCAAGGCGGTCCGGCTTGATCCGAAGAACCATCAGTTTCAAAACGGCATCGGGCTCTTTCTGTTTGATACGGGCGATTGGGACGCCGCCGCACAAGTATTCCGCACAGCGATAAAACTGTCCCCGACAACGGGGGTGTATGTCGCGAACCTCGGGTACGCGCTTTTTCAGCAGGGCGAAACCGAACAGGCCCGCACGCTCGCCGCACAAGCCAGAAAACTGGGCACCAAACGTCACGCGCTGTTTGCCGATCTGCAACGCGATGACGACGACCGGAAGCGCTTGTGGCAGTTGGTTGCGGCCAATCGCCTCGCGGATGCGCTGACGCTTTCGCGAAAGCTTGTGCAGCAGC
>CAYFHS010000076.1:0-3042 GCA_964342815.1 uncultured archaeon | reverse complement strand
TCGTAATTAACGTTCGGATGTTAGTAGTTATGCGGGTTGAACAGATAATCAAGGAACAATCAAAATGAGCACGACAGTTAAGGCTACAATGAATTTGCCTTCAGAGAAACGCAGCTCTTTGATAAAGAAATTAAAAGCATCAATTGACTCTTATCAGCAAACAAGCAGTGTAAAGCCGCGCGTTGTAGTCAGATGTTCTACTGTAGGAGGGGACAAGCCAAGGATGCATCTTGCCGATGAACACAGTGAAGTAACTGAAACTACCTTTAAAGAAATTAGCGACCAGCTGAAACAGTTAGCTGAAGAAATCCAAGCTGAAAGACTTAGGGATTTGTACAAACTAGAACACAAGCACTCTTCCGAGTCTTACGCTAAGAAAATTCTAGAAGCTGTGAAATCAATCAATGTCTACCCGCAAACCAGTTTTGAGGACTATTTGAGTGAAATTAACTACTCTCTATCTTCTTCTGATGCGTTACACAGAGATTGGTCTAAAATCGGTGACGACCTTTGGATTTCGCTGGCAAAGACTTCTGACGATGTATCTGAAGGAAATTCTTTTTGACAGACAAAAAAAACGAACCAGAAAAAATGGAGCCTCAAGCAGATGAGTATAGTGCTCCCGAGCCATTACAAGAATCTGAACTGAATGATGATGATAGTGAAGGATTAAGTCAGCTCCAAGATATTTTGCAAACACTGCCTCAAGAACTCTTAGTTGGTGAGTTAGTTGACCGTTTGGAACATCCGGAAGGTCGAACCAGAAGTCGTATAGAAATTCGACAACGCACCACCAGCAAACATTTTAGTGGCCCCTTACCCCCTCCTGAGGTATTAGCAGGGTTTGAAAATACTCAAAACGGCTCAGCGGATAGGGTTATAACTATGGCTGAGAAAGAGCAGGACCATAGGCATACCATTGAGAAGACCGGGTTAGAAGGAGCTATAGCGAAAGACAGGCGTGGTCAAAACTATGCCCTGATCATTTGCTTGGTGATACTTTTAGGAAGTATGGGGTTGATAGCAATAGATAAAGAGATATCTGGCACACTTTTAGCGGGCTCATCTCTCACAGGTCTCGCATATATTTTCATTACAGGTAGGAAAGAAGAAAAGGATAAATCTGAAGAATAAGAACTTCACCTTAAAATAAATCCTAGTAACACCTAAAGTTCACTCGGCTATGCCCCATGCGAACGGTTGAAGCAAACCAAAAAAGTGACCGTTAAGGGTTGTTAATCCATGAACTTCATCATAGGATGCTAATCTCTTAGAGCCTTAGCGAACTATTTTGAAGGATTAATCATGCCAGCTCACCGTTACGGATACGCCCGAGTATCGACCCTAGACCAATCCACCAGCATCCAGAGGGAAGCACTCGAAGCCGCCAAATGTGACCGCGTCTATGAGGAGCAAGCCTCTGGCACCAGTCGACAGGGACGCGAGGAACTGTCCCGAGTCCTTGAGGTCCTCCGGGAAGGAGACACTCTGGTCATAACGAGGATCGACCGCTTGGCGCGTTCAATGAAAGACCTTCAAGACATAGTCCATGACCTTAAGGCCCGAGGCGTCAACCTTGAGGCAACCGAGCAACCTATCGACACCAGTACACCAGCAGGGAAGGCGTTCCTGGACATGCTAGGGGTCTTCGCGGAGTTCGAGACGAACCTCCGTAAGGAACGACAACTCGAAGGTATCGCAAAGGCGAAGGCCAAAGGGGTTTATAAGGGCAAGGCACCATTAGCCGAGGACAAGAAGGAGAGAGTCCGGACGCTTTACCTTGAGGGTATGAAGCCTGCCCAGATAGTCCGCGAGACAGGCGTCGGGAAGACCTCAGTATTTAAGATTATAAAAGAGTTGAGATCTTCTTAGTTGTCCCCAGATAGCAGACACGTAGGCTTATTTCTGGAGCAGAAAAGCCCGCTTTTTGTAAATCGATACGTCCTCCTTTAGATATGCTAACCCTACTAAATAAAAGGCTTGTAGAGCTGTTTTAGGAGGTGCCTTAAAGTGAGACGTACGGATACGTATCGATGTCCAACAAGGTGTTACATGACTAAAGAATTAAAACAAGTCTCCCTGGGTCTTCTCCGTGAGGATCCTCGTCTTCAAGTACGATCTTTTCGCTCAATCAAGGCTGGTCAACGAGAGAACGTCGAGAAGAGTCTCGAGGACAGTGTCGAGAAGTTCCAGGTTGTCCTCGCGACAGGCTCGGCGCTTGACCCGATTGACGTCTTCGAGAATAACGGCCTTTACTACATCATAGATGGCCACCACCGCTACAGAGCGTACCTTGAGTTCGAAGGCTTTGAGCCTGGACTTCACGAACCCGATACGAACTCCCGTACGATTCCCGTACACGTGCACGAAGGCGGCCTTTTGGAACACCTAAGGGAGAGCCATAAAGTAAACACCAAACACGGTGTCGGCCTCGAAAAAGGAGAGAGAACCCAGCGCTTATTGTTTGCCCTCGTCCACACCCCCCAAGAGGATTGGAAGCCCCTTAAGGAAATGGTCAAAGAGACCGCATTATCCGAGAGTCAAATCGACAAAATCCGGAAGGCTGCTAGGACTTTGACCAAAGAAGCTGGCATAAAGCCCCCATACGACCCTGACGAAGTTCAGTCTCTCGTCGAGAAATGGGTAGCTTCTGAAAAGCGGAACCATAGGACTAAAGACGATAAGGCAAGCGTTCCGACCGACGACCAGGGCTACCCAACAGTTTCATACGTTAATACTCGAAAAGCAGCCCGCGAAGTTGATGACGAAACGATCATAAAGACGCGAGTTCTTAAATATCTAGAGCCTTACGCCTCAGAGAGTCCAAAAGCATTGAGGGAAGCTATTAAGCGTCTTAACAAGATCTACAGCTTAGGAATTACAGTCAAAACTAAATGGACCCCACCGGTCGACGAAGAGGAGGAGTTTTAATGCCGAACTACTATGCCGTCCGAAAAGGGCACAAAACCGGCGTCTTTGAGACCTGGCCCGAGTGCCAACAAGCCACCAGCGGCTACCCCAAGGCAGAATACAAAAAGTTTA
>CAYFHS010000075.1:0-3146 GCA_964342815.1 uncultured archaeon | reverse complement strand
CAGCAGGTCGAAACCCTGGTGCGTGACAAGATCGATGCGGGTCTGCCCGTGACCTGTGTAAGCATGGCCATCGATCAGGCCAAGGAACTCGGTGCCATGGCCCTGTTCGGGGAAAAATACGGCGACCAGGTACGCGTGGTGGCCCTGGGCGCCCATGACAGCAGCCACATTAGCGAGGCCTTTAGCAAGGAGTTCTGCGGCGGTACACATGTGAGCAATACCAGTCAAATCGGTGGTTGTGCCGTGATCAGGGAAGAGAGCATCTCTGCGGGTGTGCGCCGTATCACCGCCTATACCGGCCCCGGCCTCATGCATTATCTACTGGAACGTAGCCGAGTCGTTGATCAGGTCTGCGCGCGGCTCAAGGTACCGGCGGATCAGCTTGAGACCCGCGTCACCAAGTTACTCGAAGAGCAAAAGACGCTCAGCAAACAACTCAAGGCCGCTGCCAAACAGGGCGGTACAGATACCATGGCTCAGGCTCGGGCCCTTTTGGCTCAGGCCCATAAAGTTGGGGAGGCCCAGGTCATTGTGGGTAAAATTGACGCTGCCCCTATTGACCAGGTCCGAGCCGCCCTGGACATGCTCAAGAAAAAGGCCGGGTCCGCTGCCATTGTGCTGGGATTCGCGGATGGCGACAGCAAGGTCATGCTCCTGGCCTGTGTCACTGACGACTTGATCAAACAGGGCCTCAAGGCCGGTGACATTGTCAAACAGATCGCCCCCATTGTCGGCGGCGGCGGCGGCGGACGTCCCCAAATGGCCCAGGCCGGGGGCAAGGACCCGAGTAAGCTTGACGCAGCTCTGGCAGAGGCCACAACCCAGATCAAGACCCAACTTGGGAACTAATCATTGACTAACACTGACCTTTGCCCGTATCCTAGGCTCTGCTGAAAACTCTATCTGGCTTGGAGAGACCCTAATATATGACTGACAGTCCACAACAAAAAATCCTGTTAACGGGTGCCCCAGGCTGTGGCAAGACCACGGTTGTTCGCAAACTCGCCGAACTCCTGAAGACTGTTCGCCTGGCCGGTTTCTACACGGAAGAGATCTGTGACGGCAAGCAACGGACCGGCTTCCAAGCCCACACCTTCGACGATCAGGAGGCCCTGTTGAGCAGCATTCATCACAAGAGCTGGGTGTCGGGCGGGCGCTATGGCGTTGATATTCGGGGTTTTGAGAAACTCGTGCTGCCCGAATTGCAGCGCGATCCAAACACGGTCGATCTCTTTCTCATTGATGAAATCGGCAAGATGGAGTGTTTCTGTCCCGGCTTTGTAGAGGCCATGAACGCTTTGCTCGGCTTGGATGTCCCGCTCGTGGCCACGGTCTCGCTCAACGGCAAAGGTCTTATCAAGGACATCAAACTGCGTGACGATGTCGACATCATTACGGTCAATGCCCATAACAGGGACAGCCTGCCCAAACAGATCCTCAACCGATTCAGGAGTTGACAACACAGCTCCCTGTCCAGCAAGATGACAAAACCCTACTACGCCGCTATTCTCTTGGGATTGCTTCCTCTTCTGGGCGGTCGACTCTCTCAGGCCGGTGATCACCAATTCAGAGCCGGGCTCACTCTGAAGCATCAATTGAACAACAACTGGGAAATGGTTCTAGACGAGCTACTGCGCTATAGGAGTCAGAAAAGAGGGATATACTACCAAGGCACAGACCTGGGCTTGGTGTATAGCGGCCTGGCCCCTTGGATTGACCTCGGTTTCAAGATGAAGCTGGCCTATCTGGAGGATAGCTCCGGCCACTGGTTGCGCGAGACGCGACCCCAGTTGGATACCACCCTAAAACACACGATCCACGGCATCACCGTGAGCGACCGGTCTCGCCTGGAATACCGTACTATAGAAGACGTCGGCAATATTTGGCGCTATCGCAACAAGCTAAAAGTACAGCCCCCGTGGGAGTTCTCTTCCTGGGCACTCAAGCCCTATGGTTCGGGCGAGGTCTTCTTTGGCCTGGACGGTGCCAGCCTCTACAGCCATAGGTTCAGCGGAGGCGTGACCATGCCCATCACCCCGGACATTAAGGGTGACATCTACGCCTTATGGCAAGAAGCCAAAATCGATTATGATTGGCACGAGGGCATTGCCTTTGGGCTTAGATTGGTGATTTTCCATTGATGGCTCGGGTGCTAGGTGTTTGTTGTTGGGTGCTAGGTGCTAGGTGCTGGGCACACATTCTCTACCACCTAACACCTACCACCTAAAAGACTTCATATGCGTTCTAAATGCTGCCTTAGGGCAACACGTCAATAAGCACCAACTGGGCCTCCTGCTTGAGACTGAGGACCTGTTTGAGTGACTGTTGTGCCTTGGCCAGGTCCTGTTTGGACTTTTCCCGGGCCTGACGCAGGGCCGTCAACTTGGCCTTGATCTGGTCTGCACTCGGATTCCCGTCCAGCAGGGTACGCAACTCACTCGTGACCTTGGCCACACCGGTCAGTTCTCTATCCGGTCTTCCTCCACGGTCTCCGCCACGGTCTCCGCCACGACCACCGCCGGGGCCTCCGCGTCCGCGTCCACTAAACATGCCCATCATGCCCATCATGCCGCCGCCACGGCTCTGCCTGCTCAGCGTCATGACCTTGGTCAGACGCGGCCCAATGATCTTCCACTCATCGTCGGATGCGCCCAGTTGGTCCTTCATGCGGTCTGCCATCATCTGCTGCATTCGGGCCGGATCAAAGCCGCCGGGCCCGCCGCGACCGCCCGGACCACCCTGACGCCCGCCTTGGGGGCGTCCACCCTGGCGACCGCCTTGTGCGCCGCCCCGGCGCCCACCCTGCTGATCCTGTGCCCATACCATACCTACGATGATCAAGACAATCACACCCGCACCCAATATCGCTCGTTTCCTGGTCATAACTAACTCCTTTCTTCCAATAATGCCCTACATTGACGCTTCTATTCTGGGTTTTCAGCACCCAAATACATTTTCAAAGTGGCAGTAATTGGCCTTTGGTCACAGGAAAGACCCAATTTTGTGAATAATTTGGACAAATGGGAAAAAGCCATGCCCAAACCCCTTTTTTTTGTTACCTACGCGCGAAAGGCCCCACATATAATACGGTTTTGGGCGCGGTATGCGCTAAACCTATAGACCTAGGCCCAGGCAGGAACGGACAG
>CAYFHS010000074.1:0-3154 GCA_964342815.1 uncultured archaeon | reverse complement strand
AATGCATATGTTTCTGCTCAGAGTCCCGATATACGGTGCGATGATTATTGGATATTCGTTAGTCTGGTTGTTGCGATAGTAGCCAATGAACTGTTCTATCATTCTCGGTTCGCCAGAGGACTTGATCTCGATGAATAGCGGATCTCGCTTCCGTCCATACTTTATCCAGCCATAGACATCGGCTCTCTTGTATCGCTCATTAATCCTCTGAAGATTATATTCAAATTTAATATCAAGTTCCTGAAAGAGTGATTTAAGCATGTCTACTGCCTTGTTAATACCAACTTTTTCACTCATTTTACATTTTTCACCAATTGGTATAAATATGATTATTAGTATAATAAGCTTGCTATTTCATTGGTGAATATTACATATTAGGTAGTTTCCAAGAGATAATGTAATAAGTCGGAAAATCAATTAACGATTGGTCGGGGGAAGTCCATGATGGACTTACCCCCTAAAAACACACAGCATGATTGGTGGGAAAGGCCCCTACCCAGTACAGAAAAAAAGTAGCGGGGAGTAGATTTGAACTACTGATCTGCGGGTTTCTCAAACGCGAAGAATCGTAAAAAAACATCCGCGTCATATGAGCCCGCCGGGTTATCCAGGCTACCCCACCCCGCTTTGAAATACACATTTTGGGATACTATAATAATATAAATGATTTATTTCGTTTATAGCCTATTACAGAACTAAGCGCCAATATACTGTAATAAATATGCCCGCGACCTTGCAGAAATATTCTATTGTTCGGGTACGTTACTGGTGTTATCGGTATCTTCCACGTTGCCAACCTTTGCGGCAAAGGCTATATTGCTCTGTATCTTTGTGATCCTTATTCTTATCCGTTCTCCCTTCACCACGCCGGGGACGAATATTACCCGGCCGTGCACTCTCGTTAGGCCGTCACCTTTCTTTCCGATATCGGTTATGATCACTTCCTCGATGTCCCCTTCTTTAAGATTTGATTCCCGGTGTATCTTTCCGTGGGCCTTTGAACGTTTTTTTCCGGATTTATCCTGATTGCCCTTCGCAAGGTTCTCGGGGCAGACGGTTCTTCTGGAGCAATTGCTGCATTTCCCGAACCGTCGGTGGTTCCTATGAACGTCCCGGGTTTTCATCAATTTCTGCATATCGCCGACCTTTTCTGCGAGAAGACCCTCTAGTTTATTATCATAATGGATCTTGTACCGGTTCTCCTCCTTATCACCATACTGGATGTAGCCGAAGAGCGGCCGTATCCCGTAGTTGTCCTCCACCAGTTTCAGGTAAGCAGCCAGCTGGAGTATGTGCGAGAAATAGGGACCCCGGGGTATTTTTCCAGTCTTGATCTCCTCCGGTATATAATACCCATCCTTCTCGAGGATAATGTCCGGTTTTCCTGAAATGTTCAGAGTCTTGCCAAACAATGTGGATTCCTTTTTTTCCATGAGATCGACGTAATCTATACGGCCTTCTTCGATACCCTTGTCATCCCGGTACTTCTTTGCCCGTCTCACGTTCTTAAGAAGGTAATAGAGTATTACGAAGGCACCTATAAGCCAAATAAGGGCGATTATCAGCAGCAGGCGGCCCAATACCTCTCTTACAGGGTCGGGAAGCCCCTTTACATAGTTCATGACGAAGCCGCTCATGGCAAGAAACAGAGAGACCACCACAAGCCAAATGCACCCTTTCCGGTATTGCTCTCTCCTCCTTATGAGCAATCTCAACAGCTCCGAAGCGCTGAGGTCTGCAGGATCCTTGTGGAATATCTTCATGTAAAAATCAGAATACTGTCTCGAGAGGAAGGCTACCATCTTTACGGAGGAGTAGAAAAAGAAGAGAGCGGCGGAAGCCCACAGCAGCGATGACCAGGCAAGTATCTTCCCAAGGTCGCTCAGTTCATAGTAGGTCACGAGAACGGCGAATATCGCAAGCCCGGTAGCAACGATGGCTGAGGATATGGTCTTGTATTCTCCATTGTTCGTAAGAAATTTTGGGAACTTGGCCTTGTTTTTATTATTGAGAAAGTAAAAGAATAATAATGAAAGAATCAACCAGAATATCGCACCGAAGATCAACAGGTATATTTCCACCCTTTCGGGGAAAAGAAATGTGATGACACCGCACATCCCCATGGCGAGAGCGACCACGAAAAACCATTTTGCCAGCTCCCATTTCTCGCCTGTGCTTTCAGTTAGCCAGTGTATCTCCCCATCGGAATCTCTGGTCTTTTGAATGAAAAGGGCTTCTTCTTCCTTTGTTACGCCTTTATATCTTTCCTTCATTCTCTTTATGGCCCGATCTTTGTAGATCACAGTCACGAAAAAAGCAAAAGCAAGGAAAAGCCATACGATTGAGAACAAGTTGAGATAGAATGATATGACCCCGAAATATTCGGGAACCCTGGAAAGATAGAGCAGCAGGGCGAATGCACTGAGCATTATAACTACAATTGAAAACATTATAAGCAGGAATTCATAACTCCTGGACTTCTGGTCGCTGAGGAATACATTCCATGCGGTCTTCGCCAGTTCCCGGTGCTTCTGAATGCCCTTTTTTACATGTTCCCCCTGTGCCTCCTCACCCTGGAGCTGAAGCCACCAGCTAAGGGGGCAGAATCCGTACCTTTCGAGATCGCTTGCGGATATCCGTTTCCCCGGTGGTATTTCATTGGAATGTTTATTTAAAGAATCTGAAATGATATCCCCTTCGTCCCTTTATACATTTTTATATGGGCCTACGACTATAAAAGGTTATGGGTTAAGTCACACCTGACGGCGCAGGCTCCGTCTCGGTGTACCCGACATCGAATCAAGATTCGATTAGGGTTAATAGAAACTTTGTTTCTATATCACCTGGTGGCACACCTGATCTGCCCACAAGTGTGGTCAGGCTACACAACATCCATCAGATGTCGCTGCGCTCGACATAGAATCAGGGATTCTATTAGTGTTCGGAGAAACGTTTGTTTCTCCACCACCCTCGGCTAGTGAGCTTGCGGACGCGTCACACTTTCAAACCGGGCCAGTAGTACCCGCCTTCACAAGTAAAGACGGGAACAAAGTGACTGTCTTCTTGGTAAAGTCGAGCCCGCTTTGCTCCGCAACACTATAAAGTGTTGCTGCGACTATCGGGTGGTTGCCCGATAGTCATGTGCAATACCCAT
>CAYFHS010000073.1:0-3156 GCA_964342815.1 uncultured archaeon | reverse complement strand
AAAGTTCTGCAATTAAACGAGTCGTTTCAGGAATGTAATCAACATGACTGAAAGAGTCTTCCAATTCTTGTTCAAAGGCCTCTAAAAAATCCTGCTGTTCTATCAAATGAATAACTTGTTCAAATTGACCGTTGTCTATCAGTTGGTCAACTTCGTCACCATCTAAACCAGCCGTTCGTCCCTGTTCTTTCAAATGAGATTTCCACGTTGGGAATCCACCTGCTACAGATAAACCAGCTCCTACAAATGGAATAATGTCCTCATCTTCAATGAGGTTTAGTAATTGGTCTAATCTACGTTGATTTTTTGTGTACCAATGAGTATCTCCACAAATCTCATTTAACCACTCCAAACTCAGAGCTTTCTGCTGAAATTGCTGGCGATACTCAGCCAAAACAGAAAAATATTGGTTTTTATCTCCAGCAAATAAAGCTTTACTTGGAGACATAAATTGATCAATTTGAAGCTCTTCCCTTTTAGCTTCTGCCAATTCATCGTCACCTTCCAGCCAGTTATTAAAGTCTGCAAGAAAGTCATATTGATAATGTAGGCCTTCTTGGCACCAACTACTGTCCATGATTTACCCTTAACTCAATCCCTGTTTTACTAATGTTTCAGCTAGATTAACTTTCGTGATTTGGTTTTGCTGAATATTCGTTTTGAGCTGCTCACATAATGTTATAAGTTCATTGGTCTTTGAAATGATTCGCAATTGCTCGGATACCGGTGGAAGTGCGAAAACCAAACTACGCAATACTTTCAATGAAACGAATGGCTGGGCACCTCCACTCGATTTATGTTGTAGCTCTATTGCGAGTTCTTCAGTAAATATCTTAATGAAATACGGGAGAGTGTGTTCCGTTGAAAAATATTTAAATAGCGCTACATTCTTTATGCTAAATGGGCGATCTTCCTCAACAATGACTTGATTTCCAATATTTCCACCTATCATTGAAAATAAAATGTCATAACGATCTACTTTAGATCGTTTTGAAATCTCTTCATGAGCAATACTTGATATCCTCTTAGCGCCTTTAAAGTCGATTTTTCCATTCTTAAAGTCTTTGCTAGTAACCAAAGGAAATGTATTTTCTCCAATTGCCTCTTTAGGGGAGTCATGAGTTCCATCTCTTACGTCTATAACATCCTGCAACCTTGTCCAAACCCAACCTTGCGGCAAATCAAAAGGCTTTTCTTCCTCTGTAATTTCAGGCAGTGGCTTTTGCTTTTTAATTTTATTATCAGCAATCAGCTGAGCTTTTTTAGCAGCGATTTTTTCAAGTAAAACTGAAGCAGGTTCATCGTCTGGGTCTTGTTGTACTAGCTTGCCCATAACAGCCAATTGCAAGATTGTTTGCTTAAGATGATCAACACTATGTTCAGTAGTAAATAGCGTGTCAAAATGTTCAGCAATTCGTTGCCAATTCTGTTGGAAATCTTCGGAATTTACTGAATTGGTCAAGGTGTCTAATAACACTTCAACCAAGGTTTGATGTGCTTGAATGCTATCTTCGGTTTGCTGTTCTAACTGGTCGCAAAGCGTCATTAGTTCTTTGACTTTTTGAACAATGCGATTTTGCTCAGCTAATGGTGGAATTGGTACTACCGCTTTCGAAACTTTGCCAACATTTAGATTAGGTTGGGCTCCTCCTTCCGCCAATGAGCGCATTTCTTCATATGCTTTTTGAAAAAAGAGTTTTATGTAAGCTCGATGCTCTATGCTAGATTCCAAGAGTTGAATAGCTGCACAAGCTTGATTCGTTCCCGCTTCTATTTGAAGTTCTGTAATTTGTCCTCTTGTTTTTCCTTGCCCATACATAGCAATTACCAAAGTACCTGCTGGGTAGATTGAAACATTGGTTTCAGAAACTGCTAAGCTTGATATTTTCTCTTTTGTTTTAAAAATATACTCTTGAGAGGTTTCTCCACTAGTGACCCAATTATGCTCTGATGGTTCGTAGTAAGCAGGGTTATCTCTAGAAGGGGTTGCTCCAGTTCCTATTAATGCAATGTCAGTTAACCGTATCCAATCCCAGCCTTTTGGTAGTGAAATCTTTTTCTCGTCATAACTAATGTCAGGTAACGATTTTTGCTTTTTTATTTTCTTATCTACAATTAGTCGTGTTTTCTCTTCAGCTATTTTTTCTAATAAAACAGAAGCTGGCTTTTCAGCAGGATCTTGTGGAACTAGTTTTCCACGCATCGCCAGTTCTAAAATAAGCTCGCGAAGCTTTTTAATGCCCGTTAATTCACTCTTTGAGTTACTACCTCTGCCAGTCGCCGCTTTCTTCTTTATCGCTGCTGACCAGATATCAAGATTTTCAGTGATCAAGTTTCGTACTTCAGCCATTGAATCAACCTTGCTCTTGCTGAGCTTTAGCTTCTGAATTTAAGGCTGAATTAAGAATGGCTTTTAATTGGTCACGAACGACCTGAATGTCGTTTTGCTGTTGTTGATATTCTGCCAATAATTCTTGTGGATCATGCTCAATTACTTCGCCAATATGTGGATTTTTGATATCCAGGTTGTAATTTCGCTTTTTGACTTCATCAATGGATACTTTCCATGCTTGTTCGGTGGTAGTTCGACCTGCAAAACCATCATCTTCATTACCCCACCATTTCATTTCAGTATCAAATTCTTCAAAGGTCATTGGTTTGCCTTTGTTGTAGTTTTTTACGCCTTCAGGGTATGGGTGCTCATAGTACCAAATATGCTCAGTCGGCTTGCCTTTGGTAAAGAAAAGAATATTAGTATTGATACTGGTGTAAGGGTTGAACACACCTTTTGGTAATCTCACTATGGTGTGAAGGTTACATTCTGTTGTCAGTTCTTCTTTTAAGCGGGTTTTCATACCCTCACCAAATAAGAAGCCATCTGGTAATACGACCGCTGCTCGGCCATTCTTTTTTAATAAACGAACAATTAATGCCATAAACAAATCGGCTGTCTCGCGGGTTCGGAACTTTGTAGGGAAGTTGTTTTCAATACCATCTTGTTCCATTCCGCCAAACGGAGGGTTAGTAATTATCACGTTTACACGGTCTTTTTCTGTGTAATCTTTGTAAGGACGCTCTAAAGTATTGTCATGCCTAATTTGATGCGGCGTGTCTATGCCATGCAAGATCATATTGGTCATACACAACATGTGTGGC
>CAYFHS010000072.1:0-3403 GCA_964342815.1 uncultured archaeon | reverse complement strand
CCATGCTGGAAGCTACTTTGTTGATGGTAAACAGCTTTACCATCTGGCGACTGTACGTGGCCAACAAATTAATAAAGTCTGCGCCCTGACAGACACAGACTCTGAAGATTGTGTTTATTGCACAATACACAGATCGGTTACGCAGACGTCACCATCACTGACTTCAACCGTGTATTCTACTTCACCGTACTGGTTACCAAAGCGCATTAATATTTGTCCCACGGGGTCTTCTACATTGAAATCTGCCCAGCGAATTATCATGCCGCCTTCCTGATCAATCCGTGTATCAAATCCAACCAGAATAATACGGGTAGACGGCGCAGCCTCTGCATAAAACACATCTATGTTGTCCGCACCTTCAGCCTTCCATTTTACGAAGGATTCGTTCTCGCCGATGTTCTGAAAGCTAAAGTTACGAATAAACGGCACCTGACTATCGATATAATCGAAGGAGTAGTCCCTGCGACTCTCACCGTTCACATTTTCCAGTAGCGCATAGACGCCGAATGGAGAAACATCATCAGGTGATACCTCATAACTCACCTGAGCCCCATCGGGTAAACGGGTCCCGCCATTTGGAATTGACAGCGAATATACTTCAACCAAATCATCCTCATCCTGAATAAAGCCACCACCCACTGTCAGCTTATTTTTGGTGATGGTTTGTTTGCTATCCACCACTTCAAAAATAGGGGTTAGCGTGGCTTCCCAGCCAGCAAACTGTGGCTTATTGCTGTCGGGAAGACTCATCGACAAGTTGATGTCTTCACCACGGCACACAAAGGACTGCTGCGCATAGTCGTTATCTTCATTGCGCAATGTCATGGTGTAGTAGCTCCCTGACATTAAGCGGGATTCAATTGGTAGGTCCCGGTATATAATTGTGTTGTTTATCGCGCTAAACGGCCAGCCAATTGATGTCCTGACCAACCTTGCGCTGATCTTGTCGCCCAGTTTCGGGCCTGTTACATCAATAGACAAATTGCACCATAACGACCGCTCTTCACCGGGAATACCGGCACCAAAGGGCAGAGGGCTGGCATTCGGATTTCCCCAGGCATCGGCGTTAAACCAGGAAAAATGCGACGTCGTCGCTTTTAGTGTAAAGCCTGTCGGACTCTCGGTAGAAGCCACCACTTCACCCGTGCCCTCCTGCTCCCAGATGCCGGTGTCCTCATTTAAAATCCAGAAGGGAATATAGTCACCGGTAAAGACTGGCATACCGCCCAAGTGACTGGCCACAAACAACGGCACTTCCAATTCCATTGTCATTCCCTCGGCGACCTGTAAGGTGTCACTGCCGCGTTTAAAGGTCATTTCCACCGTGCCATAGCTGGCAATTTCAACATTTTCGCCGGGCAGTGCGTCGGGCTCGCCCATGAATGCGCCAGGAAAGGCATTGCGATCAGTCGCATCACTCACATCGACGGTTGTGACATAGAGTTCCACGGCTTCGCTTACGACATTTCCCTCACTATCTACCAGCGAATACGGTGGCACATTTACCGCAGCGCCATCCTGAGTAACAAAATCACCTCCTACCGTTGGATCCACCGTAAAGGGCTGTGATTCGCGTTTCATTGTCACATTTTTACTTGTGTCCATCTGCATAGACGACAGGTACACAATTGCATCGGTATAACCTTGTTTTTGTACACGCAGCACACCGCTTGTTTCCTGGGGAACCAGTTGTACTATGGCTTGTTGATACTCATTGTGGGCTACCTGATTTACCGCCATGGTGTCGCTTACCACAGTTACGTCGTTGACAGCTTCGGATTCAGCACCACGCAGATTCAGGGTCAGGTACACATAAGGGTCTGTTACCGTAATCAAATTGCTTTGTTGAACCGTGTCAGAGCCATCTGCCGTCACTGTCAGGCTAACCGTATAGCTGCCTGCCTCGGTGTAAATATGCGTAGGATGTTGTTCCGTGCTGGTTGTACCATCGCCAAAGTCCCACAACCATTCTGAGACTGTGCCAGTACCAGCCGTCGAGGTATCGCTGAAATTGACAGTGAGAGGCATATCACCGCTGGTGACCGAGGCATCCATTGCGGCTTCGGGCGGTACGGCATACACCATGATTTGCTGAGCACCGGTGACGGCAGCGGAACTGTATTCGTCAGCCACGGTAAGCGTAACGGTATAAGAGCCCGGCGTTGTGTAGGTATGCGACGGCGAGGATTCAGTACTGATATTGCCATCGCCGAAATCCCATTGCCAAATACTGATATCACCGGTGCCTTTTGTTGAGTTGTCAGTGAAGGTAACGGTTAGCGGTGCATCTCCCTCGATAACATCCTGACTAAATGCCGCAACCGGAGGGACTGCCAGCACGTTTATTAGCTGGGATTGCGTCAGGGTATCCACGCCGTGATCACTGGTAACGGTGAGACTGACTGTATATTGACCTGGTGTGATGTACTCATGAGATGGCGACTGTCGACTGCTGGTATTGCCGTCGCCAAAATCCCAATGCCACTGGAAGATGTCTTTTGATCCCGCGTCTGAATTATCGTTAAAGGTAACCGACAGTGGCGCATTGCCACTTACACTGCTTGCGCTAAAAGCAGCCGTTGGTGGATTTTTATCTTTACTTTTAAATAGCTCACATCCCCCGAGTTGTAATAACAGGGCGATAATGACCAGCCGGGTAACGCCCGTGCGTATCAGGTTGTCCATGTTGCTCTCCTTGATTAGTTTGGCACTTACACCATGAACTAACCCGGTTGAGGTAGCCTGAAACTAACCTGAAACAAGTCTGAAAGTTTCTGAAACACTTTTATATCAACAAGTTAGCGCCTCTCCGTTTTCACCATCGGCGGCACAATACGGCCCGGCACCTGTGTCATGCAGAGGTCGTTTCCGGGTTGAACTGACAAGTCATAATCAACAGGGCAGGCTGGCGAGTTCCCCTGTGAACCACTTCCAGACACCACACAGACATCACGCTGCGCAATGCTGTCTACTTGCAACATTGTCCCCTCATCAGTACAGCCGGTTACGCCAACATGATGTTGTGCCGGATACCGCACACAGCGCGCAGCTTGAGCGCTCACCTCAAACTCAAATCCATAGGGGCAGGTATAAAAGGTATTCGTAGGCTGCGTGACGAGTTCACCATAATCAGAAGATACACCGAATCTTACAGCCAATAAGACCAGGCAGATTAAGGCAAACAGTAGAATGAGCTTAAGATGATTATTGGGCATAAGGCTCTCTGTTAAAGTTACTTTCGGACAGCCTGCCTGTCTGTTATCTGAAAAGCCTGAATTGAATTGTGAAAAAGCCTGAAAGCTAATCTGCAGGTTTAAATCGGCCTTGCATATAATCCATTGCACTGCGCTGAGTGCCTGTTAGGACCATCAGGGACGGTGGAAATGCTGTCATTTTTTCTTAG
>CAYFHS010000071.1:0-3430 GCA_964342815.1 uncultured archaeon | reverse complement strand
TCTATTAGGGTTAATAGAAACTTGTTTCTATGTCACCCGTAGGCATACTTGCCGAGGGTGCAGCAATAGCATGGGTATTGCACATGACTATCGGGCAACCACCCGATAGTCGCAGCAACGCCTTAGAGTGTTGCGGAGCAAAGCGGGCTCAACTTCACCTATAATCCGGCCTCAGCATTTTCTATTTCAATTACGGCGAATAATTATGCCGTTATTGAGGCGGAGCGCCCTCGCAAGAATACAAATGTAACAATCCATGTTTTTCCATATGCTTTCTCTCTGCCTCAACCCCTGCTTACAGCAAGAGAGTTAGGGCCGATCACAGCACCCGATAATAAAACAAATCACTGGATCGTTTTCTTAGCAGATTCCACAGTGTTCTTGAGAAGCATGGTAATTGTCATGGGACCTACGCCACCTGGTACCGGGGTGATGAAAGAAGCTTTCTCCTTCACTCCCGCGAAATCCACATCGCCCCGAAGATCGGCAACCATCTTTCCGGGAGTTTTTATACTGGGCTTCATACCGACCCTGTTAACTCCCACGTCGATCACCACGACGCCGTCGGAGACCATATCTGCTTTTATCATTTCCGGTACTCCGGCTGCCACGATAATAATGTCGGCCTGACGGGTCATAGCCCCCATATCCTTGGTTCTGGTATGACAGACGGATACGGTAGCATTTGCCCCCACAGCTTTCTGTACAAGGATGTTCATCATGGGTTTGCCCACGATATTGGAGCGGCCCACAATGACCACGTGCTTTCCCTCGGGATCGTTTCCGCTCCTCATTAGAAGTTCTTGTATACCATGAGGCGTACAGGGTAGAAAAGTCGGCTTTCCCACCACCATTCTCCCAACATTCATGGGATGGAAACCGTCAACGTCCTTGTCCGGGTCTATTTTCAGGAGAACCTTTTCCTCGTTCACATGTTTTGGTAACGGGAGCTGAACGAGTATCCCGTGAAATCTATCGTCACCGTTCAATTTCTCCACCAGATCGAGAATCTCCTGTTCCGGAGTATCCGCTGGCAGCCGGATGGTCTCCTCGAAGACACCTGCGCTTTCACAGGCCCTGCCTTTGGCGGTAACGTACGATACGGATGCCGGATCTTCTCCCACAAGCACCACTGCCAAACCCGGGGTAATATTGTGTTCCTCTTTGAGCTTGGTTACTTCTGCGGTCAATTCTTCACGTATCTGATTTCCGATAACTCTGCCACTTATTATCTCTGCCGTCATGATATAACACCTTTTACGATTTTGTAGACAATCAAATCAATGGAATCCTTTTACTGAGATTCGGTTTTTTTATGATCATTTTCCTATTGGTCCATCGCGGTGTGCGACCATTATATTATTTATATAAATACTTTTTTGGATAAGGGGTAGAGTGGAATTCGGATATCATCCAGGACAGGAGAGTTGTTCGAGAAGCCGTACATGACCGGAAGAAAAAATAACCTTTGTCTGGACCGGACCCTTTGTAGAACTATCTTCCTTGGAGGTTCTTTGTTGTATTTTTGGATGCTTTCCCTGAAATAAAACAACGAGATTATCTTTTCACATAATTACGAGAGTAGATTTCAAAGTGCCAGGCCGACAATCATATCCAGGTCGTCTTCTCTGATTCTCGATGGTTTTTTGGTGGCTTTTACGAGATCGATAAGGACCTGTTTGCCGCCGCTTACGGCAACGGTCTTTGAAAAATCGCCGTTCATTATTGCTTTTATAGCCTGGTATCCAAAACGCGAGGCCATCAAACGCTCGTAAGCCGTAGGACTCCCACCTCTCTGCATATGGCCAAGTATGATCACTCTCACCTCGTAACTGGTTTTTCCCTCGATCAGTTTTGCAATATCGAAAGCCCCGCCGGCATCGTCGCCTTCTGCAACCACCACAATGTTACTCAGCTTACCGCGTCTCCGTCCACTTTCCAGATTGGCGATCACGTCGTTTATGACGGTTATGGTCTCCGGTATCAATATTTCACCGGCCCCCGAAGCAATGCCGGCCTCCATGGCTATATATCCCGCATGTCGGCCCATAACTTCCACCAGAAAAAGACGCTCGTGGGAAAATGCAGTATCACGGACGTTGTCTATGGCGTTCATTGCGACATTTACCGCAGTGTCGTAACCCAGCGAATAATCCGTTCCGGCAATATCGTTATCGATTGTAGCCGGAATTCCAATAATGGGAAAATCGAAATCACTTATGAAATCCACGGCACCGCGGAATGTCCCGTCACCACCGATAACAACCAGAGCCCCGACATCACGTCTTATCAGGTTGTTGTACGCTTTTTTCCTTCCCTCCGACGTTAAAAATTCATCCGAGCGTGATGTTCTCAGAATGGTCCCTCCCCGGTTTATTATTTGTCCAACGGATGAAAGCGTCATTTGATTGAATTCGTCGTCGATCAATCCCCGATAACCGTGCATGATGCCCATTACTTCGAAACCCTTGTATATTCCCGTTCTCACCACGCTGCGGATACAGGGATTCATTCCCGACGCGTCGCCCCCGCTCGTTAGAACTGCAATTCTTTTTATCGATGGCATGATTTTCACCGTAATGGAATTAGTATTTCGATCATTTTCTCCACGATTTATTCTGCGACATTATATAGAAGTCGGTATAACAATTTTTTTCGGAGAATTTCTGGAAGGATCGGACCTATCCGCACAAGTTCATTAGGGTTAGTCGGGTGTGGATTTGGTTAGTTCTTTCTTGCTACAAGATACATTTTCCACCAAATAGTTTCAGACTCATGTTTAGCACTAATGTTGTATAGACCATATTCAATTGGAAATGAAATGTTAAATGTTGCCATGCCATCATTCTTGGTATATGCTGAGATATTGAAATCTTCAAGATATATCGTCACATTTACCCCTGGTACGGGATTGTTATTGTTTTTCACGATTGGCCCAATTTTAAGATATTCATACCCTTTTTCTAAAATTTCTGATGAAACTGTAGAATAACCCAAATACTTAAGACCATCTACGCTCACCTCAAGGTAAATCTCAGATGTCGCGGTTTTCCCCCCATATTCCGTTGTCACTTCGTATAAATCATATATAACGGGGAATGTAATGTAAAACACGGCAAACCCTGTGGTTCCAGTTAATGCCGATATATTGTTGTTTTTCAGGTGTATGGTAACATTTATTCCTGGCAATCCATCGTATCCATCCATAAATGGTCCAATCTTCAGTACCGCATATCCTTCATCTGAAATAAACAATTTATAAACTGAAGGATCGTTGACAACTATACACCCCCCCTCACCCCATAAATCATCTTCCCCCTCATCCTCATCCAGAACAACAACCGTGTACACTCCGAGACAAATGAAGATGGCGATTATTAAGGCCTTGACGCTAAACTAATATCCAAACAAAAATTCTTTACAAGCCAGT
>CAYFHS010000070.1:0-3641 GCA_964342815.1 uncultured archaeon | reverse complement strand
AAAGATGATGTAAATGCGGGCAAACAACCAAAGATGCAGCCGGAAATGGCAAGGCGTAGAGTTGATGAACTAACGGCAAGGCTGGAACAGCGAAAAACGGAGTTAGCAAATCTTAAGAATGTAGTTTCTAGTACGCCAGTAGTAATGGGGGGAGCACTAGTCATTCCTCAAGGTTTACTGGCGCATAGAAAAGGCGAAACTCAATTCAGTGTCGACGCAGATGCACGCTCAAGAATAGAGCGGATCGCAATGAATGCGGTCATGGATGTTGAGAGAAGCTTTGGCTTTGAAGTTAAAGACGTAGGTGCTGAAAAATGTGGATGGGATGTAACATCTCGACCACCAAGACAAGAAGACGGCTCTATTAAACCAGATCGGCATATCGAAGTTAAAGGCAGAGCAAAAGGTCAAAACACCATTACGGTTAGCCGAAATGAAATTATCTATGGTCTCAACCAATCAGATAAATTTATATTAGCAATAGTGATAGTTGATGGTGATGAGTTCGAAGGCCCGTACTATGTAAAAGCACCGTTCAAAGGTGAGCCAGACTTTGGTGTTGCTAGCATTAATTATGATTTAAATGAACTGCTCTCAAAAGCAGTTGCACCAAACGAAACTCTCTAAAGGCAGATAGATGTCTAAAATTAAAATACCAAAAAAATTAATAGAAGTAGCACTGCCGTTAGACGACATAAACGCAGCAGCTGCGAGAGAAAAGTCGATTAGACACGGTCACCCCAGCACACTTCATTTATGGTGGGCGAGACGCCCATTGGCTGCGGCAAGAGCGGTGATTTTTGCTCAAATGGTGAATGATCCGTCTGAAACGGTCGAAGGTGATAAGCGTCTTCGTGAAACCCAGTTAAAAATCACAAATGAGCGCGAAATGCTCTTTGACATTATTCGCGAATTAGTTAAATGGGAAAATACGAATAATGAGGAAGTGCTTAATAAAGCACGAGAAGCTATAAGAAATAGTTGGCACTTCACCTGTGAGCTAAACAAAAATCATCCGAAAGCTTATGAATTATTTAACCCTGGAGAGCTTCCTGCTTTTCATGACCCTTTTGCCGGCGGTGGTGCAATTCCGCTTGAAGCACAACGCTTAGGCCTGAAAAGTTATGCTAGCGATTTAAATCCGATTCCGGTGATGATTAATAAGGCCATGATTGAAATACCGCCGAGATTCGCTGGGCAAGCACCCGGAGGGCCAATCCCATCGGATGAAAATCAAGTCAAATTAGTCGAGGACTGGTCTGGAGCAAGAGGATTAGCAGAAGATATCCGGCGCTACGGTAGATGGATTCGAGAAAAAGCTGTTGATACTGTTGGTCATCTATACCCACCAATATTAATAACCGAAGAAATGGCTGAGGATAGACCAGACCTTGTACCTTATATAGGGATAAAGTTGAATGTAATTGCTTCACTTTGGGCCCGCACAGTAGCAAGCCCTAATCCAGCATTTAGTGAAGTGGATGTTCCTTTAGTTAGATCATTTGTTTTATCCAAGAAGAAAGGGAAAGAGGTATGGGTAAAGCCGATTATCGAAGATGGCACGTACCGGTTTCAGGTAAATATGGGGAAAATACCAAAAGCTGAAATTGAGGGAACAGTTGAGCGAAGTGGTGCCAAATGCATTATGTCGAATTCGACGATTCCCCTTCCTTATATTCGAAACGAGGGGAAGTCAGGAAAGCTTGGGCAGAAGCTAATGTGCATTGTCGTGGAAGGGAAAAATGAGCGATTGTATCTTTCTCCTGATGACGGGTTCGAAGCGTTAGCATTAAGTTGCGAGCCTGAAAGAATACCTGAGACATTATTACCTGAAAAAGCTCTAGGTTTTCGAGTTCAAGAATACGGAATGAAAAGACATAGAGACTTATTCACAAAAAGACAGCTGACCGTAATATCTTGTTTATCAGATCTGATTAAGTCCGCTAGGGAGAAGGTGCTTCAAGACTTAAGTTCGTCTGGGAAATACTGTTCTGAACCGGAGATGTATGCAAATACAGTTGCGATGTATCTGACATTTGCTTTGGACAAAGTGATCGATAGAAGTTCAACCATTGCCCGGTGGGATCCAACTCCAACTCAAAGTGGTGTTATCAACACTTTTAGTCGGCATGCGTTGCCCATGACTTGGGATTTTGCTGAGTCTAACCCTATAGGGAATGCATCTGGAAACTTCGTAAGCGGGTGTGATTTAGTTGCAAAAGTTGTCGAAAAGCTTCCTGCAAATCTACAAGCCTTTTCTGTCCAAGCTGACGCTGCCAAACAAGATATTTCTTCGCAGAAAGTTATTTCAACGGACCCACCTTACTATGACAATATCGGTTATGCTGACCTATCCGACTTTTTCTACGTTTGGATGCGAAGAACACTAAAGGATTATTTCCCAAATGTGTTTTCAACAATGGCTGTGCCAAAAGAGCAGGAACTTATTGCTACTCCATTTAGGCATCAGTCGAAGAAAGATGCTGAAACATTTTTTCTTGAAGGTATGACTCGCGCCATTCACAACATGGCTGAAAAAGGAAATTCTGCATTCCCGGTCACCATATATTATGCATTTAAACAATCAGAAACGAAGGAAGGTAGCACTGCTAGTACTGGGTGGGAGACATTTCTAGAAGCTGTTATTAGAGCAGGTTTTTCAATCGATGGAACATGGCCAATGCGCACTGAGCTCGCTAATAGAATGATTGGTTCTGGTACAAATGCATTGGCTTCTTCAGTCGTTTTAGTATGTAAAAAACGAGAAGGTACAGCTGAGTCTGTTTCGCGTCGTCAATTCCAGCGAGAGCTAAGGGAAGAAATGCCGAGAGCCCTTGAGGCGATGATTGGTGGCAGTTCTGGTGCGTCACCCATCGCACCTGTGGATTTAGCGCAAGCAGCTATCGGCCCTGGCATGGCCATCTTTTCGAAGTATCAAGCGGTACTGAATCAAGACGGTAGTAAAATGAGCGTTCACGATGCACTTATTTTGATTAACCGCGCCATTACGGATTACTTAAACCCTGACGGCGGTAACTTCGACAACGACACTTTGTTTTGTGATGATTGGTTTAGTCAGTATGGATGGAGTACTGGTTCTTTTGGTGAAGCTGATACGCTTGCAAGAGCTAAAGGTACCTCTGTTGACGGTGTTCGCAACGCAGGTGTAATCGAGTCCGGTGCAGGTAAAGTTCGCCTATTAAAATGGAGCGAATATCCAACAAGCTGGGACCCTAAGACGGACGATAGAACGCCGGTATGGGAAGCATGTCACCAAATGATCCGTGTACTGAACCAGCAAGGTGAAGCTGATGCTGGAGCGCTATTAGCGTGTATGCCCGAGCAAGGTGAGCATATTCGACAACTTGCTTATCATTTATATACGTTGTGTGAACGCAAAAAATGGGCTGAAGAAGCGAGAGCCTATAACGAACTAATAGGTTCATGGCATTCAATTGTCGCAGCATCTCATGAAGCAGGTGAGCGTGGATCTCAGTCAGAACTTGGATTTGATTTTTAGGGAGTTTTTAAATGCTTAAACGAATGGGCTTGAAAAATCTCACAGTATTTCCCTATGCCGATTTGCAATTTTCGCCGGGATTAAATGTAATTATTGGTGAATATGGTTGTGGGAAGTAACA
>CAYFHS010000069.1:0-4175 GCA_964342815.1 uncultured archaeon | reverse complement strand
GGGCTCGTATAACTAGCCGGTTTCAGACTCTCGCCTGACGGCTCCGTCGCAACTTCCTACCCCGCCACAACAGATCAAAAGGGTGTTGTTCCCCCCGTCGGAAGTTCGGAAACCGGCAAGACGTTATGCGAAATCATGAAGTGCCTGGTTTTATAGGAAAACCTATTTTACCGAATTAGCTTCGTTTACCAGTTGAGAAGAGAAGTGTGGGTGAGTTTCAGCGTAAAGACGTCCAAAGGATAAGTAATAAATATCAACAAAGACATGAATATTTTCTAGAAGGGACAAATTATGGGATTTGAATATATGTTAGCTAAAAGATGGCGTTCATCTTTTAGGCTTATCAAGAAAACTCCTTGGATATTAGTATTACCATTCTTCCTAATTTTTATAACAATATTCATAATGCTTCTTCTTCCGGCCCTATTCGCTATACCTTCGAGCTCAAATCTGTTATTATGTACAGGCTTACTATTGTCAATCATATTTTTTATCGTGACTATAATCCCGACATTTTTTATAATTTCAAACAATAAAATATTCAAAAAACGAGAAAAAAAATACGAGAAGATTTATTTCAAACATTTTAACCTCATATGGACGAAATCACCTCCATCATTTCGTAGTAAATTTACCCCCTCCTATATCGCTAACAAGATAGAAGAAGCTTTGATACACAATAATATTGAATCGCATCAGAAACCTATGCCATATAAAGATGCATTAAAGTATGATGTTATCAGATGGAGTAAAAAGTCGGGGACTCAATTATTAATTCCGGATAATAAAATTAGAATTCATATTGAATATTATCCTTATACCGGCCTCAGACGTTTTCCAATCAACTTTATGTTAAGCTATATAATTTGGATCGCGCTTGAACCGAAATCTAATAAGAAAAAGATTTTGAAAATATTAAAAATAATCGATAAAACCATATTACGAGATACAAATTGGGCCGAGAAGCATTGACATTTCTATATTTTTTCCCGATCCCTTCTCACCTGCGTCCTACGAGCTTAGCCTTCGGTCCGGTGAAGGCCGATCCAACAGGGGGAATTCCGCCAGATTTTAGAGATTCTTAGTCGAGGGTGTGGAGGAATGGGAATGGGAAATCTAAAAGCTTCGAATCGATGAGCTACACGCTGAAACTCACACTTTTTGAGAAGACCGCCGAGTTTACTCCGTAAACCCCGGCATAACGAGTAGTAAACGAAATCCCTACATGACATATGCCATGTCGAGAATTCCACTAATTCGGTCTGCACTTCATGAAACTGCGCTTTTCGTGGGACTCCGCCCCCCGAAAATGCTCGGGGCTAGCGCCCTCGCATAACTAACGAGTTCTCGGCTCCCGGCTTACGCCTCCGCTGCAACTTCCTACCCCACCAATGGGCGTTACATAGGTGTTGTTCCCCCCGTCGGAAGTTCGAGAACCCGCCAGTCGTTATGCGAAATTACAAACTGTTCTTTGGTGTGGCAAACATTAATTACTGAACTTTTGAGACAATTAAATCTAAAGATATAAATAAATGTAAGTCAATGTATTTCATTGGGTGTTAAAATGAGTCTTGAGCAAGTAAGTATTAGAGTCGATTCAAGATTGTTGCATGAACTTGACCAGATTGCACATAAGAAATATAAACGTCGATCAGATATAATTCGTGATGCTCTAGTGGATTACGTCGAACACGATCTTGAGACCCGTGAAGTGAAAGAAATTATTACTAATCAATTCCTTGAGGGAAAAATGGATTTTAAAGACTTTTCTCGTGTCGTAGGTATTGATACAGCAGAACAGATAAAGATTGCAAAAGAAACCCTTGTGGAGAGTATTTCACGTGCCAAAAAAGATTCCAAACGGAATTCCTGATACAATAGTTGTTGGGGATACAAGTGCTTTAATTTCATTGGGTGTAGGTTTGGTTCTCAAAGACTGTTTAAAGATATCCAAAATCGTTGTTCCAAAGAAAGTAAACCAAGAATTGGAGGAGATGTCCCAATTTAATGACGAAGACGGTAGTGCTGCAAAAGAAACTTTGGATTTGATTTTAAAAGGAAAAATAGAGGTATTAACAGTAAAAAATATTGCGAAAGTCCGCGCACTTGTATCGGCTAATACTCGAATTGATAACGGTGAAGCTGAAGCATTAATATTGGCTCAAGAGAATTCTATACCTATTGTAATAACGGATGATTTCCGGAGTTTATCAAAATTGAAAGAAGTTTCTGAAAATGTCGAAATTCATCTATCGATATATCTGTTATCCCGCCTTGTGTTGGAAAATATTATTTCCATAAAAGATGCAAAAGAATCTTTGAATCGAATTGCCAGTTTGAGAACTTGGGAAAGTGGAGTCATATACCGGTTTGCCATGAAATACATTGACGATTTAAATTAGATTGAAGAGAAATGCCACACCAAAGAATGACAAACAGAAATGTCGATTTTTTCGATGATATATCAGTATTCGCAGTCCCTTCGGTCCTGCGGAACCCATTTTCGCTTCGCTCCAATGGCTTGTCCTGACAGGTCCGGACAAGATAAACCGATTATCAATCTTTGTTGGCTTCGGATCCTTCCGAAAAGGACCGCCAACAAAATCGACTTGCCATTTATCACTTGAAAATTCTTGATCCAATTGGCTCAGAAATCGGACCAATCGAAGAGAAGAATGGGAATTTCGACAGCTTTTTGCTGTTCGTAATTCGCATAACCTTCCGATTTCCGACAAATTATCTATGTCCATTCCATTTGACATAGTAAAACGAAGCCTCTTGCTAAATTTTCATCAGTTTGTAAAACTCCATTCGCTATCGCTCATTGCGGTGCTAGCGCACTCGCATAACTAACCGGTTTCAGGCTCTCGGCTGACGCCTCCGCTGCAACTTCCTACCCCACCAATGGAGGTCTCATGGGTGTTGTTCCCCCCGTCGGAAGTTCGGAAATCGGCAAGTCGTTATGCGAAATTTCGGCACCGTCACATTAGAATGGGCTTTGAAATACAATCTGCGAAAAAAAGAGATTGGGCATATAAATATCTATACCGAATAATGTGGAAGAACGAATAAACAATAGTTTTATGCATTGACTGATACTAATATCTCATGTGGGCCTGCTAGAGAAATTCTAGTTTTCTCGCCTTTCTTGATCTGCATGTACTCAACGATTTCTTTTGGAATTCTGATGATATAACTATCGCCTAAAACTCCGACTTTAGCAGTATGTGGTTTTTTCTGCATTTTTTTCATCATAAGCAAGAATTGTGCTTCAGCACCATCTAAGTATTCCTCATCGCAAGATTCACATTTCCATGCTTTGATTTTGAATCCATCGATGTTTAAATGGGTTTCTACCGCAGTCTTCCCACAGAGACATTTCATTCCTTTCTCGTTGCTCATTTACTTTCCTCCTACATGCTTGATTACCCATACTTCTTCCTTAAGATCATATGAATAGGATTCAACGACAACAACGCGGTATTCCTTTTTACCCTTCTTTATGCATCTCTCGATTGTCCCCGATGCTCTCCTCCCTCTGCTACAGTTGTACCCCGCTTCAAGGATGGACAGTATGTCATACAGGTCAAATCCCAAGTCAGCCATTTCATGATACGCGTGGATTGATGGGCGAAGATACCACTCTCTCCATTTTACTCCGAATTCTGTTGGAAGCGTAATATCGTTTACCATATCTATCTAAATATCTATAAAGATATTATTTTATATAAATGCTCGTATGATTAAGTAAAATTTTAGAATTTGTAAGATATGCCCAATATAGTTTTTTAAAGTATTTCAAAGCCCATTAGGAAAACGGAAAATCTCTGTTTGGGGGCCTTCTTAAAAGCGACAAAAGGAAAAGAGCAAAGGAACCCCTTCGCATAACACGGCTTTTAAGAAATTCTCCAAGAACAACATGAAGAACTCCGTCCCCCAAACCATTTTCCGGCGGTGCCGAAAAACTGCGTCAGACCTTCGGTCCTCCTTGGCCCTATCGGGCTCGCATAACTAACGGGTTTCAGGCTCTCGCCTGTCGGCTCCGCTGCAACTTCCTACCCCACCAATGGCGATCTCATGGGTGTTGTTCCACCCGACGGAAGTTCGGAAACCCGCAAGGCGTTATACGAAATATCAGAATCGCCCAATGGTTAACGCCGAAAGTTATATTTATT
>CAYFHS010000068.1:0-4399 GCA_964342815.1 uncultured archaeon | reverse complement strand
TTTTGGTTTGTCTTTTTTGGGCGAATATCGTGAAAACATCGCATAACTCCCCTTATCCGAACTATTTGTTCGTGAATAGGGGAGTTATACGAAATTGTGGCAGAGAGTTAATATTGAGGATTAACAATATGAAAAAAGACGTAATTACAAATTGATTGACATATCTTAACTTACTCCGAATATGGATATTATTTTCTCAAAGAGCTGTTATCTAACCAAAAACTATATTATTATATAAAAACATACATATATCGGAGATAATGGTGTTTGAACCGATAATATATAACGGGAAAGAACTCATCGAAACGGGTCATTTCAAGGAAGAACTCTATTACAAATATCGTAAGAATTTGGACCTTGTTGAAGACATTCTTGAATCAGGAGTACACCAAAAGGAATCGAAAAAGAAAATGATTGCCATTATGCCCACCAAAGATGGAATCTGGGAATTGGTATATGCAGAGACAATCGATGAGTTGGTATTGATCCATATCAAGCTAAGAAGGAGGTAATAAAATGAAAAAGTGTATCGTGTGCGATGGGGATCTTTCTGAGTATTCGGAGATAAGTGAAGATGTAGAAATAAAGGGATGGAAATGTAATGAATGTGAGGAGACCTTCTTTACTTCGAATGAAATGCTTAGATGGGAAGTCCTTACGGGGAGAAGACCAAAAAATGTGCGAAAGGTACGAAAAATGGGAAGCTCTTTAATGGTGACCTTGCCAAATGAATTAGTAAAAAATCACGGAATTCATAGTGATGATCTCGCATTGTTTAAAAAAGTAAAGGAAGGTATCCTAATTGAAATTGTCCATCCTGAAGCAGCATAAAGATACTATGACAACCTGATATTTGGTTGAATAATAGAATAATCGCCAATCAATTTGTGTAATATTAAGAAAAACTCTCTGCCAACAAAACTGCGCTTGGTGACGGACTCCGCCCGCCCCCAATGCTCAGGGCTAACGCCCCCCAGTCAGATTTGATTTAAAAAAAAATCCCAATTTTTCTATATGCCTACCATATTGTATTATTAGCAAGTAATTTTAAGATGATGACATGAGAAACTATCGGTCGATCATTATAATTTTTTCACTCGCAATTTTCAGTTTAATATCTTCCAATGTTTCTGCAAACTATTGGGCGCCACCTTATTCAAATGAAAGTGGTATCCCAGCTCTAATTTTTCTATTTTTTCTTAATCTTCCATTGAATATGTTATCTATAATCGTAGGAATTATAATATTAAAAAAATGTTCAATTACCGTAGTAAAATCTGGAAACAATGTCTTATTTTTTATTCTTGGGCTCTCAATTTTTTGTACGATCATCGGCGCAATTACCGATTTTTCTTTACTCTATGAAAGTAAACATTTTTTAACACTAAATGGAATTTATTACTATCATGATGTGTTAACATTTAATTTCTTGAATTGGACATTAGCAGTATTATTAATTATGTTGTCATTTAGTATCCCTTTGTTTTTTTGGACAAAAAACCTTAAAATTGCGGTAATAATTCCTTCAACCATAGGGATATTAAATATTCTTGTTTGGATAATAATTATAAAAATTGGAAATGAACGTGAAATGGGTCGAATTTGTTTTGGATACATACCAATGGCTATCGATGTGATCGCAATAATAATGTTGATAATCGTGACTAAAATCAAATCTAATGAATATAAAAGAATGAATAGTAAAATGGAAAATTGATCTCCCCCCAGTTTACTGAATCTTCGCTCGTGTGTGGGACTATCACCCCACACCCGATGCTCGGACCTTACGGTCTCGCATAACTCGCTGATTTCCGCCTCCCGACCTAACGGTCTCCGCCCCAAATTGCTCCCTCTGGTCGCAACTTCGAGAACCCGCAAGGCGTTAATACCCCTTTGTAATCTGTTCATATCCAATTTAGAATCTCAAAATTTCGATTTCATCGATTGGGAGACTCCTTTTTCTGTCAGGTGATCACAAACGATTTGCAGTCCAGTTATCGTTTCGCGCATTATGTCAGAAAAATCAGAATTTTCAGAAAAATACAAATACTCAGAAACATATGTCCAATGGATAATATGACCGAAGAAGAGGATCTTGTGGGCTGCTCATGCCAGCCGGGGCCACCGGAAACAGGCAAATGCAACGTGGAAGCAGTTGTCAGTGTGGACAACAGGGGACAGATGGTGCTTCCCAAGGATGTCCGAAAGAGAGCGGAAATCGCACCTGGAGACAAACTTGCCCTAGTAAGCTGGGAGCGTGACGGTGGGATCTGTTGCATGAGCTTAATCAAGGTGGATGAGCTTAGCAAACTGGTAAAGGAGACTCTCGGCCCCATGATGAAGGAGGTAATGTAATGGTCGAAAAGAATGAACAGAGAAAGATAGTTCGGGAACGTTACGGAGAGATCGCGTCCAGCGGTTCTTCCTGCTGCGGACCATCTGTTTCATGCTGCGGAGGCGACAGTGCAAAGGAGATCAGCAGAGCAATTGGTTATTCCCGGGAGGATATGGATAATGTACCGGAGGGATCCAATCTCGGCCTTGGATGTGGCAACCCTTTGGCATTTTCCTCTATTAAAGAGGGCGATACTGTACTGGATCTGGGCTCAGGTGCTGGATTTGACTGTTTTATAGCATCGGGAAAAGTGGGGCCGCGCGGTAAAGTTATCGGTGTGGATATGACCTCCGAGATGCTGGGAACTGCAAGAAAAAAAGCGAAGGACGGCAGCTATGAAAACGTCGAGTTCCGCCTGGGGGAGATCGAGCATCTTCCGGTAGGTGACGATACCGTGGACCTCATTATAAGCAACTGCGTCATCAACCTGTCGCCGGAAAAACCGCAGGTGTTCAGGGAGGCCTTCCGCACTCTTAAGCCCGGCGGGCATCTCATGGTCTCCGATATCGTGCTTCTCCGGGACCTGCCCGATATTGTACAAAACAGTATCAACGCTTTCGTCGGCTGTGTTGCCGGAGCATCTCTCAGAGAAGAATATCTCGGGCATATTGAAAAGGCGGGCTTTACCGATGTCAGGATACTGGAAGAAACAAGCATTCCCAGTTCGATTATCCACTCTCTTCCCGACGCTGTCAACATTGCTCAAGAACTTAACCTTTCACCGGAGCATTTGGATGATATTGCCAGGGGCGTAGTGAGTGTGAAAGTGTCAGCGAGAAAACCCGGTGGCTGAGTATGCTTGATTATATACTCCTGCTTGGGGGTGCCCTCATGATGGCGTTCTGGGGTGTCGCGCATATATTTCCCACCAGGAACGTCGTCAAGGGTTTCGGGGACATTTCCCGGGACAATAAATATATAATTACCATGGAGTGGGTAGTAGAGGGCCTGTCATTCATCTTTATTGCCGTTTTGGTTGCCTCCATGACCCTCTTTAACGGGCCGGATGAGAAGGGCTCATATATCGTGTCGGTATCGGGTATCATGGTCTTTGTCGTATGGACTCTTCTAACGGGAGCAAGGGTGAAGATGCTTCCGTTCAAGCTCTGTCCGGTTATACTTACCATTGCGGCCGTAGTGATATTCTTTGGAGCGATTATTTAGCACGAGGGAAAAACCCTTGTCCGTAGATCGCCGCAGCAAAATGCATACGGAATTGTCGGAGACTAGAAATCAAAGAACTCCTTACTTTTTCTGGATTTATCAAAAGCCTCTTTTGCCCCGCTGTTAAAGAACAAATAACTCGGGATCATTGAATAAACAATGATCAGGATGATTCCCATTTTACTGATACCGTTTGGAGGAAACTGGAGAAGGTCCAGTAGAAAATAAGTAACCGGCAGGATCACGGTAAAATATCTGGCCCATCGTTTAGCCCTCCAGAGCCTCCAGCCAATTATCATAAAGAAAAAGGCTATCAACGAGATGGTTGCGAAAAGAGAAATAGTTATTCTCTTTATGTCGAACAGCTGTCCTTCCGAATAATCATTATCGTCGAGGTTATCGATCATCACGAGTAAATATATTCCGTTGATCAATAGAATAATTCCAAATAATACATGCAAAAATCCGATCAATTTTATCTTGAATGGAATGGCACATTTCATATTATAATATAGGGCTTTTCGGGTATATATTTTTATCCGTAGGCGGTATGTAAACTGAGTTTCTAATATATGGCTTAAAAGTTCTGTTTCCGTCTGCAACGGCGATTGCTTCGAACCCCTAATGGAATCTCGCATTTTATGTCGGGATACAATCGAAAACTCCCGTTTAATCCATCAGCGAATTGAGGTACATTGGATGAAAATGGACATGTGCAGAAAGATTTATGAAAAGAATATGTTCTAATAAAAGATTTATAAAGTAGTTCAACTTTAATCTTTGCAATGGGACAGGCTGACGTGCTAGAAATTCTCGAGGGCAGCGAGGGTGAATGGTCTA
>CAYFHS010000067.1:0-4455 GCA_964342815.1 uncultured archaeon | reverse complement strand
CTCTCAGTTAGAAGTAGAAAAAGCAACCATCGCTGCTTTTGAAAATTCCAATCCGGGTTTAAAAATTGAGGTAAATGCAATGCCTCCCAAAGAGTACTGGCCCAGAATTTCCGCTTTGGCTGCAGCAGGAGACTTACCTGATGTTTTTGCAATGTCTTCAGGATACATCCAAAGCTGGCAAGCAGATGGCCAACTTTATGATTTGAAAACTTTTACTAACCAGCTTGATATGTCGAAATGGTTTTCCGGAGCCATGGATGTTGCTCGCCTGGGAGGAGGGCTTTATGCTTTTCCACAAAACTGGGTTGCTCCTGTCATGTATTTTAACAAGGATGCATTCGATGAAGCAGGCATTCCGTATCCCACATCAAACTGGACTTGGAACGATTTCCTTTCTGCAGCAATCCTCCTGACGAAAGACAAGGACAATGATGGAAAAATCGACCAATACGGTTATTGGGCCTATGGACGATATGCTCATATAGAACCCTGGATCTTCCGGAATGGAGGAAGTTTACTCAATGAAGATCGAACCAGGCTCTCTCCTGATTTTCGAGCAATTGAAGCCATGAGATTTGTCACTGACATGGTCAATCTTCATCAAGTGGCACCAAAACCTCAGGATATGGAAGGCATCCGTCAGCAGGATGTTTTTCCGATGGGCATGGCAGCAATGTGGGTAGATGGTTCATGGAACATTGCCAACGTTAGAAAAATCACCAAAGATAAATTTCGCTGGGGAATTTCTCAAGTGCCCAAAGGGCCAAATGCAACCACTTCTACTGCCAAAGGATATGCCTGGGCTGATATGCTCGCGGTCTCTCCAAATACAAAGCATGCTGATCTTGCCTGGAAATTCATCATGTACATGACAGGTCCAGGACGGACTGCAAAAGATTTCTTGGGTGGAAAAGTTCCTGCTTACAGACCTATTGCCGAATCTAATGAGTGGCTTGAAAGAGATCTACAGCCTGCCAATAAAGAAATTATTCTTGAAATTGGGCTCAGTCCAACTACCACATCTTTTACTCCAAAATGGAGTAAGTGGCGCGGGTATGCAGCTTCTCGCTCAGGAGGGATGAATGGTGAATTGGACGAAGTATTTAATGGCAGACAGAGCTTGAGGGAAGCCATTGACAATTTTGTTGAATACGGGAATCAAGTACTTTCCAAATAAATACTGAAACGAACTGTTTCTTTTTTCCATGCTTGATCGGGAATACCGGCGGGTTGTTTATTTATTTATCCTGCCGGCCCTGATCGGGCTTGCCGGATTTCGGCTATATCCGATACTGGCTTCATTCTATATCTCATTTACCAATTGGAATGTATTTGGACAAGCTGACTGGATCGGGCTTGAAAATTATTATTCCATTTTCTCTTCCAAAGAGGGTCGTCTTGTACTGCTGAACACAGTAAGGTTCGCCGTCATTTATGTCCCTGGCATCTTCGTACTCGGACTTGCACTTGCTCTAGCTTTAAACACCGGTTTTCGCTGGGCTGGTGGTTTGAGAGCTCTTTTTTTCCTTCCCTACATCACTTCCACCGTTGCAATTACCTTAACCTGGAGGTGGATCTTTTCCACACGATTCGGGTTATTAAATAACCTTTTACTGGAATTAGGTTTGGATAATCCCCCAGCGTGGCTGGGAGACCCTGCCTGGTCTCTGTATGCAGTTACTTTTGTAGCAATTTGGAGAGATTCGGGTTTTTACATGATTCTATTCCTGGCAGGTTTACAGACCGTTGATCATCAGCTTGTTGAATCAGCACGGGTAGATGGTGCTAGCCGATGGGAGGTTTTTCTCAAGGTTACTTTTCCACTCCTCGCTCCGACTTCCTTTTTTGTACTGCTGATAGCATTGGTCCGCTCGACTCAGACATTTGAAATCACTTATGCATTGACCGGGGGCGGGCCAAACCAATCATCCACTACACTTGCCTTTTACATCTACCAAAATGCTTTTGTTCATTTTGATATGGGTTATGCAGCAGCTCTTGCTTATGTCCTGTGTGTGCTGATTGGGGGGCTGACCCTGGTACATCACCGATTACGCAAAAAATGGTCGTATGTCTAAGCGTGACTTTAAATTTTTTCTTCTGATAGGGTTATTGATTTATGGCATCCTTACACTTTTCCCTTTTCTATGGATGCTCATTACTTCATTCAAACCCGTCGGGGATACTTTCAAACTTCCCCCTTCTTTGATGCCTTCACTTCTTTTCAGCGAGCATCCTTTTTTGAATTTTGAAATGGTGTTCAAGGAAAGAAATTTCTTCCGTTATTTCATCAACTCCTGCATTGTTGCGAGCCTCGCTGCTTTGGGACAATTATTTACCTGTTCCTTAGCGGGTTTTGCTTTCGCCAGGATCAATTTTCGGGGGAAAAACATTATTTATGGGGTCTTAATCGCAACCATGTTTGTACCAACAGAAGTCACGATTATACCCGAATTTTTTATGATGAGATCATTCGGTTGGCTTGACACATTGCTCCCTCTGATAGTTCCATCCATGCTGGTAGGAGCATTTGGCACATTGATGATGACCGAATATTTCAAAAGTGTTCCACGTGAACTGGAGGAAGCAGCGTTCATTGATGGTGCCCGCAGCTTACAGATTTTTTTAAACGTCTTTATTCCTGCCGCACGCCCTGCACTTGCAAGCCTCTTCGTTGTTGCATTCATTCACAATTGGGACGAATTGCTCCGGCCTGTTCTTTACATTACCAACGATAATTGGAAAACACTCCCTCAAGCACTGATGAATTTTGTGAGCCAGTACGAAGCGGAGTGGACACTCCTTCTCACAGGGGCATTGATTTCAACACTTCCTCTTTTATTGGTTTATATTTCAGCCCAAAAGCATGTGGTGCAGGGATTTGTTCATTCAGGGATTAAAGGCTGATTTTGGAGATTGAAAAACGTGATGTCCTTACCAGTGTTGGGGTACAGGAAACCATTGTGATCATCAGATTTGAAAGGTTTGAACCTGTTCCTTTATGCATGGAAAAGTCTGAGTACGCTGGAATATTGACTCCCATCATTGAAGAACTGTTTGGGAAAGGCTTCGAGCCTTTGTTGATACCTTCTTCAATACCTGCAGAATCAACCAATCAACCGATAATCCCTTATCAGGAAATGGGATTTCCAAGAAAGTATTCCTGGTCACTTCCGGAACCTTCAGTTGTCACCCATTCAGGATATTTCCTCTTCTTTCAAGAGGAACTTGCTACCCCATTCGATCGTTTTGGTCAACATATTGGTCTCCTTATGAGGAATCAAGTCATCCTCAGCCCTCCCCTTTTTAACCGACCCGCCTTATACATTACCCCTAAAGGAATAGGCATAAGAAAAACATCCATAAAGGATTTGACTCTGATCCTGCCCAATGGGTTGGCAGTAGGGTGTAACGGAAACACTAAAGACCCTCGTTCTTCTCTCCTCTGTTTCGGTAACGATACACTGGAATCAAGTATTCAAGTCTTAGAATCTGAGAGGCTTCTTGTCATTTCAGGAACTACTGTGGTTGAAGACAAATTGGAAGGTAAGGCATGGGTACCAAGAACCGGTATCGTGGTTCGGCTCGCAGGTGAAGACCATCACCCCCTTCATCAAAACTTTGAAGGCATTGGAGTGATTTACAAGTTACGTGGATTTTCTGAATGCAACCATGCTATACAGTGTGGTCCTTTACTTGTCGAAAATGGAAATCTTGTCGATTTAAATCAGGAACTAACCGATGAAAAATTCGTTGTAGAACAAAACGTAAGACTTCCTCCTTCACGTTTCCCAATTGATATAAACCTAACTCGTGCGGCTCGGTTTGCCATTGGAATCGATCCTAATGACCGAGTGGTAGCGGTGCTAGTAGAAGGGAAATCTTCGAGAGGTCGGATCGGAGTCAAATCTGAAAAAGGTGGAATGAATTTACTTGAACTAGCGGAACTAATGAAAAATCTGGGGTTAGAAAAAGCTATGAACTTTGATGGAGGTGGTTCTGTCCAAGCTTTTTTGCAAGGTGGGGGTTCGCTAATCAAGCCAGCTGACCAGCATCAATCGGAGATAGCTCATTTTGACAGACCCATTCCTTTTGGTCTGGTCTTAAGTTAATCAATGATTCATAGAGGAGTATCCCTTTCTGATAACAGCATAGTGACGGAAGTTTGGAAAGGATTTCAAACCACTGCGGAACTGGATTTTTCTTAAGTTTATAACCAAAAAAACCCAGTTACCTTAATTTGCTTTATCTGTATTGATGTGAAATGAAGATCTTTCTCCTGAATTCACCTACCATCCCATCGTAAGACAAAAAAACTTCATGAACGATGGGAAAGGATTTTTCATATACTACAAGTCATGTCATTCCCACAGCACATGGGAGATTTGATCTTTCCATGACCGTCGGGACATTTGGCAATGGCCACTTTGGTGCCGTCTTCTTTGCTGATGTGGT
>CAYFHS010000066.1:0-4577 GCA_964342815.1 uncultured archaeon | reverse complement strand
TGAATGAGATACGTCCGCATCTCCAATTCGTACCGGGGGCCATTGCGGAAACCTTCGTTTCCACCGGCGGCCGCAGCTTTAACTATGGCACCAGCTACGGTCAGTCTCTGGTGGCAGACCTCCTCCGGGAGGGCGTTACCGGAGTAAAGGGATATACATGGGAGCCTTACCTGTCGGCCATATCCCACCCTGATATACTTTTCGACCGTTATACCACTGGCCACAATCTTGCCGAGTCTTTCTGGGCCGGTTCCAACTTCGTTTCCTGGATGGGGACGGTTGTTGGTGATCCAAAGTGCGCCCCATATCTTATGAACAAGGCGGATCTCTCGATCAGAATAGTCTCCGTTTCTGACGAAAATCCAAGCCAGTCCGACAATATATTTATCAATGTAACAGTTGAGAACGCTGGAGCTGCGGATGCCCCAAATTTCAAGTTCTCTCTTATGAACGGGACAAAAGATGGCGAAGTACTACTTTCAAAGTATGTGGGGATAGATTCCCAAGATTCCTTGTTGGTATCATTCTTTCTTGATCTTGAAGACATGGCCGGTCCGAAGCGTTTTGTTATCGTGGTGGACTCTACCAACGACGTCATGGAAATATTCGAGGACAACAATATCGAAACAATTGATCTGTATGTGAATTCAATTCCATCGGTGAATGTTCCGCTACCGGTAATAACTGTACCGGAAGACTCGGATAACGTTACTCTGGACCTATCGGGGGGATATTTTATAGATATCGAATCGGACGAACTTTTCTATGATGCTGTTCTGCTGAACCCTTCGGAAGACGAAGAACGCAACGTCAAGGTGGGGACCGAGGGAGATATGCTCGAGATTTCCGTATTGAACAATTACACCGACAAAAGCGTATCCATCAGGATCTACTGCGACGACAGGTTTCCAGTTGGTCCGCTTGTCTATCAGGATACCTATATGATCATATCGCCTATGAACGATCCTCCCCATGTAATAAAATCACCTGCTCCCATACTGCTTGCGGAGGATACATACGCCGTATCCGATCAGAGTGTCATGGAGATCTTCGACGACGTTGATTCGGAGGAACTCTACTTCGCTCTTGAGATTGATCCACATGAAAATCATTCATCTGAACTGGGCAATATGGTTAATATATACCTTGACAATAATAATATTGTGGTGGATGCCAGCGGGGATTTCTTTGGAAATATCACCGTCCGGATCTTTTGCTCTGACTCCCCTATTAACGGCACAGAAGGACTCCCGTTCGTGGATCTAATCACTATAATCTCTCCCGTCAATGATCCCTTTAGGTTCCTGGAAACCGAGATCGCAATAAGCATTCCGGAGGATGCGAGAGAATATCCTGCCAAGGACCTTCAGAAAATATTTTTCGATGTGGATGACAACTTCACTGAGCTCATCTTGGAAGAAGTGGATGTAGTCCCCAATGATTCAGGATATGTCGTGGTTGAAAACTGGACCCTTGCAATAACACTGCTGGAAAATTATACCGATTCCCTAACGATAAAGCTCGAGGTCTCCGATGGGGAATATTTGGATACGTGTTATTTCGATATCGACGTGATACCGGTAAACGATCCCCCCGTATTGTTGATTGATAAACTTGAAGACAGGGGCGACGGGAATATTAGCGTTGAATATTCGTTCTTCGACAGCGATTCGCCTGCGAACCAGATGAAATTGAACATCAGTATCGACGGGAAGCATATCTACAAAAACAATTACCTTAAGCTAAAACCGCTGGGTGTGGATCGATACGGTGGGACGTTTATAATGAATACCCATGAGTTGAATCTTTCTGCGGGAAATCACACCCTGAAGCTCACTCTCGTGGACAACGGAAGTGCAGAAGATCATTCGGAGATCGTTTTTAAAGTTGAGGCTGAGCCCGAACAAAATGGGCCGGATCCCGAGGATGATGATGTGGATGCGAACGAGACGAACGGTAATGAGAGCGATGACGACGATGACGACGATGACGACGATGACGACGGCGAGATAACGGAAGAACTGGGATTTTCACCCACCACGCTTCAATGCATTATAGCACTGTTCGCCGCCGCTGCCCTGATAGTAATATTGCTGCTGATCCACCTTTTCCGGAAAAAGAAAATGGATGAAGAACGGACGAAAGCCGAGAAGGAAGAGAAATGGAAAATCCTTTTCGGAGATGGTAGCAACATAGTACCGCGCTCCGGCTCCGACGTACCGGAAAATATGGAAAATGGCGCCGAGGACGAGCTACCCTTTCCTCCCGATGATGACATGAACGAAGGGAATTGAAAATAAGGAATATTGTTACGCATGGCAATGGAAGGTTACATATGGGCGTACTCGAAGGTTGCACGATTCGAGTATCTGAAAGCCATAATTCCCGCGGTGATACTGGGTCTCCTGCTGGGGGCAAGAAATTTCCAGGGTTTTACTACAATCTATATGCTCGCCAGCATTCCCGCGCTTTTCATGACCTACCTTTCCGGGTTCATAGTCAATGCCATCACCGATTACGAGATAGACAAGACTTACGGCACGTACAAGGGCGAGATCCCCCGAGCAGTGGACCGGTTCGGCATGCGCGGAATGTGGATATTGCTGCTGTCGCATATCGTGATACCACTGGCCGTATCTCTGTGGGTGTCGCTGAGCGTGCACAAGATAGAGTTATTTCTGTTACCTTGTATAGGTTATTTCATGGGAATGGCTTACTCTCTGAAGCCTTTTACGTTCAAGACACGGGGAATATGGCATCCCATCTCTCTTGCATCCTGTGCATTTCTTCTGCCGCTCCTTTACATCTATATTCTTGCTTCCCCCGCAATTCACCTTCCCGACCTTGTAATAATCGTGGGATTCTCCACTCTCCATTACGCCCTGACGCTGACGAACCAGGCCGTTGATTACTACGAGGACAAGAAATACGGCGTACATAATCCAACGGTGCTGTGGGGTCTAGCTAAAAGCCTTCGCTTTACTCTGATCTTCATGGGAATCGGTCTGGTCATCATGGTCACAGGTGTTATTCTGAAGGCTCGAATGGTGGCGGACATGTCAAAGTTCGCGTCGCAGGGGCAGCCTTGGCTGATACCGGGGATGGTCGCAGTGGTGTTGATATTCTATACCATTCCTCTCAAAGGTGCTTGGGACCTGTTCAATATAGTAAGTTCAGGGAACGATGACTCATCAAAATCCAGAAGAATGAAAAATAGGATCAAATATTCCGCATGGCACACGTCGGGTATAGCCGGTATCACCATTGTGGTGGTGATAATGTTCGCTGCCATCAGGTTCTCGCCGGTACCGGTGCAATCAAATGATCTTGATGATCTGCTTTCTGAATATCCTGACGTTATTATTTCCGACGGAACTACGCGTTCACTAAGTCGTGGAAACTACAGTTACAGTACAGAGATGAATTTTTCTATTTCTAACCGCGGGAGGGCGGTGAGAGCCCGAGAACTTTCGCTTCACCTGCACATAGAGGGAGGCGGGACTACAATCGAAAAGAGCTTCTCCGTAGATGCGGTACTCGAGAACGGTACCGCTATTGTCGCATGCCGCAGCCCTCTCCCCGATAGTTCGAACATATCGGTGGAAGCGGAACTTTTATATGATATTGACGAGAACGGCGAGTATGATGTGGAATTGTCCCAAAAACGATTTTATTTCGAAATCATCGACGTATATTTCTCCCGGGAACCTGAGGTAGAAATGAACTGGATAAGCGGTATCATCAGTATGGATACGGCGATACTGAACCTTGGGAATTACGTGGATAATAGTAATGTTTGGTTATCTGTAAAAGCCGCACCTTTGCTTAGCCCCAATCTTCTTATTTACAACGATTCGTTTCACCCTGATAACGACCTTTTCGCCGGGGAAAATTGGACTTTAATGAAAGACATCATCATCGTATCGCTCTACCAGGATATTATAATAACTCTGGACATCCAATGGAGAACCGATGACGGAATAATGATCAGCGATTCCTACAGTAAAGAGATAGTTGTGTTGATGTATTGAAACGGTGGAAATGAGTGGAGAATCTCACAGAGAAAACAATAATTCTTGATTGCGGTGCAGATAATGTTTACATCCAGGTTAGGCCCCTTATCCATCAGTAAAGGCGACTGGCTCCCGTAAGGAACTTGCTCCTGAGGGTGTCCGCTTTGCTACGCAGACCCCCCCGGGCTCTGCTACACCCTCGCCAAGCATGGCTACGGGAGAAGATACATTTTCAATGCATCGGAACGCAGTGGACTCGCCATACTTTCAAACCAAGCCAATAAGACTTGGTTTTTCAAGAAAACCTCATTTCCCTTTCATATTCATCAAATATTAGTTCAATGTCTTCGTGATAAGAACTCCAGGGCAGGCCTGCTCTCCGGTAAATGGTTTTCCAGTAAACAGGATCAATGATATTTTTTCGTCCCGAGGGAATGAATGTCGACTCAAAATTTTTGCGTATAACTTCTGCTATCAAATGCAGGCGAAGAACGGCACGTTCCTTGGGTTCCCGATATCTTTCTTCAAAGGATTCTTCAGTCTGAAATATATTTAAAGAGTTTG
>CAYFHS010000065.1:0-4592 GCA_964342815.1 uncultured archaeon | reverse complement strand
GCGGAATCGGGGCCCGTAGGAAACATCTGTTTTCTAAATTATTGTTAAACAAAGACGAATACTTGTTACCATTTTTCCATGCAACGCCCTTATGGTGTCCATGTTGCTTAACTACTTGTCCATGATCAGGGGTATACTCCATTCTTCTTCTTTCAATATGGTGGTCCCAATCATGCTTTATAAAAGGAACCACTATTCATGAGAAGATGGAACAGCTATCTCTGGATGTATTCGACCCAAAGGAATCAATCACAGCCCAGATATTCAATGTGGTGGATGGATACATAGAGCATCCTTTGATCGAACTAAAAACTGTATCTCATAGACTGTTCCAGCATTCGATCTCAGAAAAAGCCTACAGTAGAAATACACTGGTCGTGCTCCCAACGGGACTGGGAAAAACAATTATCGCCCTCTTGGTGACTGCTGAAACACTATATCGAACATCGGGGAAAGTGATCTTCACTGCCCCGACACGTCCCCTGGTCGAACAGCACCTTGAAACGTTCCGCTCTTTAATGGTCGAAGGGGTGAAAATGGGAATTATGGTGGGAAGCATACCTCCAAAAAAGAGATGCGATATCTACCTGGAATCAGATATTATTTTTTCAACACCCCAATGCCTTGCCAATGATTTCGAAAAAGAAAGGTATTCTCCGGGTGACATTGCACTCCTCATCGTTGATGAAGCCCATCGAACCGTTGGCAATTATTCCTACGTTCACATCTGTGAAAGAATGGAAGCTCCGATCCTCGGCCTGACTGCGTCACCGGGAGGCAAAAAGGAGAAGATCAACGAAGTGATAACGAATTTAAAAACGGTACTCATCGAAGCTCGAACACGGAGTGACCCTGACGTTAAGAGGTATATCAAGGATATTGATGTGGAATGGATCAAGGTTAAACTGAACGAGGAAATGACGGAAATTCAATCAATTTTGGAAAACTTCCTCTATAGCAAAATCGAGAAATTGCAGAAGATTGGAATCCTTTCCTACAAAAAAGCAAACAACATATCGAAAACCGAATTACTTGGATCAAGAGAACTGATAACTAAACGGTTCAGAAGGAACAAAGGAGTTATGTTCGGTGCGATCCATAACCAATCTCTCACGGTCTATGCTTTTCACTGCCTCGAAACGCTTGAAACACAAGGCGTTAATCAGTTGCAGGAGTATCTGGAAAGAATGGAAGAGGACAAGAAGAAGGTGAAAAGCAGAAAGGCATTTCTCCGTGATCCGAGAATACAAAATGTTCTCAAATTATCTAATCAGTTCTCGATGATTTCACATCCAAAGCTGAATCATATCCGGAAGATAATATCCAGCGAGGTGAAACGGGACCCCGAATGTAGAATTATCGTTTTCACGCAGCTGAGAGACACCATTCCAACCATTATAAGTGAACTGGAAAAGGAAAATGTTGATTTCCGTAGATTTGTGGGCCAGGCGAAAAGGCCAGACGGAGCGGGATTGAAGCAGAACGAGCAGAAAAAGATCCTCGACGATTTCAGGAACAAACGTTTCAACGTCCTCATCGCGACCTCCGTGGCCGAGGAAGGTCTTGACATACCGGATGTAGGTACTGTTATCTTCTACGAACCGATTCCGAGCGAGATCAGGACGATACAGAGGCGGGGACGTACCGGTCGGAGCAGCATTGGAAAGGTAAAAGTATTGATCACCACGAGCACAAGGGATGAGGCGTATCTTTGGGCCGAAGTCCAGAGAGAGAAGAAGATGAGGGGTATGATACATTGGATGGAAGTGAAAGGCCTGGATATCGTGAAGAAGGTCTGATTATTCAACACACCAAGTTTTTCTGCCTCAGCCTTTCAAGGGAAACATAATCATTATTGCAGTAGAGATACGTCAGTATATCCCGGATATCGCAGGTGGTGAAGATGGCGATAACGCTACGTACCTCAAATTCAAACCTCCACATGAACGAAGCGGAAGTCGAAGGCGTTTCAGCCGGGAACGCTCCGAGAGGCTGAACGGTAGTAGGTATCGGTCCTCCTGTTGTTGCCCCAGACAAAGGCTTCAAGTGGCTCTTGTGCGACGCATCTACCTCATGGCAGTCCGGGCAAGAAACATTGTCAAGACCGAAATAATCAATCCCATATAGACATTACGGTACTCAAGGAATACGAATATCTCTCGTTATCCTTGTAGATGACCCAATTACCTTTTTCATGAATTACTTCGACCAATGTATCACTTCCAAATTCTACATCTCCCTATTTTCCTCGTAACTGACAGGGCAACCGTATGCACGATACACTTCCTTCCACGAATTCAACTCGTTTTCCATGTTTGTTACCTCCTGTTTATTTATCGTATATTGGAAGTAACCTCCAAGTGGTATATAAACGAAATATCGGGGGGTCAGTGAAAGTAAGTTATATATATTAAGACTGAAAAAAGCCGGAGCCAGTATATTATGCAGATAATGTAATAAAATCCAAAATAATATGAAAGTAAATAATAATTTTTTTGAATTTCAATGGTGTTGTTCCACCTGTCGGATGTTCGGAAACCCGCAAGACGTTATACGTAATAGCAGAATCAACCTATGGTTAACACCAAAAGTATTGTTATTTTTGTTATCCTTCGATGAAGTGTTACGGAACGAGCATTACTTCACTATTTCAATAAAGAAAAAGCCGTCAACTATTGTCATTGACCAATTCCAGTCCAACGAATTCTGATGATCGAGTGGAACTCCCTTGTGTGACTTAATAGGCCCTGATGGCTTTTCAAGTAAGTGGGATCGTGGTGGTAAGGAGTAAACCCTCTGCAAGGTCAAGAGATATATTTCGAGGACCCTGTCCCTCCAGTTCGATCTCCAGTACGATCCGGTTATTCTTGTAATTGACCTCAAGGTTCTTCAGGCATGAACGGTAAATGGAATATTTCTTCCCGGTTCCCTTAAGAACTTTACCGTCCTCCCTCAACAGCCCGATGGCTTCGAGCTGAGCCACCTTCTTGTAGCAGGAGGCGAAGGGAATAAAATAAGTAAAGGCCATCTCTTTAACGCTCATGCACTTATTTGCCGTTCCCGATATGATCTTCAAACAGTAATCATCGGTCAGCAATTTTGCCATGACCAATTCCTTGATTTCTAAAACTTCCCTGACATCAATCGTTGTCTCTGTTTGACTCATTTGGATTCACCATTTCCTCGACAGTAAATCCCCCTCTGGAATGAGATGGATTTGATCATATATAAGGGATGATGCGCAATAACAATTCGTAGTTCCATGGAGTGAATCTAAGCAATAAGAATCGAGTTGTAAACTATCGAAGTGTACCTCCTAATCCGATAGCATTCTGGAAAATACAATTCAGTTATTTCCTTTATAGTTAAGAACCATGAAAGGAAATAGAATGCTTGATTAATGGATGATATGAGAGAACATGGCAAGAAAAAGTCAAAATGTTGAAAATATTACGATTTGTCCGGAATGCACTGGTAAACATCTCTCCAAGGATTATGAAAGGGGCGAACTGGTTTGTGAGAACTGTGGTCTCGTGGTGGAGAGCGGCTCAATCGATCAAGGACCGGAATGGCGAGCATTCGATGCTGAGCAGGGTGAGAAGAAATCACGTACCGGCGCTCCCATGAATTACTTGCAACATGATAGGGGTTTATCGACTCAAATAGGCTGGACGAACAGGGATTCATACGGGAAGTCGATACCCACCAAGAACCGGGCGCAGTTATATCGAATGAGAAAATGGCAGAGAAGGATTCGTGTATCCAATGCAACGGAGAGGAACCTCGCATTTGCCCTATCGGAGCTAAATCGCATAGCATCCGGCATGAACCTGCCCCGTTCTGTCCGGGAGGCCGCTGCAATGATCTACCGGCGAGCGGTTAACAAAAACCTGATCCGGGGCAGGTCCATAGAGGGCGTGGTGGCGGCCTCGCTGTATGCTGCGTGCCGACAATCCAACGTACCCCGTACCTTGGATGAAATTGCCAATAACTCCAAGGTGGGACGCAAGGAGATCGGGCGTACTTACCGCTTTATGACACGGGAGCTTAACCTGAGATTGCTTCCGACTTCACCCCAGGATTACATTTCACGGTTCTGCTCGGAGCTGAAGCTCAGCGGTGCAGTGCACGCCCAGTCAATCAAGATACTGAAAAAGGCGGAGAAAGAGGAACTTACCTCCGGGAGAGGACCCACCGGAGTCGCAGCGGCAGCCATTTACATTTCATCCATCAAGTGCAACGAGAGAAGAACCCAGAGGGAGGTGGCGGATGTGGCGGGAGTCACCGAGGTCACTATCAGGAACAGGTATAAAGAACTCGCAGAGAAGCTTGAAATAAAAATAGTTATTTAAGAAAGTAAAGCGAATCCCTAAAAATTACGATCCCATCGTTCCCTTAGCTCATCAAATACCTGTGTGTTCATTCTAAAACGGTGTTCATAAGAGAACAACTCAAAATCCTTCGATCCCCACGAACAAATAATCCATCACAACCTCTGTTCAAAAGACAACTGACTTGTGTACGGTAGATGACGGTTTTATAGTTACAAGATTAGAAACATTTATTAACATTGACCATATATCGGGATGATA
>CAYFHS010000064.1:0-4836 GCA_964342815.1 uncultured archaeon | reverse complement strand
GAAGGATAAATGAAATTGAGAATTAGGAGAACGCAGACATGAGTGCCAAGATCACCTTTCCTATCGAGAAGGTTCAGCAACTTCGCCAACGGGCAGAGGAAGCTCGTCAAGTTTCAGAAGATGCTCAAGGCTGGAGTAAGAGCAAGGTAGATCCTATGAAACTACTCGCTGCATTTTCGTTTCTGTCTTTAAAGAAAGGATTTGTTCTGCGTGCCTACCAATTTCAAGAGGGTGGAAATGGAAACGGTATTGTATGGGCAATGCCGGAGAACCTTACATTTCCTGAGACAGAGAAATGCCTCATGTTGAAAGATAGATTTCTAGCACCACCAAAACCACCTGGGGCTTTAGATAACATCATGGAAGCTATTGAAGGAGACGGATCACCTTGGTCGTACTTATCTGCTTCACTTTTTTCTCGGGAAATTGCGGAATTTGGCGCAATGTGGCATGGGTGCAACTGGAGCACACACATGATTCTTGGTATTGATCCTTTGATTTCTTTACAACAATCCGATCGACATCCATCAGAAGGGCCTTCTGGAAAACCTGAAGATTGGCGATGGTTAGAGCCAACGCCATCGGAATGGAAACCCGAGATTTGCGAAGATAGCAACCTCGTGACGGTCACGTTTTACACCTTTGCCGGATTGGGTAGGGAAGTGATATACCTCCATCGGGATACGTACAAACCTGGACGATATTGCTTTGAATCTGATGAGAGAGTAATCGCAGAAGGTCCCGGAGGTTATGTTTTTTAATGTGCCGACCTATAGTAACTTATGGTGTACCTACCAAACATTTTCGTGGGATAGTTCTTCTGGATGAAATTAATGGATTTCTGAATCGTGGGGATTTGGAAAAGACATAAATCCCCATCGCACCGAAACGCTTACAGCATGTTATGCGAGTTTGTTTAGGCTAAGGGCACGTATTTCCCGAAAATTACCAAAATTCTCAATAATGTCCATGATCATATAGTTTTTCGTCCTTCCCGATGAATATTTCGTTATGAGTTCAATTACCAATAAAAAAGTAAACCACGTCAGAATATATTAAGAAAAGGACAACCTATGATAGTTTTTGATTGTATGAAAAATTCCGCAGTACGGAACAAACAATACAAAGCGAATCCATTTGAATTTTTACGGGGATGGCCAGATAATATTCCTTTTTACCAGAATGTTCCAGAGATAAAGATATCTAAGGTCTCTACGAGTTAGAATATCCATTCGCCATATGACTTTTAGGTTTTGGCACCATATAATTTATATATCAGGAATTGGAGGGTATCCAAACATTTATATACTTCCACCACAGAAGGGTTTGATATAAAATTCGTACATATGAGATGTGGATTAATAATCCCACATCGATAGTGCTGAAAATACCCACAAACCTGGAGAAGTATGTATCTCCTTTGTTGATGGTAATAAACGAATTTGAATCAATTGAGGTGAAAAAATGACGGATATTTATGATGTGATGAAAGGTTATTGTAATAATAAAGACCAACAGGAAGAGAAACTTATTCTTGCAAAAAGGTTCCTCGATGAAATATCCATTTCACTCCAGAAAGAAGATTATAAAGGAATGAAAAGGATCATCCCAAAAATCGATAAGTTCATGGAAACATTTTATTCGGAGGAAAAGTGGTATGAAAATGATTACAATAACGTTAAAGACCTGATTCTATGGCTCCGACACGGGAACGCAGGGAGATCATTCATGAGACCTGAAGAGATCGAAGGAGCCAATCGGAAGATCACTTCAGCCATAATAGAAGATGAATTCTATATCGATGTTCCAAAAGGGGTAGTTATGGCGGAGTTAAACGAATCGGGGGGAATCACACCTGGTTCATGGTGTTTTCAAAAATGCAACGGGACCGATGATCTTAAGGTAAAAATATTCAAAAAGATCCTGATCCCAAAGGACGACTTGATCCTCTGGTTGAGATGGGGTAATAACATGAGCCCTTTCAACGAACCCGTAGATATCGAAGATTCTGAAGAGAACGTTACAGTTGAGGTAATAGACGATATGGTGTATGTCGATTATTTAGAGAATACCGCATGTACAAACCTTAAAGATGATGGGACGATTCTCAAGGAAAATTGGTGTTATATGAATCCAGAAAAATATTTTTCGCACGTCTTCAAATATCAGTACGGAATGGTATAAATATTCAAGAAAATTGACGCCATTGAAATTTCCTTTTACTAACCAAAAGATTTATATAGTAAACCTAATCCAACAATAACTTAGAATATAATCAGGTTTCCTTTCTGATTAATTAAGTCAATGCACATAGAAAAAATGATATTAAGGAGGTGAGAACCATGGGTTCTAAAGTGATGGAGATAGTATTTGTATGTGAGGATTGCACTTCATGCAAGAAGCTCAGTGATTGTGGGAAAGGCCAGATTCGAATGCGAAGGTTGGACCATATAGTCGAAAGGACGAGGCCGGAAACGGTGACCATCGTCGATCCAAATGAGGAAGGATTTCAAGATGTACTATCGAAGAAAGAGCTCCCCGACCTTTGGATGCATGATTTTGATATAGAAGGAAATGAACTGGATGTAATGCCCTATGGGGAATACTATTTTCTGATATATCGAAACGGCAGAAGGCGATGTGCGATAATAGTCGATGATGAACTGGAGGATTTTTCAGACCTCGACGAGGAACGCCCAGAGTGGGAAATTGCCTATATCTGATACGGTTCTTAAAATATATTTATTATTGAAAGGGAGTGTGATGACATAACAAGCAAAGTTGAAGAAGAGTTCAATGTTCTGCTTGAAGAAATCAAACTGGCTTTGGCGATAAATGAAAGAAAGACAGAATTGAAACGAAGGGAAGAAGAGCTCAGAAATGATCTAAAAGAGAGGCAAGAAGAGGAACGTAATAATCTGATTAGAAAGCAGATGGGCGAATATGGCCCCGTGATATTCGATTGGATTTCACGTTTTGTCCGAAGCAAGGCCGGTAGAGAGATAATTTCTTTAGATGGTGGCGAGTTATTGTTATACCATGAAAAAAGAACATATTGCACTCTGGAGAAGAACGGGACGTTGCATATTAAGTATAATGGGCCGAATCTGTATATGAGTGCTCGCATGGAAAAGCTTGAACTGAAATGTACCAAGGACATTCTGGAACATATCAATTATCATTATGTCTATGAAAATCTCTACCGGGCGATATGCGGCGGCAGTATTCGGTATATCATACGAGAACGTTTTTCTCCGAGAGAAGAAAGGAAGACAAGTTATGCTATCAAGAATTATAACAAAACAATGCAGGTGAGTGATAAGTATGAGTGATTGGTACGGTTCAGCAAGGTCAAATTACTTCAAGGTGCAGGATGATGAACAGTTCAAGGAATTCTGTTATAAATGGTTCGTTGAACCAATTGAAGAGAAGGGAAAATGGGGTTTCATATGCACAGGTTATTTCGGGAACCTTCCAGATGAGGAATATGGCGAAAATGATGATCTGATTGGATATTTCAATGATTTCCTGAAAGGTCTATCTGGGCATCTATGCGATGACGAAGTGGCAGTCCTTATGGAGGTCGGAGCATGTAAATTGATATATTTGACCGGAAAGGCCATTGCGATTAACAACAGAGGAGAAAAAAGGGAACTGAATCTTGAGCAAATATATGATTTGGCTAAGGATATAGGAAAGAATATAACGAGATGTGACCGTCTCCCAGATCTTAAAAATGAGAAGAAATGTAATGACACATGTTGCAGTTGCAAACTATGAAGTATTGATATAAAAAGGCATTTTTTATAATTCATCCATCATTTGATGACAATGGAGATAACATGATAAACAAATACTTGGGGTCTCTCTTCGGGCTTGCCATTGGTGATGCTCTTGGTGCGCCCGTGGAATTTTTGTCACTAAAATCTATAAAGGAACAATATGGTGGGAGAGGGATAATTGATTTTCATGAGTGGGGTGGATTCAAGGCGGGTTCCTACACTGATGATACCCAGATGGCATTAGCCACGGCTAAAGGGTGTATAAGATATCTCAGAAACAGAAATATAATTGAACATGCGCCTAGGTCCGTAGCATATAAATTCTATCTAAAATGGTTGGAAACCCAAAAAGATTCATTTAATTTCAGAGCACCAGGAAACACATGTCTCAGATCCCTGATAAGTGGAAGAATGGGGACCATCGAGATCAGGATAAATAACAGCAAAGGGTGTGGCGGAGTGATGCGAACGGCCCCTGTCGGTCTCATTTTTCCGACAGTGGAAGCATTTCAAATGGGCGCCGAGTTCGGAGCGATCACACACGGGCATCCCTCAGGATACCTTCCAGCAGGGTATATTGCCGAACTTGTTGCGTGGTTAATCGAAGGTAAAGGGCTGATCGAAGCGGTTGAACATAGCAAAGAGCGCTTGAGAACATATAACGAACATGAAGAAGTCCTTGAAAAGATAGAATTGGCGCAGGAACTGGCGATGTCCGACAACGCCGTGGAAGAGTGCATTTCAATCATCGGTGAAGGATGGGTTGGTGAAGAAGCATTGGGAATCTCCTTGTATTGTTCTCTAAAGTATCCTGGGAATCTTGAAAAGGGGATGGTTGCCGCGGTGAACCATTCGGGAGACAGTGATTCTACCGGGGCTATCACGGGAGCGATATTGGGGACGTTAAATGGAATCGAGGGTATACCGAACAGGTGGGTACGAGAAGTAGAAGATTCTAAAAAAATAAAACGAATCGCGGAAGAAATGTATGAAATCCGCTATAATTAGACGAGCTCGGATCTAAAATATCTCTGCGTACTCATTTCAAAATCGC
>CAYFHS010000063.1:0-5658 GCA_964342815.1 uncultured archaeon | reverse complement strand
CAGGCATACGCTTACGCAGTACAAGAACATCAATATGTGCGATCAGATAGGCTAACAGATAGCTGGTCGTGGCAGCGATCACCAGTGTGATCAGGGAATCAATGTCGAGCAGAATAAAAGGAATGCTGGTTGCTACAGCCAGACCAACAGTCGCGAGCCAGGGCACATTAAAGCGATTGGTTGCTTTCAGCTGAGGAAATGCCTGTTTCTGCATAGCCATACCGTGCAGCATTCGTGGTACTGAAGCCATAAGGGTATTAATGGTCGAGCAGGTTGCTGCCAGAGCCATAACGGTGGCGATAATCAATCCACCTTTGCCGAATACAGCATTGGCGTAATCCAGATATGGAATAGGGGATGTTGTTAAGGTTTCAGCATCCAGATAAAAAGCAGCACCGACGACAAAAGCGAGGAAGATGAAGAAGATAGCGAACAGAGAGAAGGTCATCGCACGGGGGATGCTTTTCTCCGGGTTATCCACTTCATTAATCATAGGGCAGATAAACTCAACACCGACCATCAGCCACATGGCCAGGGCAACAAGTCCGATAAAGCTGCCATCCAGTACGCCGCCAAAACTCCAGTCAACAGGAGTGCCTGTCAGTTGTGGGTGAGGTTCACTGATACCGGAGATCGCGACCAGCCCCATAATGACCATGGCGCTGACCAGAATCAGGGCCAGTAAATTCTGTACCCGGGCAAAAATGTCCGCACCCACCAGATTGGTAATCACCAGAACGGCAAGAATCAGCAGCGGAACGACTTTTTCCGGTAAAACGCCGGGCAGTAATTCGCCGAGCATCACATCGACCATAAACATTTCTACTGGCATAGCCAGGATCGCAACCATTACATAGCCGGCAAAGACCGACACAATGGCCGGGAAATGCCCGATCGCTTTTTGCGTATAGGTGGCCAGAGTCCCTTCTTCAGGAAACATAAGAGAAAGTTCGGAAAAGCTCATGGCATTGAACAGAGCGATGATTAATGCCACGACCATTGCCGCGATAAATCCCATGCCGCCAATACCTATGCCCTGAGTGGCCGAAATCATAGCCCCCTGAACGATAACCATACCAATACTGACAGCCATCATGGTCAGCAATCCCATACGTAAGCGACGGCCGGTTGTGGCCGGCGAGGCTGTTATGTTGTCAGACACTGCGCTCGTGCTCATAGTCTTTCCTCTGATCTCGTTGTTTAAATAGATTGTTCACTTATGCGTGTGCTGTGCTTATGGTTTTTAATTCTTCTGTTAACGGCCTGCTCTGCAGCTTCTTATTCGGGGGCGGAACAGAATTTACAGACGGCTGAAACGGTAAGGATGAGGGTCGATCACCGGCTGCTGGCCACTGACCAGATCGGCGGCCAGCAGCCCGGCTGCCGGACCCGTACCAAAGCCATGTCCTGAAAATCCGGTAGCAACAGTAAGTCCGGGGACTTTCTGTATATGATCGATTACCGGATTTGAATCCGGCGTAACATCAATCAGTCCGGCCCAGGCCTCTTCAATCTGAGCTGCGGAAAATGCAGGCCAGGCCTGTTTCAGGTTATTCAGTGCTTCCTGATTCAGGCCGGTATTGGCCATGGGGTCACGGGTCCGGATTTTTTCAAAAGGCGAGCGGCTTTGTGCCGACCAGTGACGGGCTAAAGACAGGTCACGAAAGAACTCTTTACCAAAGCCAATGCGCAGATTGTCGCGGCCTGCTTTCAATTGATTAAGATAACGGGTACCAATAAGCAGATGGTCAAGTGTCAGAGGAGCGTCCAGTGCGCCACGCTGAGTAATAATGAATCCACCGTTGTCATGTTTACGGAAAGAGAAGTCTGGTCCGCCGACCGCTATATTGGTCGGGCCCTCCATGGGCTTGGTACGCAGAACCGAACAGATTAATGGCAGCGTCGGCAGGGAAATGCCCATATTTCCGAGAAAGCGTCGTGACCAGGCGCCACCTGCCAGCAAAACCTGTTCGCATTTAATTTCACCTTTTTCGGTCATAACACCGCTGACTTTTCCAGCTGACATACTCAGTGTACGTACGGCACAGTTCTGCACCATGACGGCTCCTGCTTTTATCGCTGCATTTGCCATGGCTGAGGTTGCGATGGCAGGCTCGGCACGGCCATCAGACGGCGTGTATACTCCGCCAAGCCAATTCCCGCTGCCGCCAGGAACATACTGATCAATCTGTGCGGGCGTTAACAGCTGTGAATCCAGCTCCAGTTGGTCAACAGACTGAACCCAGTTTTCATACATAGCCATCTGTTCACGGGTTTTTGCCAGAAACATAATACCGTTCTGCCGGTAGCCGACATCCTGTCCGACACGTTCAGCCATATCTGCCCAAAGTCTGTCTGCTGTTTGGGCTAACGGCACATCCTCTGCGAGACGACTGGTTTTACGGATCCAGCCAAGATTACGGGACGATTGCTCACCGGCAATATGGCCCTTTTCCAGCAATACCACCGGAATATTTCGTTCAGCCAGTGTTAGTGCAGCAGATACTCCAACAATGCCCCCACCTATGATGACAACGCTTGTGCTTTGAGGAAGTTCATCTGAAGTTGCTGTTTTTTGCAGGGTTTTGGTCATAGGACACGTCGCTTTTTTTGGTGTACTTATGTTGTACTGAGTTTTAAGTCTGGATAGTTACGGTATTTTTTGGCTTTTATTAAATGTTCAGATATTCGGTTTCAGCAGAGGCAGCGCCCTTATAAGCCGTTACTTCTAACTCAACTTTATAAATAGTTGACCCGAGAGGTGGACAGGTTACGGTTGTGGCTGGGTCAGTACCTTTAAAGCGCGTACCTATGTATTCCATAACCGCTGGCGTATCTTCGGCGTTCTGAATAAATACCCGTGACATCACCACGTCCTGCAAGGATGAACCAACGGCTTTGAGCGCCCGCTCTATATTGCTGAAGACCTGCTCAGTCTGGACCAATACATCATCCGCAATTTCCTGTGTATCGGGGTTGCGTCCCGCGGTATTGGAAACAAATATCCAGTTATCCACGACTACCGCACGAGAGTAGCTGGCGATGTCTTCAAAGCGTGAACCGGTTTTTACTTTTACAATCTTGCTCATAATGTATCCGTGTGACGGCGGCAGGACAGTCCTGCTGCCGTCGTCATTTATGGGTTTATATTGGTGATATTAATTGCCTGTCAGCGCAGGGCTGGTGTATCCCAAAGATTGAGTTTTACGCCGATATTTTCATTAAGCGCTGTGCGGTACAGTTCCGTTGCCCAGGCAACGTCTTCCACAGGCATACCACCCACAGACATAATGATGATCTCGTCGTCGTTGTTACGTCCCGGTGTCGCTCCGGCAACAATGGCTCCCAGATCTTCAAGCTCGCTTTTATCCATCAATCCGTCATGAATCATGTCCATAAAGCGCATTCCGACCAGCGGGATAAAATGATGGGATGGCTTTGGTACTTCGTCGTACCACGCGGTGTAGAGGCCAATACTGTCCATGACTTTACGTACACCAGGGCCGCTCATGCCGTCGTCCAGACTGCAGCTTGCGGGCATAGCTAAAAAAGCACCGGGCTTAACCCATTCACGTTTCACTTCGGGGTAGGTTGACGGATCACCAACTTCGCCGGAGTTGCAGTAAGTGACGAGATCGGAACCGCGGACAACGTCTTCAATGTTGTCGACAATCTGAATATTGCTGACCTGTGGGTATTCCTGGGTGAGCCAGGTGATAAAGTCGTCGAGACTGCGCTGACCGCGACCTTTAATTTTGATGGTGTCTACCTGTGGACAGGCTGCAATGAAAGAAGCCACTGTGGTTTTTCCCATCACGCCCGGGCCAAGCAGACCAATGACACGGGCATCTTTGCGTGCCAGATGGCGGGCTCCGACACCCGGTACTGCACCGGTACGATAAGCAGACAGCAGGTTGGCTGACATATACGCCAGCGGTGCACCGGTATCTACATCACTGAGCGTGAACATCAGAATGGACCGTGGCAGACCCTTTTCGCGGTTCGCTACGTTAGAGCCATACCACTTGACTCCGCAGGTCTGGAAATTACCGCCCAGATACGCTGGCATTGCCATCAGGCGACGGTCAGCAGTGGGTTTCGGCATGGTAGGGAAGGGGGATTCATCAGGGAAGGTAATCATGGCACCGTGCGAGTCGCTGTTCGGACCGGCCATGCGATAGTCACCTTTATGCAGCAGAGCAAACATCTCTTCCATGGTGTCGACACATTTCGGCATGTTGGTTACACCGGCCTTAATCATGTCCGGCTCTGATAAGTAGATAAAGTCGATATTTGTATTCTCTGACATTGTCTTTCCCAGCGAAGCATTTGCGCTTCTTCTCATGTATTTCTGTCGCCCTGTATCAATTTTGAGGGCAACCCATGATGCCGATACTAGGCAGGCAATTTCCGGGCGTATTGAATTTTTGCGACATCCCGCTTGCGGCAGAAACGGCAATTGCTTCGCTATTTCTTTGAAAACACGGAAGTTTATTGGGAAGAACAGAAAGGATTGTGGATAAGCGCTGTCGTCAGGGAATGCGCGGTGCTGTCAAAGAAGACAATGCCGGTACGTCTTCCTGCCATTTGTACGGTGCTTTTCACCGGATTGCCGTAATAGGATTCGTACTTAACGATCTCAGTAAGCGTTGAGTGGCATTCAATTTGCTGCTCTGGCAGTGGCTGTGGCAGTTGTCGCAGCAGGCGAAACTAAGTTTTTATTGTAAATATTCCGTTGGTATCTGACTTACGGATATTGACCGGGTCCCGGGGAGGAAAATCTGTGACGGATAAATCGATTCGTTTTTATGTTGCCGGTATTCATTCCAAACAACCCTGGTTTGTATTAAACGCTGCGAAGGACTATTCGCTGTTTACTTCACAGGATCCGGCAATTTCTCATTTCTACAGTTTCGAATCCGGTGCGATGGCAGCAGATACCCTCGCTATTCCGGACGGCTGTGTCGATATTCTGTTCGACTGTTGTGATACCAATCCATCAGCCAAGGTTTGTGGTACAACCATGACTGCGGTAAAAGCCAATTTAAGTCATGGTCATCGCTACTTCGGTGTGCGCTTTGTACCGGGTATGATTCCGGAATTTCTTCAGGCATCAGCCACCGAGCTGGTGGGACATGAAATTAACCTGCTTGAGGCTGCACCACAGATAGCACCGGTATTTGAGCAAATTATCGGGCAGCAGGATTTTCGCCAGCAGGTTGCCGCATTCAATGATTTCTATCATGGCCGTGGTCTGCGTATGACATCTGATCTCACCCGCTCTGCTGTCAGTGCCATTTGCCAACATAAAGGCAATATTCAGATACAGGAGCTTGAGGAGTTGACCGGCTATACCAGCCGTACACTGCAGCGTAATTTCCAGAGTGATATGGGGATGTCGCCGAAGACGTTCAGCCGCATCATCCGTTGTCAGTCAGCGGTTTATGATATTAATCAGAGTAAGGATGTTGCGTTTTCAGATCTGGCCTGCGATCTGGGTTTCAGTGATCAGTCACATTTTTTGCGGGAATTCAAAAAGCTGGTCTCTGCTACGCCGCTCGATTACCTGCAGCGGGTGCATCAGGAAAGTTATCTGAGTCGTATCCGGTATTGTTGATGTAACCAATTCCGCTTGCTGTTATTTCCGCACCAGAATCG
>CAYFHS010000062.1:0-6150 GCA_964342815.1 uncultured archaeon | reverse complement strand
ATAATCCTGCTATGTTGGCAGGTGACGAAATGTGGATACCTGATCAACGACAAGGTGTTGTAGCCTATTCACTAGATATAGCTATGGGTAATCAACGCGTATCAAACCCTTATTTTAATGCTTGGGACGGATATTATAATGGCGGTGGTCCTGCAGATCGATACAATCTTTTTGATGGTATTAGACACTGTAACATTTTTATTGAAAATTTAAGCGACCTTAGTAAGGTTCCTGATATACAGCCTAGTGAACGGGAGCGTTGGATCGCCGAAGCAAAATTCCTCAAAGCTTATTATCATTTTTATTTGATGAGAATGTATGGCCCTATCCCGGTTATGAGAGAGAATATACCTATTGATGCGCCAAGTGAAGTGTTAGATGTTAGTCGTGATAACTGGAATGAGAGTATCGCATATCTTATAGAGTTATGTGATGAAGCTATCGCTATTTTACCTCCTTCTATAACCGATATTAATTCAGAACTGGGTAGAATCACAAGACCTATTGCTTTAGGTTTAAAGACACGCATACTCTTAACAGATGCAAGCCCTTTATTTAATGGTAATTCAGATTTAGCTGGATTGGTAAATAAAGATGGTACACAATTGTTTGATACCGAATATGATGCTTCAAAGTGGGAATTAGCAGCTGATGCGGCATTGATGGCTATTGAAGCTTCTGAGGCTGCAGGACATTCATTATATGAATTTCCTGGCTCTGGTTTCACATTAACAGATACCACCACGCAAAAGCTAACCATTAGAAATGCAGTCTCAGAACGTTGGAATCCTGAAGTGATCTGGGGGAATACGGTAAGTAGAACTGCAGAACTACAATTAAACGCGATGGCGCCATTAAATGTTGCTCATTCACATAATAATGCGCGTAAAGTTATGTCTCCAACGCTCAAAATAGCACAGCAGTTTTATACTAAAAATGGAGTACCTATTGATGAAGACACAACATTAGACTTTAGTGATATCCTTGAGTTAAGAGAAGCAGGTGCAGCCGAAAAGAATAATATAAGACAAGGGTATACCACTTCTATTTTAAATTATGACAGAGAACCCAGGTTCTATGCAGATCTAGGTTTTGACGGTTCTATATGGTATAAGTACGATAGCGGTAACGAAGAAACCAAATTTCATATTGAAGGTAAGTATAATGATTATGCAGGAAGTAATACCGCCTTCTATTTTAATATGACCGGCTATTATGTAAAGAAGCTCGTCAACTGGAATCAGAGTTTTGGAGAATCATCGGCATCGTATAGAGATTATGCCTGGCCAGAATTAAGACTTGCAGATCTATATCTAATGTACGCAGAAGCACTAAATGAAGTACAAGGTCCTTCTCCTGAAGTTTTTGAATATTTAGATAGAGTTAGAGATCGAGCAGGTTTAGAAGGTGTACAAGAATCTTGGGCTAACTTTTCATCAAATCCTAATAAGCCTAACTCTCAAGATGGGCTGAGAGACATAATTCATCAAGAGCGCAACATAGAAATGGCCTTTGAGGGAAGTCGTTTTTGGGATATCCGCAGGTGGAAAGAAGCTTCACGTGAATTCAATGAGCCCATACGTGGGTGGAATGTTTTTGGAGAAGACGAGGCATCATATTATCAGGTAAGAACAATTTATCAACAGCGCTTTGTTTCTCCAAGAGATTATTTCTGGCCTCTCGCAGAAAATACATTATTACAAAATTCAAATTTGGTTCAAAATTTAGGATGGTAATTAAAAACAAAATTAAATAGAGATATTATGAATTGGAATTTATTTAAAAAGATGGGTTTTTACCTGATAGCCACTATGCTAATAGTGAGCTGTACAGAAGAAGATGTCAATGATCCTTTAGAAAGTAATTCTGAAAAACCGGGTCAGGTATCAGGTGTAAGCGTAGAGAATTTGGCAGGAAAAGCCAGGCTGACTTATACGCTACCTAAAGATCAAGACCTTCTGTATATCAAAGCAGATTATGTTTTAGAAAATGGTAGAGAGATGAATGTAAAATCATCGTACTATAATAGTTCGTTGCTTTTAGAAGGGTTTTCTGGTAACTCGGAAGTCGAGATTGCCATCACAACGGTTAATAGAAGCGAAGTTGAATCAGATCCTGTTTATGTTACGGTTAATCCTGATCTGGCACCTATCTATGATATTTTTGAGAGTCTAGAAGTTGGACCTGCATTTGGAGGTATTTTTGTTTCTGCAGACAATCCGGAACGAGAGGACATCGCAATTCTCATTATGGAAGAAGATGAGTACGGTGACTGGGTTACTTTAGGAAACAGTATTTATACATCTACTGATGAAATCTCAAGTACACTTAGAGGGATGGATACTATAAATAAAAAGTTTGCCTTAGCCGTGAGAGATCGTTGGTTAAACTATACAGACACTTTGTTTGCTGATGTAAAACCATTATTTGAAGAAGCAATTCCCAAGTCTGGCTATAGAGGAGTTACATTACCTAATGATGCACCACATCATCCATCGACTTCATTGGAAGGTCTGTGGAATGGCAATAATTGGGACTGGCCTCAAATATATTTAACTGCCGCTACCTACACCGCTTCTAATCATATATTCACTTTTGATATGGGCGTACAGGCTCAACTAAGTAGAATTGTTATTTGGGATTATCCTGAGTATTTTAATGGTAGGTCATACTACTATTTGGCGTGTCCTAAGCGCTTTAGAATTTATGGGTCAGATGTTCTAGAGACCTCAGGAGACTTGTCTGAATGGACCTTATTGGGAGAATATGAAGAGATTAAACCTTCTGGGCTTCCTTATGGGCAGCAAACCAATGAAGATTTTGAAACTGCAAACGCAGGGTTCAGTTGGGACATACCTATTGATATGCCTAAAGTAAGGTATATAAGAATTGAAAACCTTGAAAATTGGGCAGGAGGTAAACAAATTGGAATAGCCGAACTTCAGGCCTATGGTAATACACAGTAATAACACATTAAAGTATTGATATGAAAACATATAAAAATCAATTTTTTCTCTTGCTGTTTTTTGTGGCTTTAGCCTTTGCAGCGTGTTCAGATGAGATGGAAGATTATCGAAAGTTCACTGAGGGAGGTGAAATTAACTATACAGAAAAAATGGACTCTATAAAGGTATTTACGGGAAGAGAAAGACTGTATTTACAGGGTGTAGTAAATGCAGATCCTAAGATCACAAGCTTTAGAGTATATTGGAACACTAAAGCCGATTCTATCGTGGTTCCTGTGACCCGTACTAAACCGGTTGACACCCTAGAAGTATACATAGATAATTTAGAAGAAAATATTTATAACCTTGAAGTACGAACTTATGATGATGAGTTAAATAGTTCTATACCTGTTTATGTGACTGCAGAAGTGTTTGGTCCTAGATATCAAAGCGGTTTATTTAACAGGCCAGTAGTTAGTAATGTTTTAATAGGTAATAATCTTACGATAAGTTATGCTGGGATGGATCTTAGTTCTGGGGTTATAGGGACTCAGGTTGAGTATACCTCAAGTACCACCTCTGAATTGAAAGAATTATTTGTGCCTATTGATTCTACGATGGCATATATAGAGGATTTTACATCCGGTTCTCAATACAACTATAGAACTGTCTTTTTACCACATCCTACAACTATAGATACATTTTATACAGATTATGCGTCTTTTGTACCAGAACCAAAATTGACAGATCCGCCCTATTTAGAAAATGCGAGTTACCCTTTTGAAATTTTAGAAGGAGGAAGCAGGTGGGGAACTCCAGCAAGCTGGATACATAATGAAGCTGCCCTTAGCCACGGAGGGTATGGTGCTTTAGATGGTGAATTATTTGATCTAGAAAGTGGCTGGGGAGAGCCCGATCTTATCAATGCAAAGGTTTATCAAACCGTCATACTTCCTGCTGGAACTTATGCTTATGCAATAGATATTAGGGAGACTAATTATGAAGGAGCTGACAACTCTTTAGATCAGGGCTACTTTACCGTGGCTCTAGGACCAAGCTTACCTGATGTTGCTGATGTGGAAACAGCAGACGAGACTTTAGCCTATGAAAGAGTTAACAAGGCTAACGGACTTAATAGAGTGCTTACGTTCACTTTAGAAGAAACCACACAGGTATCTATAGGTGTTCAAACGACAAATGACCAAGGAGCAGGCCGGTATTTAAAGATTAATTCTTTTGCATTAAATCAATTTTCTGAAGCTCCATATCTTAAAAATGCAGCAAAGCCCTACAGGCTTGCTTCTCAAGGTAGTCGATGGGGGACTCCTGCAGACTGGATACATAATGATGCTGCAATGAGTCATACTGACAATGGACCTCAAGGGGCTTATGATGGTAACAGTTCAACCTGGGATTTGGAAAGTGGATGGGGTGAACCTGATATCGTGAATGGTAAAGTTTATCAGGTTTTATTTCTAGAGCCGGGTACTTACACTTATACCATAAATATTTTCGCTACAAATTACCAAGGTACTAGAGGTACCGCAGATCAAGGGTATTTTGTAGTAGCCAAAGGCAATACCTTACCAGATGTAGTCGACATTGAAACCGCAGAAGAGACTTTGGTTTTTGAACGGGTCGATTCAGAAAATGGTGATGTTAGTTCCTTGACCTTTACAATAACAGAACCCACAGAAATAGCAATAGGTGGAGCAACAACTAATGATGAAGGTGCGGGACGCTTTTTGCAAATAGAATCATTTAAACTGGTTAAGCAATAATTAGATTGCTTTTAATCTAAGAACAGGGAACACAAGTTTTTAAATGTTTCCTGTTCTTATTATTTCATTTAAATTATGAATCTAATAGCACTAACTAGATTGGCATATTCAATACTATTTATTTTGACCTTACTATCGTGTAGTAGTTCTGATACTACAGACGACACGGTTATAGAGCCAACTCCAGAAACAAATGTTGAACTCGCAGAATTAAACACTCAAGATGTAACTAATATAGATACTTTTAACGCTACTATACTTGCTGCTGTAACAGATGCCGGTGACGGTAGTATTTCTGAAAGAGGAATTTATTTAAGTACAACTCCTGATTCAGATGATGGAGAAAAAATTTTGGCATCAACAATAAAGGGTTCAGGTGAATTTACTGTGAATCTAACAGGTTTACAACAAGCCACAACCTATTACGCTAAGGCCTATGCTGTAAATCAGGCAGGTGTAGCGTATGGAAATGAGATAAATTTCAAAACACTAATTGCTGAGTCGGCTTTATTTGACACTGATGTTAAATCAGTCTCTGGAGCTCATGATATTTTTGTAGAAGTTAAATTGTTAGATCGTGGAGATTTACCCATCGCAGAAATAGGAGTTGTTTGGGGAACAGAAGAAGTACCTACACTAGAGGATAATAAAATAATGCATCCTACCGTAGAAGATCATTTTAAACAACGTATAACAGATCTTGAAGAAGAACATTTGTATTTTATACGTCCTTATAAAATTTCAGAAGGTGAGGCTGTTTATGGTCGTCAGATTATTATTTCAACTATAAAGAAAGGAGAATTCACCTGGTCTTTTAATGGAACCTTAAATTTAGACAATCCTACTCATGTGCGTATTAAAGCGGCTTTTGATGAGGCTTGTATGTATTTTAACAACTTCACTTCAATCACAAAACATGTTACAGTTAATTATTCTCCCGGTACTCCAACAGCTGATGCAAATTTTGCAGGTTGGATCAATATGGGAGCTGTAGAAAGTTATCAAAGAACCGGTACTGCCTTGCATGAAATGGCGCATACGGTGGGTATAGGTCAACATTGGAGATTTGACGATTTATTTACAGATAACCGCTACAATGGAGAAAGAGCTAACGAAATTGTACAATTGATGAGTGGTAATGATGAGGAATATATTAGAAAAGCGGGTGTACACTTTTGGCCTTATGGCATTAATGGGGCACACGAAGATACCGGAGAAGAAGATTTATATATAACCCACTGTTTAATCTTACAGGGAATGAAGACTGATGGTTTGCCTTCAAATTGATAAATTTGAAACAATTAATTATAAACGTATTTTTTACGTTAATACCAGTTTATGAAATCACAGTATTATAAAATCCTTTTCCTTTTAAGTTTTGCTTTTCTGCTTTTTTCCTGCAATTCTTCAAAATCAATTACACC
>CAYFHS010000061.1:0-6193 GCA_964342815.1 uncultured archaeon | reverse complement strand
GAAGCCAAATCCGAGATATCGCCGTGGTTTAATATTGACTGCCCGTACAACTTCGCAGGGGACAATTTCACAGGCATTTTTGAAACCAATTCGTCATCAGAAAAGGAAAAATATTCATTTCGGGTGAAATTGACTGATAAATTCAACATTTCCGGAAACTGGCACTACTTCAATGACACATTGTCGGTTATGAACAATCCGCCTGTTTTCAACGAGAGTTTCACGAATCTTACTGCCTACAGTGATCAAACTACAATAATAGGTCTCGCATCATACGGAACCGATTACGAGGATTCAGGCTCAGAACTTACCTGGGAAGTCGAGGAATATTCACCGAAAGCGCTGTTCGATGCGTATATGAAAGATAAAAACAGAGTCGAGATATCACCGGCTTCAGCCGATAAGACGGGCCTCGGTAAGATAAAATTCAAGATTACCGATAATGACGATGACGTGAATTACAAAAATATAACAATCGAGATCATTAACGCTTCCGCACGTCCCGATATTACCATTGAGCTCAGCTCACCTGGTAATGAAACCATCATCCCTAATTCCACCACGAATCTCACGTGGTCGGTGGGAGATTTCGACGGAAAGTTATCTTATGATATTTATTTCGGAGATTCCTTATCGAACATGACCCGGATATCCGAAAATAATGATGAACAAATGTTCAAGGTCACGGACCTGCAGGACGCAACAACATATTACTGGAAGGTAATTGCTAAAGTAGAAGAAATTCCGGGAATCTATGAAAGCGGCATATATAATTTCGAAGTGCAGTTCGGTTTTATCGAAGAACATAGAGTAGAAATAAATTTCAAAGTCGATTCGGTGGAAGTGGAACGAGGCGATTCTGTCGTTGTCGATCTAACGCTCAAGAATCTCGGGAATGTACCGGAAATAATAAATCTTGATGTGATTGGCGATCTTGCGGATTCTGTGAGCAATGATGATACGGTCCAATTGGGTGTAGGCGAGAATAAGACCATCAGTGTTAGGATATTCGGGGGATTGAAGATGGAGTTGAAGACGTATAATCTCACCATCAGGGCCAGTTTCAACGGTGTGGAACACAAGGTATACTTGGATGTCGAAGTGGTAGAGGATACGTCATCCGTAACAATAGATAACAGGTCGAAAGCCTGGATATTGTATCTGATAGCGGTTATTCTCTTCCTGACCATTATTGCCATTTTGATATTAGTTATCCGGCGGTCGAAGAAGAAAAAAGAGGAAGATGCCGAAACAATCGAAGCGGAGATCGAGGGACGGTCTTCAGGTATAACGAAAGCCGATCTCGATATACTCGCCATTGGGGACACCCCACCTGCAGTAGCACCGTTCCAGGGTCGATTAAGTTATAATCTCCCGGGACAGCAGCAGCAACCATATCAGCACAAACCGCTTGCCCCAGCGCCCAAGGTCACATTGCCGCAGCTAAAGGTCACCGGAGCGGTTAAAGAACAGCCCAAAGCGTTACCGCAGTCCACCGGCGTCCCGCCAACCCAGCCCGTCTCGACACCGGTTCCCACGGTTGCCCTTCCGCAGAAACCAGGGGAAGAGAAAAAGACGTCCGAAGTTCCCGCGCTGCCAATGGTCGGATCCGCGCCCACTGTTCCGATAACACCTTCAGTAACTGTTATACCGCCAACTCCGCTTGTGGTACCTGCCCCCTCAGAACCTGCGGCACCTCCACCACCTTCGATGGAGCCGCCCCTGCCGCCTCCCGCCCCCTTCGCTCCTGATGAAAGCGGAATAAAACTCTCGCATGATTCCGTAAAGAACGCAAGCACTTTCCGTATTGACGAGCCCATGCCTTGTTCCATCTGTTACGGGGAGATCAGCGGCGGGCTGCAGGCCGCAAGGTGTTCCTGCGGCAACATTTCACATCTTTCCTGCGGGATCAAGATAGGTAAATGTTCGGACTGCGGCGTGGATTATCAGGGCATGATCAATACGGTTAGTCAGGAAGCCATAGTGAAAAGTGTCGAGGACAGCCAGAAGACGGCAAAGAGGGAAGTGGAGGTTTCGGTGGAATGGGACGAGAAGGGGGATATGATGAGGGGGCTGTTAAAGCAGTTGTTGAACAAGGAAATTTCCGTCGAACAATATCAGCAGATATCGAAGGATATCAAAGAGAGCTTTTGACCGAACTAAATCTGAAAATCGTATGGTCGGTTCGGTTTTTTTATATATGCGTATGCGTAGCATACAGTAATTGATGTTTTCCGTATGTGTCAGCATACAGTAATTGATGTTTTCCGTATGCTTGAGCAGACAGTTATATAGTGGATTTTCTCGTGAGGGAGGGTCTTGAGGTTAGCGATCTGATTCAGGTTTGCTGGGATACAACAAAGCATCGCACCAGGAAGAGGGAGGTGGACGGATTGATCGCGGCCTGCAGGGAATTCGGGAAAAGGGATGGCCTGATACTTACCCGCGATCGGACCGACGAGGAAGAGGTGGATGGAATTACTGTCAGATACCGATCCATACCCTACTGGCTGCTTGGGATAGACGGATGATGGAAATAGATTGTCAAGTCCGGATACAACCTTCCACCTTCCCTGAAATAAAGAAGGGAAAATCCAAATAGCAAAATGGTTATTTTCATATCCGCAATAAAAAAAAACGGTGAGTCTATGAGCGTAAGTAGATCCGAAATGACACGAAGGAGGACCGCGCATGCGTAGATTTCTTCTCGGTTCTCTAGTTGTAGCCCTTATCATTTCAGCCTTTTTTCAACCTGGATTGGGCTGGTTGCTGAACGATTCCGATCATAGTTCCGGAATTCAGTATAGATCTGAAGCATCAGTAATAATCAAGGACAAGGAAAATTACGAAGCACGATCCACCAGAGCCCCCGATTCCTGGCCCATGTTCCATCATTTTCTAAACAATTCGCGTTACTCAACATCATCCACACCCGATGAGAACACACTGGTCTGGACAGCTCAGGGTATCGGGGACAAGATAATATCCTCTCCTACATTGATAAACGGAAAGGTATTCATAGGCTATCTGAACAATAACGTGTACTGCCTTGACGAGAAAACAGGAAATATTATCTGGAGATTTCAAACAGGAAGCGATGTTTACTCATCAGCAGCCATCGTGAACGGTAAAGTTTATATAGGCAGCAACGACGGCAGGATGTACTGTCTGCCCGAGGACGATCCCAACGGCAACGGCGTAATTGCAGGAAACGAGATACACTGGAGCTATGTTACCGGTGGGTCGGTTGAATCGTCCCCCACGGTATCGGGGGGAAAGGTATACTTCGGTTCAAACGATGATTATCTATACTGTCTCGATGCCATTACAGGCGGCCTCGTCTGGAGGCGGAATATGGGCGAGAACACCGTTTCATCCCCTGCTGTGGTGGATGACCGAGTTTACACAGGTGCTGGATACTACTCTACTTCGGGCCCAAGCGTTTTCAGCTGCTTTAACGCTAGTACGGGAGCTTACGTATGGAACATAACCGTCAGCGGTAAAGTGGTATCGTCCCCGGTGGTGGTGGACGGGAGGGTTTATGTCGGGATGTCGCCCAACGGTGAGGTTTACTGTCTTCCGGCGGAGGACCCAAACTCGGATGGTAATATCTCAGCTGGCGAGGTCATCTGGACCTATAACACAGGTTCCGATATCGAGGCCACTCCCGCCGTTGCCAACGGGAGGGTCTATATTGGTTGCGCCAATGCAATGGGTGGATCGAACAAGGTTGTCTGTCTTAACAGCCAGAACGGGAATCTTGTCTGGAACTACTTCGCCCCGCATTGGGTCTATTCATCTCCGGCTGTGGGAGACGGAAAGGTATTTTTCGAATGCGAGAATGGATTTCTTTACTGCATCCCGGAGGAGGACCCCAACAATAACGGCGTCATAGCAGCCAACGAGGTGATCTGGTCCCGGAACTGCCACGTTGGCCAGGGGGCTTACACCGCCTCTTCCCCGTCCATTGCAAATGAAAGGGTTTATATTGGGGGCGGATCGGTCTACTGTTTTGGAGATCCCGGGGACATCACACCCCCGAAAGTTACTTTCGTCACTCCGGTGGATGACGATATCAACGTTCCTCTGGATTCGAACATCACAGCCACCTTCAGCGAAAAAATAAACCAAACCTATCTCACCACTTCCACGATTATCGTGAAAAACCAAGAATTGAATATTATCGATGGCGAGATCAGTTACGATACCGATTCTAGAATGCTCACGTTTCAGCCGTCGGAAGAGTTCGAATTCGGGAAGATATATTACGTTACCCTGACCACGGATATCCCCGATCTTGCTGGTAACGGACTGGACGGTGATGGGGACGGGGCAGCCGAGGGGAGTCCCAATGATGATTATTCATGGTCGTTCACCGCCGTTCCCGATCCCTACAAACCGCCTCTCCTGGCATCGATACCCACCCAGTATCCCACCGAGGAGATCGATTGGATCCTCGATCTGTCGTTGTACATCACGGACCTGGATACTCCCTTGGAGAACCTGAATGTGACGGAAAATTCCACATACGGAGAGCTCGACGGAATAGAGATAATTTTCAACTACCCCGAAGGAGTAACTGACGAACACGTTAGAGTGACCGTTTCCGACCACAGAGAATCCGCATGGCAGGACATTCTGCTTGTGGTAAGACCGGTAAATGATCCTCCGGTCATATCCAGCGCGCCCACGAATATTGTGGCTGTGGAGGAGGTCGAAAAAACACTGGATCTGGAGCCGTACCTCTCCGATATTGACAACGCCCTTTCGGATCTGTGGGTAACGGAGAACTCCAGCTACGCGAAAGCGGAGGGATTCATTATCACGTTTCTTTATCCGAACGGGGTATTAAGTGATGTCGTCAATATAAGCATATGGGATGGAGACCGAAGCGTTTTCCACGATATCAACGTCACGGTAACAGGGGTGAACGATCCACCGGAATGGGGGGATTACAACTTTATTCTCGTAAGCCACGAGATCCCGGGTTATACTCATAAAAATTATTACATTGGAGAGAATATCACTTTCTCAGTTGATCCCTGCATGGATGTGGACGGAGATGAGCTCACGTATTTATGGAGCTACGGTGTTGAGGAAAGGGAGAAAGTGGGGGTGGATTTGACATCTGCATTTTTCTTGTTCGATGCATCAGGGATTTTCAATATAACACTAACTGTCTCTGATCCGACAGAAACTACAATTTCACAGTTCGTGGAAATAACGGTTGCGGCTGATTTCGACGGGGACGGCATGGATGACAGTTGGGAGATTGCGTTTGGTCTGGACATTCTATCGGGATCGGACGCCTACAGGGATGACGACAAGGACGGCTACACCAACCTGGAGGAGTTCAAAGCGGGAACAGACATGGACCCGAAAACTGCCGACGCCGAAAAACACCCTGATTACGTACCGCCTCCCAATGAGAATGATACGATAGTTGATGATGAGCAAGAGAATGATGATGAAGATGACGATCTGGACGATACGACCGGCGGCAGCTCATCCGGAAAGGGATCGAGTACCGATTTGGGACTTATTTTGTGGATTGTAATCCCCATCATCCTGATTGCCATTATCATCACGTCACTTGTACTATTTGTCGTTTCGAGAAAAAAGCGCAGGGAAGAACCGAAAATTCCGCCGGAGGAAGGGAAAAAAGATCCTGGAGTTAATGAAGAATCAAAGGAAATTCTCGGAAAGACCCCTAAAGAGAGCGAGGCTTCGGATACAAGCGCAGACTCCAAGGTAGGAGAAATTGAAGAAGCCGGAAGCCCCGAAGATGATACAAAGGATACTGGCTTACCTTTATGCGGTAAATGCGGTGCTTCTGCCGGTTACTATAATGAATATGATTGTTACTGGTGCGAGCCCTGCCAGGATTACGTTTTTCCTTCGAATCCATAAGTTGTGATCCGCATACCGTCCACGGGGCCTTCGGCCCCCCTATCGATCCATATTGTATATTATTTTGGGTCGGGCCTGCGTTGGTTTAAGGTCGCCCGTAGGCTCATCCGTAGAAACCGGCGGTTTCCGAGGATGATGGAGAAAAGTTTCTCCGATACCGCAGAACAAGTTCTGCTTATGCGAGCAATAGTGATTGCTTCGCACCCCTAATATAATCTGCGATTATATGTCGGATGGAGCAATGTCCGTAGGCATGATTGCCGAGGACACAGATGAATCTTGA
>CAYFHS010000060.1:0-6333 GCA_964342815.1 uncultured archaeon | reverse complement strand
ACTTGTTCAGCCAAGCCCATAGGTCTTGGCTTCTCAAGTAAGATGTGCCAGAATGAGACGGCTTTACACCTCAACCAGGGGAGAGTTTGCTCTTCCCTTTTTTTTTCCAAATCGAGATAGAATAAAGTAATCGCTTGAATTTATTAAGATAACAATTTCCATAATGGAGATATAAAATAAATTCAGTATTGCATAATGTCCTTAAACCCGTGAAAAAATCTATGTGATAGAAAAATATTTATCCAAAATACGCTATGCTCTGAATGATGAGCGGCAAAGATAACATGCGAAAAGTACTGAGTGCTCTTATTGAAGACCCCACCATATCCAATATAACCATAGCCAATCGCTTGGGTCTGTCAAGTACTGGTATTGGAAAGATTCGAGACAAACTGGAAACAAACGGTATTATCAAAGGATATAATGCAGAGATCCAATATGAAATGCTTGGTTTGAACGCCTTTGGAATACTGCATGTAAAAGTGACTCCCAAGGGCTGGAACTACAAAGGACATAAAGGTATTCAGGATATCATAACTTCGAATCCAAATATTGTCGGAGTCTACAGGGTTCCCGGGAGAAATATCACGCATATACTGGTGTGTTCTTTTCGAAATCTAATAGAGCTGGATCGATTCATCCACGTGACCCAGTCTCAATTGTCCGATTATATAGAGATAGTTGACAGGTATATCTTTTCCAGTGAAGGGATTATCAAGGAATCTTATACCGATCTCCTTTTAAAGATCATTGAAGAGTTGGACGAGGAACGTATGGCTGAGCCGATCCTGTTCGGAAAAATCATGGGGGAGGAAGAATGAATAAAAGGGTGTTGATTGTTGAGGATTCGGAATCAACCTGCAGAGCATTGAACACGATGCTTACTCTTAATAACTATCAAGTTGTGGGAATGGCTACAGACGGTGACCAGGCAGTTGAAATGTATAAAAAGTCAAACCCCGATCTCGTATTGATGGATATTGCCATGCCGAAAAAGCACGGTATAGATGCTATTCGGGAGATCCGTGTTTTCGATCCTGGGGCAAAGTTCATAGCGGTGACTGCTCTGTATTCGTCCAAGAAAAAGAAAGAGGCAATGGATGCTGGAGCTTCAATGGTTGTAGTGAAACCATTCGATGTTGCGGACCTCATAAAAGCCATGGAATCTGTTCTGGCATAACTAGTAATTTGGCAAATTTTTTCTTGATCTACACTTTTTTCTGTGGTATTTAGCATATTATTTGGTGTTTGGAAGCTTACATTTGGGGACAAATAAGTTTTTCCGATCTTCTCGGTCAGTTCATTCCAATTAATATATAATTAAACTTTTTTTCGTTTTTTTATAATGGATTTCTTTTTCATGCTTCTTAAAAACATTAAAATCATTAATCGACGATAACATGGATTACCACTATGCCATATTATCATCAAATTACCATTCGTAGGATACAGGGGTGTGAGGTATGAAATATAGGACAAATCGACTTTTTCAACAGAAAGAACCTTTGGTAGATCTAGTAATTATCTTCATTATAGTTGTCGTCGGCTTTGCCATAGAATTGATGTGGGATCTGGTTAATCCATTATTGGATGCCATTCGATCTAATGAATCGTGGTATCTGCAGGAGCTGTTGATTGTATTTGTCATATTGGTTTGTGCTTTCTGTATTTACTTTCTTCGAAGGTATCGTAGTGAAAGGCGAATCACCTCAAGATATCATGAGTTATGTAACCAGATGACTGAGGGAATATGTTTGTCCAAAATTATTTATGACGGATCCGGCAAGGCCAAGGGTTTCCAATTCTTTGGTCTGAATCGTGCTTGTGAGAGGATGATGGGTCTGGTAAACAAAGAAGTGTTGGGGCGCAGGGTATCGGATCTTTCCGGATCTTTGAGCCGGGCTTTATCAAAAACATATGAGAAGGTTGCATCCACAGGTACTGCTGTTTCATATCATTTTCATGATCCACCGTCGAAAAAATATTTCAAGGTCACCGTATCTTTTGAGAAGAAAGATATTATTGCCGCAGTTATCAGGGATATTACAAGATCCACGCGCGTCCGAAAGAGATCACGAAAATACGAACGGCGGTACCGCTTATTCATCGAGAATTCCAAAGATATTATTTATTCTACAGATCGCCATGGGAAGATACGTTATACCAGTCCCCAGATAAAGAGATTGGGCAAGAGTCCCAAAGAGTTAGTTTCCCAGGAGATTTGGGGGCTCGCTATCCCTGAGGACAGAGGGAGAGTGTCAACCAGTTTTCTCCGCACATCATCCGGAAGCGGGAAATCGCTGTTCGAGTACAGGAGCTGGGGTAAGGACGGAAGTATAAATTGGTTCGAGGTTGCCCGGAAAATCAATAAGGATAAATCCGGAGCTTTACTAGGTTTCTCGGGTATTCTCATGGAGACCACTGGTCGGAAGCGGTCCGAGGATGCCATGATAAGATCCACACGAACCCTTAGGATGGTAACTAAACTTCATCACTTTCTTCTGAAGGATCCTGAGGAGTTCGATCTTCTGGTGGAGGTTTGCAGACTGTTACTGGAGCTAGGCGGTTATCGATTCGTTTGGATCGGGTATGCCGAAGAAGATGAGGAGCGAACTGTACGCCCAATGGCCCATGGGGGTTTTCCCATAGAATTATTTTCCAGAGGAAAGGTTTCCTGGGGGGAAAATGATTGGGGACAATGTCCGGCAGGTAGAGCAATACGGACCAACGAACCCTCCGTGGGACATAATCTCATGTTGGATCCCTATGATATCTTCTTGCGGGATGAACACGTGGACCGAGGTTACAATTCATCTATAGCATTACCACTTATGGAAAATGAACGAACCTTCGGTGTAATCAACATTTATTCCGCAGAACTCAATCCCTTTGGGACAACAGAGGTTCAGCTGCTGATGGAACTGGCAAATGAGGTGACTTACGGTATAATGGCGACCCGTCATACAAAAGATGACCATCAACGTTCGGAAAGGGCAAGACGGGAAAGTGAGGCGCGTTTCTCAGCTTTCATGGACCATCTCCCGGCAGCTGTCTTTATCAAAGACGAAAATAGCCGAATCCTATACATTAACCGATTTATGAAAGAACATTTTGGAGCTGATACATGGTTGGGTAAATCCCCCCATGAGTACCTGCCTAAGAATGCGGGTGATGCGATGATCCTGGACGATCAGGATACCCTCGCTAAAGGTTACAAGATCGAGATCAAGACGATAAAAGCCCGGAACGGAGTCGAACGTATCTTCAGGACCGATCGATTTGCCATTAGAAGGGAGGGGAGTTCACCCCTTTTGGGTGGGATCGAATTGGATATAACTGATTGGAAACTGGCGGAGCAGGAATTGAAATACAGGCTGGAAGAAACTCAAAACCTCTATCAGCTGAGCAAGGGACTGATGTATTCCAATACATTGGAGGAGGTGGGCAGCAAGAGCCTTTATCGGATCTGCACCGATTTTTCGTTTCCTCGGGGTTTACTGTTCATACTGGACGAGGAGCGTGAAAACTTGACCCTGACCCACTCCGTCGGAGTGGATAAAGAAGAAATAGGATTCAATGTTTCGATAATAACTGGAACCGATTTCCTCAGCAGGACCATATTGGGATCTGAATATTGTGCAATAAAACAGGGAATAGTCATTCCCAGTGGCGACAAGGCCGGGTTCCCCGTGGGACTTCAGGAAGCAGTGGGATTTCCTGGTCTCGACGATTTCTTCATCGCGGTCCCCATACTTTCGAGAAATGTGTCATTCGGTGTACTGATACTGGATTTCGGGGGGCGTCAGACTCTTCCTCAGGAAACGATTGAAATACTGGCCATGTACATGACTGCAGTGGGTACGGCCCTCGAGAACGTCGGTCTATATCACAAGCTGGAAGAATCATATTACAAGCTCCAGATGGTGGACCAGAAACGCAGTGATTTCATCGATGTGGTTGCTCATGAACTGAGAACACCGCTTTCTTCCATCAAGGTCTACACCGGTCTTATGAACCATGGGCAGATAGGAAATTTCACCATGGAAGAGATATCATACCTTAAAGATATGAACTCTAATATCAATCTTCTCAACAAGTTGATAGATGAGATGCTGGATTTCACCCGTACCGGAGAACAGATGATGGATATATCACTTGGGAAGTATGATATAACTCAGATCATACGAGATATCATTGAGGACTTCAGGATCTTGGCAGGATTAAGGGGTATTACATTCGATCCGCTTCCCAAGGGTGTTACCATTGCCAATTTCGATTTCGACCTCATGAAAAAGGCGATTGTCAATCTGATCAGCAATGCGGTAAAATATTCTTACGACGGGGGTAAGGTCACAGTTATTATCAAGGATGAAGGTTCCACTATTTCCGTGTCCATTACAGATTCCGGTATTGGGATCGCTGAAGAACACCTGGCCCATGTTTTCGAACGGTTTTACATTGGGGATCTTTCATTAACGAGAGACCGGGATAAGATGGGATTGGGCCTGAACATTGTGAAATCGATCATCGAGGGGCATAACGGTACGATATCGGTGGAAAGCGAGGTAGAAGTAGGCAGCACGTTCAGGTTCACCATACCCAAAAGAATTGATGATCCGCAACTGGATCAATGATATGTTTGAGTTCGAAGACTCATACAATGATCAAAATAATTTAATTATAGAAGGCAGGGGATTGTCATTTATAAAAATGGTATATGTTTTATCTCTGTACTTCCAATATATATAAAAAAACCGTTTGTACTTTTCACAGATAATTGTGATCTGTTAACAGAATATAACGAGGTATAAGTCTTCTTGTTCGATTTTTAATCATACATGAACCTCAAAAACGAATTCGTTCAATTCCGAAAAGATTCATATTATGAAAGAATCGGGTGCGTTTTATTCATCCTATAAACAATAAGTATGAAAATTACTCGATATCGGAACAAATCCAATAAATTATATATAAGATATTATTCAATAAAAATCATGCAATTCCTGAACGATTTAGGGGATTGGAACCAAACAACTAGAGGAATTTATATGAATGAAGGAAAAAAACATGAACCGACCCACAGCCGATACGTTAAGATCGGCATATGGATCATCCTGTCAGCCCTAATACTGACTGGATTGGCCATCATCGTTGGAGTCGCCTTCGAGGAGATTCGAGGCGAGCAAGCATCCATCGAGGAGATCGTATATCTGCCCCAGCAGCACGATTACTCGAGAGGTACGTCGACACTGAGCTATTCAATGGCGGCGAGATATTCCGACGGAAGCTTAGGCTCTCTTCCCGAGGTCAATGAAGACTTCGCGACAGCGAGCGAAAATGAGAACGCTTCTCTGAATATTGAAAACCAGGAATCCGAAGACACCAGGGGTGAACCGGAAGAATTTACCTTCACCTACACCGGGAGAAATCAGAGCTGGAAACCGCCATCCAAGGGGGTTTACGAGGTGGAGATCACCGGAGCAGGCGGACGAGGCCACGGTGGAGCCCGTGGTGGAAAGGGAGGTAAAGTAACCGGATTGGTGACTCTCGAAGACAAGAATTACATTATTGTCGTGGGAGGTACTGGAGGAAGCCCCGACAGTAACCGGTCCGCCAGCGGTGCAGGAGGGTTTTCGGGTATCACCGAAAACGGGAACCAGCATCTCATCTCCGCCGGTGGCGGTGGTGGAGCCGGTTCCAGCTATGGAAGCGGACACGGTGGCGATGGAGGTTACCCGGGTAAGAACGGTACAAATGGTGGTGGCGGTTCCGGAGGAGCAGGCGGTTCCGTGGGTAATACACCCGCAGGTGGAGCAGGTGGCGCTGGCCACAATCAGAACGGGCAGCCTGGAACATCTAGTGGTGGCGGGAGAGGTGGAACCGGTGGTTCCAGTCAAGGGGCTGGTGGCGGTGGCGGTGGATACGGTCCCGCTGCTGGTCCGGCAGGAGGATGCTACAGCTGTGGCGGTTGTCCCGGGGCCGGCGGATACGGCGGCGGCGGCGGTGGCGGCGGAGGAGGGTGTGGCGGTGGGAATACACGTCTATCCGGAGCCGGTGGCGGCGGCGGTGGCTTCCGTGGTGGTACTGGCGGGCGAAACTATAATTACAATGCCGGTAACGGTGGCGGTGGTGGCGGTGGTGGCGCCAACTATGCGGATCCTGATATTACCGATGACGTTGTTCATACAACCGGTGGCGGCGGTTCCCCTAACGGCCATGGAAAGGTTATTATCCGAGGTCCCATGGGGAATTACGCGGATTATGGTTTTGAATACAAGGAAGGCTCCGGTGTATCCTACACTTTCACCAACTGCGGTGCAACTCAGTATTACG
>CAYFHS010000059.1:0-8085 GCA_964342815.1 uncultured archaeon | reverse complement strand
AAGGTTTCCGCAATGGCCCCCGGTACGAATTGGAGATGCGGACGTATCTCATTCAGGCGGATATAATCGAAATAGACCGTGCCCGAAGACTTGTACAGCACACCGCCAACCGATATTTTCCGAACACCTTCAATTGGCTCGAAGACGATCTGTCCCATGGAGATCCAATTGTTATTGGTACCGGTTCTGGTTGTACCGTTCTTCATCCAAATGATCTGGTCTTGAGCATCGTGGGCCCGTATCCTGAGGTGAGCACTGCCACCACCGCCGCTGACACCGGAAAGGTTGGCATAACCGGAGAGATAATATCTGGAGCCCGGTTCCACTGTAAAGTTTTGAAAAATTGCAGTATGGTCATCAACCTGTGCCGGTCGGTTTATCTTTACCGAATAGCTGTTTCGGTATGCATCTTCGTCAGTTCTCCCCACTGTTCCGGCACCACCGGTGACCTGGTACCAGCTATTAGGGATTCCATTGCCGTCCGAATCGCTCTCCATGCCCGAATTGGTCAGTTTATCACTGAACCAATGGCCGTCGTTGGACCCCCATGAGGAGTATCCTGCCACTCCAGTGATGTTATTGATGAAAGTGTTTGTCTCGTCGTGTATGATCTCGTAACCTCTCGGCGTAAGGATATTTTTTGCAGAACGGAGCCAATCGTTACCCACCTTGTATCCAGGGGAGCCGTCACGCCCGGGGTCCACATCCAGTATGAATTTGCCAGTGACGTTCAGAGATATTGCGGCATTGTCGATTATATTTTTCACCTCGTCGAAAGTATAGGCGGTGAGGCGGTTGACGAGGTACATCCCGTACTTCTGGGAATCGAAAGCACCTTTCTTGTTGTAATAGGGATTTATAAGCCATCTGAGGTTTCCTATGGAATTTTTGTTGGGACCCAGTATCAGTGCAAGTTCGGAATCCACGCTGGCCTTGTAGTCCCCGGAACCGGAGATCCTCAGCGGGACTCCCTTTGTAGTAATAATAAAATTTATCTTGGTCGTGAGGCCGCGGCGTGTGATATTGTCCTCGATCTGGAGCCGAAATTCGTCGAATTGCGCCCGGGAGACGGTCTCCCCGGCAGGTGCGGAGATATTTATTATATTTCCATGGGGAAAGTCCCGCTTTGAGACGAAATAATCAGCGATATTCTTCGACATCTGCGAAGCGTCATTTACAATTAAAACCACGTCGCTGTAATTCAGAAAACCATTATAATTCTCTCGGAATGTGCCGGCGGCTCTAACGCGTTCATTATCTTGAGAAGTCGGGTCGGAATCTCCTTCTTGACCCGGCGAAAGGGGAGCAGTGTCCAGGTCTGTGGAAGCAGGCTCTACGCTTCCGATTTGTTCGTGGTATTGACCTATCAGGGGCGGAAAAAAAACAATAGACCGATGAATATTACAACGAGCCGACTGACTGAAAAACCTAAACCAACCATGTGTTCAGATGCGGTATCCATAGTTTCTCACCACCCTCAATGTCAAGTTGAGAGGTTATGGGAATATATACACATAAAGATTGTTGTCTCCCCAATATAATATAAATCGTACGGGAAATGATTGATGAGTTGACGATATTTTCATAAAAATCATACCAAATCTTTATTATTTCAGATCAGTTTCCATCATTAATACGGATCATCAGGGGGATTACAATACCAATTGAACAGTTAAAGAGCGGTGTGAGCAACTTTTCCTATGTAATTTACTGCAGTAAATCAAAAAAAGCTGCATTGGTGGACCCGGGATCTGACGGAACCAGTGCGCTGCGTTTCATAGAGGACAATAGATTGAAGCTTATCTACATTATAAATACACATCATCACGGTGACCATTCCAGTGCAAGTGGAAGGATAAGAGAGGATACCGGTGCAAAGATAATCACAAGTCATACAGATTCGCGAGCACTGACTTACAATACTGACATACTTGTTGGAAATGGCGATGAAATCGAGCTTGGGGGCATAAAGTTGAAATTCATATTGACGCCCGGACATACTCCCGGAAGTATATGCATACTTGTTGGCGACGAGGCATTGATCACCGGGGACACCCTATTCATAGGAGATTGCGGCAGATGTGACCTGAAAGGTGGGAGCTTTGAAGATATGTTCCATTCCTTGAACAGAAAGATTAAATCACTACCGGACAATCTAATAGTCTATCCAGGCCACGATTATGGCGAACTTCCTTTTGACGAACTGGGTAGGCAAAAGAAGACGAATAAAACATTGTTGGCGGGAAGCCTTGAAGAATTCTCGAAAATACCGTAAATATGTATTCTCAAATTATTTGTTAAAAAAGTGCGAGTTCCCGCTTCGCTCCGGCCAATCAGAGATTGTCCTAATACGCCCTTTTTATCCCTTCGGTCTAAAAAGTGCGAGTTCACGCACGCTCTGGTCAATTGGAAATACTCGATGAATCGGAGATTCATCTGCACCCTCGGCTGGTAAGCCTACGGGTTGCCCTAACTCGCATTTTTTTCCTTTTAGTCAAAAAAGTGCGAGGGCCGAGATTTGAACTCGAGAACCACTAAGGACTAGGCCCTCAACCTAGCGCCGTTGACCAGGCTTAGCTACCCTCGCACAGTATAGATTGTACCCTGTACTTCAATGAATTTCCAGTTATATCGGGAAGTAAGGATTAATAGAATAATATCTTTTCCCCAAGAATTTTCTTCATTTCATCGTTGAAATCGATTCGCGGAAATCCTGATACTTATTTTCGAGTATATCCAATGCAGCTTCGAAAGCGTCCTTTGCCGTGTAAGAACCGTCAGTATCCATTGTGAAAATGAACATGTCATCCTTCCCTTCCACCCGGATCGCCTTGATCATCTCTCCCATGTTCTTTCCCCCTTTCGGTCTTGGCTCGCAAATCTCTACGCAGGCGTTACAGAGGTCGCACGCCAAAAGGTTCTTTACGGCAAGATTCCCTTTCGTGTTGAATCCCAGAACATCCTTGGGGCAAATGTCTATACATCCTCCGCCGTTATCACATAGGCTCTCGTCGATAATTATGTTCGGGAAAAACTTGTATCCCACCGAATTGCATACCTGCCATTTCGCATGATCCTTCGCCCTCCCCATTATAGCTGTGGCATATATCAGAAGAGCTTCCTGGTCATTGAGTCTCACGATGGGTATAAGGTCTTCTATGATACTGTAGTTCGAAACCTCCCCTACCGCATCCCCGCTGATGGCTTCCAGATCTCCCGAGAAAACCGTGCACGGTCCATGTTTGTTCAGCACGAACATGATCCTGCAATTGGGACATCCTTCGCCACCGCACACGCATTCTTCCTTGAAATTGAACAGCCTCGTATCCGTTGGTACCGGTAACATTCCAAGTCTATGGGCGATTATCTCGTCAAAAAGAGGCGCCATGCTCTCATACATCTTCCCGGTCTCTCTATCGCGAATGGGGCCGAGATGAAATTCAACCTCGTGAATGGCCATTTTAGGCAGATCGCTAAGGAGCACCCTTCGGAGTGAGTTCACGAAAGCGGGTGTGGCATCCTGGATTATACATTTCAGGTGCCTATCGGTTAGGTCCATTATCTTTATTTTCATTATATGACACCCTGGAGAAATCTAAAAAAATATCTATACCCGCCTACCCCTGCGTCCTCCCTTTTTCTTGGTACCGTCATGGGGTATGGGAGTGACATCCTCGATATGTCCTATTCGCAGCCTCGCCCTTGCCAATTCCCTAATAGCCGCCTGTGCGCCTGGGCCGGGCGACGGGGCCCGGTTACCGCCGGGTGCCCTGACACGTACGTGGATGTGGGTTATCCCCTTCTCTTTGGCCACGTCGGCCACCCTCCGTGCTGCCATCATGGCTGCGTAGGGTTTGGATTGATCTTTATCACTCCGAACCACCATTCCGCCAGTGCATTGTGTGATGGTTTCCGCACCGGTGATGTCGGTGAGGGAGATAAGTATATTGTTGTATGAAGCATATATGTGTGCAACGGCCCATTGTGTCATCTTCTACGTCCCCCTCTGCGTCCTCTCGTATCCATCCTTGCTTTCCGTTCCTTCTGTTTTTCTTCCTTGAGCTTTCTTGCTTCGGCATAATCTCCTTTCGGCCGCATGGTATGAGCCTCATCGGCTATGGGGGATCGCTTTACATAATCGATATTCGCTTCGTCGGTAACTGGGACAAGATAGCCTGGAACGCTCATTTTTCTTCCATTGATGGAGATATGACCATGAGTAATGAATTGACGCGCCTGGTGGGATGTATGGGCCAGTCCTTTCTCGTATACCAGGGTCTGAAGCCTACGGGATAATATATTTTCCACATCCAGTGCCAGAATGTTGTTGAGTTGACTGCCTTCCACCAGTATACCCAATTTTACAAGCCGCTTCAATAGTTCTGCGCTTTCTTTCTCGGCCTGTTCGTTCCCCGCGCGTATCAATGCACCCCTATCCCTTGCCAATCCCCGGTATTTCTTTAGAATGGTGCGAGCTTTCCAGATCTCTTTTTTATTTTTCAGACCGTATTTTCTTTTCAGCTCATTCTCTTCCTTGATCCGTTCCCCCTCCCATGGACGTAAAGGACGGGAATATTTCTTTCTTGACTTTTTTGGGTCACCCATTTATTTCACTCTCCCGTCATCCTTCTACTGTTTACCCTTTCTCCTGTGCACACCCAAAGCCAGCCCTTTCCTGCCGTTGCATTTCGTCCTCTGGCCTCTTACTTTTTGACCAGTTTCGTGCCGGATTCCCCTGTAAGAACGTATCTTTCTCAGCCTGTTGATATCCTCTCCCAGCACCATTACGATCTCGGAGGATATGATATGAACGTCCTTGCCCAGTTCCGGATCTCTTTTTCTGTTGAACATCCAACCGGGGAGGGTTTCTTCCATCTCGTTCTCTACGAAGTTCGAGATAAGTTCCTCTTCTTCATCTGAAAGGTCGCCTACCCTCTTATTGCGGTCGATATTCACGCTATCGGCTATGGCGCATGCCATCCGATAACCTATGCCCTTTATTGCAGTCAGCCCGTATGCCAAACCAGATTTACCGTTCACATCGCTTTCGCCGATACGGACGATGTATTTGAATGATTGGTCTTCGGATTCTTCAATTTTCTTTCCGGCCAAGGAAGCACCTACATGATCTATTTTAGTTATTATGATTTATATACTAATAATCGCTCCAGAGTACAAATACTCGGTTTTCAGTAGGAACAGTCATTTCCTATTTTAAGTTAATGTCATCATTAGTATCGATATAATTTATTCGACAGCGACTGAATTTGCGGAGGTTTAAGTTCCGGAACAATGAGTATTCAAACTCGCTCTTCCCAAGGACTTTCTCCGGACTCAAATTTGCATGATCACAAATTATTAAAGCACAGACTGGCGGAGTAATATTAATCAATAATGGATATTTTACCTCTGTTCGAACTCCTTTTTATACATTATATTATTATTTTGATTATTAGCAAAAAGCCGGTGTGATAAGTGAACTATGAAGTGAACGAAGAAACGGAAAGGATTGAAGGAAGCAATAGAATTAATTGGGCTTACAAGGAGATGCCTGTTCTGGCACTTATTAGGGAACGTTTCAGAAACGAAAAACCTCTTGCAGGTATAAATATTTCCGGCTGTCTTCACATAACCACCGAAACCGCAAATCTGGCTATTACTCTTAAGGAGGGCGGAGCACGGGTCGCTCTGTGCGCTTCGAATCCCCTTTCCACCTGTGACGAGGTGGCTCATTCTCTCGTAAAGGATCACGGCATAAGCGTCTTTGCAGTTTACGGCGAGTCACGTGAAATGTATTACAAACACGTTCATCAGACCCTGGATAACATCCCCCACATCACACTGGATGACGGCGGCGATCTGGTCACCACCATTCACGAGGAGAGAACTGAACTGATGAAAACCATATTGGGAGGTACCGAGGAAACTACCACTGGTGTTCACAGGTTCGAGAACATGGAACGGGAAGGTGTACTGAAATACCCCATAATTGCGGTTAACGATGCATATACCAAATACCTTTTCGATAACAGGTACGGGACCGGACAAAGCACCGTGGACGGGATAATCAGGGCCACCAACATTCTCCTGGCCGGTAAACGTTTTGTGGTTGGCGGTTACGGGTGGTGCGGCCGGGGCGTGGCCATGAGAGCAAGGGGGATGGGGGCTCATGTAATGGTGACGGAGGTGGATCCCACAAGGGCCTTGGAAGCGGTAATGGACGGGTTCGACGTCCTCCCCATGGAACAGGCCGCCCAGCAGGGCGATATCTTCGTCACCACCACGGGGAACACTTCGATCATTTCCGAAAAGCATTTCAAGATAATGAAAAATGGGGCGATCCTCGCTAATTCCGGGCATTTCAACGTGGAAATTGATGTCGAGGCCTTGGAAAATATGAGTATTCGGCAAAATGAGATTCGCAGACATGTGACGGAGTTTTCCCTTGAAGACGGGCGAAAGATATACCTTCTGGGACAGGGGCGGCTCGTCAACCTTGCCGCTGCGGAGGGACATCCCGCAGCCGTCATGGACATGTCCTTTGCAAATCAGGCCCTTTGCGCCGAGTATATCGTAAAACATCACTTTGAGCTGGAGAACCGAGTAATAAAGGTACCTGAACATATCGATGGAAAAATTGCAGAACTGAAACTGAACACCATGAATATTAAAATAGATGTTCTCACTCGGGAACAAAAAGATTACATGTCAAGTTGGCGCGTAGGTACATAAATTATGCCACCGTGGCTTAGGGGTATAGCGTCTGATTCGTAATCAGACGATCGTGGGTTCAAATCCCACCGGTGGCTCTTTTTTTATCATATAGGGAATTCGATGATCCAGGCGTATCTTCGATGCGCCGTGTCATCGAAGAAAAGTGGTTTTTCATTATCCCGTGCTGTAAAAATCCATAGCCGCATCCTGCATGTCCATGTCGCAGTGCCATTTTACCCTGCAATCACAATCGATCCTGTCGAATATCTCCACTCCCACCATGCCAAGTGATATGGCAGTTATGGCTTCCTTGTATTTTCCGTCGCATTTTTTACAATTGTGAATGCCTCTTGCAGTGCCTGCCCCGGATGGGGCCGACATCAATCGGACACCACGCTCTTTGGTGTGGGGCATACATCGCTTCATTAGTTCCTCAAGAGAGTAAAACCATGGTGGCCGGTAATATCCTCGGTGATACAAATAATCAACCAGTGTGAAGTTTTGTACGTTTGTTGGATTCACTGAAACGGTATTCGTGTAGGGTAGGACGTCCCGAATAGATCGTTCACAATCGTCGACTGCATCTCTCTCGCTCATTAGCGGCGGTTTTAAAAGTAGATAGGTCTTTACTGCCAGACCGGCGTTCAATAACATTGTCGCGGCATTTTTGTATTGTTCGAAGGTCAGATTTTTGTTAATGATCTCGTCAAGGATCTTGTCGTTGGAGCTTTCCAGTCCCAGCGCCACCTCTATCTCGCACGGGAAGGAAGCCAGCATTTCCGCCGCTTCAGGCGTTACATATTCCGCTCGTGTCTCAATACATATCCTCTCGCAGTGTTCCGAAAAGAATCTTAGGAATTCCGCCGCCGCGGCTGATGATATCTCCTCGGCGTTAATAAAGGACCCGGAAGTGAATATCTTCAGGTATTTCTGATCACGGTACCGCTCCTTTGCCACGGCGAGCTGTGATAGAAGATCACTCTCCGTTATTTCATTGCAGGTATCGTTGTAATACCCGCACATGGTACATCCCGATTCTTCTGCCCAGGAACAACCGCCGGTGGCAAGTATCACCACCATCGCATCGGTCATCCGACCTCCCAAAAGGTCCTTCTCGGTCCATATGGCAACAGGTCTTTTCGGATTCCTTTTTCTTTTTTTCGCCTTCGCTTTTTTGCGGATATTCGCCATGGTCTCTGTGATTTTTCTGTTCATTTAGGCTACCGCCGGGAGGATACTTTTGCTGATATATATTGTCAATGGTGAAAAGATAGATGTGTCGCAGACACATCGAGGTTTTCAGCTTGATGATGTGTGCGGAATCGGGGCCCGTAGGAAACATCTGTTTTCTAAATTATTGTTAAACAAAGA
>CAYFHS010000058.1:2573-8136 GCA_964342815.1 uncultured archaeon | reverse complement strand
GAGTTACTATGAGACTCCCGTAATTGTCAAACTCTGGGTGCCTCCCCAGCAGAGCCGGGGGGTCTCCCGATTTACTAGTTCCTCGGTTTGAGTCGATACGATCGGTTGATAGAACACTTCGAAGCTATTCTGATGCACAGCTTGCTGCATCCCGTCCTTCCACTCCATGAAGCGAAGGATATTCTCGTGCATCTCATCATCAAAGATGACATATGACCCCTTCGATTCCGATTTGGCTCTATGCATGGCAGTATCTGCATCTCTCACCAAATCAGATGCAGTATCATACTGACCTTCATCTAGTACTATGCCTGCAGTTGCAGTCACGTTTACGGATTTGTCATCCAGAACCAATGGCTTCGCTATAGCGCTCTGTATTCTGTTACACACCTGTATGACGTCTGCCGCCGAAGCGACTGGATCCAGTAATATGCAGAAGATATCACCACTGAATCTTGAAAGGGTATCGCTTGGCCTTATCATCTCCGCGATTCGCTCGCCGGTGACCGATATCAGTTTGTCACCGACCTGATGCCCTAATCCCTCATTGACTACCCGGAATTCATCCAGGTCTATCAACAGCACTGAAAACAGACGATCCCTGCGTCGTTTCGTGGCATTTATCGAATGGACCAGGCGATCGACTAATAACGTTCTGTTCGGTAAGTTGGTCAATGGATCATATAGAGCATTGTGGCGTATTTGGCCCTCATACCCTAACTGTTGGCTGATGTCTCTAAATGTAATCACATACCCACTTGTTTCGTCATCACTCTCCTGAATCCGATTTACGCCAAGCTCTATTGGTGTCTCAGAGCCATCGAGTTGCGTGACCTTCAGACGTCTGTGGGTAATCTCATCATGCACTTCACCGCATCTAAGCACATAGTTTTGAGATTGATCGGACTTGAGTGACAGCACTTCTGGCAGGGATCTACCAATTGCCTCTTCTTGCGTCCAACCGGTCAGCGATTCCGCTACTGGATTAGTCAGGAAGATCTTCCCATCCAAGTCAACTGCAATGATCCCATCGCTTACGTTTGCTAGCGTTGCGTTCAATTGTCGCTTGGTCTCCTTGAGATCCAATTCAGCTTTGTGTTTATAGAGCGCGATCTCAATATTGATCTCCAACTCTCGATTCTCAAATGGCTTAAGGACATAGCCATAGAGATCTGAGATCTTGGCACGATTGAGTATTTCAGCGTCGCTAAAGGCTGTACAGAAAATAACCGGCACATCGTACTCCTGACGAAACAGCACGGCCGCTTCGATTCCATCCATGTCATCGCGCAGATTGACATCCATAAGAATTAATTGAGGATGGAGTGACAAAGCTTTGTCAATCGCCTCAGCGCCTTTCGTTGCAGTGGCTATTACATCGTACCCCATCTGAATCAATCGCGACTTGATGTCTCTCGCAACCAAAACTTGATCTTCAACTACCATTACAGTTGCTTCTGTCATATGTCTCAACGCCCCGGGAATGTAACAGTGAAATTGGAGCCTTTGTCTCGGCGGAACTGAATCTCTCCCTCCAGCTGTTCCGTTAGAATGCAGACAATTTCCATGCCCATGGATTGGGCGTTGCTAAAGTCGAAATCTGTTGGCATCCCTCTGCCATCATCACAGATCGAAAGCTCGTAAGCGTCGGGAGACTTGATGAAATGGATACCGATAGTCCCATCACCAACACGATCACAGTACGCGTGTTTCAAAGCGTTGGAGATCAATTCATTAATTATCAAGCCGCAGGGCACAGCAGTGTCGATATCGAGGTTGATATCATCCACGCGTATATCTAGATGTATTGTCATGCCCGGCGTCGAATAACTTCGACACAAACTGTTCGCTAAACTCTGAATGTAGTCATGGAAATCGATCTCAACAAGACTTTCTGACTGATACAGATTCTCGTGAATCATTGCCATCGATTTGATGCGTTGCTGACTTTCATTTAGCAGTGACATAAAACGATTGTCTTCCACCGTCTCAGCTTGAATATTAAGCAGACTGGAGATCACCTGCATATTGTTCTTGACTCGATGGTGTACCTCTTTCAGCAATAGCTCCTTTTCCTGAAGTGAACTCGCCAAGTTTTCGCGAGCTGACTTATGCTCGACGACCTCGCGACTCAACGCTTCCGTTCTTTCACTGACAAGTTGTTCGAGATTTCTACGGTATCGTGCCAGTTCTGCCTCGGTTAGTTTACGCTCGGTAATATCCCGAGCTATGCCCACATAGGCGATGGTCACATCCTCAGGGCTTTTCACTGTCGCCAGGGTCATCTCTGCAGTGTATTGCTCCTCTCCTCTCTGGTTGTCTACTTCACCATGCCAGCGTCCGTCGGTAGTCAGAGCCTTGGCGGCGTTAGCAGCGTCGCGATCCGAGTAAAACAGTAGGTCCATCATGGGTTGCCCAGTTGCTGAGACTGGTTCCATACCCATCAGCGCACTAATGGCATTGTTCACATACATGAGCTGTTGGTTTGCGTCGGCAATCAGCACGCAATCGGATGCCTCTTCTAGCGACTCAATATAGAGTTGTAGACGTTCGTTGTAGCGTTTTTCTGCTTCCCGTCTTGACTTGTCTGCCTGGGCTCTTTGAAGCCAATATACGAGGCCCACGGCTACCATGAGATAGACCGTGTAGGCCCACCAGGTTTCCCAAATGGGAGGACTGACGTTTATGTCGATGGTCAGACCTTCATTATTCCACACACCATCATTGTTGGATCCGAGGACTCTGAAGATGTAGTCATTAGCAGGCAGGTTTGTGTAAGTTGCCTGATGCACATCCGTCACTTCTACCCAATCGCGATCGAACCCTTCCAGCATATAGCGGTAAGCATTGTTCTGTGGTGCAGTGAAGTCCATCGCCGCAAACTCGAAGCCAATTACATAGTCACTATGGTCCAGTTGTAGTGTCTTGATCTCATAAGGTGGTACATCCATGTCAAAGTTCTCATTGAATTTCGTAAATCTTGTTAGTTTGATCGGTGGGACATGTGAATTGCCCCTCATGTCCAGCGGATTGAAAGCGTTGAACCCATTGTAGCCGCCAAAAAGAAAGGTCCCACTTGATGATTTCAGAAAGGCGCCATGAGTGAAATCTTCGTTCTGTAATCCATGGGTCGTGTCAAAAACGAAAACCTGGTTGGAGTGTATATCCAAGACCGAAAGTCCATGCCCGCCACTAATCCAGATCCGGCCATAGTCATCCTCCAACAGACCGTAAACCGCATTACTGGCAAGACCATCCTTCTTCCTGTAACGAGTAAATGAACCAGTCTCCACACTGTATCGATTCAGACCTTCATTCTTGGTACCAAGCCAGACAGAATCTGCCGTTTTGAGTAGGGTGATTGGACTGTCACTGCTAAGACTATCTGGATTCTGGGGTTGGTGTTGGAACAGGCTTGTCCTTCCGGTTGCGGGATCAAGACGAATCACCCCACTGCCATCTGTTGCTAGCCACATGGTCCCTTCATCGTCCTCAACTATGTCCAACACCATCAGCTCGCCAAAATCATCGCCTGGTTTCCGTGACAGAGGATAGCGAAGAAAGGTTCCATCGTCACGATACAGGTTGAGTCCACCACGATCGGTAGAAACCCAGATATTACCGGCACTATCCTCGAGTATCTTGATGATGGCATTGGTGCTCAAGGTATCTGAATTCGATCCATCGTGGCGAAATACCTGGAAATTCGAGCTTCCGGGAAGTAGGAGATTCAAACCATCATTGATGGTACCAACCCAGAGTCTACCCAAACTATCAAACAGCAACGACATCACCTGATTACCACTGAGTCCCCGTTCTCCTTTCTTGATGTGAGAAAACCTACCATTCTTGGTATCCCAGCGACTGAGGCCCTCAGCGGTGCCAATCCATATGATTCCGGGAACACCTTCTGCAAACGAGATGACTGAGTCGCTAAATAGGCTATCAGGGTCGCCAGCTTGATGTCTTATATGGGGGAAATAGGGGACTTTAGCATTCCATTTGCTGATTCCGTTGGGCGTTCCGGCCCATATGACACTGCCATCGTCCTGGTAAAGGTCGTAGACCTCTGTAGCACTGCTACTGTCGGTATCGCTAGATCCAACAGAGAAATGTTGAAAACTACGTGTTGAAGGTTGCCAAAGGTCAATCCCCACTGACGTTGCGATCCAGATGGATTGCTGGTTGTCCTGAAGTATTGCCCTTACGCGATTGGAAGCCAGGCTGGATGCTTCGTTGGGATCATGCTGCAAGTGAGTAAATGTGCCGACATCCGGGTCTAGAATGGAGATACCACCACTGTAGGTTCCGATCCAAAGTAAGCCATCGTCTGCTTCAAAAATGAACCGAACATAATTGTCCGCCAGACTTTGGGGGTCGTAAGGATCGTGCGTATACCGAAAGAAAGTGTCGGTATCCCTATCCAGCACACTGAGGCCACCAAGGGTCCCGGTCCAGAATCGCCCTTTGCTGTCTTCAAATATAGCACGAACAAGACCCCTAGCAATGCTCTGAGGATTTCCAGCTTCATGGACAAAGTGGGTAAAACTCCCATCGGCTTCCATCCGACACAGCCCCGCGTCTGAACCTGTCCAAAGGTGACCGCTGCGATCCTCATACAGCCTCCTACCCACCTCATGATGTACGCCCGGGTGCGAATCGACTTCATGAACAATGCGTTGGAAGCTTCTGTCCCGTGGATTGAACCGATTGAGTCCATCTTCGGTCGTAACCCAGAGAATTCCGTTTCGATCTTCCAACAAGCCTGTGACAAAGTCATTGGACAAGCTCTTAGGGTCATCGGAGTTGTGATAGAAGGTTTCGAACCGGTAGCCGTCATATCGGTTGAGTCCCTCCTGGGTTCCTATCCAGATGAATCCATGCCGATCCTGCAGCAGGAAGTTCACTCCTGCATGCGAAAGTCCATCACTAGTGTCAAGATGATCGAAACTAATATTCCGTCTTTCCGCCAGGTCAGAAGCCAAGCCTTGGCCACTTCCCATATTCAGTGTCAGGACAATAAGAATGAACAAGCACCGAGGAGCATCATTTGTGACAGCGTAACTCAAGAGATCCCTACTGGTGTCTTTGGCCAAAGAGCGAACCATTACACCAATTCACTACAGAGAGGTGAATGATCCTCCTGGGTGCTTGCTTCTGCAAGAGTCCATACATGAAGAAACGGCGTGACATTAGCTCAGCCCTCGCGCTCGCGTGTATTTCCCTATTGGATACCATGGAGTATGTCTGTCTCACCCTTAGGAACCAGACTATTCCTGACTAACCCAACGATTAATGCCCATAATACCCGTACTCGAGAGATACGCCGTGTTTTCCACATTTCCCTGATTCCAGAGATAGGCCTGATTCCACAGATACGCCGTGTTTTCCGGATTGCCTTGATTCCACAAATACGCCTGATTCCACAGATACGCCGTGTTTTCCGGATTGCCTTGATTCCACAGATAAGCCTGATTCCACAGATACGCCGTGTTTTCCGGATTGCCTTGATTCCACAGATAAGCCTGATTCCACAGATACGCCGTATTTTCCGGATTGCCCT
>CAYFHS010000058.1:0-2473 GCA_964342815.1 uncultured archaeon | reverse complement strand
AAGCCTGATTCCACAGATACGCCGTATTTTCCGGATTGCCCTGATTCCACAGATAAGCCTGATTCCACAGATACGCCGTATTTTCCGGATTGCCCTGATTCCACAGATACGCCTGATTCCACAGATACGCCGTATTTTCCGGATTGCCCTGATTCCACAGATACGCCGTGTTTTCCGAGTCGCCCTGATTCAGTACATACCCCGCAATCTCTGTTTCATCCGTCTCCCTGGTATGATCACTATCATTGATTCCACGCATATCCCAGACGAAAGCCACATTCCAGGTATACCCCATATCCCAGAGGTCACCCAAATTCCACGTGTACCCCATATCCCAGTCATATCCTGTATCGATGTAGCTGTCAGATCCTTCAATAAGATAGGTACCATCCTCATCCAGAATGACGGGACCACCATAGTGCTCAATGCCCGCGAGATCCCTCTCTATATCGAGGCTCACATTTACGCAGCCGCTCGCGTTGCTATAGACGGCGTCGTAGGCGTCAATTAGGCCCGTGCCCTGCTGCAAGATGCTGTATGCCAATTCACCATTTTCATCTACTGCTGCGCGGGTCGAAGCCATGAGGCGGCACTTCACGTCGTCAGCGGTCAAGCCGGGATCGTATTGCAGCATCAAGGCCGCCACGCCGCTGGTCACGGCTGATGCCTGTGACGTACCGGACATCAGGAAGTACATGTAGCCATCGTGAAACTCCGGATGTTCAAGCGGTATATAGGCATCTCTCTTCATAATGCCCATGATGTGTCCGCCGGGTGCCGTGATTTCAGGTTTCACGAATCCTTCCTCAGTGGGGCCGACGGAAGAGAAAGAAGCAAGGAAGTCGTCGCTTGGGTCGAAGGGAGTGTAATGATCCGACATGGCGCCAACGGTGATGACATAAGGCACGTTGCCCGGGGCACCGATGGTCATGGGTTCGGGACCGTCGTTTCCTGCTGAGGCAACGACCACGATTCCCGCTTGCCATGCCGCCATCACTGCGCGATTCATGGGATCTTCCCAGTAATTAGACATTGGCGTTCCGCTGAATGCCAGGTTCAGTACGCGGATGTTGTAGGTGTCCTTGTGGGCGATGACGAAGGCGATTGCACGGATTACATCCATATAGGTGCCCATGCCCAAGTCGTCGAACGCCCTGACGATTACGAGGTCGACATCCGGTGCTATACCGTTGTAACTGCCGGTGCGCTCGCCATCCAAGTCTTTGGTTTTGTTGCTGCTGGCAATGACACTCGCCAGGTGAGTGCCGTGACCGTTGTTGTCATTCAGAGGAAGCGTGGTTCTGTTTTGAATGGCATCGTAATAAGCAACGATCCGTTCGTTGCCGTCAGTGTTGTTAGCAATTGCGTTGTGGCCCCAGGCTCCCGTATCGATCAGAGCAACGGTGACACCGGATCCGGTGATGCCTTCAAGATGCAACTGGTCAGCATTGATCAGTGTGGGATAGAACGTATCGCGACGCTTTCCCTGCATAGGCATGTTGGAGTGATGAGCAAATTCCAGGGTATCCCCTGACTCAAAGTAGACCACAATAGTGTAGTCGTCAGGCAGTGGAGCTGCGGCATCCTCGAATGTAAAGACCAGTTCGCTCGTTTGATTCTTCCTTAATTTAGCGTGAATGTTGATTACAGTACCAGGTACACGATGGGAAGAGTTGCTGATCCTATAGTCACCACTCTCATCATCATCGTCGTCACCATCATCATCATCGTCGTCACCCTCATCATCATCGTCGTCACCCTCATCATCATCGTCGTCGCCCTCATCATCGTCGTCGTCACCCTCATCATCATCGTCGTCACCCTCATCATCGTCGTCGTCACCCTCATCATCATCGTCGTCACCCTCATCATCGTCTTCGTAGCGCATCTCATCACTATGGACGGTTACTGAAGCAAGGGCGACGTTTCCCTCCGGCCACGTCACCTCGATACCTTCGATCGTTGCCTCTGTATCACTTGAATTGGTGATTTCCCAGGTAACGGTATTGCCAGTGATGTTGAGTTGACCAGCACCTTTGACCTGGTTGCTGTCGATGGCAATCTGCACGCCACTATCGAGATATGCTCGGCTGATAGCTGTATTGCTGAGCAGCGAATCGCGTTGGGCGGCCGTCAATTGGGCACCCACCGCATCGATCACGTCCAGTTCGTGGGTTATTTGCACGCCAGCTTTGGCGACTGCGGTTCTTACCAACTCGAAATCCTGTCCCACTATGATGTAGCCTTGTATGTTGTCAGCCTGCCTACTCGATTGTCCTGCTACGCGTCGGTCCGGTACGATTGCAGTCTTATCTGGATCTCCCCACAGATAGGATGCAAGCTCTACATCAGCCGTCTTGTCTGGATCTCCCCACAGATAGGATGCAAGCTCGACAGCAGCCGTCTTGTCAGGATCTCCCCACAGATAGGATGCAAGCTCTACATCAGCCGTCTTGTCTGGATCTCCCCACAG
>CAYFHS010000057.1:0-9654 GCA_964342815.1 uncultured archaeon | reverse complement strand
ACTGGCTTGTAAAGAATTTTTGTTTGGATATTAGTTTAGCGTCAAGGCCTTAATAGTCATTTTCTTGCTTGGTCTAGCTAATATCCAGATCGTGGATAGTACCACTTCTATTCCCGTAAAATCCCCAATAACCCGTAGCACTATTATTATCAATGCCTCAGGCGGTGGTGATTACACACATATCCAATGGGCGATAGACAATGCAACTGATGGAGATACAATCGTTGTAGAACCTGGAGAATATTTTGAAAATTTGCTTATTGAAAATTCTATTAGTTTAATCGGACAAGACCAAAGAAACACTACGATTGTTAGTGCTGATGAAATGGATGTTATAAGTATAAGATCAAGTTTCGTAAAGATAAGTGGTTTTACTATTGTTGGAAAGGGAGTTTCACAAGGGGCTCAAAATGCAGGTATTGGAATGTGGAATGTTTCAAATTGCCGTATAGAAAATAATACTATTATAAACAATTATGAGGGGATATCCATTATTCGCTCTTTGAACATATCGATAAACAATAACACTTTATTAAATAACGGCATATATTTATCACCGTTCGAGTCAGATCCAAATTATTGGTCTTCCCACACGGTAAGCATTACAAATAAGGTCAACGGTAATCCGCTATATTATTTGAAGAATAAAGTCGGAGGAATAGTTCCTTTAGATGCGGGTCAGGTCATACTAATTAACTGTACGAACGTTGAAATAATAGATCAAAATATTACTAATAGTACTATTGGAATCACCCTTGCCCTTTCCTCCTACAATACTATTGCCAACAACACATGCCGTTTCCAAAAAGAGAATGGAATCGCTCTATATCAATCCCATAATAATTCCATAATCAATAATAATTGTAATAAAAATGAGCACGCAGGAATTGAATTAATTGATAGTAACGATAACAGAATTTCGGACAATAATTGTTCTAATAATAAAGGTTATTATGATGGAGGTGGAGGTATAAATTTAATCTCTTCATTAAACAACACACTTGAAAAAAATATATGTTCAAATAACGATTATTTTGGTATTAAATCTGATTTTGCTCATCATATCATCAAAGATAATATCTGCGACTCAAATAGTTATGGCATACATCTAAGTGGTTCAAATCAATATGTTATAAATAACTCCTGTAATTCGAATGAAGAAAGTGGAATATACGTATACGTCCCTGGATATAGTATTATTGCAGAAAACCGTTGCTTAAATAATGGAGACGGTATTGAAATTCGTCATTCAGGATATAATAGAGTAATAAATAATACATGTCTTTTTAATGATGATTCTGGAATTGAAATTGATGAAACTATGATGTACATTATTGATTTCCCAACAATTTTACTATTTTATGACCAAAATAATTTTTTAAAAAATAACAATTGTTCATATAATGACTATGGTATAAAAGTAGTCCAAGGTGTCAATAACACCATTAAAAAAAATATCTGTTTTTCAAATAAACAAGATGGTATTTATCTTAAAGGAATCCCTTCCGATTATCATAAATGGCTTTGTTCCGAACGTAATGCCATAATCAACAATTCTATTGTAAATAATGTTGGATATGGAATAAATCTAGAAGTGGGAAGTGGTAATAATACAATATCTTTAAATAATCTACATGAAAATAATCGGGGAGAAATACAAGGATCGGATAATGGCACAAATAATCATTGGAATGTATCCAGAAGAGGAAATTATTGGTCAGATTGGATTTCTCCCGATTCTGATGGGAATGCTGTGGTTGATATCCCTTATTCTATTAGCGGATTATCATATTCCAAGGATTATTATCCATTATTGTCAGATTTCGATCCATCCAAACCTGTAGCTGATGCAGGGCCAGATATATCTATAACAGAGAATACAACACATTTGTTTAATGCATCCCAATCCTATAGTGATATAGGAATTATGAACTATACATGGGTCTTTGAGTACAATAGTAAAGTAGTAAAATTATTCGGTGTCAATCCCTTTTTCAGATTCGATATTCAAGGAGAATACACCGTGACGTTAAGCGTCACTGACAGTCAGGGGAATCGTGCCGAAGACGGTTTGAGGATCACGGTTCATCCAAGAGATGGTGAAATCCCACAGGATGACGATGATTCCGATGGAGGGGAGGAACAAGACGAGAAAGGCATGTCCAAATATATTATAACCGGCATCATCGTACTAGCATTGATTGGCGTAATAATTGGAATCTTCATGATATACATCAGAAAACGAAAGACTAAAGACCAAACCGAAGATGATGACTTTGGTCGGTAGCATACCGACCTTAGATAATTTTGATATTCTTCTCTTTATATCGTAGACGAGGCCTGCGTTTCTTACGTCGCAGGCCCCGTAAAGAAACAGCTTTACATAGCCAAAACCGCAAAGGTCAGTAAAAATCCTTCACATTCCCCAAAATTTGTTCTCCCGCCGTTTGATGGTTTTCACCGTCTCCAGAATATCCTCCTCGTCAGCATTCAATGGTATGCCCCGGAGTTTTTTAGCATGAGCCTCGGGTATATTTATGTAAAGAACGTCATCCTCCCTCAGCTGTCTCCCCACGGTGACCTTGGAGATGGCGATTGCAGCTTCTTCCCCCGTCTTTATCTCCGATAGATTCTTCTTATCCGACTGGATGCTTTTTATTTTACCAATGGCCCGCCCGTCGGTTCGAAGCACTTCATGCCCCACCCTTATCCTGCCGCCGAGAACACGGACCCCCACCACAGCCGGTTTCGATACCCTGAATATGCAATCCGGAAGCACTCTGAACTTCCCGGGATGTACTATCTCCTCCCGTGCTTTGACGTCGAGAGAACACTCCATGTTCTTCCTGCATTCCACGTAATCCTCCAGCAGCTTGTAGATAATATTGTCATTCAATAACTTAACGTCCGTATCCCTGAGCATTTCTTCTGCGTCCGTAAGGATCTTGACGTTGAAGGCAAGTATGGTCTTGTTGTAGGGATCCTGCATTGTGGATGCATCCACCACATCCCTTCGCGAAACGTCGCCCACCTCGGCGCGGTTGATATCTATTTCGAGTTTTTCGAGTTCCGATGAAATTGCTTCCAGCGATCCTATGGCATCGGCTTTTACGATTATTCCCTGATCGGCGAGAGGAATGGTCACCTCGGTCTCCCTTCGCACGGCCTCCAGGATTTCATTGAGGTCTCCCTGGGCCACCTTGATTGGCGAGCCGGATACAACTCGATCGAGGTTCAATGCCGCAATCTTCACTCCTGAGGCAGCAGTGACCGATTCCACGTGATTGAACCGCTCTTGGGGATCCCGTATCTCGTCCAGAGGTTTTGGTTTCAGCAGGGCTTTCACCTTTGTTACTATTGGCTCGCCCTTCCCTCCCACAACGATGGTATCCCCGTACCTTATTATACCGGAATATATGATGGAATCCAGAGTTGTTCCAAGTCCCTTTTCCTCCTTTACCTCGAGAACGGTTCCCTCACCCAATCCTTCCTCCATTTCCGTTTCGAGCTCTTCCTGGAGGAATCGCTGGGCAAGTCCCACAAGTATCATGAGAAGATCCGCCATCCCGTCACCGGTGCGGGCGCAGGTGGGAACCAAAGCGATGGTTTTCGTGAAATCAAGTATCTTATCGTATCTGTCCGCATTGTATCCTTCCCTGAACAACTCTCCAACCAGTTTATACAACTTCTGATCGAGCACCTCGATGACCTTTTCCGACTGTCCGCCAAGAGTATCGGCAAAACAGCTGCCTCCGCTCGTGATCCAGCCGTTTATACGGTCAACCTTGTTCAGAGCGACCACGAAAGGGGTCTTGTACTTTTTGAGAATGTTCAATGATTCTATGGTTTGGGGTTTGAGCCCTTCCATGACATCCACCGTGAGCACAGCGAGGTCGGCCAGGGCTCCCCCTCGTGCTCTAAGTGTAGTGAAAGAATGATGGCCAGGCGTATCTATGAACAGTAGGCCCGGGATCGTAGTATTGGGGATCATCAGTTTACCGCAGAACTCTTTGATGGTTTCCAGGGGTATCTCTGTGGCACCTATGTGCTGGGTGATCCTCCCGCATTCTCTATCTGCAACACAACTGCCCCGCAAGGTATCCAGTATTGTCGTTTTCCCGTGATCTACATGTCCAAGTACACTTACGATGGGTTGTCTAATAGGCATGATCTACCTCCTTTCCCGGCCCTTTGAATGAAGCAAGGCTGAATATAAAAAAATATTATATAATTATCTCTATAATTTAGTCCAATGGGCGACTACAGTCCAGTAATATAACCCATATCCATCATTAGGGTAGAATCCATAATAGTGCCTCCCGGACGCTTCAGAATGTCCAGGGTTTTTCGGAGATACGATCTCATTTCGTCTTTATCCTCTCCCAGCGTCCCCTCGATACCGGTGTATATTATACTTCCGTTTAGCCACAGATTGTTGGTAACATGGTCCGAAGCGATATAAGCGGACAAGCAGTTCAAGTTCGATATGATGGTCAATGTTTCTTCGATTCTCTCAATAGGGCTCACAGGTATGAAATCGCCGGTATCCTTCATATCCCACAATGGTGTTCCCGGCTGGATGGTGAGAGTGCGGAATCGTATGAAATCGGGTTCCATTGCATTGAGAACGCGGGCCGTTTCAACAGCATGCTCTTTTGATCGTTCCTGGCCCCCTGCTCCCAGGAGAACGTAGGCCGAGACCTCGATCCCCGCCTCTTTGGCCGCAATGGCACCATGGATCATATCCCTGTCGCTAGTTCCCTTCGAAAGTCTCTCGAGAGTTACGGGATCGCCGGATTCCAGCCCTATGTGAACTCTCGTAAGTCCCGCCTCGTATAATTCCTTCAACTTTTCCACCCCGAGTCGTTTAAGACTCTTTGCTCTGGCATACGAGGTAACCCTCTCTAGCTGAGGAAACGCTGCTCTGACGTATCTGAGAATATCCGGGAGATGCTTCGAAACGACTGAATTGGAATCTCCGATGAACAGGTATTTTGGGTTCTTTCCGTGTAATTGTACTGCCCGGTCTATGTCTGAGCAAACCTCATCGAAGGATTTGACCTCGAATCGCATGGACCGGTACATAAAGCAGAAGTAACATCGATTCCAGGGGCAACCTCTGGTTGCGCGGATGAGAACCGATCCCGACTCATTTGGAGGGCGGTACGGTGGCAAGTCGTAGCCGAGCATGAACGTTTATTTTTATTTAGCTACCTAAATGTTGGGGCAAATTTCGTTATTACATCATTTATGTAGGAATGAAATGCGTCTCCCGACCATCGAGATCGTCCATATTTTTCTGAGAGGTAATAGAAGTATTGGACTATGGGATATTGACAGTGCAAAGATCACAATTTTGGGTGAAATGGTTTTTTTTCAAATAACTGGGGAAAATTGAATATCAAGAGACGAGTTAATGGACGTGATGTGTCAGATATGTACCGCCCACGGTCCGGGAAAACGATGGTATCTCGACGCCTCGAATTATTCCATGAAACTACATAAAAATGAAGATAGAGAGGCTTTTATTAAGGATTTCATCGTCCATTTCAACAAAGGCTGCAGCAAACTGCAGAGAGCTTCCTTATTCCCAATTGCAAAGCAGATAGCGCGTGACAAACTCAGAAAATACAGCAAGGAGGACCACACGGGACAGGTTGTCTCCTTCGAGGATGCGGCGGCGATACTGCGCACTGCAGAAAGAATTTTTCTCACATATTGTCCCTGCCGAAGGTTCTTGACCGGAAAGGATGAAATGGTTTGCATGACCTTTTCGCTGGTGCCCGAGATCGCTGAAAAGATACCTCCCTACTCGGGGGGAAAATATATTGACGCCGAAGAGGCCATTGAAAAACTGGGGGAACTGGGTCCGAAAGGCTATGTCCATTCGGTCTGGACCTTTCAATCGCCCTTCATCGGAGCCCTGTGCAACTGCAAGGACAGACAGTGCATGGCCCTCGATATTAACACACGTTACAAGTTCGATTTCATGATCAAGGGGCACGAGATCGCAAAGGTGGACCATGAGGCATGTATCGGCTGTGGTGAATGTGCCAAGATCTGCCAGTTCGGAGGCATAATTATCGCAGACAACAAGGCCATGGTGAACCGGAACTGTCACGGCTGCGGGAACTGCATTTACGTTTGCAAGAACGAAGCGGTAATTTTGGTAAAAAGAGAATGAATCAATATTAATCGGTACAATGACGTGAAAATCAGGTGGGAATGATCTTAAAAGTACACATGTTCCCCACAATAAGGGCATGGGGCTGACTTCACCCCTGCTGCAGCCTCCACCTCTCTTGAGCAGGCGGGACACAGAATCATGTTATCATTGAGCACCTCAAAGGAAACCCTTTCTTCTTCTCCTTCGCGTCTAAGCAAAAATGACGGTATCAGGATTTTAATCTTTACGAGCATCCCGGCCGACCGGTCCATCCATGGGAGAAACGGATTGATCCCTCTCTTCAGCTTGGAAGTGATTTTTTCACCCAATCCCCCCATTTCATAAAGCAGTATACGACCGTCCTTTATGATCATGTTGTTGAAACCGGACGATATGAAGATATCAATCATCCTCGGATGGAAGAAATCGTAGCCGAACCTCTCGGGTCTTGCCCTGACGTAGAACCTATCGGAGAATTCCTTGTTCTCAAAATCGAGGTCATTATGGCCGAAGACGTTCCTGATTTTATCGAAAAATACTTCCTTTCTTATGCTGATACGACCGTTTTCCCTGAAAGGGATCCGGATCTGGGCTATTCTGTACTGGTAGGTGGTTGAACTCTTTCCGTATCCCGTGGTATACTGCCATAAAAAGGTAATCATCTCAACCCCCTCGTATATTCTCCCAATGCCGTAACTTACCTTTTGTCTGCGACCCTGGTCGAGATTAGTATTTTTAATAAGGGCCACGGTATCAGGGACCTTCTCACCGTAATATGTATAACCATCCCTTTTACATATCGCCTTTATCCTTTTTTCCACCCAGGGGCGCCACCACAGAAAGTAAATCAGTAAAAAGATAAAGAGTGCCGCCAGGACCAGCGTGTTGATTCCTAGTTCACATAATCCGTCATAGACCATTTCTGCCACTTCCGATCAGGGACCACACGGAACTGGTTCCGTAATAGATAATATTCATTTTCGTATGATAATGTTGTTGTATGTGTCATTCACCGAACTGGACCTTGACAGGTTCTTTCATCTCCTCGGCAACTCTCCTGTCCTCCACCTTGAAGAACTGTCTTTCGGAAAAACCGTGAATACCTGCTACGATATTGCTTGGGAACTGCTGTTTCTTGTTATTCATCTCTCTTACGTTGGCATTATAGAACCTCAGGGATGCCTGTATTCGGTCCTCGGTGTCGGTAAGTTCATCCTGTAGTTTAAGAAAGTTACTGGATGCCTTCAGGTCGGGATAAGCCTCCAGGCGGATATTGAGTTTGTCCAACAGCGAATTTAACTTTTCCTCATCCCTGGCCTGCTCTGCGGGAGTCCCCTGGTTACCCATGGCCGATTCTCTCATTGCTGTGATCTCCTTGAGGAGCTCCCTCTCGTGTTTCATGTATCCTTTCACCGTCTCCAATAAATTTGGTATCAGGTCGTAGCGCCTTTTCAGCTCGGTCTGTACGTCGGACCAGGATTCGTCACATCGATTCCTCGCGGAGACCAGCCCATTATACTGACCAATCCAGATAGCAAGGATCAGTATTACAGCTGCTATTACTCCGATTATAGAACATATCACGATAATGCTCATATTGTCACCCAGTAAGTATGATAATGTTTATTCTATTCATTTATTTATATCTCTTTATCCGAAGGGGAGATAGAAACGCAGTTTCCATTTACCTTGAAGTACCGATTCTGCTGAATACAAAACATTAAAAAGATATTTAAGTAAAGGTACAATTACCGTGTGCGCTTTTCATTCGAGGAATCGGATGATGGCATAATAATGTCGGAGGAGTCAGATTGAAAAAGAGCATGAAAACCAACCCTCTCCTTATACAGCTCATTTCGGACCTAAAAAAGGTGAGCTGGGTGGAGAAAGCACCAATCTGGCGAGACATTGCCAAAAGACTTGAAAAATCGTTACAGAACCGTCCAGAGGTTAATGTCAGCCGGATTGCAAGATACGTGAAAAAGGGGGAGACCATCATTATACCGGGAAAACTGCTCGGTGCGGGAGATATCGATTTCCCCGTTACCGTTGCGGCGTTCAAGGCAAGTGAGTCCGCCAAGAAAAAGATCAGAGATGCCGGAGGGAAGATAATGAGCATCCACGATCTGGTGAGAGCGAATCCCAAGGGGAGCAAAGTTAGGATTATCGGGTGATATCATGAAGGTGATCAACGCGGAAGGACATATCCTCGGGCGGCTGGCCTCGGTTGTGGCCCAGGACCTCCTGAGTGGAGAGGAAATCAGGATAGTGAATGCCGATAAGTGCATCGTCACCGGAAAGAAGAAGATGATCCTGGCGAGATACAGGAAGAAGAGGGACCTGACCCATCGGAGAAAGGGGCCCTTTTTCCCCAAAAGATCGGACCGTATAATCAAAAGGACCGTCAGGGGAATGCTTCCCATGAAGAAGAACAAGGGGAAGGACGCACTGAAACGGTTGAAGGTGTTCGTGAAGGTACCCCGGGCACTGCAGAAAGAGAAGAAGATCCGGATCGAGATCGCATCGGATTTGAACACGCCCAGTTACATGGAGCTGGGAGATATCGCCCGCTTGATAGGGTCAAAGGAGTAGTGAGCTTATGGCGAAAAAGAAACCAAAGGTTGTAAATACCAGCGGAAAAAGAAAAACCTCCATTGCCCGGTGCACTATCAAGGCGGGAAAGGGAATTTTCAGGATCAACGGCATCCCCTTTGAATTCTACGAACCCGAAATAGCCAAGATAAAGGTCCGGGATGCGCTTCGTTTCGTTATGGACCGAATGAACAAGATAGATATTTCCGTCAAGGTAATGGGCGGCGGCGTCCTGGGACGCTCGGATGCCATCAGGACAGCTCTCGCAAGAGGACTTGTGGAATATTTCGAGGACGAGGAACTGAGATCTCTGTTCCTGGGTCATGATCGAAGTCTGCTGGTAAGCGATACGAGACGGAAGGAACCGAAACATCCTCTTGGAAAGGGTGCAAGGGCGAAGAGACAGAAATCATATCGATAGGGAGAGATGAAGTTATGATAATACCTGTCAGATGCTATACCTGCGGAAAGGTGATCGGTCATCTTTACGAGCAGTACAAACGCAGGATCGAGGATATGGGGGAGACGCCGAAGGATGTGATGGATTCCCTCGGACTGAAGAATTACTGCTGTCGGAGAATATTCGTTTCCCACGTGGATCTCATAGACGAGATCATGAGATACGATTAGGACATTTGCGCGAGCGGACGGGGCGGTTTGCTCGATATTTTATCGTTTTTTCGAGGGCCTGTGGGGTAGCTTGGTATCCTTGTGCCTTGGGGAGACGGGATAATACTCGTCCCTGATTGGCATTAACTCCGGTTCAAATCCGGGCAGGCCCATTTTTGAACGTAGTGAGAAAATGGGACTGTTAGCTGTGAACTGAAAGTTTACAGCGCGACAGGCCTATTTGCGATTGGAAAGAGCAAATGGGACGTAAAGGCGTGAACCGCCCG
>CAYFHS010000056.1:0-11295 GCA_964342815.1 uncultured archaeon | reverse complement strand
ATGGGACAGGCTGACGTGCTAGAAATTCTCGAGGGCAGCGAGGGTGAATGGTCTACTTCATGCGAGATAAGTCAGAATGTAGACGCATCCAGAGGTTCGGTACTACTGGCTCTAAAAAGGCTAAGAATGCAAGGGGTTGTTGAAAGGCGGCGTGATCCCGCTGAAAGGTACGGATTTCAGTACCGGTATAATGCCAGATCGGCAAACGGGGAAACAGGTGCATAATTGTAGGCGGCAAAGATTTTTATTTAGGATTTTCAATCATCCGACATTTTCCGGAGGAGTGCTGTGGAAACATGAACAGTTTGGGCATTGGCCAACGAAAAGGAAATTGTTATCATTTCTCTTGAGTACAACGTGCTCACCGCAATTACCGCTTAAACACCTTACGGTGGGATGAAAATTTGAGTCCATTACTATCTTCTTTTTAGCGCTGAAAAAGATATGTTTTGAAACCTTTGCATCAGACATTGTACGACCTCCCTCATTTTGAAATGAATCGCTAAATGAATAACGATTCCTCGACATATATATAATGAGGCACAATCCTCGACACCCTTAGGGGCGTTGGTCTGTGTCTGGAAGATCGAGTAAGGTTATTTCGGTATGAGGACGGTGCCATATGCAAAACCACTATGATAAGCTTCAAGTAATTTCACATCGCCATAGATTGTTAATCTGAACCCGACTACCGCCTCGGCATTATTTGGAATATACGCATTGAATTTTTCCAATGGATCTTCATCTTTTGAAAAGGGTATGTGGAGACCAAGCGGATAAAATTCAGCGATACTCTGAATCGTCATGTGGCAATATTCCTGTGCAGAAATCGTAAGTATCTTTCCGGTATTTATGGGCATATTACACATCTCACATTCTCTATTAATGTTCACAACCAAGACCAGCTATAATAACATGAGGATAATTATTTTATGGATTTTCAATTTCACCCCGGTGTATGTAGATAGATTATCACATTGACCGGGGCGCCCTGATACCCAGAGGGAGAGAGAGTAAGAAATTGATAATATATTGTTGCATGTAGAAAAAAGTTTACTCTTTAGAGAGGTACCGCGGAGTGAAAAAAAATCATCATTTGCCGGAGATCGGGAATTTCAAAATGAATGAAGTTCCTTTCTCAAGATCGCTCTCGACATTTATCTTTCCATGGTATTTGATAACGATCTGCCGAATGACATGAAGGCCCAATCCGGTCCCTTTCCCCACTTTCTTGGTTGTGAAGAACGGATCGAATATTTTGCCGAGGTTTTCTTTGGGAATCCCGGTTCCCGTATCGCTCACCTCGATAGTCACGATACTGTCTGCAAATTCGGTTCTTATGGATAGATCGCCATTCCCTTCCATTGCATCGGCGGCATTTCCTATCAGGTTTATGAAGACCTGCTGGAATTCACCCTGGTTTCCATGTATTCTGGGAATTTCACCATATTCGGTCGTAAGCGTCAAAGTCCTGAAATTCTTGTTGAACCGCGACATCTCGATACTCTTTTTTATCACTTCATTCAGATTGATGGGCTCAAGATCGGTGGTGGTCACGTCCCTCGAGTAACTTGTCAAATTCTTCACAATCGATTGGATTCGGTCCGTTGCGCCTAGGATTTCATTCAAATCCTCTTGCAGCTGCTCCGGTTCCGTTGCGTCTATCATCTCGGCATATCCTATTATCACTTGAAGAGGATTGTTGATCTCATGGGCCACTCCTGCCGCAAGTGTTCCCATTCCGGCCAGTTTTTCTGATTGGATCAGCTTCGCCTGTGTTTCCTGAAGATTCCTGTAGGCAAGCGCCAGCTCTTCCTTCGTTCTTTTCAGCTCGAGATACTTTTCATTCAGTTCCTTCTCGGCGAGCTTTCTCTCGGTTATGTCCACCAGTGAGGCCATCATGTAGATGGGCTCTCCCTTATCGTTGAGGATCATGTTGGCCGATATCTCCACATCGAAACGGGTGCCGTCCTTCTTTACCGCGCTAATGTCCTCCGTGAATTTTCCTTCCTTGTGCAGTGATTCGAGAATCTCACCTTTCTTGTTGGAATCTCTCCATATCTCCACGTCGAATTCTGCCAGAATATCCTTCTTGCTCTCGTATCCCCACATTCGCACGAATGAAGGGTTTACGTGTATTATCTTCATTTCCAGGTCAGTAATCGCGATTCCGTTGATGGAGGCTTCTATGGCCTGGTCCATCAGTTTTACGGTATCTTCCATGCGTATGCGCTCGGTTATATCTTTACCGGTGGAAATGAAATGGGTTATGTGCCCGTCTTTGCCTATAATCGGCGTGATAGTCTGGTCATATTGGAATAACTCACCGTTCTTTTTCTTGTTGGTCACTATGGAACGAAAGGCTTCTCCACCTGTTACCGTACGCCACAGTTGCTGGTGAAAATGAGGATGCATATGTCCGGAATTCAGCAGCCCTGGCTTCTTTCCGATAGCTTCGTCCCTGGAATAACCGGTGACATGCTCAAAAGCTGGATTTACGTACTGGATATTTCCGCCTCGATCCGTGATAAAAACGATGTCCGCCGATTGATCTATTGCATTCGACAGTATTTTCAATTCTTCCTGGACTTCCTTGATTTCCGTTATATCTCTGCATATACCGCCGATTGAGATAAGGGATTTTTCCCGGAAAAGCGGAAACAGAGTATCCAGATGATAGAGGACCTTGTCGGGCTGAGGCATCAAATGTTCGAAGGTGATTGGTTTTTCCAATGTGATCACTTTTTCAAATTGCTCCATATAATGATCACAGATGAAGTTTACATACACATCGCGAATATGTTTTCCTATTAATGATTCGCCCTGCTTCAACCCGAATTGAGCTATCTTGTTATTGCTGTATATGTAGGTGCCACGGAGATTGAGCATGAAAATATGGTCGGAGGAGGAATCTATGAGGCTCCGATACTTCTCCTCGCTCTCTTTTAACGAATCATTGTTTTTATCTTTACCATTCATTCCATGTTCACCTTAACGTTATCGTTGGCCGCTTGAAATGCTCCCATGAAAGATAGACTGTTTAACCATTTATCCTTTTCGATGATTTCGATAATGCAGTAGGATGTATGGCTTTCCATGATTCCACAAAATTTTTCAACCTGCGTTTGGTCGAAAAATCCTGAAAATAATTGATTTATAAAATAATAAAAAGGTTAACTATTTCACCGTGACGGTCAGCGGCTCCATACCGTCGATCCCCGCCGTTATTCTATCACCCGATCGGACCGGTCCCACTCCGGGTGGAGTTCCCGTACAAAAGATATCTCCCGGCTCGAGGGTCATTACTTCGCTGACCTCCGAGATGATCCTTTCTATGCTGAACAGCATATCATTGGTATTTCCCTCCTGCCTCCGCTCTCCATTGACGTCGAGCCATATCCGCTTATGGTGCCAGTCGAACTCCCCGGGGGGATATGCCCGCGGCCCAAAGGGAGCAAATGTATCGTATCCCTTCGCTTCCGTCCAAGGCAAACCCGCCTTTTTGGCCTTTCCCTGAAGGTCCCGCGCCGTCATATCCAGTATTACGGTGTAGGCCATGACGTGATCCTTCACATTGTCCACATCAATAAAACGCCCCCTCTTTCCAATGAGGACCGCCAGCTCAACCTCATGGTGCAGCGATTCAACGGAATCGGGTATTATTACGGTACCACGGTTAGCTAAAAGTGACGATGGCGGCTTGAGGAAGAATTTCACTTTATCCGGGACAGGACTGTTCAGCTCTTTAGCGTGCTCAAGATAATTGCGTAGTACGCATACTATCTTGGTGGGCGCCATTAATAGATCGCTGTTCAAATATTTCGTGGTAACCAACATGCTCATCCATCCTTCTTTTCAAGTATCTTACCAGGATATTCGCACTCTCACCTTTATGGAGCTATCGGTGAAACTAATTAGAGGTCTTTAACAATATACCAATCTTGTTCCCATATCTTCGTGGATTCCGTTTTTCTATAATAAGCTTGAACGTCTTTAGGATATATAGCACTATTTGATATGCAATAAACCGGGAAAAATACATGAGGGGTTGAATGATTTCTGCCCGTGGGAATAACGGCAGAAAGATGGATGAATCATTAATAGGATTATCTCGCCAAAGGTGATTACATGCCCGAAAACGATTTTGAAGAGATAGGTCTCGAATACGCCACCCGGATGGTGAACAGCGGTCCGGTGATACTGATAACCGCAGAGCACAAGAACCAACGAGCTGTAATGACGGTTGCGTGGAACATGCCGGTACAGAAATCGCCGCCGCTTATGGCAATCGCAATCGGAACCAGACACCATACAACCGGCATCATAGAACGGTCCGGCGAGTTCATAATAAACATCCCCGGGCAGGAAATGATGGATGTCGTGAGATATTGCGGCTCGGTATCCGGCTTTCGGGAGAATAAGTTCGAGAGCGGGAAATTCGATACGGCCACAGGAAAGATAGTAAATGCTCCCGTGCTAACGGGCGTCATGGGAATTATCGAATGCAAGGTGGCGAAAACTGTCAAGATGGGCGATCATGGAATATATCTCGGGAGGGCCCTTCGATGCGCGGCTAGAAGGGGTTGTTTCCATGAGGTATGGAAGGTATCGGAGGGGAAGGCCCACCTGATACACCATCTTGGCGGACCGAACTTTTATAACTCAAAACGCTAAACTATGAGGAGTCGGGGGTTAAACCCTGCCGTGGTGGATCTAAGGACGGGGCGAGACGACAAAAACAGCAAAAGTTTGAATACACATCGAAGTATATTTCGTTCCATGGATTTCTTTTCGCACCTGTGTCACCAGAAAGAGGAGCGCTGTCTGCGTTATCGGGGCAACCCCATGCCTCTTTGCTCCCGGTGCCTGGGGTTCTATATCTTTCTGCTTTTTTCCATAATAATTTCTTTGCTGACCGAGCTCGTCTTCTGGAGAATAAACACCATTCCGCCCATGACCATGATAATAGTTTTCTGCATGACCCAGCTTCCACTGGTAGTGGATGGTACGTTGCAGTACAAAACGAGATATGAAAGTACGAACTTCAGGCGGTTCATGAGCGGCATGCTGTCGGGGGCGGGCGGCGGGGTTATGCTTATCTGGCTCGTATTCGAATTTTTATAGTAACTGTTTTTTTCATTACTTTTTCTTTTTACCTTTGCTCTTCCGCCGCTCCCTGCCTCCTTCTCTCAACTGCCCTTTTTTTGGTTTTTTATCTCCTCCCGCCTTAAGAAATAGAAGTCCGCCGCCCAGTATGATGAATACCGCCACCAGGATCTCTATAGTCCATCCGTCCCCGTTCGTTTCACCGTCAGATCGTCCCTGGTAGTACGGAATGCTGGCCCTTGAAGCCCGATTGTAGGCTCCGCAGTAAATCACGAGATTTGAATCGTCCTGGTCGTCGGTTCTCCATATCCTAACGGTGACAGTGCCGCCGGGAGCATTTTCTCCGGTCCTTCCGGATTCCAGGCCAGGATAATCCTGGAAGATACCAATGGAATTTTGCGGGTGAAGGGTTATATTTTCCACATCGAAGGTTTTCGTGGTCACGTATTCGGGAAAATCTACCTTTGTATCATATATTCCATCATTGTTGTAATCGAAAAGCATTTGCGCGCGAACCTTCTTTCCTGCCATGTCCTTTGAATTCATGCTCAGCAGTATGTTTATCTCAATGGTCTTGTCATACGCTTTTCCTATCATGTTGAGTTTAAAATCAACCGGATTTTGATTATCCAGTTCAGTGAGATTCGTCACTTTGTCGCCGGGTTTGTAATTCCCCAGTCCCGTTATCTTTTCGGAGCCGCCCCGAAGGGTGAAAAAGTAGATGGGCGATGGTGTGAAATCCGCGTTTTGAGCTTCAACCTGCTGAATCGGGCCCGGTAATGCAGGAATGATAATTATAAATGCAATCAGGAGACAATGGATTGGAATGAATGATCCGATGGTTTTTTTTTTCTTTTTTTCCAATAGGGGAAAATGAAACCGTGGAGATATTTTTTCCATGTAACTGTCTATGACTGAGCCATTATTTAACAATTATGTTCTTTCGTGGAAATTAAAGCCCGTTTTCAAATGTTTTCTAATATCCAGTTCCGATGAAAGCGTGGCGATAAATTATAATTCGTATCCGGTATCCGTAATGCATTCGAGCTTTCTTTTACCGGCTTTTTCCGTGACCAACCACGTATTCTCAACACCAACGGCACCTATACCCGGAAACATGAGCTTTGGCTCAATGGCTATGATCTGCCCGGGTACGACCCCCCATTTCCACCCTCGGAATACGACGGGAAACTCGTCAAGCTCCAGCCCGATCCCGTGGCCCAGGAAAGATACTTTTGCATCGCCGATTCCCATGAAGTTCTCACCGTAACCCATCTTACAGGCTTTATCGAATGTCCATTCGCTCAATTCTGCAAAAGAATGATCATTTTCCATGCGCGTTACGATCTCGTACTGGAGTTCCCTGCACCACCTATATCCGTCCATCGCCTTCTTGGGAAGTTTACCCATGCAGAATGTTCGGCTCATGTCGGTATAGTACCCGTTCCAGCAGCCGCCCATGTCCACGATGATGGGTTCATTCCTTTTGATTTTACCGGTGGACGGGCCGGCAGGCATCGCGTTACTAAGCCCCTTTCCTCCGAGAACGGCCGCCATGTAATTTCCGATGACTCCGTTCTCGCCGGAGATAACCGCACCGGCTCCGAACTCCTGGTCCCACCCGTGCGTCCGGACTCCACCCGGATGGCCCACCAGTCTCATTTCGTATTCTATCATTGCCTGCAGTTCCAGCTCACTCATTCCTTCACGCAGCATTTCAGGTACCTTGCCGATACCGGCATCCACCACCTCTGCGGACCTGCGTATCTGTCTTATCTCGTAGTCGCTTTTGATCATTCTCGTCAGGAGAACGTCTTTAGAAATATCGGCAAAATCAATACCCGCCATTGATAGTTTCAACTTCTCAAAAACGGCCACAGGCATGTTGTCCGACTCGAAGCCGAGCTTTCGGGGGGCGGGGAGTCCAAGTTCCTTAAGTATTCCCGGAATGTCGCCGTAGCGCGTAAATGGAATCACGTTCTCAAGGGGAGAGACGTACATTGCCCTTTGAAGTCCGCTTCTCACGAGGTAAACCGCTTCTCCTTCCAGGCCGATGTATATCATGCCCTGCTGGACGATCCCGCCGAAATAAAATTTATTGGCCAGGCCGCATAAGAGGGCGCCGTCAATATTCTTTTTTTCCATTGCATTGCGAAGCCTGTGGCCCCGCTCCCGGAGTTCCGTGCCGGGCAGCGGCTCCGCTTCCATGTCGAATAATCGGTTCCCCATAATATCGAAGGACCAAAATGCCGGACCAGGTATATAGAAATTATCGAACAATGCCCGTATGTGCCAGCGTTCAATTTGTATCAATGGTGCAAAAGGCTTATGTTTCCCGCACCCGGTGAATGGACAATTTGATGTTGATATTAATTCGCATATGATCGTGCGCGTCCTCAAAAGCAATCTGTTTTAACACAAAGTATAAAGTAAAGAAAAAAGATAATCCTTCATTGATAATATAAAAAAAGTGATAAGATGAAAGGGAAAATGTTCACATTTATGATATTTAGTATGATCTTCATATCGGTCGGGTTAATGGGCTGTACTGACGATCCTCCGCCAAAAGGTGAAGAATATTCACTTTTATCGGATAGCGCCCAAGAATCGGGCCATCTCGATAATCCCGAATGGGATGGGGCATCCGAGACAGAGATTACGTACGATTATTCTGTGAATGGCTCCATCATAGTAAGGCTTGTTGCCACCTTGACCTGGACCGACGATCATTCGGGTTCGGATAGTGATGATATCAAGGACATCTTTTCACTCAGCATATCCGGCGGCGGGAGTTCAGTCAGTGAAGAAAGCGATTCTGGAAATATCAAGCTCGAATTGGAAGCAAACGAGACATCGGACGAAAATGCAGGTCTAGGTGATACAGTATCTGTTACCGTAGCTTGCATCAAATGCGGTACGTATGACGAATTCCCTTTCATTGGCCCTTTCATCGGTTACTGGGACACGGGAAACGATTACTCTCTTAGTGTAGAGTACGACTACCTGGAACCGGCTTAAGGTCAGACTAATTTTATTCTGGATGATGTCGGGCGGAATAATTCTGTAGGCCGGTGAGTACTGTATCCGGAGCTTCACTCTTTTGGTTAAAAAACGGTTAAAAGTGCTTAAACACCGTACCGATTTCCCCTCGCTCTTTGAGCATCAATAATGGCATTAACACCAGCATCAGGGCAGCTGCACCAAAGAAAACCCATTGTATCCCCAGCCCATCGGCGAGAAGTCCGAAAATAGGCGCAAGGATCATTGCAAATATCGATTTTAGCTGTGTTTCAATAGAAAGTACTGATGCCCTATGGTCCTTTTCCATCCGATCCCCAATACATCCAATTATCACTGGCCGCCGAATGTTGACCAGTACATACATGAAAAGGAAAACTACGATTATAGGAAAGAATAGTTCTGCCCTTCGCAGTAGGGCCACCTCAATTAGCAGAAGCATGAACACTACGTAGATTAGATTGAGAGATTTACTTGGTCTCCTCAGTGCTTTTTCTATTTTGTGCGCATTACGTGAGGAAAACGAAGCGACCATGAATATAATAAAGAAAGAAAAACCCATCAAAATCGCGATTTCCTGTTTTTCACTCATGGCAAGAATACCTGTAAAGAGGCCTCCGGCAAGAATTACATATGTCTGAAGTATTGGTTGGATATAGTCTTTACTAATTTTGAAGGTAGCGTCAAAGAAGGCAGAGTTTCCCAGGGACTTTAGAAGTTCATGTGTGTGCTTAAAGGAATGGACGATACCGTGAATATGCTGCCAAACTTCTTTTAAGAAATTCCGGTAGGATCCTTTTTCTATTTTCCCATCGAGATATTTTGGGTAGCTGAGCATGAGAAACAGGGCTATAATGTATGGTACCGTGGAGGCGATGAAAACATATTCATAGGAGTTGGTGACGAATACAAGGACCGCAGCCAGCAGAGCGCAAAGACCGGAGCCAATAAGGGACCAGGAACGGGTCAAACCGTAATACTTGGTCTTCTCATGTGACAAATCGTGCTTGTCAAGGTAGTCGAGGATTATCGCCTTGTGGGTGCCGGTTCGAAGGGCTTCACCCATGCCGAACAGAATGAACGCAGGAACAAATACCCATAAATTCCGTCCAAAAAAGAAAACGACAAAGCTCACCAGGTAGGAGCCAAAGCAGAATACCATGGTCCTCCGCCGCCCGATAAGGTCCGCAAGTACTCCGGTGGGAACTTCGCTGACGATCTGGGAAAGCTCCCTTATGCCAATCAGTATTCCAATATGGAAGAAGCTGACGCCCCTTGAAAGAAAGAACAGATAAAGGAATGGCTCGAAGAACCTGAGGTTTTTCAGAAATCCATAAAGGCTGAACTTCCATATCATGTCGACCATATCCTGAGCTATAGCAACGAGGAAATTTGGTTTATCGGAACATTATTATTGTACAATGAAGTGGCAAAGTAAAGAAGCTTCAATTCTAACCCGAAAAAGAATATATTGCAAGATGGATAGTTCGGTAAAACGTTGCAGATAAGGTCCAAAGCAGTTTATTCTTCACTATTCTTTTAATTTATTGATAATCCTTTTTGCTATTGTCGGATTTATTCTATCTATACATAATAGTTCTTCGAGAATTGCATCATTCATATCTTTCAGCTGTTTGTAACCCACATTATAGATATTTTCGGCACGGACCCGATCTATATCGAACAGGTCCATATATATTTTAATTATTGCCTTGTCATGTTCAGGTAGGCTTACTGGCAAGCCTTTTTCGATAGTATTCAGGATTATATCTTTGCCATCTAAGGAACAATGATCCGACCCCTCTTTTTTTGGCTGAATTCGTATATTCGTTAGGAATCCTAATTCTTTCTTTATATGATCTTCTATTTTATCAGCAATCCTGCAGGACTCTTCAACAGTAAATTCCCCATCTACACAAAGATGAAGTGAGACTATCTTTGTGGTTCCGTAATCGTGAACATTGATATTCTCAATATCCTTTCCCCCTTCGATCTGCATGACCATCTGGCGGATCTGTTCGATCAATTCCAATTCAGGTGCCGTGCCAATCAAGATATTGGAGGTTTTCTTGAATATTTTATATCCGACATAAATGATTATAATTGAAATAATAACGCCAAACAACGGATCGAGCCAGAGTATTCCCATGTTTGATCCGATAATGCTCAACCCTACTGCAATGGATGCCAATGCATCGGATCGGTGATGCCACGCATCCGCCACTAAAACATCGCTTTTTATCAATTTAGCAAGGGCCATTGAATACTGGGCCATAATTTCTTTACCGATGGCGGTTACGATTATTATTATTCCGATCATTATTGCGTATTCGCCGTGAAGCAGCGTAATTAAATCTGTGAATCTGCTCATTGACTGCCAAATAAAAGTAATTCCTGCAAGGAATAAGAGTATGGTCATAACCAATGTGGCTATGTGTTCCATTCTACCGTGACCATAAGGATGTTTTTTATCTGCGGGTTTCTTCGCCATTGAAAAACCAAAGATAATCAAAATCGAAGTCCCGACGTCAGAGAGTGTATGGATCGAGTCAGCAATAAGAGCAATACTGTTGATAAATATCCCCAAGGAAAGCTTGAGTATAAATAGTATCAAATTGCCGATAATGCTTATTCCAACCTCTAAATACACGTATTTTGCACGAATGGTTGGATCGGTAGGATCTCCGTAATCTGGTATAAGACCGGAGAATTTCAATTGAACCATAATTTTGATGAATAAAACCTATTCATATTTAAAGTTTAATATGCAATAGATACTAAACTATCTGCTATTGTTGACCGAACTCGTTACTCGAACAAAGTCACAAGGTCAAGATGACCAAGCGGCATGTGACCCAGTCCATGGTATATTGTACGGAACCGTGCTTCCTTTGGCTTTGTGGAGTTCAGGTGAATGGAAGTCCATCTGGTCAACTTCAAACAGACGGAGGAGGCGACCCGCTTGCATTCTCAAGGAGCATTTTCCGTTCCTCCGGTTGGGCTATCCCAGAGGTGGTCGGGAGCTGAACGAAAGGTCCCAGCGGCGTTTGAAGGGATTCATGGATCTTTTCTGTGTCCCTTTACACGACTCAAACACAATTCATCTTCACGTTGTTGTGTAAAGCCGACCCATTCTGGCTCAACTTTACCAAGAAGACAGTCACTTTGTTC
>CAYFHS010000055.1:0-11600 GCA_964342815.1 uncultured archaeon | reverse complement strand
GGACGGCGTCCTTCGCCCCGACCAGACACCAACCGAATTGGAAGGCATGCTCGCCGACACTTCTCTGCGCTCTCTGCCCAGCTGTGGGGGAGGGTAAACTCATCAGGAGGTTCCAAGTCCAGCCTTGTTCTCTTGGGTGGGGGGCTTGTGGGAGTTGTGGTGGTTGTTGTCGATGGGGCAGTGGTGGTTGAAGTGGTGGTTGAAGTTGTCGATGAGATTCTCTTCCGCTTCCCATCATGCGTTGATGTCTATGAGCTCATGTGGCCCTCTTCCTCCACTGCAGCTTTTTTTGTCGCCTTCGCTCTCTTGTGATCCCTGGCATGGCCGTTGCAACAGGGCCCACACATGGACCGACCGCTCTTCCTTGGTGTGCGGCCGCACCGGGATTGTGTCGCGCTTGCAAGGCACTGCTTGGAGATGCAGGCAGGAGGGCCTGTGCAGATGCATCCTGTAGATGGAATGTAAATGAGTCGGAGGTGTTGTTAACGACTGGCTTACACCTTTGACCTTTCACAATTCCTTACCTGGAGGCCCCTCAGCAGCAGAACTGCCAGTACCATCCACCTCCATCGATTCCATGCTCGGTCCTCCCCTTCGGTGAGTTCCGTCCCTTCTGCGTCAACCCTGGAGTCGACTCCATCGGACTCCAAACGACTCCATCCCGACTCCACGAATTTTGCACGGCGATCCCGACTCCCACATTTGCAAGGAGCACGTACACGGGCAGTTACTCACCCAGGCCTGAGTGGTGCTCTGCACTTCCAGTAGCGGTGAATGGCCAACAACATGAGGGTAGGAGTGAGGTACTCAATGGTGTTGGAGCACAGCTGACATCCTTCGGCGTGCAATGGCACCCAAGAAGGTGCGTATCGGGCGGAGGACGAAGGGCAGGATGCAAGGGACTAATAGGGTGTGCCGTCAGTTGTGCACGCGCACTCCCTTGCCACTGGACGAGCTTGAGGGGATGGTCAATGACTTGCTGCGGAGGTGTGGACAGGACCTGTATGGTGACGTGCAGGTCTGGCAAGTACCTCCCTACCAGGGACTGGAGTACGGAGAGGTGTCCGACGCCTTTGCCCATTGGTTGGCGCGGGATTTGTTGTTATCCATGTCATCCGTAACAGCACCACCGGGTCGCTTCCTGGACTTTGGCTGTGGCGTGGGTCGTCTCTGCTTGCAGCTTGCGTTCTGCTGCCCAACCTTCCACAGTGTGGCAGGGGTGGAGATTGTGCTTGGACGCACATGCACCTGATGGGCAGTTACAAGTACGTTTGCGGGAGAAGGCAGATACAAGCTGCCCCCTTGCACCTTCAGCACGGGGGTGGGCTGGACCTGGACTTGAGGCCTTTCACGGTCATTATATTTTCGACATCAACAACGTGGTGTTTGGGCGAGGGGAAGGTTCGTTGACAAGCCGAATACTGCGCAAGCTGGAAGCCGAGTTGCATATCGGAACACGAGTGATTACGACATACCCCCTGGCGCTAAGTGGAGGAAGAAGTCAAACCTACACCGTCCCTGCCGAGGCTCGTGTGCCCTCCTACTGCAGCCATGGCGTCTTGGAGCGGGTCTACGAAGTATGTGCAGTGGAAGCTGTGATGTCGACGATATAATGGTAAGTGCTTCGTACATGAGTATGTTCCCCAGAAGGTGTGCCTTTTGGCATTGTCTTGGATTAATCACATTCCCTGTTGTCCGACCTCAGTGTCACGGCTCGTCTTGCATAATTATGCGCTGGGGCACTTGATGGCATGTGTGGTGCAACCGACAACGGGTGCGTTATGCTCTTGATGTGCTCTTCGTGAACAGATGCGCTCTTGATGTGCCCTTCATGTGCTGATGTGCTCTTGATGTGCTCTTGATGTACAGATGTGCTCTTGATGTGCTCCTTGATGTGCTCTTGATGTGCTCTTGTTGTGCTCTTGATGTGCTCCTTGATGTGCTCTTGATGTGCTCTTCGTGAACAGATGTGCGTTGTAGGTGTCGAGTGCACGTTAAGGGAGGTTCCCCCATTCAATCATCAGCACTATGTGCCCCATGGAATCCCCTCATAGTTGCGAATATGACCTCGGAATCCTTATTCTTGTGCCTGACAGGTACTTCCGTAACTCGCTCGATGCAGTCTGGGATGTACCTCTCAACTTTGCCGTACCTCTCAACTGTGCCGTACCTCTCAACTGTGCAGTCTGGGGGGTACCTCTGGGGCTGTAGGACTGGAGGAAGGACAGAAGGAGTCGATGTAGAGTTATACGTGTTATCGTTTTGGTCCTGCGCTTTCTCTCATGTGTTGTTTGCTCTCTTGTGTTTTGCTATCTCGTGTTGTTTGCTCTCATGTGTTGTTTGCTCTCATGTTGCTGGGAAGATGTCTGTGACTACTGGTGGCTAGGTTTTGAGATGTCTCTGGTAGGTGTTCCCATGTTCTAATTGTGATGTGCTCTCGATCCTACCGTCGGCGATTTGTTCTGCTGTGGAGAGTTGTGGAGGTAGCGCTGTAGAATTCAGCAACTATTTCTTGTTGCAGTACTTCCGTAGAATTCTAATTGCTGTGCACTTCACCACGTTCTTGGTGGAAAGAAAACATCAAATCCCGCTGTGTATTTATCGGGCACTTCGCGCGCATGTCAAGTGCACGTGAATACAATCATACACATGAACACATGAAACAGAAATGAAACAGCTTGTTGTCTGGCTTGTAGATTCTACACTTCCACGCATTTCTTACGGAAGAGCTTCCCAGCGTCCGATGCATCTCGTTCCCCACAAGCATATTTGTTGCACTGGGAGGATGTAGAACTTCCAAATCTAGACCTAAGTTGCTTCCCATGAAGGGGAGTTAAAGGTTACAGGAATTCCATACCACAGGAGAGTAAACTTTAAGAAATGAACAACACTTGATATGTTACGCTGAGCTAATAGAATTTCTAAGACACACTTGGAGTTCCGCTACGTTCAAACCTTTCGTGCACACATCCATGTGTTACTCCAAAGCCTGGAGGGTCTGATAGTCCAGGAATTCCAGGAATACACCACATCATTTCCATCGGAAGATACGACAACAACTCTCGCCGGTTGCAGACCATAAAGGCGAACACCATCCGTCGGAAGTGTCGTGGGAAGCGCAGGTGGTATTTGGGATGCCAGTAGAGGGGTGGGATAAAGATGTTGCGCGGGAGTGTTCTTATTGGCAGCAAACGGATGGTTGCCGGCAGGGAAGTAAACGGGGTACGAAACAAATAGAGATCCCTAACATTGACCACGAAACTGTTGTTGTTGGCAGATGGTTCATCGGGTTGGCTTTGAAATAGTGCGAGCTCCGTCAGGTTTGTTAAACTGCCGATGCTCTCGGGGAGTTCATTGAGTCGGTTGTGGCTGACGTTGAGGGTTGTCAGGTTGATCAGATTCCCGATGCTCTCAGGGAGTTCCTTGAGTTGGTTGTAGTGTAACATGAGAATTGTCAGGCTTGTCAGATTCCCGATGTTCTTTGGCAGTTCATTGAGTTGGTTGTTGTTTAACGTAAGATCCTCTAGGTTGACCAGATTGCCGATACCCTTGGGCAGTGCATGGAGTCGGTTGTGACTGGCGTGGAGGGTTGTCAGGTTGATCAGATTCCCGATTCTCTCGGGGGAGTCTCTCGAGTCGGTTGTAGCTCAACTTGAGGGTTATTAGATTCACCAGGCAACCAATGCTCCCCGGCAGAGCACTGCGTCGCTTGTGGCGCATGTCGATCTCCGTCCTTCCTTCCCTCTTCCACTTCGCTACCACCTCTTCACCAAACGCCATGTTGATAACGCAATCCCTGCGTTTGTTCGTCACCTGCGGAGTGCAGCCAGAGGATAAGAAGACTAAGAATAAGACACAACGCGTGTTGGTTAAACAAGTTGTGTAGATTCCACGAGCGTAAGAAGCGCATCAACAAGCACAGGGGTCATCGACTCATCACGACATCGGACGGGAGACACACTTTGCAGTGGGGCATTCCCTTTGTGGCGGGGCCCATTGCCCATTGGGGCAGGCAGGGGCCCAACACACCTTGGTGTTACTTACTTTTGTGACTTGTGCGGTTATGGTGCCGCAGAATAATTAGATTAATATACTTCCACGGATGCCAACCAGTGCCACAACAAAACGGAAGGACACACCAAGTCGAGCCCTTTCACATATATCATGCCTGGCACCAGATAATTCCAGTATCAGTGCTGTGTGAAAACAATGCATGCACACAGCGGGAAACGGTTGAGGGGGGAGTGAAAAACAGGGCACAAACAGCATGACCCCGTTCATTGGGTGGACAACAACACACGCGCGTGTGTGAAATCCCGAGTGTCACAAGTACATACATACGAGTTCATCATTCGTTCAGTAAAGCACCGCACAAAAAGGCCATAATGTAACATACTTGCGATACAACAAAACAAGCAAGGCGGGCAACATACTTTGTAGAATTCTACACTCAGTCTTCATTAATGTTCCAACTGCGATGCTCACACTACTTGGAAGTACACGTACTTCGACTACCCCGTACCAAGTACGATGTATGGAAGCGAGGTAAGATTTACCAGTCGCGAAAGATGAATAATAAGAAACCACGGGACGCAGCAAACACAAGGCCATACCATTCAACGGGGAGGAGTGGGGCAGCACACAGAAGAGCACCAGCAGGTCCAGCAGCTGTGCCTCAGCCCTGTCCGTGGTCGTTCCCTGGCCTTGTAAGGGTGCAGCGGGGGCAATGATGGTGCTGCAAAACCTTTCCTTTGTTTTGTGACGGTGGCTTGACGGTTTTTACACCGCATTTTCCGTACTAAGTTACTAACCGGTTACGAGTACGAGTAAGGTTACTACGAGTACTTCCAGTAAGTCTTCCGAAGTGGCCGTTCTACACGAGCACTGGAGTGTGGAAGGTTGCGTGACCCCAGCTGTGGATGTGCCTCACTACGAAGGTGAGTTGTGTGACTTCGCTCCTCAGCGCTCCCTGAAAAGCATCGACATCAGGATATAATATTATCGGTCAGTGTGTAACCGGTTGGTGTGGGTAACGGTCACTCACTCGCGGCTGTGCTATCACAATTACTTCCTCTGCTCACATATGCGCTGTTTCTTCTGCGCGCATCTCCTCCTTTCTCTAGCCCCTCCCCTCATGTGAGTGTTCTGCTTTGTGACGTTGCGAACAGTGTTGCGTGGATTGGACAGCAAACCCGCTGAAAGGCGACACGAGCGTTCTCAAGCACGCCCCAGGCTGGACTGTAACTGTGTTTAAGGTGTGTGTATGTGTGTGCATGTGTGTGTTCATAATTATTATGTGTGCATATTATGTGTGCATGTGTGTGCATATGTGGCATATGTGTGTGTATATTATATGTGTGTGTGGGTGCATATGTGTTACACGTGTGGGTATGTGTTACACGTCTCTGTTGGGTTGCGGTGCCTTTCATGCGCTGGTTTTTATCTTACATGACTCACAATGAACGACATTGTGTGTATTCGTATTTGTGTAAATCCGTCCACTTCCCTTCATGTGACTCCTTTTTCGTGGCTATTTCACACGACGTTTTCGTCTCCGTCTGGCTTATTCCCCCTCGTCATGTTTCTATCCAACCAATGCGTTCTTCCTCCCTTTGCAGTTACAATGGCGGAGTCCGCTCCCAAACGAGCCAGAACCCTGGATGACGCCAGCCGGAAATGTTCGTTGTGCCCCAACGTGATAATACGTGGGGCTACCGTGAGGAACAAGGAGGAGGAGGAGGAGGAGGAGGAGGAATTGTTTGCTCCAGGTGAATTCAAAACGCTAGTGGAAGAGAAGGGCGAGGTGTTCAATATCACTTCTGGAAAGGACTTTGCCGCAATCTACCACGAGCTTGTTCACAGCAGAGACCCCTTCTACACCGATCTGGACTGCATTGCAGCAGCCTATCGTGAGGGGAATCTCTACAGCGTCCGATTCTCGTTGGAAGACGACGAGTTTTACCATCAATTCTGCTCTCTACGAAAGGGGCACAGGGACAAAGTGTTTGTGAAGAGTATGAGAGGTGATGTGTGCTTGACTAGGTGCTTGTTGCCAACCTTCATGGTGTATGACCCAGAGAACCATGATATCACCATTCTTTGGACCCACGAACGGGCTCGCGGGTGCGGAATTGCGGCGAAGCTTGTACGGTACCTCAATATCAACAGTGTTGGGAATATAGCGGAAGGATCGGAAGGGTTCTGGAAGAAGCTTGGTATACAGTACGATCGGGTGTCGTGACTTTCTAAGCCGTGATTTCCTTTCGGGACAATCCTTTAGACTTGGTCCTTCTCCGAGTCATAGCTAGCTTCCTACCATTCCTCTCTTTATTGGTGAGATTGCCTTAGCTTGCGTGTCGTTATCCTGTGTCCCCGGCGTTCGTCTTAGAGAATGCACAGGTTGTGGGATTTCAAATCTAGTTCAACTGTGCAACCACCTTCAGATGTGTTTGATTTTTTGCGTTGGAGCTGTTCATCTTGTATGTGTGTTCGAAATGGTTGTCGACAATTCACCTAGCAATGGTATGTGTGGAAGGTTACAGAGTAGCACAGAAGGTAACCGGTACCTGTTGGAGAGTTTAGTAGCTAGCAGAGAGTTTAGTAGCTAGCAGAGTGCTGTGGCGTTCATTCTCCAAGTGCCACTGTGTGAGTGGAAGGCTTGCTACTGTGGAGCATCTCGTGACATCTCGTGAACGTGCAGTAAAGAGAGGGAGAAGCAAAGTAAATGGACTGGATACCTCTGTGCCGCGTCCTGAGTGGAGTCACCATCAGGTATGCGTGTATTGTTACTGTTGTGTGTGCATTTCATCTTATTTTCTCAACAGAGCGAGAGCGTTTTGAAGATGAAGAAACAAATGTCCTATCAATGGGATACAACCACTCTTTTGTTCAGTCTATCAGTCTTACCTTCAGCTAGTTGCGGCTACTGACACAAGGATTGATCATTAATAATATTAAATAAAATACAACGAACTATTTTAACACCTTCAGTTTGTGTAGGGACCTGTCAGAAACTCCGTATGGCTCGACCGGAGCCACTCGGAACTTTGCAAACTTCCGACTATAAAACCCCAAGTGAATGCTTGTACTTGGAACAGGTTTTGTGCCTGCTCTGGCAGGGACTCATTGAGTTTGGATACGTTTGGGACCCGTGTTTTGGAAATTGGACGTTGTATTATTGTTGCATATTAGGGATCCCAAGTGCGTAAAAAAATTGATTAATTGAACCCATTCCTAAATAATTTAGGAATCATGGTATAATAAAATTAGAAATCCAAAATGTCAATCACCGCTCATCTCAAGTTTCTCAACTCCAAGTCCGACATCGAATACATCTCCAACTTGATGTATGACTATTGGGGTGAATGGGGTACGACCTTGGAAATCGACCTGGCCGAGGCTCAACGTCGTTGGAGCACGGAGATTACCCCACCCCAAGCGAATTCCCCCGTCATCTTGCCTGAGAGGACTGAGTTATCGAAATCCTCGATATTCCGCGACTGTGTGCGGAGTTACAAGAAACACTTGTTCTGGAGAGGAGACGTCCCCAAGGAGAAGCTCTATCAACTTGCGGTCTTCCAGGCAAAGCGAATCATTCAGGCTCCTTCTCAATCACACCAGATAAAGACGGCCTTTTACAACCCAAGAAGGAATTTTCGGAGCCTATACCCACCAAGCAAGTCTGAAGCTGGTTGAATCTAGATCATGAGAAAGGCATGAAATGCTACGTTCTGAGTTTAATTACCACCTTGCAAAAACGTTTGATGGTGGAGGATAAACCATGTCTCATCAAGAAAGAAATTAAGGACTATCAAGAGATCTACGAGGCTGTCAAAACCCTGTTGGATAAGGAGGAGGGAGTTGAAGATGACTTGGGGGATATTACCCATGATGAGCTAAAGCGAGCATGTGATTATCTTTCCGGCTCTCTCCCATCCATTCCAGTGGACCATAGGGTCGACCTACCATACCCAGGTTATATTTTCAACGCTATTCATACGACGGATACTTGGTTTAATTACTTTGATCAAAACTCAAAAGCTAAGAAAACCTTGTACGGCGATGAAATTTTTAATCTCGTGGCCATGATTCATAATGACATTGTTTTTAAAGAAGAAGGAATCAACTATTCCTTCACTCCGGACAAGGACTACATGTATGTGGTCGATGGTAGACAAATTCAGGCCGACAAGTTCTGGAGATGGTTGGGTATCGAACACGACCAAGCCATACAAATCTTGGCGGCCAAGGTGTTGGCGGAAGCCATTCGTGCTCCTAAAAGTGTTAATGGTGGTGCACCACTGAACCTTGAAACCGCCCTGATGGACCCAGACACCAGCTGGTTTTGTACTGGCAATACAACTGATGATAACACGGAAATATCCTTCATGGAAATTATTGAAAGGAGAGATGACCGTGATTGGTTCAACATGACGGGTGATACCTGCGAGGTGTTTATAAAAGTCATGGAAATCAAGGAGCTGATTTCTAACATGCCCCTCTGCCCCAATCGTGAATATTGCATCCAGAGCATGTACAATTCGTTGTATGGAGCGTTATGTAGAGCCGAGGATGTCAGGCTTATTCAACTGTATTTTGACTTGCTAGCTCTGTGGGAGTACAACTCTCACGACTTTCTCGTTGATGTAATTCCAAAGGAAGCTAAATGGAATGCCTTTTGGCACTTGAAAGACATCTGGCTGGGTGATGGAGCCAAGTACGATAATTGGAAACGTAGGCAGCAAGCCAAGTTCACTCGTTTCTTGAAAAGGCACAGGAGCGAAGATGTCGTGGAACATGTGGTCGAAAATATGGGGGAACGAGACAAAAAACGTCGTTGTTTAGACCACGAGCCATATTCCATCAATTCCATCATCGACGACCTCAAATCAAATTCCGATATTAATGACCTCAAATCAAATTCCGATATTAATGACCTAATGGCCACAGATCTGCAAGACATCATCAGCCAAGCCACCAAGGTGATGACGGACTTGTTAAGAGCACACAAAGGAAGAAAAGTTTCCCCCTTGGAACTTTTGCGTAACTACATCAACAAAGATCCCTTCACCCTAGCCAAGCTCCGGATTGGTCTCGTACCTGCCGTTCAGCGGCGATTTGTAGAGTTTGATGTTGAATATGATGTGGAAAAATCCAAGTGTGATGAGGAAAAATCCGAGTCCACCCGCGAAAACATATTCGGGTCGGGTCCGGACGTCCTTGACATCAAGGAAACCCCGATTCGTTATGCTCTATTCAATCAGCTTCAGTACCTACCGATGGAATCCGAATTTGCCGAACAAGTCATTTCACTTATGGACGTTGTACTGGATTGTAAATCAGGTGGGCTCAGACGACAACTCCGTGATCTCTTAACCGCGATGTTGCCCAAGGAAGTACTTCAGTATCTTGCCTTGGACGTAATAACAGATATGAACGGAATTCAGACCGCTATATTGGAGGATCAGGTTTTATTGGAGGACCATCCGAGTAAGCCAATGTTAATGGATGTATCAATGGAAGCCCTGGAGGTGCAGGCATCAATGGATGTATCAATGGAAGCCCTGGAGGAATCATCAGCAATGTCATTAGATGTGGATGACCAAAATGAGTACTTGCAGTTTCAGACCAAGGCTGATCTTACCGTCGGTGCTAACCGCGACTCCTTTCCATTCATTCTCTGCACAAAAACGCTTCGAAATCCTACTGGCGATGCCGCCTATCGGAGCTGCCTCAGCCATGTTCTGCGGTGTGCCTACTTTCGTGGCTACCGACGTATCAAGGGCCGAGGGTTTGTCTATCGCCTCCATGAACGTGTGCCAGGGGCAATGGTTCCCTGCATGAAAATAGAAGAGTTTGTGACCTTGGCGATTGCATCCTTGGCCCAAGGATCAGCACCTGGTGTGGATGAGAAGATTGTCAAACATCTGGACAACAAGGCCTTTGACTTGTTTCCCCTCTTCAAACACACGTCGCGTAACTTTATCTTATATCAAGACGGTTACCTGGACATTAAGACACCCGTTTTTTATGGTGCTGAATCAAATACACCAAATGAACCCATCTTGCAATTCCATGTGGGGGAGGCCCCACCAATTGACAGCTACACCTACTGCCTCTTTTGGCGTGACTGCAAGTATGAACATATTGTGTACCAATCATTAAAGCACATTCCGAAATTTCTGGTTTTCCACTTCCCCTCGGATCGAAAGATCAAAGTCACGGAGGAGAATGCCAAAGGTCTTGGTCTGGAGAAGCAGCTGGGGAAACACGAGGCCAAGCAGTTGCTTGATGAGGATGACGAAAAATCGGACCTCCTTGGTGCCGTGCCCTACGATCCCGAATGGATAATCGCTCCACACTGCCCCTTTAGCACCCAGGAGCTACTCATGGCCTGTACAGGTCGACTCCACTTTGCCATTCAGGAGGACAACTGGGAGCTGGCAATGTTTCTGGATGGAGCTCCAGGCTCTGGGAAGTCAATGTATATTCGGATGACGGTGAAATATTTCTACAAATTTGATGACCGCCATGCCCTGGATAACGCCCGGGAGAGTTACACCTTTGCCTGGGAGTCGTTGTCCAAGCACGACGGCATCATTTTCTGCGAAGATGCTCCATCCAGTTTCATTGACAACATCGGGGTGGCCAACTTTAAAAAGTTAGTCACCGGGAATCAGATGCAAACGAATCAGAAGCAGCAAAGTCGGAACGCCAAGTTCAACAACACCAGTCCCATGGTCGTGGTTTGTAACAGCAAGACGAGTGATGCAGCGGATGGGGGGATTGGAGATGTGAGTCGACGAAAGCAGTACTCAACCTTTAAATTTACAAAACCCTTGGACTGCTGTGACCCAAACGCGTGGGACTACCTTGGACCCGAGTGTGCGACGTACGAGCTAGAATGTCTCAAGTGGTACTATCGAGTTCGTCGGTACTTGAGTGTGAAAAAGATTGGACTGATGTCCATGCCATTACCTCCCATTCTTAAGATTCAAGATAATGAGGATGTCTGGGAACGCATGCCTGGCGGGAAAATGATACTTAACGGCAATGATACGTTCGAGTTTACCTTTAACCAGAGTTATTACACCACAAGCGAGACCTTGGACACCATTTTCAGCTATCACGCTAAATTCACAGAGCACATGCAACCCAAGGATATCAAGAGGCAGTGCTGGAACAACATTTTTGAGCGCCCCGAGCTCAAATCCAAGGGATATAAACTTGCCATGAACCAACCCAAATGCATGAAATGCATGAATTGGCACCATTCCCGCAAGACGGTTGGAGGGAAAAAGACTCGATGCTGTGAAAACTACCACAACTCAGACAAATCTGGACAGTACCGGGCAATCATCGACGGTTTGTGTATTTTCAAGCGAGACAAATTAGGACATGTCGGGATCCTCCACGAGGATTGTCGAAGCAAGGCCAAGTATCTGATCTCGGAGAAGAGATTTGCTGATAAGATCAATGACGTTAGATATTCCAAAGTAGTGGGTATGGGTGTGAACTTTTTTACGTGAGGTGTGGTTCCAAGTGATGGTTCCAAGTGATGGTTCCAAGTGATGGTTCCAAGTGATGGTTCCAAGTGATGG
>CAYFHS010000054.1:0-12007 GCA_964342815.1 uncultured archaeon | reverse complement strand
CTTTTGTTTAATCAATGAAAATAATTCTAAAGCATTTGCTCTGTCTTGAATAGGAATTAAATCATTTTGTAGTTGCTTTTCTACCCACCTTGTAGCAAATATTATTGATTCATCGTTTATTGATATTTGAAGATCAATTAATGTACAAGCAACTTGATTAGTAGTTATGAATAATTTACGTAAATCTGATTCCATTGACCAACTACCGTGATTATTCTTATCGGTATTTTGCTTTTTACATAGCCAAATAATAGTTTCCATTGTCTTTCCAAAAGCGTCTTCTGTTTTTATCATCCGGCGCTGATAATACATTCTAATAATAAAAACTTTTTGGTTTACCGGTTTTGTTCGGTTTAACAACTCCTCCAAATATTTGCATTGAATCTTTGATTTTCACATAACACGAACAAAGGTTACTATTTTTTTTCTATTATCGCATCTACAAATAGGAATTTCTCACTGTCGAATAAACCCCGGTCGGATAATTTCAAGCTTGGAACCACCAGGAGAGAAAGAAAACTCAACGTTATAACAGGGGAGCTGAGAGTACAGCCGGTAAGCCTTACAATGTCTTTTATCCATTTAAGATCTCCTGCCACCTTATCACAGGATCGGGGTGACATCAACCCCGCTATGGGCAATGGTAGAAAAGCCTGGACGGGACCGGATAAGGCACATATTCCTCCGGTATCGGATAACCTGTTAACAGCTCTAAGCATCTGTTCATGGTCACTCCCGACGCATATGATATTGTGGCTGTCGTGGGCGATGGAGCTCGCCAGTGCACCGTTTCGGATCCCAAACCCCCTAACGAATCCTTTTCCTACATGTCTTCCTTCATGCCTGTCTATTACCACCAGTGGCAGTACATCATGGTCCGGATTGGGTAGTAGATAACCATTCCGGCCTTCCACAGTCCCCTCGTCCTTTCCTGTTTCGATGGTCCCGTCCTTTACTTCAATAGCGTTTACACGGTACGTCCCGTCCTCGCCGACCGGAATCATCAATTCACTGGCATCCATTGAACGCAATGTCGGTTTATATTTTATTTTTTCGGGTTCCACAGGCGGAAGGGTCTGCCCGTCGTATATCTTCATACCCCTTACATAAGTGGTCAGTACCTTGAAATTTTTAAGGTCCCCCATGACGACGATATCGGCCTGTTTCCCCGGGACCAGCGAACCCGAATTTATCCCGTAATGCGCGCACGGGTTTATGGTCATACTTCTCAAAGCATCAACGAGAGGAACGCCTTTCGATCTCAATAATTTCAGGTGTGAATTCATGTGGCCTTCAAGCATTTCACCGGGGTGTCTATCGTCGGAGATGGTCATGGTTCCATGAAATGAATAAATCTGAAGTAGATTTTCCAGGTTCCTTGCAGCCGATCCCTGTCTTACTTGTATCTTCATTCCCAACCGGATCTTCTCCAGCGCTTCTTCCACCGATGAACACTCATGGTCCGTGCTTATTCCGGGTCGTATATATTTGCTTAATTCCTTCCCTGAAAGCATTGGTGCGTGGCCGTCTACGGGTTTACCAGCCTTTTTTGCGGCTTCTATCTTTGCGAGAACTTCCGGGTGACCTGATAACACACCTGGAAAATTCATCATCTCGCCCAGAGCAACGAAATCCTTCATCGCGATATATTTTACAATTTCTTCCGTACCAAGAGATGCTCCGGATGTCTCGAACTCTGTTGCAGGAACGCAGGAGGGGACGGTATAATAAATATTTATGGTGATCTCTTGGCATCCTCTATCATAAATCGAATTCCCTCATTACCAAGGACGTTTGCGATCTCATGAGGGTCACTTACCACCGAGGTGGTCCCGTGAGTGACCGCGATCTGGCCGAATCTTGATGGGGTCAGCATTGAGGATTCGATATGGATGTGTCCATCTACCAAACCTGGTACTATATAATATCCATTCAATGAATCCCGGCTGTCCGCCTTCAGGGGTACCGGGGACCCGGTTCTCTCCACAAACTCAATGATCTCGCCTGAAAAACCGATCTTCCCGGGATATACTTCTCCAGTTATCACGTTTACAATATTTCCCTCAAGTGTTTCCATAATCCTCCCACCGGATCAATCGTTTCCGTATTTCTCGAACCATTTATTCAGGGAACTTTCGAAACCCGCAATTATCTCCCTGGAGTTTTTCACCAGTCGGTCTCTCATGACTGTTTTCCCGTTGGATATAACGTATCTTATAGCTTCCGGCGAGGCACTGTAGGCTATCTTCGAATGCAGTGAATGCCTCCGGGGGACCATGGACTCATGTTTCAGGTCCACAAGTAACATATCGGCAAGTTTGCCTTCCTTAATGATGCCGGAATCCAGAGAAAGGGCTCTGGCGCCGTTTGCTGTTGCATTCTTCAAAAGGGAGTCTGCCCTGCATAGTGTTGGATCATTGAAGTGGCTTTTGACGGATAACCCTGCGAATTTCATGGTATCTAGCATTGACAGGGTATTGTTGGATGCCGGCCCGTCAGTCCCCAGACTTATATTTATTCCCTTTTCTTCCATCAGGGCTACATCCATTACATTTCCTACCGCCAGTTTCATATTTGAAACAGGATTAAATGAAACGTTCACAGCGTGTTTTGACAGTCTCTCAATGTCACGGTTGTCTGACCATACGCAGTGTGCTGCCACGAGTCGGGGCTGAAGAAAATTTATCCTTTCTAGGAACTCGGTTATCTCGGTTCCGTTCTCCCTTCTGAAATCACGCTTTTCCCCCTCTGTTTCAAGCAGGTGAAAATGCACAGGGATTTTTTTTTCACTGGAATATGCGGCACTCCATTCCAGTATCTCCTTCGAGCAGCTGTAAACTGCGTGAGGGCCTAAAGCCGGATATACTGTTGGGCCGATCCGCTCAAGGGCTTTGATCTCCTTTTTTGCCGTCCTTATACACGCCTCCGTACCTTGTCCTGTGATCTTATCTAGAAAAACAGAACTCATAAAGCCCCTGATTCCCATTTCATCAACGGCCTTGGCGGCACTCTCCGGATAAAAATACATATCCATGAATGTTGTCGTACCCGTTCGTATCATTTCGAGACACGCAAGTTTCGTTCCCCAATACACCAGATTTGGATCTATGTGCGCTTCCATAGGCCAGATTCGATTATTAAGCCAATCCATAAGCTCCATATCGTCGCCCCACCCCCGAAAGAGCGTCATGGCGGCATGAGTATGAGTATTTATGAATCCCGGAAGCACTGCCATGTTCTCCGCGTTTATTACCTCGTCTGCTTCCACGGAGATCGATCCGATCTCACGGATACGGCCGTCCTCGATAAAAATATCACCTTCCCGGCCCTGATGAAGCGCGTTTCGTATTAGGATAGACATTTGAATTTCCTTCTATCATATAATGGGTAAAGCGATTATAATGCGTTTGATCCTAGAGAATATACTTCATTTAACGTGATTGCCGATATATAAATATTGATTTCTTTTTCCGTGTGAGCGCACTTTTTTAGGAAATAGAATCGGATTGGGGGATGGATTAAGATGTTTAAGGATGTTGGGGGTGGTAGTAATGAAAGAATGGAACTGTATTGTTAAAATAGCTGATTGAATAAAACATGTGGTTGGGACTAGAATAATAATGGCTAAGTGGTAAGATAAATGATGAAGACTTAATCATCATTTGAGTATATATCCTTTAAGATCCAAATCTAAAGCCCTATGAACTCCTATGGTAAGGTGATGACCATTGCTACTGTGAGTGATGTGAGGGATATGCTTTGCTCAGCCTAGATCGGCAAAGACTTGATTTAGTTCGCGAAGCAGAGATTGCTGATTGCTTATCCATTGGAGTGGTTTTTAAGGAGGAAAACCTATCCAGTTATAAGTAGGGAATAAACCAATAGATAAATCTATAAACAAGATGTTCTTTGAGATTCTGTTGAGAGAAGAAAAGCATATGGAGATGAAATAATTCCAAGAACTATTCGAGTAGTGATATTAACAGCATTGTCTATTGAATTTCAAGCCGTTTTGGAACATCTTGAGAATACAAATGAAAAAGTATATAGAGGGTCAATATATGAAAGAGGGGAACTTCAAATTAATAATACAATACTGGATGTACTAATTGCAGAAATCGGGAAAGGAAATCAAAATTCTTCATTTGAAGCGGAGAGAGCGATTAGTTATCATGGCCCTGAAATTGTATTATTTGTTGGAGTTGCTGGTGGGATAAAGGATGTAGAATTAGGGGATGTTGTTGTAGTCACGGAAACCTATGGCTATGAAATGGGAAAGGAAGAACCACACTTTCTGCCACGCCCGAATGTTCATAAATCTAGTTATCCTCTTTTAACAAGAGGACGAGCAGAAGCAAGAAAAACAGATTGGCGTAAGAGGATTAACAATTCATCCATGAATCGTACTCCAGAAGTATATGTTGGTCCTATAGCAGCGGGAGAAAAATTAATTGCTAGTTCACAATCAGAAACTTTAAAATTAATAAAATCACATTATAACGATGCCTTAGCGATAGAAATGGAAGGGTCTGGATTTTTAACTGCCTTGGAGGCAAATCCACATGTTGAAGCATTAATTATCCGTGGAATATCTGACTTGATTGATAATAAAAAAAATTCAGATGGTAAGGGTTTTCAAGAAATTGCATCGAAGAACGCTAGTGCTTTTGCATTTGAAGTTCTGGTCAAATATGTTCTGAAAAAGAGTAATAAAGATGCAACCTATGTTAAGAAGGCCCCCTCAAGTAAAAAGAGTTATGTCTTTTTTGAAATTACACAACCTTCAGAGGAGATTGTAAAAAAGGAGTACATTCCAATTCAAGGAACAGGTGCAACAGCAGATCAGGTAGTATTAATAATTAATGAACTTCCAAATAAAACATGTTGGCTTCAACAAGGATATGCAATTCCAAATGATAATGGTGATTGGAAGCATGAAAGATGTCATATAACCCAAGGAGATATCAAACGATTTATTCACGCAATAGCTGTTCCAAAAGAAAAAGTTGATAAAATATTTAATTCGTTTCAGAGAACCTGCCCCGGAGGATATCATCTTAGTTTTACTGATTTTAATGAAGTGCTTGAGAAAATTAAATCGATAGCTGGAGATATACGCATTGCACGGCGTAAATCAATCAAGAGAGTATAGAACGAAATACTAGAGGACCATTTACACAGTTGAGATTACACTACCACACAGTTAGATTTACATACTCTCTTGAATATCCTCATCAAATACGCGAAGTTTCTTAAGCCGTTCAATCCAATCTATATTCCAATCGCTTTGTGCTATTCTTATACTACCATCAAATCTTGTATTAAATGGAGGGAAATCTCCGACACCATACAAGTCGCCTCTTAAGTAAAAAATAATAGCATTTGCGTCGTTCATCTTCTGATTAATCTTTGTGAACATTCTATCGGAAAAACGATATGCCAATTTCACTGTATGGGGAGTGTTTGGGAGTATTTTTTCTTTCCTAAGATAAACTGCTTCACCTAACCATAAGGACCAGTTATCGATTTGTATATTCAGTTCATACAATATCCTATCAAGATATATTTCCTTCTTCGATTTGTTTGTCAGAGTAATACTAATATCTACATATGTTTCAAATTGAACTTGGTTTATCATCCAATTTTCTACAGAAATCATTACTTCATCTTTTATTCTTCGTCCATTTACTTTCCCCGATTTTCTTGATACGTAATCTTCCATTAACTGTCTCAGGACAGCTATTCTTGGTTCGTCGCCTCTTATTTCATCAAACTGATCTACCAATTCTTTTGGTAATTTCCCTAGTTGGACATGTTCTTCCTTCATATCGAACTCCCCTATATATCAAAATCACCCGCCCGTGGGCCTCCCTGGTAAGGAGGTGACAGGCGGGATTCCGCGGAATGACAGTATAATAGAGTTGGGTTTATTTATACCTTTCCAGTATATTATTAACAACTCGAAGTATATTTCGCCTTGTTTCATCGACTATTTCTTCTTCGTAGAACCACTCTTCCTATGGTTAGGATTCATCTGATTTGACCTAATATCTCTAGCAAAGAAAAGCGTTCTTACGTATTGGTCCAAGCTCAAGCAAGAACGAGATTGGGAAAATCTGGAAACAAATCATCATGATGTATCACCCGGATAGGTGGCAGACCGACAAGGAGAAGTCAACCTTCTTTATGCAGAAGGTTAACGGTGCCTGGGAAGTGCTCTCTAGATAGTGAAAAGGAAGGTTTTTCATGATATGGAACTGCTTGGAAAGTATCTAATTCTAGGGAGATTAATATTGTTCAATTATCTGAATATGCGATATTCAATTATGTGAACATTGCAGTTATTTATAAATAATAAAAGAGATATGTATAACCTATACCGAGCTGATAAAGATGTTTAAGCGTCTTCGGAAGGGAAATAAACGTGCACCTATGTATGTGAATTTATATTTCAGAGTTCGATTATTTCTAGAATTTGTTTGGATTCTAGCAAGTTGCCCTCTTGCTAGAATGGTTTTTGAATCCACATCAATAAAGGGCAATACGGGAGGAATCAGATGGAGCAACAAAACAGGATTTTACGGCAGAAAGGCCCATATACGGGCCTAAAAGGTAGACCATTAATAGGGACGGATACAAATGGAAGATCTGGAACTAGAAGATATAGTGACTGGGCTAAAGGTCGCAAGGCTGATAGCCAGAGCAATACGCTCAAGGAGAACTCGGAACCGCCTGAAAGGGTGGGTGAAAAAATGGGTCAAGGCCCTTAAAAAGATATTTCAGAACAAGAATAGTTGAATTACTCAAGATATTCAACTTATCTTAATCTGAGTATATCATTCTCCTCTGGAGGGAAACTCATGAACTAGTAAGAAATAATGAAAAGGAATCATTGGTAAATGATAAACTAATGGTAGGCTTTGATGCAAAACTCAAATCTCCATAGGAAGTCACTGTTTCAAAGAGTGAAATTTTTCCCAAATTGAGGCATTGTAGATGTCGAGTTAAGAGTTCTGCATCAAGGCCAGCTAGTGAAATAGAGTAGAATATATCGAAACAAATAAATGGAGTGTGTGTAAACAAATGATAAAGAAAAAAGAATTAAAAAAAATATTAAAGATGTTAGCTCTTAAGACTTTTCATGAATGGAGTGATGATACGAATTATCAAATTCTTGAACTATTAGAGAAGGAACTTACAATCGATAAAATTGCTGATGAAATAGGACTTAGTAGAGGACCCACCGAGAAAAGAATAAATAATCTTGAGAGGGTAGGGCTATTAACCCGAGACCGAGGTAAAGGAAAAGTATTTGCAACAGAGGTTAATGAGAAATTTGAAGAATTTATTGAAGAAATTACAAATATAATGGTTGAAGAGGCGCCAAAGCATCTCGAACAGTACTTAATTAATAGATATTCAAAATAAGATAATTATATCTTAATATGAATATCCTCCTTGCTTTAATTGGGATTTTCAGTGTTAGATACGGTATTTATATCCCTATGTTATTAGAGAAAATAGAAAACCATACAAAGCCTCAAAAAGTGAAAATAATAGTAACTTGTCTGATGTTATTCTGTGTAATAATTATTGAGGTGGAGGGATGTTTTAATTATTAATCATAATGATGTCATCAACCTCGGCACACATCTCAAATAGCTCTCCTTCACATCCCCTTCATCAATCCTGTTGTAAATATCCATAGTCTGATTCAAGGTATCGCCCCTCAGCCACTTGATTAGTCCTGTTGCATCTCTGCCCTCCTCAAATGTGTGGTGAACCAGTGCCTGCAACAATGGGGAGTAACCTTTTCATCCAACTTACATTTATTTTTATAAATCCCCACGCGGTACTGTACTTCCTCCGTTCTGCAGAGTAATCCATCCACCGAACTTTCTGCTCCTTGTATTGCGTCCTCATGTGAATCCAACGTTTATCTCACTCACTTGCCTTTATTCTCAGGCTTACTATCTCTATATCATATTGGTTATATTAGAAAAAATGGTTTTACGTACAAATTTCGAAAGAACATTTGTCGTTAGTAAATTGGCCCCATGATCATAGAACAGAGAAGGCTCATTTTCTCCTTCGTGCCCTCGTCTTTTTTCTTAGTATAAAAATGCCAAGGGAAATAAAGCTAATAATCCCAATCACCACAATTATGTAAATCCATTGATCGATTAAATAATATACACCACCAGGCTTTATCCTTACATAGAATTCATAGTATTGTAGTTCAGGCCTATACGTGTCATCCGGTATAGTCGCTTTTACCTTGACCTGCAAATTATTTAGTTCTTCCTTGTCTGTATCCGTTAGCTCTACCGTGATCTGAATGTCGGCCATACCACCCTCAATGATGAAGACCTCTTCATCCGATAGTTCGATCTCGAATCCCCGTTCATTAAGTTTGTCTTCATTGTAGATGGATATCAAAACGGTTGTGTCAATGTTTCCGTTATTTGTCACGGTTAAACGGAAAAAAACGGTTTCCCCTCCATCTGCTTCGAGATACGGTTCAAGGCAATTTAAGCTAAGCAAATAATATGGGTTAATAATTATTTCGCCTTCAACCGGTTCTATTTGATAGGTTTGCCCTCCTGGATCCAGAGTGGCCACACCGGAAATTACCAATTTACCGGTTTCGGTGGAGGAAGTAAAATTCGGTACTCTAACTATTGCCTCAATGGGAACCGTTTTTTCATCATCGGGTTCGATCTCGATATCATTTGTAACGCTGACCGGCCACTCACCGGCTTTTGCCGACAATTGTACGTTTATGGTTTGCGTATTCTGACCGATTCCGCTAATATTGCATGTCAGAACTCCCGTGAAACGAACCATCCCGGGTTCTCCCGGGCCGACAGAAGCCTCTTCTTCCGAACTATCGAGAGATAATGACGCTTCCACCTGTGCCCCCGAAGAATTAACCGAAAAGTAGATGATGAAAAGTAGAATCAAAGCCCCTATGACGGGTAAATAAAGTCGAATCCTACACCAAATCATTCTATCACTTCCGGCCCCGCTCCCATGCTTCAGTCTGAAACGGAGCGCCAACCATGATAAAACAGGGCGATTCGATTATTAATTTATTTCGGTTATTAACGTATGTTTTTACAAAATATTAATGGTTAGTTGCGGAGCCCTGAACATTTATCCTTCATTAAAACGGACATTTGTCGATAGAATTATGAACATCCAACCTAATTCTGAGACACATGGACTTTTTACGAATCATTAAAACAATAGCCCGGCTCACACCATGGCCCTTAAAAAACATGAGTTCTGACGTGAGCCTCACTACTATTACATATACACGATCCCATTCACGGATTACCCTTTCCTCATCTCCCCAGCAGAAGTTTCTTGGTCATTCTACCATGCAGTCTCGCCATGATATTAACCAGATGAAGGGACCAGCTTGCCATAACGAGGCCCAGAACCATTGTAATCAATTGGAACCACAGCGGAGCCGGGAGTACGGGAACAGACACGTTCTGGCTCAAAAGGTACAATATCGGTGTGGAGATAAGACCCAGGGAGACTGCCAAAAAGGTAATGATAACCGTAAAATAAATAATTCCCAGGGGGTACATTAGGAAAAGACACAGCATCGACGAGTACAAGCGAGGGTTCTTCAAGTTGATCTTCAGCCTCTGCCACTTGGTTCCAGCAGCTCGGTGTTTTCTTCTCTTTCTTGGCTTGCGAATTCCCAGCAGCGATTCAGTGAGCCGTCCCTGGAACCATGCGATGCCCTTTATGCTCATCAGGAAAAGGATCAGCAGCGGAATGCCGATTATGGTCACAATGAGACCGAGACTCAATGAAATACCTGTGATTATGTAAGTAAAATAAATAATTCCCAAAGGGAACATGAGGAAAAGATAAAGCATGTTCTTATATGTTCTCCCTTCGGTATAAGGCCCGAATGTACGCTTAATCAGAGATCGTTCCCGCCGTTTTTCCTTTTTATTTCGTTGTTTCCTTTTAAAGGAAGTATCCTGCTTAAGGTATTCGGCGGCCACTACCTTTGGTGAACCATACTGGCGAATCGCCAGCTTGACCGCCTTCTCCCGGTTCGAACACTTTCTATCTGAGATCAGGTCTCCCGCCATCAACGTCAAATGTTCCTCGGCGTCATCGATAGCGTCCGCCACCAAAGCGGGATCTGCTTTTACCAGCACCTTTTCAAGCTTTTTTACATAATCCTTGATAAGCTTATCTCCGGCCATTTGTCTTTCCCTCCAGTATTAGATCAGTGAATCGTTTGGTACGGTTCCAGGTTTCGGTCCATACTTTCAGTTTTTTTCGTCCTTTTCCAGTAATATGATAGTACTTTCTTGGTGGACCCGATTCGGACGCCTTGATCTCGCTTTTGAAAAGCCCCTTTTTCTCCATGGTTCGAAGTACCGGATAAATCGTTCCCTGTTTCAATTCTATGTCCGATGCACGGTCTCCCTTCATCTGCTGCGCTATCTGGTAGCCGTACATGGGCTGTTTGGATTTAGCCGTGATGGCAAGTAGTATTAGTGAGATAAGACCAGTTATAATGTCCTTTTCGAACTTCTTGTCCCTAATTTCACCAGGGACTCCCGCATGAACCATGCCGATCAATCCCGTCATCATCAATTTCCGCCCGGGTAAGGTCAATACTCCCATATTCCTCTTACCTTTGGAATTTATATTCGTTCCGATCAATTCACCACCTCCCATGGTTTCTTTCCGGTAGTAGTATAGTCAATCTCGGTCAGATCAACATCCCCATTACTCGTCATTATTGATAGTTTCGGCCCACCTTTCCCCAGTGTTCCCACGAATTCATCCTCGGAAATATCCGAAATATCGATAGTGATATGGGTGTCTATATCGCCATTGCTTGTTTCCATCATCAGCCTAGCATCCAGATCATCGGGTATCCATACTTTCACTCGCCCATTCGAGGTCTTGATCACGGTTCCTGCCGAACTTACGTTGTGGAAGTTTGCAGAGATTCTGCCATTGGATGTGGTTAATTTTCTGACGGTTTTTGTATGATCGACTATAATCTTACCGTTGCTCGTCACCGCCGATACGGTTCCGTTGATATATTTGTATATTATATTACCGTTCGAAGTCACTCCCACCACGTTCCCCTGGATCCCGTAGGTGTAAAGCTCGCCGTTACTGCTGTCCATGCTGATATTGCCGATGTGATCTCTTATGGAAATTTTTCCGTTGCTTGTTTTGGCGCTAAGCGTCCCCCGGGTTCCAGTAATAGTGATACCTCCATTTGAGGTATCCACTTTGGAAACAGTCACATTCCCCGGTATCTTTATTTCAAAATCCACACTGACCCATGCAAATCGGTCCTGGTAATCGGCTTCCACCAGGAAATCGGTACCATTGATTACCTTTATCTCGACCTTGCTGAGTTCGGACTCCCCGAAAAAGGTACTTTTTTCAGCAGTAACCTCAATGTTTTCCTCATCCCACACAACTATTGTAACATCACCGTTCTTTCCTTTGACCTGAAGGTCGGTTCCGTTCGCGACGGTGAAGGTTTCCTGAAAAGTTTCCGTCTCCTGATCCAAGAATCCGAGATATCCCGCGGAAACTATCCAGGCTATGCTGGCTAGTATTAAAATTGCTGTAAGAATTGCGAAAGGCTTGTTTTTCTCATTCATCATATCGACCTTCTTGATTCTTTCGGTTCCCCCGGATCCGAGGTCCCGGGGCGGGTGAAATCAGGTAAGGTGTGCTGCACAATACTGCACACTTTACAGTAGTGTAAACTGCATAGTAGTATATAATCTTTTTTGTTAGATTTCAAAAAGATTTTTCACGCATTTACGTGTAAAGCCGTCCCATTCTGGTTCAACTTTACCAAGAAGTCAGTCCAAATGTTCCTGACTTTACGTGTAAAGCCGTCCCATTCTGGCACGTCTTTACCAAGAAGTCAGTCCAAATGTTCCTGACTTTACGTGTAAAGCCGTCCCATTCTGGCACGTCTTTACCAAGAAGTCAG
>CAYFHS010000053.1:0-12621 GCA_964342815.1 uncultured archaeon | reverse complement strand
GAGGACCTGGGGGGTGACACCGAGGTTGAAATGGAGAACAATGAAGTGAATGGAATGGAGAACGATGAAAAGGATAGCGTAGAAGATGCCGTAGAGAATGCCGTAGAAGCAGAGAATGAAGACGAGGATGAGGTAGACGATGTGTGCGGGGTCGGGGAAACGGACGCGGGTGAGCCGACAAGAATCGATCAAGTAGAAAACGGGACCGCAGGAAATGTGGATGGAACGTCTGAAGATGTTTCGGGCGCAGAGTCGGTTACTGAGGGGAACTAGAAAGACCAGGGCCACGTACCTCGGAAACGAGGAACTTCAGCTAAAATATTTTATACCTGTTGGCCGTATTATTTATACAACATATCCGGAATACCACTGATGTCGAAAACAATGGGAGCCACTACATGAAAGAGGGAGATAATTATTACAAAGCACCCTTCGGCGGAGGTACCGTGTTTATGATGTTATTCGGTTTTATCGTTTTTATAATAATGATAATCGTATACCTTTATACTAATCCATTTGTGGCTGTATTCTTAATATTAGGGCTGATCTTTTCGATTTTTGGGTTTATTTTCGTTCCAAGGGGATACAGGATCACCGATGAGGGAATCATCATTATAAGGCTTGGCAGCAATATAAGAATCCCCATTTATGAAATTGCAGTAATTGATTATTCTCGAGGAATGTGGTGGCCTCATATAAACTTTTTTTATGGCGGATTCTTCGGCTATGCCGGAGCCATGTATAAATCGCGTTATGGTTGGATGAAAGTATACAGTAAACGGCTCACCAGGATGGTTTTTATCACAACTGTTTATAAAAATTATTTTCTCATCGCACCGGAACGACCGGAGAACTTCGTCGAGGAAGTTGAAAAATTAATGACTGATAGAGAATTTTTGGATTCAGAGGAGAAAGAACCCATCGAATTCACATATAGGGGCGGGGACACAGATGAGGGGGAATTTGCCGAAGTTATCGATTATTGATACCCTATGAATGTATTTAGAAAACACTGAGGATGCACAATGAACGCGCGAGATAATTATTACAAAGCCTCACTGGGCGGGGGAACGGTTTTCTTGATAGTTCTCACATGTCTTCGTTTGATTATTTTCATTCTAATTGCCCTTTTTGCTTTCCCAATCGGAACAATCATCGGTATAATTTACTTCACGGCTCACATGTGCGGTTACTTTTTTGTTCCAAAAGGATACCGGGTCACAGATGAATTCGTAATTATAGAAAGGCCGGGCAGAAATATTAGAATACGCTTAAGCGATATTGCGAAAATCGAATATCATAAGAAATGGAGATTTCACTATTATGGAGTTCTTTCATATGGCGGACTTTTTGGTTATGCCAGAATATATTTTCATGGAAAAGAATACGGTTGGGTAAGGGAACACAGCAAACGGTTAAGCAAAATGGTAGTGATTTCAACCAAATTAAAAAGAAATTTCGTCATAGGGCCGCAACACCCCGAGGAATTTTTATCTGAAGTTGAAAGAATAATGTCAAAGATTGAATGCTCGAAACCAAAGGAGATCGAAACGATGGAGTTTTCGTGTGAAGATGAGGATACAGAGGAAGGGGGATTTGCAAAAGTAATTGATTATTGACGATTGAAATATAATTATTGACCTTTGATGGTGGTTCTTTGATTTTTCCAACAATCCCTCCCAGCCGACCGGAGCGTAGTCACCAGGGTGACATTACGGTATGCCTTCTCAATATCATCGACTTTTGTATCCCGATGTGCCCTTCAATTCTGCAGGATGTTGTCAAGGAGATGGATGGGTGTAAAATTGAATAATGCCTATCAAGGGGATTTAGAAAGAATTTAAATAGAAAAACCTTTATCTATTATATTTGAAAAATGGTGCTCCAGGATGGTCAAAATTCGAATGCGGTCAAAACCTGTTGAAGTCGAACCATTAGTGGAAACTGAATTGGAGGAATTGCTTGGTACTATTACAGGGCTTCGCGGTAATGATGACTATAGTATTTGTTTTACTACACAGAGAATAATTATCGTCAAGGTTTTAAAAGGTGGAAAATTATTCTTAAAATCAAGTGCCCTTGAGATGATTGGTCCCGGTATTATTGGTGATGCAATTTTCGCAACCGTTTGGACTAAAGGAATGAAAGCCGCAGAAAAGGAATCCAATAAAATAAAAACATTATCACCCGAAGACATCCCGGATAGAGGAATTGAAAGTATTGAGATCCCTTATGATGATATCAAGAAAATAGAAATGAAAAATCCTGGCAAACTCATCACTTCAACGATAAATATTCATACTAATAATAACAAATATAAATACCGCGTACCACGAAAAGATTTGTATGAATGTCAAAAACTTATTGGATTAGTTTCAAATTTGATAAATGAAGAAGAGGAACCGGAATATGCCGAAGTTATCGATTATTGACCTGCATTAACCCATGGATTTTGTCCCATCGATAATGGTTTTCGCATACAACATTGGTTGCACGGCAGAATCGAAGAGATATTCGTTCATCGAAGGTCGAAGGAATTCCTCTCGGTCCCTTCCTCTTAGTTACTGAAAATAATACTATAAATTAAATATATTGAGTTATATGATATATCTCTCCATTGAAATATCTTAAACCAAATCACTAGGTAAGCATATTTCCAGGCACATATATGGGTTGGGAAAAATGAAGTTAAGGTGGTAACATCACTTTTATTAAGAACGCAGAGACAATTCGATATCTCTTGGTAATTATCAGTATTATCCTTGCCGGGGCGCTTCTTTTCAACAATCTTATCTATTCCCATTCGTCGGTCCATAACGACGTTGCAGTGCCGAACACCCCGGAAACACCCCAGGGTTCGAGAGAGTTCAATCCAAAGGTCCTGGTTATCGCCAGCAGTCTCGGGGCTCTGGAACAGTCTCTAAGGAACAAGAATTTCAACTTCAATACCATGAACGGCAACATAGGCGCCCAGACGCTGAACAATTACGATGTTCTGATCACGGATGCAAATAATGTTTTTAACCAGCAGCAGGAATACGTTCACCTCGAGAACTGGCTCAAAGATCCAGGCCACGGCTGGCTCGTTTTCCATCTGGCACACGGGGGGCACCAGGGGATTGAGCCGCAGCGGATACAGGGACTCCGATCATTTCCGGTAAATGACCACGGCGGCGGAGATACCTTCAATAAGTTTGGAAATCATCCCGTGCATACCACGCCAAACCAACTACCAAACAACTTCAATCCCGTATCCTCCTACAATAACCTTGATAACAATGTAGACAAATGCACGACGCTTTACAAAAGCAATCAGAACCACATAATCTGTACCGCACACGAATACAATGCAGGGCACGTTATGCAGGTTTCCGGGAGGCTTCGCTACTGGCAGGCGAACAATAACAACGATAACTTTCTGGAGAACGCCATTACCTGGCTCGCAAAACCTCCTCATCTTGTAGAGCCGGAGGACATCGCTCACCGGGGGGCGTATCATGAGGGTAACACGTTATTTGCCGGTTTCAAGCCATACACGTTTGGCATAAATCTCACTGCAACCATGACAATTGATGATTTTTCCGAGATGTCATTTCACATTGATCAGAACTCAACCAACGTCACCTTCACATACAACAAGTCCTGGAATGAATTCAAAAAGGCCAAAGATCCCCTGGATTCAGTGGAATTTCTTGGGGCCACTTACGCGGATGATTCAAAAGAGAAAATATGGCTCAATTTTTCCATGGGTTTCAATTTCACCTTCAGGACGACCCTTCCCGTTGACTGCCTGGTGAATGTAACGAACGTAATCGGGGAATATTCCGTTCAATCCTTTGCTGACGTATTCAGGGTTGAGAAGAATTTCAACCTCGTGGGAGATATGCAGGTTAACGGGTCCTTCCAAGGCCCCCTCAATGAAGACGATTGGATACGGGGCGGCGAGAACCTGACCTTTTCGAACATGATGGTGGTATATAACAGCACGCAAAACCTGACTCCGGAAAACAAATATTTCAACATTTCCATAATTGACGAAAAAAATAGGCAGGAAGTGAGTACCGGAACCTCGGGGCAATATTTCAACATAAGCTTTCAGGCGCAGAATGAGAGCGATGACGGTCATAAGTTTCGTGCAGCGATAATCGACAGACCGGAGGGCTGCTGGGACCTTAGAAACTGGTCGATAAGGTTGAATATCGATGGTGACGCACCACCGTCTCCGGCGGGTCTTTCACTGTATAATGAGTTGATGAACGAAGATGTTTCAATTTACAATAACGACGGAGATTTATGGGTCAAATGGGAAGAGGTTCTGGAACCGGAAGGATCGGGCATATTGGGTTATTACATATCCACCATGGATCGTAACGGTAGCACTGATGGAAATTTCACCGAACTTACGTCTTATCATTTTACGGGATTACCGGAAGGTCAAACAACGATCTACGTCTGGACCATAGATAAAGTTGGCAATATCGGAATAGCTGCCAACAGCTCGATTCTTATTGATTTCACAAATATCTCCTTTGTTAATATTGTTCCTTCCGACGGCCAATGGCTCAACTCCACCTATGTGAGATGCTCGGTGGATATTCTTGATATCAACGGCTCGGGAGTGGACGATAAGACCATCGAATATTCCCTGTCAACTTCCGGACACCTGGGCTTCGGTGACTGGTATAAAGCATTCACATCTGCCCCGGGAGAACAGGTCCACGCATTTATGGATATGACCGCAAACGAAGGTGAAGATAACTATATCAGGTGGAGGGCCAAGGACCGTGCTACCAACGGTTTTGAGGTATCGGCTCCGGTCAATATCAAGATCGACACTATAACTCCCCAAATCTCAGACACACTTATGGGAATGAAAGAATGGTTCATGGAAACATCAATGGATCTGGGCATAGAGATCACGGATGAAGGCTGCGGCGTCGATCCGGAAAGCCTTTTTTTCTCTATATCCACGGAGGGTCGAAACTCCTTTGGTGAATGGATGGCCATCAGCAGGGAAAACCTGACCGAGATAGAAAACGGTTTCAGTATAAGTGTGGTGGCCAATTTGGAGGAGGGTGGAGATAATTACATACGTTTCAGCGGTACGGATCATGTGCGGAACCCCGTGGCCTTATCGCAGAGTTTCAGGCTAAATGTTGACGTGACGGGAGTGAAATTCAACTCGGAACGGCCAACGGCCGACGAGTATTCAGCTGATAAGGAATTGGAATGTTACATCACAATCACAGACGAGGGCAGCGGGGTAGACGCCAGCACAGTTGCCTATTCCTATTCGACCTCCGGCAACAATAGTGAGGATTTTGGAGAATGGATCACAGTGGAAGATATTCCAAACGGTAAGAATATCCGGATTGCTGTCAGTCTGGAGTTCGAATGGGGCAATAATAATTTCATCCGATGGAGAGGTACGGACTTGGTGGGGAATGACGTTGTGGTATCCGAACCGTACCGGATATGGCTGAATTCGGAACCAACGGTGATCATAACCAGCCCACTGCCTTACAGCGGGCAATTCACAACAGCGGACCTTATCGAGTTCGATGCGTCCAACAGTACTGACGCTGATGGCGACGAGCTTAGCTTCTACTGGTCATCCAAGATAAAGGAGAACCGTTCGCTTAGTTCCTCCGCCCATTTCTTTGCAAGGCTCGCACCTGGTAAGCACAGGATCACACTTTACGTCGACGACGGGAACGATTACAACGTCACGAGAAAGATATATGTGAACGTTAGTAAACCGGGATCGGGGGCCAACATCGAGACTCCGGGTGACGATGATCCCGGTGGTGAAATTAATGGCCCTGGCAATAACCAGAATGGAACCGGAACCACCGATAAAGAGGGAAAGATCTACGGTAGCATGTGGTTCTGGTTAATTATAGGCGTCTTCTCACTCCTGGTTATAATTTTGATAGTACTTTTAATTATCAGGAGACGGAAAAAAGAAGACGAAAAAGATGAAATTGCACCATCCCAAGCGGCCTATGGGCCGCAACCGTCACCATATGCCCAGGGGTACTATCCGCCCAATATGCAGCAGGGATATGGAGGTCCGTCTGCGGACCCCCGACCCGTTCAGGGCAGCTTTATGCCCGCCCCGGCACCTTACCTAGCGTCTCAACCGCAGCAAGCTCAACTTCCTCAATACAACCAGCAGCCGGTTCCCGGACCGGCGGCACTTCCCAGCGGAGCCATTGGGGGAACTGGAGCTCCGGCATATTCACTTCCCTCGTTCACAACCAATGAAGGACCCCAAGACCTAATGAGAATGGCGCTGCCGCCGGCTCCAGATCCCGGATTGGATGAAAGGCCAGCCCAGACTTCGGTCGCGGCTCCCGGGATGAGCGATCCGGGAATAATGGATCCACAAATACCGCTTTCCTCTCCGGAAATGACGGCCCCTGGAACTTTGGACCCGCAGATACCTGCTCCCGCCCAGGTACCCTCCCAGCCATTTCCTATCATGCCGGAGCCTGCTGCGAATATCTCGGACCCATCTCTTATGGCACCAGTTGTTCAAGACCCCACTGCACCTCCACCTACCCCTCCCGCAGACGACAACAAGCTTCAGGAACTGTTGAGGTCACTGGATGATATCGGTGGACTGACTGATACGCCACAGGCACTACCCGATGAAACCTTGTCCCCTCAACCACCTTCTCAACCGGTGACGGGAACCCCTGCTCCGGTTCCCGCTGGATCCGACATCATGGCTCAATCTTCTCCCCCTCCACCTGCATGAAGTGATTCGCCGCGACTACATTGCCCTTCAGAATGCTCGAACAGATGATCTTGGCGAAATAACCCATCCATCCATCCATCCATCCATTCATTTTCAATTGATAACAGTGCCAAATTATTACTTGCGGGTAATAATAGGAAACGACTAATCGGTATACCCCCTCGCTTGATTGAAATGATTATAAAATAGTGCGTAAAAAATGTATCAATCGATATTAATGGACCAATCTTCATATATAGTAGAATCGAAATCTATTATAGTTCGGCAATTTGCATAACGATATTCGTGGTGACTAAGATGAGATTTTCTGTTATTATTGTGTTAATGATCCTTGTTATCCCTGCTGTTGTTGTAATTCCCGCTTCCGAACCTTCTTCGAAAACCCCCTCGATTTTAAATGATCTAGAATCCGTGGAACAGAGCCCTTCTGGTGAGCGGGCACGCAGCCGAAGCCAGTTCGAGACGGATGATTTCGGCGGTTATTTGTTTGATGATTTTGATGACAATTCAGATATTGAGTGGGCACGAAATTGTTCTCTATATGACGGCAAAATACGATTCGAAGGTACTTATCCGACCAATACCTGGCATTACAATCAATGGTCTTACAGAAGAAAAGTGGAGATATTTAATTACGGAAATGCCGATATCTGGGGTTATCAGGTAAATTGGACGGTCCCCTTCATGCTTGGAATGCAGCGGGATTTCGACGATATTCGATTTACCTATTTCAACTCGGGGACCGGTCAGGAGCGTACCATTCCCCATTGGATAGAACAAAGAGGGGGTGGAGTCGAGGCAAAAGTATGGATCAATGTGACCAAGATACCCGCCAACGGAAAGGCATCTCTGTTTATGTATTACGGGAATCCTCAAGCTGCCGATGCCAGCAACGGGGAGGGTACCTTTCTATTTTTCGATGATTTTGACGGCCAAAATCTGAACCAGTCAAAGTGGAATACACCAGTTTCTGACGGTTTACGGGTTTATTCCATTGATGGTGGTAATCTATATCTGGGGATTCATAATACAAATTCCGTTTATACCGGATGTCTTCAAAAGAGTACAATAGCTTTCAATAATTGGATTGTCGAAACTAGGCAACGCGCCCAGAAAGGCGGCTCTCATTCAGGCACAGATAGTGCGGGAGGATTGGGTGTACGAATCTCAGACCCGGATGTCACTTGGCTTCGATATTTAGGAAGAAGCAAAAAAGAAAACTCCTGGTTGAAATATTCAAAGCAAAATACATTTTCTGATACGATATGGAAGCAGGGAACTTGGGATGGCTCTGATAGTGGTTATCATGTTCTCGGCATGGGGAAAGATAACAATGACGTAAGCATCTTTGAAGACTACCAGTTTAAGACAAAAATTGCCGATTCGGGTATCACAGCACAAAAATATCGGATAACAATCGTCAACGTTGTATATGGTTATACTAATAATAATGGGTGGGGTAAATTATGGACCGATTGGATAAGGGTACGAAACCAGACGGATGCTGAACCCACCATCCATTTGATGCCATATACGGGCGTAGTTCATTCAAAACCCATCGCTCTTCCCCAGTCAATGAAATGGGATACTTTATCCGTCGAGAAGATCGAACCAGCAAATACTCGAATAAATCTCACAATTATCAATAGTGCAACAAACGTAACGATAAACGGACACGACAACCTTACTGGATCTACTATTGACCTGAAGGATTTGAACGATATTGGGATTGAAGGAATACGACTGCAGGCCTGGGTGTCCGGCAACCCAGGGAATGTCCCTTCATTGGACTCGTGGAGTGTTGAATGTTCTGAAGAAAATGCATGGCGGGACGATTTCTTCGGTAATGGTAAAATAGAGAATCGACTTGAAGCAGACGAAAAAACGGTAGGGTTATGGCACTTCGATGATGGGAGCGGCGATGTTCTTCAGGACAGTAGTGGAAATGGCAATCAGGGAACAATAGATGGTGCGTTGTGGGATGATGGAAGAATGGGGGGGGCCTGGATTTTGATGGAGTTAGTGATTATGTCAGGGTTAGTGAGAGCAACATAAATGGAGATCTGGATCTGAATTCCTTTACAATAGAGTTATGGGTCTTCCCGCGAATGACGTCGTCACACCAAGTTATCGTGTGCAAAAGAGATCTCCACGATACTGATTCGAATTACATGCTTTCCCTGAGAAAAGAGTCTGGACATTTTTATCCCCAAATCTTATTCGGATCAGGTTCCGAAATATTTAAAGCCACCTCCGGGATACCTGTCGAACTGAACAAGTGGACCCATTTAGCCGGGACGTATACCGGATCGATATTGAGTATCTACCAGAATGGAGAGTTTCAAGCAGATAGGGATTGTTCTCCAAATAAGGTTCCGTATAAGTCAAATGCCGATGTGTTCATCGGAGCCTACAGTAAAGAAGATTCACCTCGGCTAGATGGTTATCTTTTCAAAGGAATCATCGACGAGTTACGTATCTCTGATATTGCACGCTCACCCGGGGAGATACGCAGAAGTGCTCATATCGATTTAAATATATCCTCTGGCCAACTCCAGTTACCAGAAAATCGTTTATTACCGGAAGCAGGCATGGCGGGATTGTGGAATTTCGATGAAGGAACTTGCGAAACAGCAGGTGATATTAGCGGAAATGAGAACCACGGAACGATGGCGAGCAATGGTAATAATTGGACCAAAGGTAGATATGGAACGGCCTTTGATTTTGATGGGGCTTATGATTATTTCGAGATTCCTGCCTCGGGCTCTCTTGATTTCACCAGCGAGCTGTCCGTTGAAGCCTGGGTGAAACGAGACTCCAAAGATACTTATGACTCAATTGCCGGTCGCCTCGACATTCCCTCAAAAATCGGTTGGAATTTTGCTTTCCGTTCGGATGATGTACCCGACCGTGCCAATTCCATATACTTCTATTATTATGACCTTGGAGGAAATCGGGTCATGTACGAGACAGGCCAGAGAATCGAGAACGTAGGCCAATGGCAGCATATATCTTTAAGTTTTAAAGCTGGCAGTCACGCCAGGATATATATTAATGGGATCGAAGACAACGGCATTTGGCCGTATGGAGGTGGCTCGGCAAATATTCATGATTGGAATACTGCTAATTTGAGAATAGGAGCCGATAGGGCAGTAATTCAGCGCTTTGACGGGATTTTGGATGAAGTCGCCATCTACGATCGAGCTCTCTCTTCCCGGGAAATATCAAGCCGTCAGCCCTTTCACCGTTCCGGGACGGTTATTCGTTCCGAGACGATCACCATGCCGGATGAAATGGGATGGTCGAAATTCCAGGCAACCCGTTCGGTCCCTCAAAATACCTTTTTGGAAATATCGGTTCATGACGCTCTGGATGATGAAACACTTATGACGGACAATGGAAGCGGTAATGATATCACATTTGATCTCTCTTCCATCGATAGCCAAGAATACGATGAAATCTACCTGAAAGCCCGTCTTCAATCCTCAAAAACTGAAACATCGATACTGAAGGATTGGGCATTGAACTGGTCGGGGGAAACACCCGAAGTATTTCATCCACCCCAGTTGACAGAATCCGTTCCTTCGAACTTCAATCTTAACGAAGATACGCCCGAGGAGGACATTCTGGACTTGGCAGATTATTTCAATGACATTTATTCAAACATAAATCCATCAGTATATGCACTCGAACTGGTTTCAGACACTGGAAATATTACTCTGGAACTTGATGGTTCGAACCTGGACGTCACCTATTTAAAGGCGGATTGGACCGGCAGTGTCTCGGTAGTCGCCAATTGTACGAATACGCATGGCCTATCGTGCCGAACCAACACATTCAATATCACAGTAATCAATGTAAATGATCCACCTTCCGTTGAATTACTTTCGCCCGCAGCCGGATCCAGCGTCCCAGGTGACACTGTGGAGTTATATTGGAAAGCTACCGACGTCGATAATGATGAGCAGGACCTAACGTTCGACCTGTATTTTGGTACGAACGAAACGCCTTCGCTGCATATGTCGGGTATTACCAGAACTGACTTTACTATATCCGGTCTGGAAAACGGGGCTGTTTACTACTGGTATGTAAAACCTAACGACGGCTCCATTGAGGGGAATTGTCTCAGTGGAAACTGGAATTTCGGCATAAACTTCGATATTGCATATCCGGAAGGAAAATTGATAGAACCCCTCAACGGTTCCGTGATAAGTGAAACTTCCGTCTACCTCAGTTGGGAAATAATAGATGAATTGGATGAAACCATCAATTATCATGTGTTCCTGGGTTTATCACGTGATAGTCTGTCTGAAATAGGGACTACTGAAAAGAACTGGTTTTTAGTTGAGGACCTGGAAACTAACAAGACGTATTACTGGAAAGTAATTCCCGCAACCCCGACGATCCAGGGGAAGTGTCTCAGCGGAATCTGGGAGTTCACAGTTGAAAAAGGTTTTACCGCAATCTATAATATAACTGCAGAAACGGAGGTAAAGGAGATCAATGGGACTCAAGGTATGCCGATAAATTTCAACATCACCCTTGGAAATCATGGAAACGTTCCCATATTTATTGTGGTTGAAATAACTGGAATAAGCCCAGATCTGCTGGAATTTGCGAATAATTTATCCCTCCGAGCGGGGAATACAAGAACGGTCAATGTTAATATAACGAACACATCAGCATTGTCTGTAGGCTTGCATCAAATTGTTATTCAAATTACATCATTAAAGAAGATCATTGTATTTTCACTATTACTCAACATCACTGCCAAACAAGTTCCCATAGATGATGATGACGACGATGTAGTAGGGGACGATACGGACGATGATGGAACCGGAGGAGACGACCTTGAAAGAAGCTCGAGCAAGCCATGGGTTTGGATCATAATCGGAATTGTTATAATCCTGGCAATTATCGCTGTTTTATTGATAATAATTCGAAAACGGCGGGAAAGCGAATCGGACGAGGAAGATGATGATGAAGAGTATCAGGAAGAAGTGGTACCGAGGGTTAACGGTGAGATTAAAGGTGTAAATGAGCTGGAGGCCGAAATGGAAAATTTTCAGCACAAGGGAAAAGCCGTGGGCAAATCAGCTCCTCTTCCTCTGATCTACCAGGTCACGCCCACCAAGAGGCACAAGAATTTCTCCGCTTCCGCCTCTTCAAAATCAAGCCGAGCAGGCGGATACAAAAAATATTCCGATTCAGATTTCGCAAAAGCAAGTGCGTCCAACCTGCCCACACTGGAAGTTCATATGACCACGCCACAAATTGCTCAAACGGCTCCGCAAGTACCCGAAGTGCAGCTGCCGGTTTTCCGTGTTTCACCAGCCTCTCTACCTATCCCGGAAATTTATTTACCCCCCGATCCGCCTTCTTCACCAGAGCTGGCCGCGCCTCCGCCGCCTCCGGATGCACTAAGCACCCCTGCAGTTCAACCACCCCTTTCACCCCCCACCCCTCTTCTTCCGGCGGCCCCGGCAGAACCTGCTCTCGAGGCGGTTCCTCCGAACCTCCAAAGTTTGATTCCCGGTTATATTCTTACGCATAAACTGGGCTCCGGAGGATTTGCTACGGTATATCGGGGAGTCAATCAAAAAGGATTACACGTCGCGGTCAAGGTACCGAAGCATCTGGAGGGAACCGTGGACATGAAGGTTTTGGAAAACTTCAAGGCCGAATCGGAAATATGGAGGAAATTGAAGCATAAGAACATCGTGAATTTCTACAAAGGCGATATCAGACCGGTTCCCTACATGGTAATCGAATACATGGAGGGCGGCAATCTTTTGAAATTCTTGAAAGGAGAACCTCTTCCCATGGACAAGGCTTTAACATATATTGAGGGAATATTG
>CAYFHS010000052.1:0-12914 GCA_964342815.1 uncultured archaeon | reverse complement strand
GCCAGGTGGTAACCTGTCAAACCGTAACTTGGCAAGCCGTTACCTGTCATAGTTCACGGTATCGCCCGTAGGGGGGAACATCCCCGATACTCGGAACATTCCCTATGTGAACGTTCCTGTTCCCGTTGGCACTCCGTTGCATTATCATGCAACTGAACCTTCAGAACCTCTCGGTTCTTACAGGTCCGGCCAACGCGAAAGTTGGCCGAGGATGCAATTGCATCAGCGATGCACTGGAGCGTAGCGGGCATCGGAGAGATACTGGCGCCTATAAAGGGCAGATTCCGATTCATGCATCTTCGCAAAATCCCAACGCCGTATTGTATACCGAAAGCTGGAAATTTATAAATCGATTCATTTTTCAGCGCTTTCCTGCAAACAGTATGAAACCCGTATGACCCAGCATGTCGAAGCAGGGTCTGATACTACCTTGGGTGGTGGTCATGTCACGGACAAGTACCTCTCTAGCACCCATACTTGATAATCCGGACTCCACAAACGCAGCGAGACAGGTCTCGAACTGATTGTAGGTAGGTACGTAGAAAGCGGCTTTCCCACCCCTCACCAACGCCTTACCCACTTTCTCCATCAGATTCCACGGCTCGGGTACATCCACCACCGCACAATCGAATTTTATATTTTCATCCATATCCTCACCGGCACACACCCTCAATTTCCAGTTACGGTAAAGACCAGCCGATCTGATGTTCTCTTCTGCAATTTCAGCAAAATCCCTTCTCTTCTCGTAGGAAACCAGCTCGCCCGAGGGGCCTGTGAACCACAATAATACCGCAGACATGAAACCGGAGCCCACACCTACTTCCAATACCCTGCTCCCGCTTCTTATACCAAGTTCGCCAACGATAGTCATAGCATCCTTAAGCATTATAACCTGAGCCTTTCTGCGAAACGCTTTGTGAAGAAGGGGCAGGGTTGGTCTCAATATGGTGAAGTTATGGGGTCCGACCTTTAACTTATCACCGTATTCTCTCCCCACCAGCGACGAAGTATTGAAAACACCAATTTTAGATATCCTTTTTCTACCATCCCCCGCGCGTATGAGGTGGCAGTTCTTTTGTGAGCTTAGCACCACCACTTCATTTTCATCAACGCAGGTACATGCTGATAATCCGTCATCCATTTACATCACCCAACCCCTATTCACCGAAATCGATGATCTCGTAAGTGGGTATGGGTTCCACTACAAGCCCATCCAACCCAGCTTCGGCGTCGTTGCCCTTCTTCCTCCCGGCTTCCACTTCGTCGAACTTTTTACCCAGTTTCGTGTTGAGAAGTATTGCTATCACCATGACCACGGCCCATTCGACCAATAGTATGATAACCCCCCAATGTCCCTCATGCCACCACTCTGGGTTATTTTCAGTCCATATATCATAGAAAGCCCATATAAAAAGTGCGATGAATTGAATGGGAAAAAGGTATTTGATGATATAATCCCACCACTTACCGATCCTGAGGTCGTTCCATTTGGTATTGATGAACTCCCTTCTGAACCGGGATGTTCCGTATTTCCATATCGAGAACGCCACGAAGAAGCCGCTCACGATGAGCCCGGTTCCCCACACAAGGTCCTGATTATCAAGGAATGCTGTGACCGGGGCGCCATTTAGGTGAAGCACGATTGCAGCAGAGGGAATACCCAGTAAAAAGGTAACCACGGTTACAACTATCACGGACTTTTTCCTGGTCCAACCGAAATCTATGAGATTTCTCGCTGAAATTTCCATCCCGGAGATCAACGAGGTGAGAGCTGCAAAGGCCATTGCCAGAAAGAACATAGGGGCAATGAGCCAGCCCAGAGGCATCTTCGCAAAGAGGTTGGTAAGGTAAATGAAAGTTAATGCGGTACCACCCTCGGCTAGATACCCCTCAGCAGCTTCATAGCTGTTCGCAGAGGCGAATACAGTACATATGACTGCAATTCCTGCCACCAGGGCAATGGCACTGTCCCCGAATCCTGTCAAAAAACTATTCAATGCAATATCCTCTTTTTTTGACATGTAGACCGCATAAGTGATGCCCATCCCCATCCCTGCCGAACATGACCATGCGCTCTGGGCAAGGGCGCGGATCCACGTTTCCCCGCTGCCAAGTGCGCTCCAGTCCGCCCAGAACATGAAGCGAAGCCCCTGATATGCACGAGGTAGAGTTAGAGACCACAACATGGCTCCCACCAAGAGCAGGAAAAGTGCCGGGATCATGAACTTTGTGGCTTTCTCGATACCCTTGGCCACGCCGTAATACACGATTATCAGACCGGCCGCCAGCGATATAACTTGGAAGAATATGACCAGATGCCACGAGGAAATGAAGGAATCCCACAATTGGAACGTATCAACCTTGCTTGTGATACCCCCCGAAAGTGCCACCCAGAAATATCTCACGGTCCAACCCATGACCACGGCATAATAGAAATTGATGGCTGCTGAGACAAGCATCATCCATACGCCCATCCACAGGTATTTCTTGCCGAGGATCTTCTTGAACGCGCCGATGGTGCCCATACGGGTCTTCTTACCTATGGCAAACTCGGCGATCAACAATGGAATGGACCAGGAGAAGAGGAACAGTATGTATATCAGGATGAATGCCGAACCGCCATTTGATGCCACCTCTTTTGGAAAACGCCAAATATTACCTGTTCCCACCGCCGCACCCAATGCGGCCAGGACCAGTCCCCAACGTGATGTGAACTGTTCTTTCCCGCCCTTTTTTTCCATGACCGATTTCTCCTTTCTTCAGAAAGTCCCTGTACCTTCAGGTAGCAATCTTGTTTTTCCTCTTTTCCGCCTTGAACGCCATTAAAATTAGACCCGCGAATCCACCCCAAACCACCAGTAATATAACGAACATCATTATGACCATTATAATATTTTCCAAAGTGGAAAGGCCTGATTCGGTGCTTATGTCCAGGCTTAATGGATCATAAGATCCGTAATCCGGTGCATACACAGTTATCCCGCTAACATCGCGAACGGCGATATAATATCTCAGGGTCGTCCCGGGAGGTATGTCCCTAATGGTTGTACTGTAATATCCTGATGACGTGTCGAAAACCATTGTAGATTCCAGGTATTGATTCCCGTTCTCGCTGTAATGGAGTATCAGTGAATCAGGTACCATCTTGTCCTCATTAAGTATATCCGCCTGAATAACAATATCTTCATTCGATTTTACAACCGTCTGCATATTTGCCACATCGATGCCCACAACGGACTGCTCCACAGTAAGATGATACTGTTTTGCCACTTCGATCTTGTCGGAAAGGTCAAAGAGACCGAGATCGGCGGCAAGAGATTTACGGCAGATAGGAACTATGTGCTCCGTGGCGGGATGAAAGCCCCCGTCGGGCCCGTCCAATTCGATGGTAAATGCAAGAACGTTCCCCGACCCGTACAGCCAATCCTCACTGTCTCCCGAGGCGGGATATAGGCCAGTGGCCTGCATGCCGCGGTACCCGGTAGCTACTGCCAATCGGTTTCCGATATCCTTGAAAAGAGAATCGTGTGGAGTCGTCCTTCTAGAAAAACCCCACGGCCATAAAACGAGGCCGGCAACACTGTGATATGAGATCGATGTGACAAAAGGTATATTCCCTGTATCGGGCTGGTCATCGAAGGTCTTTACTAGAGCTCCTATAGCCTGGGTTTCTGGTTCGGAAAAACCCCCGTCCCGGTCCTCATCCAACTTTCCATCACCGTCGTTATCAACACCATCCACCGGATCCTCATCGACCCGGGGGATCAATCCCATGTTACCAGAATCACCATCCTGGTTCTCACCGTCAGGGGGTCCTCTATAAACATCTGAAGAGGGATTTGCCGAATCCACAGCCATTACCACTCCATCGGGATTGATAACGCTTCCCTTTCGGTTAGCCCACCACATATAGGGATAGTTCCTGTTAAGGTCCACACCGTCATTATCGGGATCGAACTCATCTGTGAGCGGGGGAATGTTGTTACGCAGGTTTTTCCGCCAACCGCCGCCGGACCCTGCCCTAGAAATCGTGTGGTCGTATGCGACCCCATCGGGATTTAACATGGGAATTACCCATATCTCCCTGTTCTCAACCAGATAGTTCACTCTACCCTGAGAAGGGTCCTCGTCAATCTCACCATCATTATCGTTATCCAGGCCGTCAAAGAGGTCCTCATTCACTAAAGAATCACCGTCATCATCCACGTTTTTCCTACCGTAATTATATGCTAGATAGAACACAGTATAGATACATACTTCATAGCTCATCCATTCTCTCCCATGATGGGCCCCGAATATCAACACGTTCGGCTTCGCGGGATCGTCGTAGTAATCAGCCTCTTCGCCAACGCCACTGCTTATTTTCACGGCCCAAACGGAACGTCCCTGGTAGGTTCGTCCAAGAGCGGTGTTCTTGGTAAGGTCGTAAAGTCGGATGATATCTGGAAACTTTCCCTCCAACATTTCGAGGTGCATAACCATGGTCTCGTAGGTATGATACTCGCTGAAAAAACTATCGATATCCAACAAGGAAGCCCCCGGCTCGTTAATAGCGGATGTGGGTTCTTCCGGGGAAACAGCAAGGCCAAAGACCGGTAGAACGTTCAAGGAGAGCAGCATCGCCATTAGGAGAATCGGTATCTTTCGACTCATATCGACCCGCACTAATGTTGGAATGGGATAATAAATATTTTGGCCTCAAAAATAGAGATGAGCTTAGTGGGCTTTTATAATCGACTTCAGCTCTTGTTGCCCTAGTGACGAACCTCGTAATAAACTATATATAGCTCGGCATTCATATAAGAAAATTGTACGCGTTTGCGTACAGGAGGACAAAAATATGAAAAGAATGAAAAAGAACGACGAGGCCGTTTCGCCTGTTATCGCTATCATCCTCATGGTGGCAATAACGGTGGTTCTGGCCGGTGTGTTGTACATGTGGGTCATATCCATGGCCGACACTGGAGGTGACGTATCCATCATGGCCTTCGAGGCAAGTGATGGAGTGAACAAGGACGAGGTGCACGGATGCTTCTTCACCATCCGCGCCGTAAAAGCGGTGGACATCGACCCCTCGAAATATTCCTTCTATGTGACCGAGACGGGACGCTCCCCTAAGAAACTTGATTTCGCCTTCAGGGACTACGAAGACCAGGGCGAGGACGATCTTTCACCTGTGGGCGGCGACAGAAACAAGTCTTATAGGTACGACGACAAGAACTGGAAGATCGAGGATAAGAACGTTGAGGCTACCGGTTCCTCATGGAGCGACGGCGAGTATATCGGCTTCGATATGCCCATGGCCAGCATGGGTATTAACATAGAGAAAGGCGCCGTCTACGAAGTCATGATAAAGGACCCGAACCAGGAAATCGTTTTCACGGATACCTTTGTATACCAGCAACAGTTGACAACCTAAATACCCGCATGTAAAATTATTTTTTTTTATTTTTTCTTTTTTTTTTTATTTTTTTTACACTAATTTTATTAATACGCAGCTATGCTTATTCCTCCTGTAAACTTTTTCCACTATCTTCCCCAATAAGTTCAGGTGGCGTAATTCATGGGAACCAAGCATATAATTATCGGATTGTTCGTAGCAATGTTTCTTATGCAATCATTCTCCGGGTGGAATCCGACTTCATCAACCGATAGAGGAACTTCGGATGAAACAGAAAAAGATATGGGCTTCATTTCAACTGCGTCGCGACGACGAACCGATGAAGCTGTGATGTTTATTAACGCATCGCCTGCTGCCGGTCTTTCGGGAATCCGGGGAGACAACTTAGCCTGGGGAGATTACAATAACGACGGATACATCGACCTTCTGGTGAGAGGGAACACTAGCAGTGGTACAATGCTTTTCGAGAATCAGGGACCGCCATCCTTTAATTTTTTAGAGGTCACCGACCAGGTGGGTATCGACTGCAGGGGATACAGTATCTGGGGTGATTATGACAATGACGGTAATCTCGATTTCTTCTGCGCCGCCAAGGGTGATTCTCTCTGGCGCAATGAGGGGGCTCCGGATTACAATTTTATAAATGTGACAAGCAACGAGATGTACTTCAAGGACAACTGCCCTTCGGAAGCGGCTGCATGGGTGGACTATGACAATGACGGTTTTCTTGACATTTTCTGCACGGCTTGGCAGAAACCGGATTGGCAAAATTATAACTGGCCAAATTGGGGTGGAGTGGACCGTTTATGGCACAACAACGGGGATGGGACCTTTTCCGACGTAACATCTGAAGCCGGGGTTTATCGGAACAATCCAGCCCATGCCGCGATGTCCATAGCTGTTTGTGATTATAATGACGACGGCTGGCAGGACATCTACGTCGGAAATTATCACCTCTGTCCCAATTATCTATGGGAGAACCAGGGGGACGGGACCTTTATAAATGCCGCGGGTCCCGCAAGGGCGGATGTAGACGGCGACGCCGATTATTACGAGAACTCCGGCCCGTATTACGGTCACAGTGCCGGCTGCGCCTGGGGGGATTTCGACAACGACCTTGACATGGACCTATGGGTTAGCAATCTCGCTCACAAGGACGACGAGCGTTCGGGAATGAACAGGGGAGCATTCTGTGATGACGCCCAGCTTCTCGATTCTTCCGGATATCCTGACTATCACTTTCAGGATATCAGGGCCGAGGTGGGAATTCCCATTACACCCTCCGGTACGGTGATCTACGATAATGAAGGAAACGGTTACTGGAAGGACGAGGACTATTTCGGATGTACGTGGGGTGATTACGACAACGACGGCGACCTGGATATATGGATACCCCAGGTTAAGACTTATTCCTTTTGGGATTGGTGTTACCTTTGGAGGAACAACGGCGACAGAACGTTCACCGACCAGGCGGAAACACTTGGTATACGCGTATGGTCCAATACAGGGGCTGCCTGGGGCGATTATGACAACGACGGTGATCTCGATCTCATTACAGAGGGAACCTACCCGTTCAAGGGTGTTCGGGAGCTTCACTTGTTCAGAAACGAAGGGAATTCGAATAACTGGCTCGAGCTCAAGCTGAAAGGTACAACGGCAAATTCAGGGGCTATTGGTGCAAGGGTGATACTGAGCGTGGGGGATACTCACATGTCCCGGATCATCGGTGGGGATGCGGGAGGCCATGGTTTTCAGAACTCACCCGTTGTACATTTTGGTCTCGGGGACGCTGATACCATCGACCGGATAGAGATAAGGTGGCCGGACCGTAGCAGTTCCGAGCTGTTCAATGTGGATGCAGATCAGAGATTGGCCATCACACAGGGGGATGCCCCGGTGATTCAATCACTGACGATTACCCCCTCCGAACCCCATGAGGACGAGAAAATAACAGCATCTCTTACAACATCAGCTACCCTCGATTCCGGCAATTACGTCGTCCAGTGGGATCTTGACTACGATGGTGTATATGAGCATACGGAGACACCTGCTATGAATGGACAGGTAAAGAGCCCGACCTTCTCATTCGGGGCAACCGGACAGTACAATATTTCCGCAAGGCTCTATGATAGCATATCGAAACAGGGCACCAGCCGGACCCTGCCCATAAAGGTTTCGAACCTGCCCCCTGAAGCTGATGCCGGCCCGGATCGTGTAGAGGCAGAGGATTCCATAGTGGTGTTCAACGGCAGTGAAAGTTTCGACACGGCTTCCGATCTCGCAGCCGGATTGGAATTCCGCTGGACCTTCGGGGACGGTGGTTCCTCACAGTGGAGCGGGTCTCCCATCGCCGCTCATGCTTACCCGGTCAAGGGAAATTACTTGGTGACCCTCGATGTCAGGGATAATGATAATGCAGAGAGCACTGACACCCTGACAGTCAATGTATACAATGTCCGGCCCAATGCATCCGCACCTTCCACCCTCATTGGAGTGGAGGACTATCCTTTGCTTTTCACTGGGAGCGGGTTGGATACTGAAAATGATACGGATGAGTTGGAATTCAGATGGGATTTCGGTGACGGAATTCAGTCTGAATGGATTCAGAACCCGGAAATTGAACATACATATCGTCAATCGGGTAACTATTCCGCCATATTATCCGTGATGGATTGGGATATGGATATCGGGACATGTGTTACAAATGTCACCATCGAAAATCCTATTCCGGATGGGACCTTTGATATTTCCCTGGATACGGTATATGAAGACGACGAAATCAAATTCACGGCCGAAGGAGAGGATACAAAATCCGATGAGGACGATCTAGAATTTCTCATGGATTTCGGTGATGGTAATACTAGCGGATGGCAGTATGAAACCGAATTCACCCATGTGTTCAACTATTCCGGTACTTACAGTGTAATGCTCTTCATAAGAGACAACGGCAATGGAACCTACAAAATGTCAAAGTCCATCACGATTCTCAACAGAGCTCCCGAAGCGAGATTTTCATATTCACCAAAGAGAGACATGGATAAAGAGACGAATATAGTTTTCTCGGCAGCCGGAACCTCGGACACCAAATCGGATATTAACGGACTGAACTATACCTGGAAGATAGGTCGGGAGATGACGCTCTGGGGAAAAACGGTTGGTTACGTCTTCCTTGGTTCGGGGCTGCACGAGGTAAAACTCACTGTGAGAGATGACGACGGGGCTACAGGGACAATCACCCAGAAACTCCGTATCGAAAACACTCTTCCGGAGGCTGTCATAAACATAAGTTCCCTGAAGGTAAAAACGGGTGAAAAAATAACCCTGGACGGAAGCTCCTCCACCGACACGGCGGGAGACATGGAGGGATTGGAATACCGCTGGAAGATAGAAAGTATCGCCAAGACCGGGATGATCATCCAGCACATTTTTAGCTCTCCCGGCGATTACAAGATCACTCTCACGGTCACCGATGAGGATGGTGGATCGGCCGAAACGACAATGAAATTAACTGTAGAGGGGGAAGGGGGCAGGAATACCGCGGAACCGGCAATTGGATCGAGTTCTACAAGATGGGTATGGATAATATCAGTAGTGTTTATAGGAATTGTCATAGTGGGGATCGTCCTGTTTGTCATTATAAAAAAGGGTATGAAGGGGGAAGAAAATAGGTCTGCCAATAACGACATCCAGTTTGCATATGGTCAAGGGGAATCAACTGCCATTAAGGTTGGCTCCGCGCCGGAAACGGAGAATCCTATTGTGACATATCCCGCACCTCTCCCGTCATTACCTCCATTATCCATTGATACCCCTTCACTTTCCCTCCCTGCTGCCGGAAGACCTGCTGAAGAAATACTGGCTTTGCCACCATTATCCATCCCTAACACAAGAAAAACATTGAAGAAAGTTACAAAGGTTAGAAAAATCGCCAGGAAACGCTAATCCGGCTGTTATTAAAATCCATTCGGCGAAGAAAAGATATATATAAATGTCCCGGCGGAACCTTTTACTAGCTTTAATCTAGACAGCATCCCAAAAATATCTAATAGAAAAAATAAAGAAACTCGGGGGAAAAAATGTCATCGCTCATAGAGATGATACGGCAGATAGCCAGGAACGAGATAGAAAAACTGCACACCCTTGAGCTGGGTGTGGTGGAGACCGTGAACCTGCACGAGACTGAAGACGACGTGGTGAACTATGATTGTTCCGTGCTTTTAAAAGGGCGGACCACCAAGGAAGGTACACCATTGAAATTGGAAAACGTTCCCATAGCCACTGCCCACAGCGGTTCGGTCATTATCCCTTACGTGAATGATCTCGTCCTAATATCCTTCATTAACGGTATATTTTCGATGCCTGTCATCATTGGAAGGCTTTACTCAGTGGAAAAAAGAACCCCGCTTTATGGGGACGGTGAACATCGTATTACATTCGATCCAAACGTATATCGCCAGGGTGATAAAGATACGTCACGCGGGGAGCCCTTACTGGACCGCCGGATCATCGAGTTCAGGGGAATGCCCAAGAAAGGAGAGTTCATGCATGATTACCTGATCCGTTTCAACGCGGGTACCGTGGTGAGATATGACGAGAGCATTGTGGACATTGTAACCAATTTCCTTCCTAAAGAGGGTGAAGACTCGGAACCGAGTGATTTTGTCTCCCACATGAGACTCCGAGGGGTAGGAGAAAAAGAGGCTGAGCTGGTCCTGGAAACGGGCAAGACCGATTCGCAGCCATCGTCTCTTCTGGGCAAGACCGCTTCGAAGATATCCGAAATGGTACTGGGATCCAGTGACAAGATGGCAAGCATATCCATCCATACAAAAGACGAGGATCGGTCCACAATATTGCTTGAAAGGGGAGAATCCTCAATTGAGATCGATACCGAAAAACCATCTGGAAAAAATAAGGCAACCATCACCGTAAGATCGGGCAAGGCGGTTGTGAGAATTAAACAGGATGGCAATATCGAGATTGACAGCCCCCAGGAGATAAGCATAATTTCAGCTAAGAAAATGACCATCGCCACAGAAGATGAGCTGGAGATCAGTGCAAAAAAAGATATCAAAATGAAAAGCGGGCAAAAACTCGATATGGAATCAAAGATGGACACAAGTATAAAGGCCGGGGCGGGGTTCGCTTGCGAGAGCAAAGCCAATCTCGAGCTGAAAGCTGGTGCCATGGGAAAATTCGAAACCGCAGCACCCATGGAATTGAAATCGGGGGCTACTGGTAAGCTGGAAGCCGCGGCCATTCTCGAAGTGAAAGGAGCGTTGGTGAAAATAAATTAATATTCCGGAGAAATGAATATGGGACAACCGGCAGCCAGACTGGGGGATATGCACACCTGCCCAATGGTGACACCAGGGATCCCACCCGTACCACACGTTGGAGGTCCCATCACGGGCCCAGGGGTTCCCACGGTCTTGATATCCAACTTGCCGGCTGCGGTGATGGGTGATTTGGCCACCTGCGTGGGTCCGCCCGACAACCTCGTTAAAGGATCCACATCGGTTCTCATCGGAGGGAAACCCGCGGTAAGGATGGGTGACACAACCGCCCATGGAGGAGTGGTTGTCGCAGGGGCTCCCACAGTACTTCTGGGCTGAAGTACGGTTGAGATTTATTTTCGAAAAAAACGCATATAATGATAATTACCGAAAAGAGAATATATTCAAAAGGGTTTTAATGATGGTATAACGGAGGATTTTTCGTGATAGAGGATCTTGATCAACAGATTCACCTAGGTGATGTGGCCTGGAGCAAAGACGAATTCAGAGATGCAGTTTCTTTCTACAACATAGTTCTTCAGAGCGGCAAGTCGAATGATAATGAGCTGTACATAGCCAATACAAGAAAGGCCTCCGTACTGAAAGAGATCGGTAACTATGACAAAGCCATGGAATGTCTTGAGGACGCCTGTGCTCTTTTCGATGACATTGAAGATGCGTGGTACAACAAGGGAAACATCCACTCTCTTCTAGAAGATTATGATAACTCCATCATATGTTATAACCGGGCAATGGAGATAAATCCGAACAATGAGAACACTTACAACAACAGGGGCTGCAATTATTATTTTCAAGAAAAGTTCGAGCAGGCTCTGGAGGACTTCGAGCAGGCTCTGGTGCTGCATCCGAAATTCGAACAGGCTTTTGTGAACAAGGGCAACGCCCTACTGAAACTTGAGCTGTATGAAGAAGCCATCCAATGCTACGACGAGGCACTGAAGATAAACGAGAACAACTACCGTGCTTTCTCGGGAAAGGGGCTTGCCTATTTCAAGCTGGAGCAGAATGACGAAGCCATCATGTGTTTCAATGCAGCCTTATACCAGAAAGAAGATCTGCTCGATGCCCTGTTCTACAAGGGAGTGGCCCTTTTCAATATAGATATTCTCCACGAAGCGGAAGAATGTTTTCTTAGGACCGTGGAACTTCAGGAGGATCTTGCGCAATCCTATTTCTATCTGGGAAATATTTACAATGCTCGATCAAAGTACCCAAAGGCCCTGGAATTCTGGGACCTTGCCATTAAAAACGAGGAAAATTATCAGGAAGCCTGGTTCAACAAGGCCATGATGCTGTCCGAACATTTCGAGAGGCACAAGGAGGCGCTGGCTTGTTTCAACGAGCTGACGAAGCTCAACCGCCACTTGGCAATTGGATGGCTTGAAAAAGGCATACTGTTAAGTAATGAATTCCAGGACTACGACGAGGCTCTGGTATCCCTGAACAATGCCCTGAAACTCGAACCGGAAAACGCTAAGATACTGCTTGAACTTGGTAAGATCCACGCAAACTATCTTAAGGATCCCGATATGGCAACAGAATTCTTCAATCAGGCTCTGGACCTCGATGAAAATCCCGATATATGGTTCCAGAAAGGGAACCTGTACGGGCGCCACATGGGGAATTTTCGTGAAGCAGTGGCGTGCTACGACGAGGCCCTGGGTCTAGACCCTGTTCACGAAAAGGCCTGGTTCAACAAGGGGATCGCTCTTGGTAAGCTGGGAAACCTGGAGGAGAAACTTTCCTGTATCGAAAAGGTCTTGGAGATCAATCCGGAGAATGAGGCGGCGAAGAAAACGAAGGAAAAGGTTCTGGAAGAACTCGAAATGTAATATATATTATCATAAACGCCTTTCTCTAAGTTATGGTCTCGAGGTATCTCGGTCCTCCTTTCTATTCCATTATTCGATGAAGCGGAATCGATCCCTCCGGGCTACCGCTTCACTACGCAACCCTTCGGCCATTGCTTAGCCTTCGATTTCCTTTGGAAACCTACAGGCTCCCACTTCACTCCGGTGTCCACTTCGTTCCGCAACACCAAGTAGGCGTTGCTACACCCTCGGTAAATGTACCTACGGGTGCAACCTTCGGTCACACCTGAGCCCTCGAAAACCTTACGGTTTCCTACAGGCTGCGATTCCGCGAACTATGGCAGGTAACAGCTTGCCAAGTTACGGTTTGACAGGTTACCACCTGGCAAATTAGATGCATCCTCG
>CAYFHS010000051.1:0-14326 GCA_964342815.1 uncultured archaeon | reverse complement strand
CAGATTTCGGGAATAACAATATATGGATTGATCGCAATAATTTTTTATCTATTTATAGACATGATAAAAAATCCGAATAAAATCGAACAAATATATTTGAACTATAAATTAACAATAACAATAATAACGAACATCCTAAATGTATTCTTATTATTATTATTGATATTTGCACTTCTAATGATAATTTTAATCTTTCCGTTTACAAGAAGGTTGAAAAGTAAACTTGGTGAAAAAGAACAAAAAGTTGTTGAAATTTTGGTCCATATAAATTTTGTATTAATGTCAATCCTTAATTTTTTTACTGCTTTTTATATTAGAAAATTTGGATATTCCCCTATCCCTTATTTGCTTATAGGAATATTTATCTTGTTGCAATCAATTCTTTACATTAGATTCCGAATCAAATTGAAAAAGGTATTTAAAAAAGAAAACCTTCAAAAATATGAAATTCCTGCATTTCAGTTTACGTCAAAAAAGGCTTTCTTTTTCCAGAAATTTGTTTTATTTTTTCTTCTACTATTATATATTATTATTCTAATTTCCGCCGTTTATAACGTTGGAATAATTTCAAACATAATTAAGCATAATAATTTAGTTGTTTTTTCATTAAAAATATTTATAATATTTATTATATTTGAGTTGGTTTTATTAAAAGTATCGGAAGCTAATAGAGAGGATTGGTTGAGTAATTTAGAATTGGAAATAATGCTAGGTTACTTGAATAATGAAGAGATAAAAAATAGGTTTTTACATGATTATATTGGTAATACTACAATTAGTCACTTAAAAGAAATTGACATCAGTATTACTAATAAAGCAAAATTAGTCATTGATCAAATGGATTTAATAAAGAATGAAATTTCTAAATATGTAAGCGATGAAAAAAAGGTGGGAAATGTTCAGAAAATATTTGATCCTCTTTTAAAAGATTTTCATAATCTTGTAGATGAATATACAAATTCCATAGGTGAGGCTAATAAAGTATTAGACGCATTTATGATACAAGGTTCCTTAATACGAGAAGAAAAAGATTTTTACCTGATAATGATGAAGCATTGGAAATTCCAAGTTGAATCCTATAATAATAAAAAGTCAGAATTGATAAATTTTTTAGAGATGCAAGGGACAAAATCCTAAACTCATGTGTGTGCAATACTTGAACAAACGAAAGAGTATAGGGGTTTGAGAAGTCCAAGAAGGGTTCTAGGTGCTTGAGGTGCAAGGGTCTTGAGGGTGCTGAATATCCTTGAGAGTGCTTAATACGGGTCTGAGGGGTGCTAGAAATCCTTGGAAAGAGCAAGGATCAAGGGTCTTTTTAAGAAAATATAGATCATATTCCCAGGTATTCACCGATATTTTGATGGTTTCAGGAATAAATCAGAGCTTTTATGGTAAAATCTGAGTTCTATATATAACCCCAAATAAAGAGTGGAGAGGGGGAGATTCGAACTCCCATAGACACGATCTGCAGTCGCGCACATAGCCGCTCTGTCACCTCTCCTTGTTATTCCTGCAGAGGGAGCGGATATACTCTGCATGGATATATTTATTTTTTCGTGTTATTTCTGGATGCCGCTTCGTTTTTTTCTTAATCCAGGTCGCTACAAACGTTTACAGGCTTCCTCCACGGAAAAGGAGAGAAATAATATATTGCAGCTTCAGCATTACGGGAATCAGATTTCTAATTGAATATCTCCCATATACCAAGATCCCCGAGAGCGATGGAAATGACGTCGGAAAAAGAAAAAAACACCGAGGAAAAGGCCGATCCGGCAGATGAAGATAACGTTATGAAAAAGAAGAAACCTCCTTTATTACTACCCGAGGACACGGAAAAAAGCTATCCAATAAATTACATGACCGAAGAAGACCCGAAAGCCCGGGCCGAAGCCCTGAAAGCCCGGGAACATATCGAGGTGGAGGAAACCTTCGTACCGGGAAAACCCTTCTTCACACCCGCTGTCATCAACGATTTCATTTCCAATCCAACTTTTATCGACAAGTTCGATTCCTTTCTCACCATGCAGCTTCTAATTGGTGTATCCGACATTCTGGAGAGAGAAGGCAACCTGGTGGAAGTTGGCGGGAGCGCCACAATCTTCGCAGGGGATATTCACGGGGATTACGATGCTTTGGTGTGGATACTGGACCGCTATCGAAGCTATGGTTCCGATATACGACATCTGGTATTCCTCGGGGATTACGTCGATGCGGGGAAAGACTCGCTAAAGGTCGTCAACCGCCTTTTTCTGGAGAAATTGGCCGATCCCGAAAGGATCATTCTCCTCAGGGGTAATAACGAGACGCTTCCAATAAACTTTCATTATGGATTTTTGGATGAGATAAAGGAGAAATTTCTGGAGCAGCATCATGAAAAGGTATTCAACTGGTACAACGAGATATTCGCCCTGCTGCCCCTGGCCGTTCTCCATGGCGGCGAGACTCTCGCACTGCACGGCGGGATACCCCGCCTGCTCGAGGACATACGCGAGATAAATTCGCTGGAAGCCAACACCGAGCTCAGCGAGGACGATATTCTCTTCGAGATACTGTGGAACGATCCTGTGGACGAGAATGTGGGATTCGAGCCGTCCCCCCGGGGTGACAGGGCCCGGCTGTTCGGCAGAAAGGTCTTTGATATTTTTATTAAAAATAACGGATTGAAAAGGATGGTCGTGGCGCACAAGGCAGTATCCAAGGGATTTGAATATTACTTTGATGGTAGACTATTACGGATTTTCTCCGCCCCGGACTATCGCGGGCAGGGCAATGCAGGGGCCATTGCGGTTCTCGATCATGATGGGGAGTTCAGCATCGAAGAGATATCGCTTGACCCTGTGGAAACCATGGAGGGGGATCCCGGGCAATAGCTCTTTGAGAACGAGGTGAAAGGATGGGGAAAATAGTGCTCGCCTCCGGCTCCCCGGCGAGATACGAGGTTCTGAAGAATGCCGGTTTTGACGTAAAGATACTGGTTCCGGGTATCGATGAGAATAATACCGAAATGTCGTCACCCGAAGAAATGGTTCTGCATCTTGCTCGCTTGAAAGCGGCCCACGTGTTGGAAAACCACGCTGACGAGATTGGGGATCGCCCGCTCCTGGCGGCCGACACTCTTGGGGATCTGGACGGAACTACATTAAAAAAACCAGTTGACCGCCTGGACGCTTTCGGGATTCTTTCGGCTCTTAGTGGAAGATGCCATAAGGTAATTACAGGTTTTTCAGTTCATTACAAGGGTTTAGTTCAAAATGATACCGCGGTCACCAATGTCTTCATGCGTCCCTATTCGGACGCGGAGATAAATTTCTATCTGGATTCGGGAGAGTATAAAAACAAAGCGGGGGCCTACGCCATTCAGGGCAAAGGCGGTCTGCTGGTAGAAAGGATCGAAGGGTGTTATTTCAACGTAATGGGACTTCCTCTATCGAAAGTTTGGGAGGCTTTGGCGAAACTGGGTTATACCGGTATTATTTGATTGAAAACGAAATATTATCGTACTCTCTTAAGGATTTTAGCAGAATAGTTCGAATATCGTCCTAGTTCAGTTCGATTATCGTACCATAATCTATATTTATATACCACGGCAGTTTAACGTTGTTGTATTGATTAAATCACACATATCAGGGGCGAATATAATGGTATCTAGAGAGACATACCTAAGAATTATATCGATTTCAGTGGTTGCGCTGATGCTGCTTTCCGCTTTGGGATTAACCGGCTCAAATGCAGAAGCCGAGGAGCCGGATTCGGATTTTGACGGGCTTTCCGACCGTTATGAGGAAGCTATTGGGACCGACCCAAACAATCCCGACACAGATGCGGACGGGATTCCCGATGCTGACGATCCCACTCCCAAAGGCGGCATGTTGAATACTGAAGAAATATGGGAAACATGGGATATTCAGGGAAAACTGGAAATTCCCGTGATAAAAGCCCTTGAGGAGTTCAATGTTTCCTTTACCGTCTCCCGGGTCCTGCCGGATGGTACAAATGTAATACCCGAAACCCTTGATGCAACGTTATTCGTTTATGCCACCCGATCTTATTATACTCTGGATCGATCACTGAAAAAGGAAATCACGATTATTAACGGAACCTATACCTATACACACATAGCTGATGAGCCCGCCAAATATTACTTCATACTCGGTGTGAATGCTTCCAAGGTCACTCTCGGCGTCCATGCAAGGACAAACGAGATAGCCCGACTTTCCCGTGAGATGAAGATTGGTTACGTAAAAGGTTCCGCATATCCTGAATTATTTACAACGGTCAAGAGCATCTATCCTACGCTTCTGCCCGGTCACAGAGCCCATTATTACATTCAACGTTTTGCTTATTCGCCTTCTGACAATACATATGAATTTCTCTCCCGCTTCACAGGTTACCATACTCCATCACCCGTGCTGGATTCCCTGTATACTCCTGCGAATGGGACCGCATACCTTCATCTTTTCAAAAGTTCCCTTCTGAATAAGACGTCGGTAAATATACCTCTCGAAGGCTTGTATTACAATATAACCCTCGAACAGATCGGCCGATACAATCTTGCAGTTACCGCATATGACGTACCTATACCCTGGGATTTCTCGTATTCCGTGAAATTCCCATACTCCCGTGCATATACCTACGTGATGAATCCGACTGTCAGCTGGGTCCAGCTGGATAATCCTGAACCTGACGTTTACGATAACGTATCCATCGAACTCCATAAATATTCCATCACCACTACAATGAACGAATCTGATTTTTCTCTTTGGTATGCCAACGGCGGCCTGAGAGGGATCGCTGTAGCACATCCCGAGCATGCCGATCCATACGATACCGACGTGTGGCTTTCACTTTTCTATTACGTGTACGTCCCCGGAAGCGGAGCAACGGCCTATACAATGTTCGACCGGTCGTTGACCCTCAAAGGACTTGCCTCAACTAATTACGAATTCGAGCTTCCTGGCAGGTATATCGCCGCTGCAAATTTCCACCCACAACAGCCCCATCACCCGCAAGGAACCTTCCCGATCTACACATGGAACGGATACAAACTTTCTTCTAATTACAACCGACTTCACTATTTCAACTGTGGGAGCGACGTTTACCTGAATGCCTTCAAATCAGGGAATGTCTATTTCACCGACACCGGTTCGAATGTTTCCGTAACAGGTACCAAAGGAGCCGGTTCAATGGCAAGTTGGGAGTTCGCGGTTTACCTGGACGGCGGATACTCAAGTACTGAATTGTTTGCTGATTACGACAAGACCGTGGACCTTGGACAATTGGCAAAAGGCAAACACGATTTCAGAGCCGTGGCGATTTTCTCACCGAAAACGAGAACCATCGTTGAGGCCCTTGGGGCTAAGAATTTCCCATATAACTGGATCGGCCATACAACTTTTCAGGTCAAGGATTTTTTACTCTATATCAATACTCCCTCGACACTGGTTAAAGGTCATTCTGCAAATGTCTCGGTCCTGGTTTACGGCTCGGGGATAGTTCCCGTGGAAAATGCCAATATCGAAATACACATGTCGGGACGTTCCGTTCCCCGGAGGCGTATGACTACAGGTAAAACCGGGGTGGACGGACTTGCTTCATTGAGCTTTTTGCCCCCTGCAGGCAATTACTATCGTTTGGAGATAACGGCATCCAAAGGGGCGCTGACCGGAAAAGTGGAAACCTATGCGTGGATCCGATCCGAGCAATTTTCGGGGTATATTCACACGAATAAACCCGTTTATCTGCCTGGGGATACCATTTTAGCGCAATTCACACTCTATGATATGGATAATGCCATCCCGCTGGGTGGGCCGATCGATGTTCGACTTTCCTATGATGGTAACGGTAAGGATATTATAAGGGAGAATCTGGTATTGGATGAATTTGGTACGGCCGAAACCGAGTTTCCCATATCAAAGGACGCCCCCTGGGGCACATACCGAATTGCGGTATACCATGACGGCAGCTATGTAGTGGGCAGAGATGTGGGTGTTAGATACTACGAGACCCCGGATACGAGGATAGTTTTCGACGAAGACATCTCACTGAGGACCGGCGTGGTGGAGATACCGGTTAAAGTTGAATACATGTTCGGGGCGCCGGTGTACCAGGGTGAGGTGAGTTATCTGATACAGGGATACGAGAACCGGTATGAATACAATCCCTGGTACTGGTGGGGTGAAATAGATATGGACGGAATTTATAGCGGAGGTGACGGCGATTATTGGGGTGGATGGTGGAACGACCCGGCCCCTCTGATCACACTGGAGATAAACGAAACCGTAGAGAACGGTTGGGCCAATACCACGTTAGATATTCCCAAAGGAGTTAACCGGATCGAGTTGGAGGCGGTATTTTCTGATGATTATGATCACTCATGCGAAGCCGCAACGACATATTACGTGGGAGAAGCTCCCGACCCGGACCTCAAGACCGGTATCGATATTGTACCGTCGAAAGAACCCTTTGTGGCCACGGATGAACCAAAATTCACCCTAAATACATATAATTACCGGGAAATTGAAAAAGGTACGGATGAGATCGATGTCCAAAGGATCGCTAACATTAGCACAACCCTAATGATCAATGTCACGTCATTCGGGATGATAGGGAAAAATGAAGGATGGCTGCCTGAAAGAGCGGAAACGTTATTCAATGTGACCACTGACCGGAACGGAATTGCTCAAATCGATCTGGCGGCTGCGGGGGTGGACGTTTTCAACCTGTCGGCCCAGGGACGGTACTACTTCAAGATTGCTGTATCTACGGCTTCCGACAATACACCTCCAGTGTCCATGGAGTACGAGTTCTTCGTTCACACTGTTATCTATACCGTAAGAAACGCCCCGGCAGCCTTCGCACCCGGATCGAATGCCACAATCACACTGGGAGCGGAATCATTGGTCCCCACTATAGATGCTGATTACAACTATACGCTGAGCGTATTCAAGCGGGAGAGATATTATGGTTATTATGATAACTATTACTATTCATTCTACGACGCTTCACCCGTGTTCGCCGTATCCGGAAAAGCTGTTGGGCTGATCAATGTCACGTGGCGTCTGCCGGAGCATCTTGAGAGCGGGAGGTATATTATCAGGGTTAGCTTCGAGAACAGTCAACACGAAACCGTCATAGATCATCCCGTTGAAGTGGTGGATAAATCCCCGCTCGAGATTACTCTAATCCCCTCGAAATTGGAATATTTCCCTGGAGATATTATCGACGTTCAGCTTGATTTATCGGAGGAGTTCACAGGTTTCGTCTATTTGTCTGTTTCGGCCGGATGGGACGTTATAACAAAAAACAGGTATGTTAACGGGCGGGCGGCCCAGTTTACGTTCACGACGAAGGACTGGCATCATGACATTGATTTGACCGTATTCCTGGTAGACGATATGGCGCGTCTGATCACCTCCAGTGCCGTTATTAATTATGGAATACGTCCTTTGGAATTAATTCTCGAGATGGATAAACCGGCCTATGAACCCGGGGAGAGTACAAAGTTGACCGTAACCGTTCTGGAGAGCGATGGATTTCCTGCTGCTGGTGTCCAGGTCTCTATTTCCGTAGTCGATGCAGCGGTTTTCGAGATTTTCCAGGACTTTTCCGCGAAAACATTTTATGATAACCTCGTCACTCCTTGGGCCTTTGAATGGAGCTACCGTACGATACTGAATTGGGACAGCGATACATGGTACCCGGAATCGCTCCCGTCAGAGACTGTTTCGTACTGGCCGAATATTAAGCTTAACGGGATCGAACCGGATCCTCTTGGAGACGCCGATGGCGATGGAATGGCAGAGAATGGAGCAGGCCAGGGCCAGGGTGGAGGATATGAGGGGGAAGAAGCACCTAAGGATGCTGAGCTAGGCGATGCGCTTCAGTCCGAGCTTGACAACACCGACGTTCGGGAATGGTTCACCGATACGGCTCTTTGGCTCCCCTGGATTACAACTGGGCAGGACGGAAGAGCAATTATCGATCTAACCCTACCCGATAATATCGGCAAGTGGAGAATAAGAGGAACCGGGCTTACCCAGGGATTGGTGGGAGGTGAGAACACTGCCACTTTCAACGTAAGTAAAGTCTTCTTTATCGAGCCGAAACTGCCTTATAAAATGACCCAGGACGACGAAATAGAAATGAAGGTTCTCCTGTATAACTTTCATGATACCGAAATAGAAGCGGAACTCGGTGTATCCGCAGACGATTGGATAAAGGTTTTCGGTGAGGTTCAGATCAAGGTGAAGATACCTGCTAATTCCATTGCTGAACATCTCTACCGCATGAAAATATTCGGTGCCATGAAAAATAATTTAACATTCATTGCCAGCGATTTCAAGGGCAGTACCGATGCAGTACGAAAAGAGGTTTTCGTAAAGCCCAACGGGGCTCTTCTCGTGAGCCATGCCACGGGAGCTGTTGATCCAACCGTAACAGAGATTTTTGATTTCCACGAGGAATTGATCAACGGTACACAGAAAACGGTTCTTCGCCTGGCACCTGGATACCAGGGACTCTTAAAGATGGGTTTCTCCATGCTTGCGGGATATCCGTACGACTGTACCGAGCAGATAACCTCCCGGATGATCCCCGCAGTTCTGTACCGCGAATATCTTAAGGAAACGGGGGATCTGGAACGGTGGACAGACCGATATCTCACCCGCAAGATATACACCGAACTTCAATCTCTTCTGGCAAAACAGCACCTGGATGGCGGCTGGGGTTGGTGGAAGGGAGATGATTCCAGTCTCTGGATGAGCGGGTGGGTGCTGTTGGGGCTGTCCACCACCAAGGATTCAGGTTTTTTTGTAGACCCGCAGTCCATAGCGGACTGCCAGGATTTTTTGATGATGAGAATAGGTGAGGACGGTACATGGATGCCGGGTCCCGGTGATGATATGGACGACGTGGCTCTTACGGCTTTTCTCTATTTTTCCCTGGCGAGATCCGGAATCCCCGCCCCGCAACCCACAGAGCAATCCCTGCAGCGTATAATGCAGGAGGGCAACCTTACCCCGTACGGCCTCTCACACTACGGTCTCGGTGATACTGAATTGGGCGGACAGCAGATTGCTCCGATAATGGCCGACCTTACCGATATGAAGATAGGTTCGCATTTCGAAAGCGACAACGCCCTGGGAGGGCAAACGGAATGTACTGCATGGGTACTCTACCTTGCAGCAAAAGCAAACGACGATCCGGCTCTCATCAGGGAACTGCTGGAGTGGTTGAACTCCCGGCGCCTTTCAACCGGTGATTTTGGCACCACCACCGCAACGGTTGCATACATGTTCGCTGTACTGGAGGTTTTGAGGAACGCCCAACCCATCGATATGGATATAACGGTCACGGTGAACGGCAAACGCATTGCCAGGGAACACGTGAATGATCGTACTTACCGAAATTTCTACAATAAGATGGATGCAATGGATATAACTGAATATCTCAATACTGATGGACCCAACAATATCAGCATAAGCAAGGATGGAACCGGCGAGCTGTTCTATGAGCTTACCACGGTGGAATACCTGAGGAAGGACGTGGTTGTGAACTTCGATACCAATCTATCCATGTACCGGGGAGATACCTTAAGTTTCGAAGTAACGGCGGATCCCGTGAACTCAAAGAACGTTAAGGTCATTGACCTGGACGTTCGTGTGAGCTCCGGGCGAAATTTGATCTATTTAAACTCCCAATCGGACCATCCGGCGGATTCGGATTCATCAAGGAAATTCAGCTTTAATTTCCTCGGTGCGGGGGCCGGGACCGCGAAGATATCACCTATAATAGTAAATTATAAATTGAGTGCGGGTCAGAGGGAGAGCGGGCTTATAACGAAATACTACGGACCTGTCACGGTGAAGGTCCAAAATATGCCAACAAGGGGTACTGACACGAGAGGATTGTCGGGTGGTCCGGGTATATCGGTCAAACTTGAAAAGAGCGCTGACGCGTTCGCTATGCGGACAAATAATGATATGAATATTAAACTGAAGGTATCAATCGAGGGAACGGAGGAACAGAGAGATGGAATGGGGAGTGTGCGGATCCGGGATCACCTACCCGCTTCACTCTCACAGGGGAATGTGGAACTTACGGGGGAAAACTTCGTCGAATTCGCCGTGGACACTTCGAAGGATTACCAGGAGTTTAGTTACGAGGTGAGCTGCCCGGAGGATTATCGGGGGGACCTTGGAACAGCGGTTCTCATGGCTGATGACAATGTATTGACATATGCTGAAGGGTCTGCTCTAACCGTCAGCTCCAGTGATTATTTCATTCAGAGGAGCTATTCCGATACCAGTGTGGAACTGTTTTCCCCCATAACGGTCAAGATCAAGGCATGGTCCGATGAAACCCTGAGATTTGTGGCGGTGGAAGACTATATTTGTCCAGGCTTTAAAGTAGATGAAACGTCTCTCGAGACCGTTGTGGAAAACAGTAACGGCAATGTCCTCTCGTTTGAGATCTCCGACGACCATGTGACCTTCTTTATAAGCACTCTCGATGAGCTGGAGATGGAGTATGAAGTGGTACCCATGCTTCCTGGAAGGTTCGTCTCACCTCCGGCTCTGGTATTTCCCATGTATTCGCCGGATGACACGGTCCAGTCGGATTCCCATCGTATCAAAGTGAATCCCACTAATACTCATTGGGGTTTGAAATATGTAGAGGAAGAGGGCACAGTTGGGCAAGAAGATGATGACGATAATGATACGGGAGAGCCGGATGGGGATGACGATGTGGAAGAATCGGAAAAACCGGACATTCCTGTGGATGTGAATCTACCCGATGGTCCGGGGGATGGCGATCCCGAACCGATAGATGATGAAGATGATGATCCCATAATCGATGAAGACGATGATATCGATGCCGATGATGATAATGGTAGAGCAGGTGGGCAGGGAGAGGGTGTCGGTGAAAAAGCAGCTTTGGGAAGTGTTATCCAGGCAGTAATAGTACTATCGGTTCTGTTACTGATAATTGTTGTTTTGATGATTTTGAAACGCCACAGGAAGAGAAATAGGGCCGGGAGCGGCATACCCGGAACGGGCCCATCGGAAAGTGAATCCATGCGAAAAAAGGTTGAAAATAGAAAACGAGTTGTCGTTCGTAAAAGGATTGTTAAGAATGATCGGCCTGATACCTCGGAAAATATCGATCTGAAAACCGGTGAAGGTCCGGATATTGATCCGTAAAATTCCTTGGATTAACGACAAGAGAGCCACATATATTACTCTGGATTCAATGATTCTTCCTTAATGGTGGTTGAAATGATCCTTAATAAGAGCAATTAGGCTCTCGGTCACTTCCTCTTTGGATCTCATTCCATCCAGAAGTTTCAGCCCATCCGATTTTACGAATTTTAAATAATTCATTCTGGCCGAATTTAGATAATCCCAGGAATAATCCATATTATCATTTGCGATTCTCGATCTTTCAAGTGCCTCGTCCGCTGTAATATCCACATAGATCGCAAGGTCGTACAACCGATATCTCTTCAGGGTTTCACAGAGGTTCATATAATAATCATTAACCTTTGCATATGCAAGAACCGTGTGGATGAATCGGTCAATGATGATCAACTCCCTTGGCGGCCAATTACAGTTTTTGGATTCATGACCAACAACTTTTATCTCCAATATTTTTTGTACGACCGATGGTATTCGTCCGTCATTAACCATCTTTGTCATGACCCCTCGGATCTTTGAAAAAAATTCCTTGTTGATATTTACTTCAGTTCCCTGCCTTTCCAGTATTCTCTTCAGTTCATTGGCCTGGTAGGTCTTGCCGGAGTTATCAATACCTTCCAGAACCACTATCATTTTGGACACCATTTGGCTTAATAGAAAAAATGTGATAAATTACTAACGCTTGAGGATTCCTGCTGAGTGAAAAAAGTTATAGAAGATATAAATATATTGTTATTATTAATTTCATTACTTTATAAGCAATTGATTTATCAGCTGAATGATCTCAAGGAGGCAGGACTCATGGGCATGATCGCCGCATTTATCCTAATCAACGTGAAAACCGGTATGATTGACAGTGTAATCGAAGATTTAAAAAAGGTCGTTAATCGAAACCCAACGGTAAACACGATTTATGCTGATTCCACTACCGGGAAGTTCGATGTTTTTACCATGATCGAAGCTGAGAAGATGGTTGATCTGCATAATTTCATCGTCAGGGACCTTCAAGGTGTCCACGGGATAACTTCCACCATAACTGAGGTGGTGACTCACGAACCTCCTCTTGAAAAAATCGTGAAGGAGAGCACGGATTCCCTGAAATGTTATATATTGATGACAGTGGAGGTTGGGAAGATAAATGAAGTGCTAACCTCTCTTTCAAAAGCCACCAGCGAAGCCTCAGCCGTGACCCGGGTGGCGTGTACAACCGGAGAATACGACGTAATAATCCGCATAGAATCCACAGATGTTCCTTCCCTATATTCATTTATATCGAACACGATCCACATTATCGAGGGTATCACCAGCACAATGACCCACATCGTTGCTAGGGAAATATCATATTGAGGGGCGGCGGATATCTTTTGCCGATAGTTATTTATCATGAGTTAGTATTCCTAATACCGATGTCGATCCCGCGCAAAACGTTGTCGGTAAGAAAAGACGCTGTTGCCGGTTTTTTTGAAGATATACCTGCGTTGATGGTAGTTGTCATAGGGGTTACAATTTTTTTTGCCAGCATGATCAACGCTTTCATGAACTACAGTGTCACTCAATTCGAGGATGACCCCCAGGAAGGTCAGAAGCTGCTGGAGGCCATCATCTCATATTCCGGACTTACAAAAGATGGATACAAGGATGGAACATTCGATCGGGGTAAGCTAAGAAATCTAACGATTGAGGACCTTGAAAGGGATATTTTTACGGAATTCGAGTACGAGATATACGTCGAGGACGTAAGCGACTATCCCGACAGGGAGAATTATACATTCAACACATCGAAGGTTCCGGGAGTCCATGAGAATGTGGAGTTCCGTCTTCGGATCATTTACCCGGTGAATATCTATACTTCTATTGAACCCCATCATCGACAGACCTGCTTGCATGGTGCGTTCCTCAGGATCACCTTATGGAAGTGATACGAGTATGACGAATATCAAGGATCATAGAGGGGCTCAGGCATCTTTCTTCGATGCCCTGCTGTTCTTCATGATACTGGGCATAGCCTCCACGGTACTTATCGTGGCGGTTCAAAAACCTTCGGGAATGGAGGAAATGCGTGACGATGAAGCCCAGATACGATATACTGAAGACGCGTTCTCAACAGTGGTCCAGTGCACTATCTACAACGTTGATTACATGGATAGTAACAGTGAGATTATCGAACTTTATAACCGAACAGTGCCGTATCTCCTCCTTTTCGATCTATTGGCCAGAGAAATGGGAACAGCAGATAAAAAAAGCCTCGAAAACGGTATCGAGGAACATGTGAACGATCTGTTGAAAAAGACCAATGATGACAAATATTACTATATTTTCGAGGTAATACATAACGGCAGCCGTATATTCGATCTGCGAGACAGCAGGATCGCTTCAACGTACCAACCTGAAACCTTCACCGCTGCAGATGGAAATTTTGGCGGCTTCAACGGACTTGTGAATGATGCTACATTCAGGCTTATCGTGTGGCGGGTTTGATACGAGCGGAAAGCTTTTTACATTATCGATAAATGTTCTCCACCCCACTAGCCAAATTCATATTATATTCACACATATTATTCACAGCCGGTTGCATTTTCATTACTCACTCATGATTTTATTGTAGATTATATTTCAATCATGCTCATAACACTGCTTTGAATCGAAATCATAACATTCCTCGCATATCCATTTACCGCATTCCGCACAATAATGCAGTTTTCCCAAAATGCCGTTCTCCCGCAGCTTTGTCACCATACTGTCCTTTTCTTCAGATGTAAGGAATAACTTTTCTGTCGGAATATCTTCATTTGATTTACCGGTGAAATTCTTGTAAAGTTTCTTGAGTCCTTTTATTCCGATTTCAGCCTGGAAGGTAGCAACAGATGCACCCAGCATTGCACCGGCTATTCCCATGTGAAGCCACCTCTTCCACTTCTGGTCCTTGATGGTCCCGATTAGTTCTCCGTTAGATTCGCATCGGTATTCCATTATTAGTGTAGAGCGTTTCTTTAACATACTTGACGGATATGGTAGTTCTTTCATCAGTTCGTTGAAATGCCTTTTCATATCTCTTGCCATCTCTTCAGTTAATCCCTTTAGCTCCAGTTGCCCTTCCCTCAGCATCCTAGCTCTTGCCTCGCTCCTCTCAT
>CAYFHS010000050.1:0-15464 GCA_964342815.1 uncultured archaeon | reverse complement strand
GACGGGGATATCAGAAAGGCCAACTCACTTGTTGAGCGCGTGGACAGCAGGATAGAAGAGGAGATTGAACTCTTCAACAAGGACAGGTCTCTAAAATTGAAAGAGTACAAGAAGAGCGCTGTTAAACGCTTCAAGGAGGGCAACCAGCGGGCGGCCCTGAAGTATTTCAACAAGGCGTTGAAACTTCAGCCGCGAGACGAAAAGCTGTTGTACAATAAAGCTGTCGTGCTTAAGAACATGGAGAGGTACGTGGAAGCGATACAATACTGTAACCGTGCGCTTGCTCTCAATGATGAATACGAACAGGCCAAACGTTTGAGAGATTCCTGCAGGACCACTCTGCGCAGCGAGGGAAAGGTAGGAGGAAGATACAGGGAGCCTGGCATGGCATATGACTATGCTCCGCTCAGATACGCTCCCCAGGAGGATGTAGGGCTGGATTTCAAAGGCATAAAGAACCTTATTACTGAGATCGTGTCTGACCTGAAGGACCAGGGCGGGATCGATTTTACGGATTTCAGTATCGAGGATTTTCCTGAGACCGAGAGCATTCTTGAAAGGTCCAATCCTCTTATAGAGATGATGGCCAGGGACCTGCTTTTCAATACGAAAAAATTGGTTGAAAGGGACGACCTGGACCTGGAAATTTCAAGGGAGGACATAATCGAAGACCTTCGCAGGATCGATAACCTCTTGGAGAAAGGAAACCTTGCCGTGATCATCAAGGAACTGCAGAAAATAAGAGCCCTTCTCATCAATTGGGACGGGACCGACGACATATTGACTACATGGAAGAAGATATTGGAGACCCGGAAGGGTAAATCTGGGAGTGGCGAATTCGTCGAGGAAGAAGAAGTGGACATCATCGAAAAAACCAAACCCCTGTACGAGGATGGTGACCTTAGCAAAGCCATAGAGATCATGAGGAACGCGCGCAGGGAAGCTGAGAGCGAAGCAAAGGTGGAAATGTCGGAAAAGATACTTCGCGATTTGACCGAAATCGACGGGCTGATGGAGGAATTGGAGGAAAAGGGTGTGGATACTGAACCTATCAAGTCCGAACTGATACTCATCAAACCTGCCATAGAAAAGAAATTCTACCGCAGAGCGGAGGATTACATCGAAAAGGCTTATGAGGTGGCAGAGGAATTACAGCGGAGCCTTGAGTGAGATATTGTTGGTTTCTTCGAGTAACAATTCGCATGCTTATTTGGTTTTTAGTTGTATTACTTAACTGAATTTTTCCCTCATTCAATATTTTTAGTTCTCTTTGGTCGAGACAATGGTCAGGATAAATACTCCATTACTATTTGACCAACCATGGCGTTTGCCGGTGAATTCCGGGGAACATCAAGAAGCGGTAGCCCTCGGGCATTACGGTCGAAGACCTCGGCATCATAAGGGATGACATAGACGTTATCGAATGAATGTTCTTTAACCATAGTATCAAGGAATTCTGGGAAGGGGGCCGGGGCGTTGTTAACCACCAGAATAACCTTTCCGTGGACCAGTTCCATCTCCACGGCCATATCCCTTATCCTTGCCGCTGTCATTATCCCCACCTTCGTGGCATCGCTGGCGATAATAAGAAAATCCATATGCTTATCGGTCCGCCTCGACAGGTGTTCCATACCCGCGTCGTTGTCGATTACGATATACTGATAATTGGTTGATAGAGTATCTATAAGATGTCGAAGAACATTATTTATGTAGCAGTAACATCCTGTTCCTTCCTGCCTTCCCATGGTAAGGAGATCGAATTTATCGCCCTCTTCAAGTAGTATCTTAAGCTGGTATTCCACGAACTGGGCCTTGCTCATACCTCCTGGATTCTCGTCCCCGGCCTTTCTCATTTCTTCCCTCATGTCTCCGATCGTCTGTTTGGCTTCGATACCCAGTTTCACATCCAGATTGTAATTCGGGTCGGCGTCTATGGCAAGGATGATCTTTTTTTTGATTTCGTACAGGTGATTGATCAGCAGCGCGGAAAGAGTGCTCTTCCCGGTACCGCCTTTTCCTGTGACCGCTACGTTAATGCTCTCTTTCATTTCTCTTCCTTCCCCTTTTCTGTTCTCTCCTCTTTTTTAAGATACTGGTAAGTTTTAACACCCCGGTATATAGCCGTGTAATGACCGGCCAGGGCGAAATAAATCATGGCTATTGTAAACAGATGGATATTGAAGAACTGACCGTTCGAGAGCACAGGTATACCCCCTATCTCGTACCCGATGCTCCAATGGGGATTCAATTGGAGCAAAAACTCGCCGATCCCCACCAGGCCCAGTACGACCATACGATCGGCTCTTCCCAGCAGACCTCCGTAAATTCTGCCCACACCCATGGCCTGTGCCTGTGTCCCCATGTAGGAAACCAGCAGTACGCCGCTTATGGCAAATACACCCCACTCCACAGAACACAGTGGGGATAATATCATCCCCAGTATCATTGCGATGTCCGCATATCGATCGAAGGTATGGTCGAGAAAATCTCCCACGTCCGATGTTTTCCCTGTCAATCGAGCAAGATCGCCGTCAACGAGATCGCATATCGAATTCAGGGCACCGAACAGAAAGGCAATAAGTATGGCGTAAGCCCACATATACGTGAAGTAAATCGATATACCTGCCATTATTGCAAAAACCATCGAAAACCATGTTATGGTATTTGGTGAAACATTTACAAGTCTCTTCGTGATGGGCATCAACCATTGACCCGCATTTTTTCGTAATTTTTCAAGTACCATTTTATACCCACCGAGGAATTTCGGATAGCTTTTCTTATCATATTTCCAGGCCCTGGGAATTTTCTCAGACGCGGGGTCGTCCGCGGGTCCTTTCTTTGTATTTTTTAGCCTGTTTCACCATTGAGTCCATTACTTCGTCCAATACCTTTAATAGATCCCAATCATTTTTTTTCGTTATGAAGGTCTTTCTTGCCGAGGTCAATCTTGCGCTGACAGTAAACTTTTTCATGGAATCAAGATGGTGATGATGGGTAATATGTAAGTTTATCACTTTTGGAGTGATATGATGGGTCAATTTGGGCAAGTATCTCTGGACCACGTAATAAATCGAATCGTAGATGTACGGGTCATCAGCCTCAAATCCGGATATCTGGACCAGAACCTCCTCTCTCGGTTGAGCTGAAGCCACCAATTCTATGATGTCAAGGCTTGTTACTATTCCAACAGGTATCCCTTCGTCCACTACAATAATGGTGGAGACCTTACGATCTACGATTTTCCGCATTACTTCACTAAGCACCGAGTCCAGCGAAACAGACAAGGGTGGTACGCTCATTGCACTCTTTATCTCTATACGGGGCGTCACCCTCTCCCCCTTGATTTCTCCCTGGGAAGCCCTTTCCCTTTTTCCTCTGAGAAACTTGTCCAGGTGGTCAAGGGCAATGATCCCGCTGAGCCTTCCAAGATCATCCACCACCGGAAGCGAGCGCTCATCGAGGTGGTTCATCTCATGTAATGCCTTTGAGATGTCATCGTTCTCCTCAACGGTAGTAACAGGTGAACTCATGATGTCCATTACGGGGATCTCTGTGTGGATCTGCTCTTCGAGTAGTTTTTTTATAATATTTCTCCGGGTAACCATACCCAATAGCTTCTCTTTTTTAATAACGGGTACCGACCTGTAATCGTCTGTTAATAATATTTCTGATATTGACGGAACAGGCATATCGGGAGATATGGTGGGTGCCGGGTACATCACCCTTTCTACAGGTACCGACAGAGGTAGATTCCTTCTTTTTACCAGAACGGTATAACTGATCAAACCAACAATTTTATTCCCATCCACCACTGGGATCTCATATCGGTGGTGTCTGTCCATAAGCGAAAGAGCCTTCGATAGAGATTCATCAGGTCTGCTAGTTAAAGTGGCTGGGACCATTATGTCGCTAGCTTTTAGCAAAAGAAGTTTATTTTCCAAAGTATCCATAATTTCACCAATAATTTCAAATCGATATGGGACCGTCCAATAATATTACTTAAAATGAAGCTTTCTCATCATCCTCAGCCAAATATATATATCTTTGTGGTTATATTTCCTGCATACTAACTCCCACCATAAAAGAAAAAATGAGTAAAGAAGATAAAATAGAAGGGTGTTAGGGAAAACGTTCATTCGATGTTGTCCACAGAGAGGAATTTGTTTTCAAAGGGATTATCATGACGGGAGAAGAACAGGCCAATAGCAGTAGAGTTTCTTTGATAGTTATTATCGGAGTATTGTTTTTACTTTTATCTATATTATGTTTATTGCCTGACTCGCAAAACTATACCAGCTTCGAGATCCGATCAGGACCATCCTATACATTATCTCAATTCAATAATCGTGCCAACGGTGGAAATGATACGGAATCACCTGTTGCTGACGCAGGCCCCGATATGAACGTGAGCCAGAACATCCCTTTTTTATTTGACGGAAGCGGCAGTACCGACAATATCGGGATAGATAATTATACATGGAAATTCGACGATATCGGGAATAAGGAGTTATACGGTGTTGGTCCATCATACGTATTTTCCTACGTGGGACATTACTATGTCACATTGAATGTTACCGATGGAGGGGGTAACTGGGATATCGATACACTCATTATCGTCGTGAATGATACGGAGAAACCCATTGCCAGTGCGAGTGTAGTTCTACAGATCCGCCAGGGGAGGTTTGTATCACTCGATGGTAATAATAGCAAGGACAACCTTGAGATCGAAAATTATACCTGGATCATAGACGATGGTGGAATTAAGACCTTGTACGGTAAACTTTCCTCATATCGGTTTAAAAACACCGGAAAGTTTTCGGTGACCTTGAAGGTAACGGACACATCTGGAAACTGGGGAAGCGAGACAAAGGATATCGATGTTTATCCGGATACGGACAAACCCGTGATTGGAGAGCGATTTCCAAAAAATAACCAGAAAGATGTAAATGTATACGTAAATCCCAGAATCGAATTTAACGATGATATTGACCCTACCACAGTGGAGGGAAATGTTTACATGGGAATCTCAGGGAAGGATATTGAAGTGGATTTTGACTGGGAATTGTCGAACGAGGGGAAGGAACTGACTTTAATACCTGAAAAGAAATTGATGGAAAACCGGATTTACACAGTCGCACTGACCGAGAAAATAAAGGATATGGCCGGAAACAATCTTTCAGCTGAAAAATTGGAATTCTCTTTTGGAACCGAGGACAGCTTCAAAACCCTGCGTTTCACCATTCATCCCGAGATTCCGAAACACGGGGACACAGTCAACATAAGCATAATGTTCAACAAGGAAATTGATCAGAGAACCGTAACACCAAATACGCTAATTGTAAATGGGCCGGTGGGTGAAGTCCCGATAATTATTTCTTTTCCCGGGAATAAAAGCCGTGTGGTCGTCACATTGGTCTCGCAGGTTGAATCGGAAGAGCGCTATATTCTGAACGTTTCCGGAAATATAAAGGATCTTGGTGGTTCAGAACTTGGTACCTCGAAAGAGTATTCATTCACCTGCAGTAAAAGTAAAACTGCTGAGAATGTCGATGAACCGTGGAATTTATTCGGACTTCCCATTAATTTCATCTTCCTGTTCGTACTTGTTATTGCTGTGATCGTTTTTTCAGTTTACGTGATAATGGAGAGAAAGGGGATCAGCTCGGGCAAGGATTACGAAAACGCTGTAGACCAGTTGAAGAGCAGAAAACGCCAGATGGAGCAGCTAAGACGGATCGAAGGAGAAGAAAGGAAAAAAGAAGAACCGCGTAATAATAGTAAGGGAGTGACCGAATTTTCATGGAAAGCCGATGATATCAAACCGAGGAAAAGGGAAATGCCTGCGGGAAAAGGAAAGGTCAGCTATTATCATCCTCAGGAGATATCGAGGTTTGCGGGTAAAACATATGATGTCGCACATCCTGCAAAAGAGCGGCCCCGCAGGAGACCGCCTCCGGGCCGAAGCTCGCGAGAGCGAAGGCATCGGGATTTTCACGAAACCCACAGACGTGAGCGTACGGATCGCAGACGGAGGGGTGATGACCGCAGGGACAGCAGGAGAAGACCGCCGCCAAGAAGGGATGGCGATGTTGAATGGGGATAATCACGTATGCAGCTCAGGGCTTCGCTGGGTACCCTGGTTAAGCTAGGGATAAAAAGAGTCAAAATGGATGTTCCTGTAAATACGGGATATTTTCTTGTTGGATCGGGGTGCAGGGGAAGATGTGATTTTTGTTCTCAATCATACAGGGCCGATGGAAGAGCAGATAAACTGTCCAGAATAATCTGGCCCCAAATCGATACGGACACATTGAAGGAGCATTCCAATAAGCTGATAGCACTTGAAAGAATCTGTTTTCAGTGTCTCGATTATCCGGGATTATCACAGGATTTGACGGAACTGATCCTGTACTTTAGGAATGATGTCGGGTATTGCGGTTCGTTGTCTGCATCCATAAATCCCGTTTCCCTTAACGCTCTTATTGAGCTGAGGAATGCAGGTCTTGATTATATTTCGGTACCACTTGACGTTCCCACGGAGAAACTTTATCGACTGAGAAAAATTGCCGGAAAAATCAACAATGAATCACATGGAAAGACCGCGGATGCTAGCCAAAAAGTAAAAACCTTCGACTCTGTTCTTGACATCCTCAAAGAGTCCATCTCGGTTTTTGGTAAAAGCAAGGTCACGACGCATCTCATCGTAGGACTTGGCGAGAGCGACCGGGAGATGATCGAGCGATTGATATGGCTTAGTGACAGAAAAATCAATGTCGGGCTTTTCGCTTTCACACCCTTGGCTGGTACGCCCTTGTATGATCGCGCACCTCCATCAATAGGCAGATACAGGGCGATCCAATTATCTTATTACCTTATTTCTGAGAAACGACTTAATATTAATATTTTCAAATTCCAGAATGGCAAACTTGTGGGATACATTGAGGGGAACATACCTGATAAGATATGCCGAGAGATATTTGAAGAAGATATTTTCGGAGGCGTTTGTTTCAGAACATCAGGGTGCCCCGAATGCAGAAGGCCTTACTATAATGAACGGCCCGGGCAAACACCCTATAACTATCCAAGGTCCTTGAGTTCGGGGGAGATCAGAGAGGCCCGGAAGGCGGTATTTGATTATTTCAAGAATACTAATGAAGTTCCAAAATGAGCGGTAAACATAGGATTGAAGACCAGTAAGTTAAAATAATTATTTTACTTTGCCCTCCCTCGTTGCAGGTTTTTCAGCCCCCGGGTTTAAAGTAACAACCGAGCTTTCATTAATCTCCATAGAATTATTTTCACGGTCCCGATCTCTCATGGAAAACCATAGCACAAAACAAACGATCCCGATTATTACTATTACAATTGCAGCCACAAGGATAACGGTACCCGAAATAGTTGTTTTGTTCTCAGTGCTTTTATTATCTTCGATCCGGTACCTAGCATCTTCCTTTGAAATAATAAAATCGTCCACCACCGATCTCTGTCCCCCCTCTACCCGAAGATGCTCGAAATGGAGTGTCCCCTGGTGGGATATGGATATCCTTGAATATCCGAACTCTTTCTCCATGTATGCAGTCCAATCTTTGGGATACGAAGAATACTGCGGAGCCCCGGCACATCCGTCCACAATGTAAATAGGAACGGGTGGGTCATCATAAAATGAGCTGTTGTAGTCCATAACTTTTCCCGTCTGGTCCAGAGGATAAAAACGCTCGTACACGTGCATGTGACCGGCGAGTACCAGATCCACCCCGTATTGATCGAAAAGGGGACAGAGATATTCTCTTATATCCTCGGTACCCTTTCCCCCGGAGGTGAACGGAGGCCGGTGAAATGTCACGATTATCCATTTATTATCGTCATCACTCGAGACCTGCTCCAGATCGTCCAGCAGCCATCTGTACTGGGGGCTGTGGGGGGAATAATCACTTTCAGTATCCAGACTGATGATATGCGCGTTACAATAATTATATGAATACCAAAGTTCGTTTCCCGGAAAGGCGAACTGCCCGAAGTAATTCGGTACGACCTCTGAAGTGTAATAATCATATTCGTGGTTGCCGATGGATTCCATAAATACGGTTTCCCTTGATACTATGCTCAATATGTCGAACCATTTCTCCCATACTAATTGCTGGTTAGGATTGTATATGTTATCCCCCAGAAAATGCATGAATCCGTATTTACCTTCATTCTCACGGATGTCGTCACCAATGGCCTGCACGACCATCTCCCATCCGTTCAGATCGTCATTGTTGTCACTGGGATTTCTGGAATCGCCCATGACGATGAAACTGAAGTCCTTCGCTCCCTCGGGTGCTGTCCTGAAAGTGAAATCTCCACTCCAATACTCAGATGATCCACACCTGTAATGATATTCCGTATCAGGGGTCAATCCTGCAAGCTTTACCTGATGAATGTGTCCGCTTGCCCATCTAGGTTTGCTCCTTGCACCCTGCGTCGAGTAGCCGTAGCTATTGTCCGATCCGTATTCGACCAAGGAATCCGCCGCCCCCGCTGTCTCCCACATCACGGTTATTTCAGTACGTGGATCTCCCTCCCAGCTCAGGTGTATCCGCAAGGGTGTGGTATCGCTTTCACCTGTGCTGAGCTGCATCGACATGGGTATTGAAAGTATAAGGACCAGTACGAGCAGGAATATCTTTTTCGGTACTGAAATCATTTTTTCTTGTCTCCTGCAACCTTACCTGAACCGCGCCCACTCACTTATTGATTTTGGCCAATTATTGGAGCAGAAGCGCACATTTTACCCAACGAACTCTTATCTACTACCGAATCTATCGAAAGTATTTTTAAAGTACAAAGGCACCCAGAGGGTGGAGATGACTATAAAAATCACGCCAGGTATGTATGTAATGATGATGAAACCGTCGTATGTGGCGCTCGCAAAAAAGATTAGGGTCAGGGGTATGAAGATGATGAGGTTGATGGCAGAGAGATAGGGTAAATATCTTTTTTTCTTAAAGCTCGTTCGATATCGGTTTGCTAGGTAGAAAACGAGCATGAAATAGAGCGTATCGGTCATGAAATCGATCCCGTTTATGAGATTGTTCAGTGGCGTTGACAGGTTTTCCTTCCTTAACGGACCTATAAGGAATTCGGCGGTGGACAGGGGGAAGAGCGCCTTGAGGCCGACGAGATAGAATAGGTCGAGAGCAGCGTGTATCGCCATTCCGGCTCCCAGAGCCAAAATGAAGGTGTAGAGGTATTTACGATTCTTGAAACTGAATTTTTTCGGAACTTTTTCGTATTCCTGTTTCCGGGCGAGCAGAAGTAATCCTATGAGACCCACTAGAATTAGCGGTATTGTCAAGAAAACGGAATGAGTAAGGGTTCGATGGATCAGTTTTCCCGCAGAGGTGTTGAAGGTAACGAGAAAAGATAAACATGAGACAATGAGGTCGGTATCGGGTATTACTGAGCCGAAAATCAGGCCGTAAGAAATGGCTGCGAGAACGCTCTTTGAAGTTTTTGAGCGCAGTATATAGGTAACAGCTCCGGCGACAGCAAAATTAATCAGAAAATGAATACCGATGGGAGGCATTGATTTCACCGTGTTAGATATAGTATGCCTGATGGGATTTGATTGTAATAATCCTTTTTCCTGGAATTATTCTTTAGCGCAGCAAAGATTCTGCAATTCCGAAAGCAGTGAGGCATACCTATGTTTTTAGTTTACTCATCCAATTCCTTCGACATTTCCGGTTAGCTCAACCAAACATTTGTTTTCTATTTTTGAACTTTGTCCACACAACCAGGAAGGTAGGTAATATGAAAACCGACGAGAGAAAACTGAAAAGGATGGTCAGGGCGGTTATTCCACCGAACTGCTGAAGAGGGGGCAAGGTGGCGAATACTAATATACCGAATCCTGCTACCGTGGTTATGGTGGTCCCGAAGAGAGCCGTTCCCGTGTGGCCAACGGTGCTCTTGATGGCCTTGTCGACCTCATCGAACCGTTTCAGGTCCTCAAGGAACCTGGACGTTATATGTATTCCATAATCGATTCCAAGTCCGATTGTAAGTGAGGTCACCATCAAGGTCATGACATTGAGCGAAATGTCGAGAACATACATGGTACCCAGGATCCATATGACGCACAGAATTATTGGTATCAGGGTAATGATGCCGAGGGCAAAGGATCTCCACTGCAACCAAAAAATGAGGGTAAGAATAACGAAACAAACGATCAGCGTGATACCCAGGGACCATATAAGACTTGAATACATGGTGTCACGCATGTTCTTTATGACCACCGTATTTCCTGTTAAAATAGCGTAATCTGCGAGTCCGGCCAGGGGTTTGATGTCTTCCCCCAATTCCTCTTCCATTTCGGCGATGTTATCGTCGCTGGTCTGTTCCACCGTAACGGATATCTCAAGTATTGTACCGTCATAACCCACTCCCGGAGTGAAGTGGAGAATTGTTTTTACCGAATCCGTGGAATTGGGATTCGCGTACAGCCAATCATACAGGATTGTGATCTCAGATTTGCTTGCATTTGTTCGGGGCACGCCGTTTTTGGTCATAATGTTTTCGTACATTGCTTCGAATTCCGGGGAGTAGAACATATCGGGAACTCCGGCCTTAGTTTCATTTGTCGCCCAATCAGACATGAAGGATAGTATCGATTGAACCTTTGGTTTATCGCTATTCACAATTACTGTGGTATCATCTTTCATGTTCCCGATCGATTCATCCAGTCTGGCAAGCAATTGAGGGTCTGTTACATCGCTTTTTACCAGGACGAAAACGCTTTCACCCTCTATATTGGGCATTTCGAATTCATTCATCAAAAAATTTATATCTTCGGTGATATCCAGCCCGTCCGGTAGAAAATCATTGAAGTCGAAGCTTGTCCTCACGTTCAATGCACCCACAAAAGCGCCGGAGCTGATACCCAGAACTATCAAAATGACAATAACGGGATGATGTTCGGCCCCGATGGCGCCAGCCCCCAGAATTCTGTCGAAGAGCGTGAGTCCCGACTTCTTCCTGGACCGCGGTGATGGGCCGGCTTTTTCGTTTTCATTTCCCAACCTGCGCAGGTCTCGTGCCTGTTTGGAAGCAGGGACAAAAGTTACCATAATGATGAAGCTTGATACTATACCCAGCGCACTGAGCACTCCGAATTCCCCCAGCAATTCCATGGGTGATGATAGATTGGACATGAAAGCGATCACCGTTGTCAATGTCGTTAGAAAAAGGGCCATTCCCACGAACTTGATGGTCTTTCGAATTGCATTGTGGATGTCGGTTCCTTTATCCAGCTCTTCTCTATAACGCATGGTTATGTGAATGCCGTAATCGATTCCCAGGCCGATGATGAGCACCGGAATTATAACTGTCATGGGATTGAAGGTGAAGTCCATGGCCGACCCGAATCCATAGACCCATATGATTGCGAAACCCAGGGCTAGAAGGCTGATGATCATATCGAAAATATTTCGGTATATCAGTGCCAGTATCACAATGATGAGGAAAAAGGCGGTGGGAATGAGTATCATGGTAGAAATGACGCTGGCTTCCATTATCTCATCGCTCATTAAGGTCTGACCCATCACGGTCATTTCAGTCGCTTTAAGGGTCGTTCCCTCTACGATCTCATCCATTTTCCTTTCGGCATCGGTGAATTCGTTGTCTTCGGCGCCGTGTCCCGCTACCGTACCGGTACTGTTAAGGTTTACAACTATCAAGGAGCCCTTTGCTGAGAAATGACCGCTGGCGGGATCGAAATCTTTGGTTAGCATCATGGATATGGCGCCTTTTATCTCGGGGGGCGTCATTTCGGAATTGAAAGTCTCCTTAAGAATGTCCTTGATCTTGGAATTTGGGGCGTTCTGGAGAACCTCGATCTTCTGTGCCATTGTTGGTGATGAGATATTATCGGAGATCAGAAGCATCTGGGAGATCATATCGGCTATTGAATTGAAGCTGTGTTCCGGCATTTCATGTGTTGCAAGCGCCAGTATTACCACCGGGTCCGCGGCCAATTTCTGCTCAATAACGAGAATCTCGGCGAGAGCATCGGCGGTCAAGAGGTCCGAACCCTTGGATTTTACCACTATTGAAATACTGTTTGTTCCTCTGGAATATTCGGTCTGGATCTCGTCGAGGGCTCTGCTTTCGTCGGTTTCGGTCATAAAGGAATCTTCGGAATAATCCGATTGGATCCCCTTAAAGCCAATGAATAGTATGGCAATAACCGTGGCTAGAACTACCGCTATGATTGTAATTTTTGGATGGTTGGAGACTATTTTTCCCGTATATTCGGTAATCATTTATTTCACCTAATTCTTTGTCTGTCGTGTGTTTTTGTCTATGTAATTCCAGTCAATGTATCATAATTGATGGTGTAGCGTTGTGGTCAATCTGTGGATAATGCTTCGGAAATGGCCTTGTGGAGTACATCAAATCCTTTCATGACCATTTTTTTGTCCTCGGGCAGCATGGGATCAAGGATGGTGGAAACTTCCTTGATGAATCGTGTAAACATCTTGGACATCAGAACTTCACCATTTTGAGTTATACCCGCGTGGACAACCCTCCGGTCCTCTGTAGATCTTTCACGATTTACCAGTTCTTTCTTTTCAAGCTTGTCAATGATGCTCGACATCGTGGGTGTACTTACGTGATGTGCCCGGGCCAGATCGCTTATGGTCATTGGCCCGTGGGAGACCATCTTTAATATATGAAGTTGATTCGGAGCAATACACATCTCGTGAGGGGGCAGTCTGTTTTTTACTGCGTGGGCAAACAGATGCGTCACAGTTATCATACGCTCTGCCAGTTCTTTCGAGCAAATGGGTTCATCGGTCACATGATCACCGTATAACTTAGGATAGCTAATAGTTAGGTAACCTAAATATTCGATGATATAAATAAATTTCCGTAAAATTGAAAATTTGAAAATCAGCAAACCCATTTATTTTTCCGATCCATCCTTCAAAACGAGAAGCTTGATTCCGGAATCGACTTTGGTTGTTCCGGGATACTCAAATCCTCAAATGACAGGTTCGTGGATAATTCTAATAAATGTACTTCGAGCTCACAATAGCAACTACTCTGCTTAAAAATATTGAGAAAATGAACTTTACCGGACGAAACACTTCTATGATTGTACTACAAATTATATATACTTGTAAATTTATATATTTACTATAACAATGCAACATCGTAAAGGAGTTGTACCAAATGAACTGCCAAAAATGCCACATGGATAATCTGAAAAACACGAAATTCTGTTTCTTCTGCGAGGCCGAGCTTCCAAGGGAGCTCAGAATATCCATCCCCCCTAAGATTGTTACCCGCCGTAGCAATAAATGGACGATTCGCAGAAAGTTCATTCCTACTTAAACCCAAAATAATTTTGAATATATTAACCGGAAAATGATGAAACTTCGAGGATTGATCTTTTCAATCCTCACTTTTTAGTTAGTGGTCGGTTTCGGCTGAAATGTGACGGAACCTATCTCTGTTTCAATTGTCAGAGTGTGTTTTCTGCTTGAAAAATGGTTTTTATTAAAACGTCTCCTTGATATCTTTCGAAACCATCTTGTATTCTTCCATTGTGATTTCCTTGTTAAGTAATTGCTTCAACAATCCTTTCATCAAATCTCCTTTCTCATCCCATTCCACATTAACTGTCACTTCTCTCTTTGCCGTCTTCTGGCTGTCCTCCACGCTCTGAATGATGGCTTCCTGGCTAACTGTATTGATCATGCCCTGATAATCCACATTGCATTCGGGACATTTTCCTATCTTTATCCCACAGGACAGATGTGAGATATTTCCACAGGAACATCTTGAAGCCTGTAATCCGCTGCTGATCTCCCCGTAACAGATCGAACAGGGCATAGGCTCGTCGATTCTAAAAATGGAAGCATTCTTTACTGAATCATGTGAGAGTTTTATTCCACTTTCATCAGGTGCGAATGGAGCGGGTGGTGGCAGGGGTGGCTCTGTAGTAGGTGGTGGAGGTGCTGTAGATTCAGGAGGAATCGGTGCGGGAGCTGGTATAAATGGAGTGTCCGGGGGAAGTTTTGATGGAACCGGTTTGGTGGGCACAGGGACCGATGGGGTGACCGTTACCGACGGAGTTATTGGAGCAGTTGGTAGGGACCCGACCATGGGAAGTGCGGGAACCACCGGTCCGGTACCAGCGGCTTTTTCCGGTTTTTGCGGTAGGGCAACGGTGGGAATGGGCTTCGAGATCACAGGCTGTGCGGGCGGACCGCCGGTAGACTGGGGTAAAGCCTTGGGTTGTTCCTTGACCGCACCAGTAACCTTCATCTGCGGCAATATGACCTTGGGTGCAGGGGCAAGCGGCTTGTGCTGGTAGGTCGTCTGCTGCTGTCCAGGCAGGTTATAGCTAAGCCGACCCTGGAAAGGTGCTGCTCCCGGATGTGGGGTTCCTCCGATGGCCAGCATATCTAGATCAGCTTTTGTTATTCCTGAGCGTGACCGTCCTTCGATCTCAGCTTCGATGGTTTCGGCATCGTCTTCCTTTTTCTTCTTTCTTCGCAGGATCAGTAATATCAAGATCACTACGATGGTCAGGAAAAGAACAACGGCAATGATATACAGGGTCCAGCTTTTTGCCTTGTTATCCTGGGGAACTGAGTTTCCTTCCTCGACCACTTTCACATTAATCCATGCAACGGATTCGCCATCTTCAAAACTGGCTTTAATGGTAAGATTATAGCTCTTCATTTCCATTTTCAATTCTGCGAATATCTTAATTTTGATGGTCTCTTCCCCGCCTACTTTCAATTCGACCGTATCATCTTTGCTCACCGATCCCGCTAGCTCGCCAATCACATCAAGATAAATTTTTTCCGGTACGTTCCCAAGATTCTTGAGGGTTAGATCGACAACAACCGATTCACCTCGTTTTACCTCTACCGTATCGAGTATAAAATTTATTTCCACCCTGTGCTCTTCGGTAAAGCCCATCTGGACCTCGAAATTATATATTGCGCTTTCATAGATTCCAGGAATTCCATCTATTCTCGCTATAACCTTCCAGTAATAGGTCGTGGCGTTCAAAAGATCAGAGACCTCAACAAATGCTTCGCCCATGCTCCCGGGTAAAAGCGACATTTTCGATATGGAATCTCCAAAATATACTTCATATGATAATGTCCCATCAAAATCTCCAACAGTCCATGTGAGATTGGTCGTGGAATTTCCCACTATGGTCCCGTTACCCGGAGATATTAACTCAATGGTAATGGCGGGTCGCGTGGAAGCGTTAATGATCTCCACTGTAATATTTTTGTAATTCACACCATCCTCATTGTCGCTAATCTTAAATTTAATCTTACCAAGACCCGTCTTATCAGCCGAATCTGGTGATATCTCAATTCTGTTCTTATCTTTCATGTACGCATCGAATAGTATTTGAGGAGAATAATCCTCGACTTCCCAGGTGATCCTGG
>CAYFHS010000049.1:0-17949 GCA_964342815.1 uncultured archaeon | reverse complement strand
CGGATGCAGGCGTATCTTCGATGCGCCGTGTCATCGTAGAAAAGTGGTTTTTCATAAGGGACATCTTGCTCATCTTCAGGGATATCGCGATATCGTTTTTTAAAACTATGATTAATACTCAAAAAAGACTATTATCGGCGGTAATCACGGTTAATTATCACTTCCGCGAATGACTATCTCCTCTCCCTATTATAATATATCATATATTAATAGAGAAAATCGGGATCCTGCTATATCCTAAAAAGGACTCAGTAAAACCAATGTCTTTGAAAGATATCCTATTCTTGCCAATAATAAACAAGCAGTATTATTCCGGCTTTTTCTCCAATTATTTTTCAATATGATAAATCCACTGATCATTCTCCTCTCTTTTTTTCGTACTTTTTTATTACATATCATTCCCATTTGCTAAAATCAACGAATGTATCATTTCCTGTTTACAAATCTCCTTATCATTCTCCGGTTACATAAATGATTTTTCTTCGCACAAAAAAAGCTCTGATTACGTATCGAGACCATTAATCAATGAATTCAAAGGTTTTTTTCGTGGCATTGTAATCGATGAGTGAATACTGTCTGAATAAATCAGTTAATCCTTAACCAATGATATTATCTCGCGATAAGAAATATGATAATTTAATACGATTTCACAGAGTAATTATTTGGTTTCGTTAGCATGATGGGCATTTAAAAGAACATATTTATAAAGAATTAAACTAATCTATGTTTCGAGAGAGTCACAAAAGCCCTGTGAACCCGCCTTTCGAGGATGCCTCGGGAGGCCCTCTCTCACACCTAATAATAGTGTATTATTACACTGGAGGGAAAAACATGGACAGACGTAAGGTAATTCGTCAGATAAGAAAGGACGAAAAAGGCAGTATGGGAGTCGGCACTTTGATCACCTTCATTGCGTTGATCCTGGTGGCTGCAGTAGCATCAATGGTTATTATAACCACCGTAGACCAGCTGAAGATGAAGGCGTTTCATACAGGTATGATCGCCAGAGAGGACGTATCGACTGGTTTCAACGTTATCACCGTTCTTGGTGACCGAGGAATCATTGGTACTAATGCTACCTCTTGGGGACCTGCAGGAAACAGGAGCACGAACCAGGCGCCCACAGTACAGACCCTGATGTTGAAGGTCAAGCTGCGTGCGGGTTCCGAACCGATCAGAATGGATCGGACAATCATTGATGTTTCAGACGGTTTCAAATCCCTTTCGCTCTCTTATAATTCGAACGATACCTCTAACTGGTCTCATCATGCCGGCGATGATCCCAATCACATAGAGGGAAACGGAGCCTGGGATTACCAGGACGGTGGTCTTCCTTTCGGCGAAACGGATGTGTTGACGTACCGTTACACATGCCAGCTCCTAATGGATCCCACAGAGCACGCTGCATTCCTTGATAGAGGCATCATGACTTCGGGTACATTGGTAACCCTTTTCATCAATGCCAACGCAACCGGACTTACTCTGGAGAACCAGGGACATTTGACCATAAAGATGATCCCCAAACACGGCGTGCCCACGCTGATCGAAGTGACGATGCCGTCCACTTACGTCGATAGGTTCTCGACGATTCTCTAAATACTTACCGGAGGAGAAAAATATGGAGAACGAAGACATATCCAGGAAGAAAGGTTTTGCCGCTCCAAAAGGACGAGCCAAGCGCGCGAAACGCCCGGGGAAAGGATTCGATGAAATGGGATTACGCGTTGTACTAGAGTCGCAGAAGGACTCACAACACAGGATCGGCCAGATCGAGGAAGACATTAAGAAACTCCGGGACATCGTCCAGGCCAGTCTGGTAAAGAGCGTGAAACGCGGGGATGCCATAGAAGAGATCAAACATTCTCTTGCCTGGCTCAAGGAAGAGCGGGAACAGGGGAGGAATTCCAATCCCGGTTTCATCGGAGATAACTCCATGAAATCGCCCCCTCTCCCGAAAATTCCAGCCCCGATAACCGGTGAGGTTACACTTAAGTCCGGGAACGGGAACGGCCGCCCTCCCTATATGAAGTTCATAGAGGGAAAGGGACGCAGCGGTTACCGGGACTCCAGCCGTAAACCGATCCTGGAAGCCCTGCCCAAAGATTATCTTTCGGTTGTGCTTGTACTGAGGTGGATCGAATTTCTCCTGGAAAGGGTGGTCCGCGACAAGATTTCCCTGGTACTGGACTACTACAAGGACATCGGTTGGATCTCGGAAAACGTCAAATCCACGGTAATGTCGTATGCCAGAGGTGAGAACCAGGACGTCATGGGAATGGATCTGAATCTCAGTGAATTTGCCGAAGCCGCGGACATACAGATACCATCGCAGGCAACCGAATATCGTAGAGTGGACGATTGGCGATTGACGGCAGAGGATCATCTCAAATCGCTGTTGTTCGTTCAGATGATCGCCGGGATCCCCGTGGACAAGGACCGGCTCAGCTCTCTCGAACAGGTAATAACAAAGATAAAGAGGAGTCTCGATGGCTTCCACAGTGTATAGATAATTACTTTCAAACGTGTTCCTGCGTTTGTCTAAATCCCCCGCTGGGTCGAGGAAGGCCTTACGGGATACTCCGAGCTACACGGAGAATCCCGTTCCTCGACCTGGTTTTTTTTATTCTTACCAGATGTTATCATTTTTGAAAACCACTTTTCATATAATCTATTGAAAACCACCTTTCATATAATCTATTGAAAACCACTTTTCATATAATCTATTGAAAACCACATCTCATAATTTTCGCTGATTAGGAGGGGTTGGAATTGAACCGTGTTTTATATATTGGAAATCAAAGCATTGTATCATTAAACAGTAACAAGGGGCTTATCGACTAGTGATAGTCACCAAGTCCTTATCATCCGGTTCCCTCGGGAAAGGGTGATAAAAAAAACAAGCGAGGGATAAAAATGAACAGAGACAGAGCGAAAGCTAGAATACGGACAGATGAGGAAGCGGAAATGGGCGTTGGCACTTTATGTCCGTTGTCCAGTCTACTTGTCCGAACTTTGCCTTACTGATCTGTTCCGGGGCGGAATATAGCATAGTACCCTTCATGCCCATGGTCTTCTCGGTGCTCATGGAACCCATGAACTTCCCTATACCCCAGTCGCTGATCTTCGGGATGCCATCCTTCGTGAATAATATATTTTCGGGTTTCAGATCCCGGTGTATAGTAGCCATCCGATGGGCAAAAGACATACCATCGAGTATCTGTGCCATGATAAAGACCGCTTCACCTATATTCAGCTGATACTTAGAGACGAGCTGCTTGAGATTTCCACCTTCCATTAGTTCTATGGAGAGATAGGGACAGGGAATTATATTTCCATCAATAAATTCGACAATGTTCCTGTGCTGTAACTTTCTCCAGATATCTGCTTCTTCCTTGAACTTCTGAAGCACTGAAACATCTATAGTTTCATCGAGCATTTTTGGGAGTTTGATGGCAACGTTCTTCCCGCTTACGTGGAATGCCTTGTAGACCGTTCCAAAGCCTCCCGCACCGATCTTGTGCGTCATTGTATAATTTGGAACGATGTTGATCCGAGTGGCTGTAACCGGTTGAAATGAGGTTTCAGAGGAAATATAGTCCTTGTAAGTACCGGTAGCGATTTTCGGTTCAGGTGGCAATGCAGGAATTGTGGGATCAGTAAGGGGTGGTGCTGAAGGAGGTAACAATACTTCTACTTCAGGCGTGCTTTCAGGTTGAGGTGGTGTTTCAGGTGGGATTTCCGGTAGAGTCGGCTCAATGACAAACGGAGGTACCATTTCTGTAGGTGGTTGTGGAAGCATTCCACTTTCGTCAACAGCCGTTTGTATGGCTATAGTGGGAGTTTCCAGCACTTGAACCTGGGGGCTTGGAAAATATTGGTTTGGGCTTAGAGGAGTAAGGGGAGGTGTAGATACAGACGCTGTAACCATAGGCTCAGTCGCTTCTTGGGGAATCCCGGTTTTCCTCTCCAATTGAGCAGGTTCATCCTTCTCTTTTTTCTTTTTACGGAGTACGATGAATACCAAAATAATTACGATCAAAGCGAGGAGAACTCCCCCAATTATCAATCCTATTGACGTGCTAGATAATCCTTCATCCTCACTGCGATCAGTATCGTCATCCTCGATTGGTTTTCCCGATATGACTTTAAGGGTAATCGGTAAATTTTGGGCCCCTCCAAGATAATCGAATTTGATCATTAAATCATAACTCCCAATATCCAACGCAGACGAGTCAATCGTCACAGTAATATTAGAAAACTCACCGGGTGCCAGATTTAGATTATTGGTAAGATCAACCAAATCTTTTAAGGAACCGGATACGTTTATCGTAACAAACGACTCCATATTTCCAAGATTCGAGATGTTGAGCTTGAATTTTATATCCTTCCCTTGAGTGATTTCAAGTTCAAGTGTATCTATTTTCACCTCGATGAGATAACTAGGTTCGAATGCCGTATCAACGGTGAAAGCCCAGATTCCAAAAGTGCATATACCGGTAATATTGTTCACCTTTGCACAAACTTTCCAATAATAAGTCTCGCCGTTCACTAAACCAGATATTTCATATTCAAATCCGTTCAGTTCTGCAATCATCTTCAGTTCATCACTTGAATTTCCAAAGTATAGGATGTAAGAGATACCATCGGTGTCAAGGGATTTCCACTTCAAAATAGCATAGAGAATATTTACCGTTGAGTTATCTGTTGGTGATCTCAGTTCTACTTCCGGAATCGAGACATTTGTAAGATTGAACGTGTAATAGCCATCTGTACATATACCTAAATCAGCCCCATCAAATCCGACAACAGTCCAGTAATAAGTTCCGTAGTCCAACTCGATTGTGATGCTAGTATTATTCGTTGGTAATCTAACCGATTCACTCTTTGAGACTACCGGATCCAAATCTTTCGATATGTAGACGAAATATCGAAGGTTTTCAACGGGATCATCAACATCACTGCCCGACCAGTTTAGGGTGACTTCCCTTGAGTTAAATGCGCTACCGTTCTCAGGGTATATTAGATGTGTGTTCAGCAGATCGTTAACAGAATTGACATTCACCTCGAACGATGTGGTGGAATTGAGTGACGAATTGGATACTTGATATACAGTCATTTCCACTGTGAGGACACCAAACCAGTTTTTGTCAGATATTACTATCATACTCCCCTGAGAGATATTGATACCTACCCCCGTACCATTTATAGAGAAAGTAAAATCGAAGGGATCGTCCTCAGCATCCTCAACAAGTTCGGAGAGATTGATGGGTTCGGAGCTGTTATCCTCTGTAATGACAATGTCAGGAATGTGCTGCTTCCACATCGGGCGGTCATCAACCGGAATCACTGTCACATTGAATTCGTTTGATTCTATGGTTTTGTTGAATTCGTTTAAACATATGACCTTGAACATATCACTGCCCGACCAGTTGGCAGTATTCGATCTAAAAGATACCATAGTCCCGTCGATAGTATCGTTTATATTCTGTCCTTCGGTGCGTAGTAAGGTGAAAGATAGTAGAGATATAGGATCGTTGACATCCTGGAAGTGATTGCTAAGGTTCAATTCATTTGGTCCTTTCGAATCTTCAAGGAATGATATGTTCGGGATATTTTCATATAATTCGGGTGGGCGAATAACTTCTTCTGCATTTGTCCAGTTTACGGCCCAATCGTAGAGAATGGGAGTTTGGGTGCGGTTAGATTGGAAGTATGCCTGGAGGTAAATGGATGTATGTTTGACAGGATCGATGCCGGACAAATCGATGTAGGGATTATCCGTGCGGTTGTATTCCGTCAAAAGTGTTTCATTCGTTTTTGCGTCATAGATGGTGATATTGAGGTAGGTGTTGTCAGGGACGGTACGATTGCAGTGGAAAGTGTTCCACGTTTGGTTTTCAGGGGCTGTGATGTTCCTGGATCGCAGAGTGGAATTATAACGGTATTGGTTGGCGTGGGTGCGGATTTCGGATTCGTTTAGGACACGTTTGTAGATGGCAACTTCATCTATGATGCCCTTTACATATATGCCACCAGCGTCAAATCCAGATAGAAAATCAAACCGTGCAGGATTATTTGCTGACAATGTCTGAGTCCTTCCTTGTTGCTCACCGTCAATGTAGAAATCAACTGAGGTTTCAGACCTTGTGATAACTACATGATGAGATTCGACCATGGGAAGTGTATAATCCCAATCAACGGTTACTGGCTCTTCAATCCCTACTTTGTAGTAAATTTTATCGTCAAAAAAATAATGAGAATAATCATTATTTGAACCTTTCTTGGTTAATAAGACGACATTATCTTTATTATTAAGTTTAATCCTAGCTTCAATAGTATGAACGGTTCCTATATCCAAACTTGCACTATTCCCACAATTAACATAATCGTCCACTCCATCGAACTCCAACGCTCCACCCATCACTCCATCAGTCCAATTAGCCCCATGTATAACCCCCTCATTACCATTCCCGCTCGAATCATCCAGCAAATTACCTTCACCCTCGTTGAAATGCCACAAAGCAGAGGTATTATCATCCGGTACGATCTCATTATCCCCCAACTGTACATGCCCACCTCGAATTTCGATGCCAATTTGGTATGCCTTGCGGATCTCTTCAGAAGTGCGGGCAATGTTAGAAATGCGGACTTCATCGAGAGTACCGTTTAGAAAATTTGAGCCTCCATTTGCGGCACCAAAAAACAAGTCCATGGGACTATTCTGAATTATTAAATTGGCGCTTTTGGAAGCTTTAAAAATTCCATTCACATATATTTTTAAAAAATATCCATCATAAGTCCCAACAACATAGGACCACGTATATAAATTTGGTATAGTAGTCTTAACTTTTGGATAGCCCGATCTACCTAATTGGAACACTAAATCCATTCCTGTATAATCGAATTGTAATAGATAAGCTAAACCACTACCATCACCTTTTCTAATTACATCCATTTTTTTGGAACTTTTCGGAAAAATCCACCCTTCGATAGTTATCTCGGCACAACCATCGAGACGATCATTGTCTGGAATTCTCACATAATCATCAACTCCGTCAAATTCCAATCCTCTACCATATTTCCCATCACCCCAATTAGATCCATTGATCATCCCATCATTCCCCTCGCCACTCCAATCTCTTACCACATTATCATTCCCTTCCTCAAATTTCCAATACCCTACTGTGTGCTCATCAACATCTATTGGATAAATACACTTCCCGTTCCCTATAAAACTATCTTTCCAGGCGCTCTCAGCCGTCCATTCCACGCTCCATGAGTCCAGTGATGGGGTAGCACTGCCATTTCCCGAGAAATAGGCTTTAAGACGAATGGTAGTTATACTCTGATCGTTCAGGGCGGAGAGATCAATGGTGCGATTTGTGAGGTTGTCGAAGCCTACGATGGTTTGATTGTTAGCGTTGTTGATGACGGATACATTGATGTATGTGTTGGCAGGTTCGGTTTTATCCAGTGAAATATAGGACCAATGATAGTTGTTAGGGAGTTGAATAATCCTTGAAAGGATTGAACCCCTTGTTAAGTAGGGAAGTAAATTCACATAATTTGTTAATTGTGTATGAATTGTACCGGTATTTCCACCATTGACTTGTATATTATCATTAATATTTTGAATCTTTTCATAAAATATTTTCACCCTACCACCACTTCCCTTACCACCAGGTCCACCATGACTAGGAGTTGGATTTGCTGGTGGGCCTCCATCTCCACCATTTGCAGAGATAGATCCAGTTCCTTGAATATTCTTCCCGTGTAGTAATAATCCCCCACCACTACCTCCCCCACCACCTCCACCCACTAAAGTCCCAGAATCTCCGTCCGCGCCGTTTGCCTCTATTGCCCCCATAATAGTTATTTCCTCTGCATGCATAATTATACTACCACCACCACGACTACCATTACCTCCAGTCCCCATTTCCCCCCCACTCCCACCTCCACCGCCAGAACCTATCTGTATCGTATTCGATGTGGAGGAGCCATATGAAACACCCCCATCCCCCCCTGTGGAACCTGCATTTCCTGCTCCACCTTTCTCACCCGCATCACCATATCCACCCCCTCCCCCAACACCTCCTGGCCTGCCTCGTCCATCAACATTTATTTTGGAAGTTCCATCTATTGTGATAGATGAGGCGATAATGGTGGAAGATGTGTTTACTTGTGAATAAAGAATACCTCCATTTATAATTTCGATATTATCATAATAATTCACACCACTTAGTGTTCTACTAGTCCCATTTATAATTAGGTCCTCTCCGATTCCAGTTTTCAATAAAACATGTTCATTTCCAACACTAACATTTCTCTTCCACTCCACCCCCGTATCATCTTCGAAATCATCAAACCAACTCCCGCCGAACTCATCCTGTTCAGTACGGTTATCCTGCTTCTCCTCCTTGTTTGCCCTTTCCTCAAACTCATGTTCATCATCGTTCCCGACAGTTGTAACAAAGGTCACATCCGATTCTTCGGAGTTCACAAATAACCCTGTAAACATCTGGAGTAATAGAATAGAAATCAAGGTAATAGTTACAGACTTTTTCATCAGATCACCGATGGAAATTTTCGTATTACCCGATAGATGGACGAAGTTAATAAATGTTTCTGAGAAGTGATTCTAAAACCGTCATCTTCAGTTCATGACTCGATCATATTATGAAATAACCAAGAAGGCTACTTTATTCGTGCGATTTTATTTATTTAGGATTATTCCTTTATGAAGACTTGTCCTCCTTGAAATGGGAGAAATTTGAAGCCCAAGAAGAAATAACGATTCAAGCCAAGACAATAACATGGAAACACAAAAATATGAAAGTAAATATTGATAGTGATTGAAGTTGTAGCAAGTATGGGTAAATCTTCTAAAGGTCTGGAAAAGGCCGTGGAAACAACCCCTCAAAGAAAAAGTAAAAGGAATCTCGAAAAGGACTTGGCTTGTAAAATTTCATGTTGAGAACGACCAAGTGAAAATGAAACGAAAATGAAAAAAGCTATATACTAGATATGGCGAAACCCCCCAAAAATAACCACAAGTAGTATGAACACGGGCGGGTCCATTTCAACAAAAATGTCAGACCGATGACAGTACCACAAGCTATGCTGTATCAGGATTATTTTCCAAAAATTCCATAACTGTATGATAAAACTCAAAGGATTACCTGGGTGATGGACAATTATCAAGCGAATGGACTAATAGAGTCCAATGTTATGACAACATAAACATCCAGAGTAGTGATCTAATCTCCACCCAAAAAAGAAGGTGCGAACATCTTAGAAATGGACATTAACCGGGTGAAACGACATATTTGCGAAATCGGAAAACGGATGCATGAAAGAAAATATATTTCCGGGTACGACGGGAATATTTCCATAAGGCTTAGAAATGGCCGTATAATTATAACTCCCACAGGAGTATGTAAGGGGGATTTGGAACCGGATATGCTCTTGGAACTGGGTATTGGTGGTACGATCCTGGATTCCCCCGGAGGTTTTTCACCGACCTCCGAGTTGAACATGCATCTTACGGTATATTCATCGCGAAACGACATAAACGGGATTATCCATGCACATCCGATTCATGCAACGGCATTATCACTACTATATTTCGACATTTCTAGTCCCGTTCTCCCTGAATCCCTGTTTTCCTTTGGAAAGATTGGTGTGGCTGACTTTGCTATCCCTACAACGAAAGCTGTGGTGGATAGTATAAAGCCTCTTGTGGATAGGCACGATGCGATCATATTGAAGAAGCATGGGACCCTAACTTTTGGAAAAGATATAATGGAATCTTATTACCGGTTGGAATCCCTTGAACATACTTGTGAGATAATATACAAGGCTTCGGTCATCGGAAAGGCACTCCCACTAGGTCATGATGTTATCCGGAAGATAATGGCCATTAAAAAATGACGGAAAAGATAGATTTGTTTTTTATCAAATAGGAAACACCGATCATATGTTCGTTTTTTGGGCCGCTTTTTTTCTAAAAAAGTGGTTTTTCATAGATCCTCTTTTTTCTTGAATAAAAGGATTGCACCACCAAGAGATACTACAAACCAGAGCCCAAAGGCTAAGAAGAAAACCCATTCGGCGAAAGCGAATTCAATGTTTATGGAATTCTTCAGCTCTTCCGCTCCGATACTGGCGATTAGAGCATCGGTGGACACGATGGAAAGGCATACGAGGAAAAGGTCGGAGGGATTGAGAAGAGACATGTAATTGGTCACAGAAACTGTCTCGAGACCGAACAGCTCGGAGATACCAAGACCGAGTACACCCCACAGCATATTCAGAAGAACCCAGACACCTATTCCCGCCAAGATTGCAGTGCCGGTGGTTTTGGCAAGTATGGAAACGAATATCTCGATTGCAATGTAAATCGCTATTAAAAGTATCATAAATCCAATAAAAGTAACTATCACCGACGGACTAGGCCACTTATCGGATACAAGAGACATGATCCAAATGGCTCCGAACATCACTACTACGAATGGTGCGGTCATGGCTCCGGTAATACCAAGGTATTTTCCCAGTATAACCGATTCTCTTGGAAAGGGTTTTGTAAGCAATATATCGAGAGCCTTGTCGGCTTTTTCTCTCGATATTGCGTCAAAGGAAAGTACAATGGCTGAAAGCGAAATGATGAATCCTGCTATCGAGGCGACAATTATTATCACAAAATCGGGGCCAAGATTGACTGGAAGACCGGCAAAGGATCCTTCTTCTTTTATTACCCTGGTTTTGAAGATTATGACTTCCTCTTTACCGGAATATGATCCGGAATGGGATGCAACGATGGAGTATGTTCCCGGTTCCATATCCACTGGCAATGTACCTGTATAATTTGTCATACCGGATTGTTCATCATTCACCAAAACCGTAGTATTATCCAAAAGATTTCCCTTGGCGTCGACAACGTGGACGATTACGCCGACCTGTCGGTAATCACCGATCAGGTCATTCAGGTTGGTTTCCCCTCCTAATGAAATTTCACCCAATTCGAGATCGAAAACTGGGACGACATTTATTGATAACTGTTGTACAGGTAGATTATGCTCTTCAATTGTGAAAGTTGTACTGGCAGTTCTTTCGATAAGTTCAGCTTGATATTTACCCTCAGGAACGTCGTAATATATTGCAATACCATCAGAGTTAGTTTGGTTTAAACCGTTAGGAAGTTTTATTCCGAATTGCTCGTAAGCCCGAAATTCCCGGTTTTTTTCAGTTTCACCATTCCCTCGATAAGTGAAGATCTTAACGTCATTGGCATATCCGTCTTCATCCAGGTCAAGCACATGTGCGGATATAAACACGTTACCCATGGCCTCTTTGATGATATCTTCGGGAATTTTTAGGGATATATCCGCCGGTGACTGTGTGAATAAAGTCGTTAATCCGTATGAGCCGCCCAGCATCACAAGCGAAAAAATAATGACCAATACGAGCATTCGTACAGTTTTCAGGTTTTGAATGAATTCCCATTTAGCTATAACCTTGATCCCCCGAAAAAGATGCCTTATATAGGAACTCCTACCGGCACTCTTGGTTTCCGTGTCATTTATTGAAGTGGATCCGGCTACTTTTTCACTCATCAATTCCCACCCCCACCAGTGAGATTAAGATAAATGTCTTCCAAGGACACGTGTTTAATGTTTATGGAATAAACACCCACTCCATTCTTTACAAGTTCATCGTTAACTTCCGGAATACGTTTTTTTGAATCCACTCTGAAAAAATATTCATTACCCACCTTCTGAGCAGCCTTAATACCATCCCTCTCTCCAAACGATGATAGCAAGTCTTCAGTAATATTATCAAGTTGAAATACAACTGTCATTTCCGTGGAACTGCCTTCGATCTTTTTTTGCAGATAATCAATGGATCCCGAATCAACAATTTTGCCCTTGTGTATGATTCCCACCATGTCACATATCTGTTCCACTTCCGTTAGAAGATGAGATGAAATAAAAATTGTAATGCCTTGATTTCTCAAGCTCTTTATTCTGTTTCTGAACTCGTAGGTCCCCTGCGGGTCTAGACCTGATGTCGGTTCATCCAATATTAAAAGTTCCGGCTCGTTGAATAGTGCTACACAGAAAGTAAGCCGTTTACGCATACCGTGGGAATAATTCTTTACCTTACGGTAAATTGCGTCTCCCAGACCAATATCTTCCAGCAGTTCCAGAGCCCTTGCCCGACGCACTTTTTTTGGTTTGCCATAGAATTCTCCATAATACATCAACACATTCATACCGGTTAAATTTCCGTAGAAACCTGAATTCTCCGGCATCAAACCGATGTGTTTTTTTACTTCAAGAGGTTGTTTGATTATATCGAACCCACATACTCTCGCCGTACCGGAAGTTGGTGGCAGGATAGTGGAGATCATCTTTATGGTGGTTGTCTTTCCCGCTCCGTTCGGCCCCAAGTAACCAAAGATAGTGCCTTCTTCAACACTGTAATCGATATTATCTACAGCGGTCACTGGTGGACGCCGGAAATTCTTGAAAACCTTCGTAAGTCCATAAGTCTCAATCATGTAAATTCTGTAATGGCCAATAAAAGTAAAATAAATTTGGGTTAAAAGGTCTTTTAATAACTAAACATACGTACTTTCTCCAAATACCATTTAGGCAGCCGCACAAGGTTAGCAAAAGAAGAAAAATATGATAAGGACAAAATCGGATTAATACTAGAACGGCATTACAAATTCATTCGGCGATATCTACGTTTTCAAACGCATATTTCATATTGAAACATCCTAAATGCCCGCTTACGCTACGATGAATCAGAAATTCAACTGCATCCTCGGCATGTGTGCCTACGGAGGTTTCTATCCCCGCCCGCAAGTGTGCGGTCAGATTATGCTGGCCCAAACGGCTCTGATGCGGCTCATTTCTACCGACGTGTTGGACGGGATAGATACATTCCTAGAGGGAATGTCCCAGTATCGGGGATGTTACCCATTCGGACGATAACGCGAACTATGACAGGTAACTACTTGCCAAGTAACGGTTTAACATGTCACCAACTGACAAATCGGAGGTATCGATAGATGCTTCGCTACTTGACAAATAAGATGAATATTGATTATGCAGAATGAAATGGGACCAGGCAAATCTCTGATTTGTCGAAGATTGTCAAGCTGCGAATTTCGTACCATTGAGAATATATAACAAAATCGACCTATTACCTTATGAATCGAATAAAAGGAGGCATATCTTCCTTGAAGAACGAATTGAAAAGAGTGTTGTACTGGGATCTTGGCATTCCCCGCCCGCCGTTCAGGATCGTGCTGCATCCTACGGACAAGAGCAATTTGAAATCCATATGGAGCTGGGAAGGAGAAAACAAAGAGGCGGGACCTCATGGAAATATCGAAAGGGAAGTACTGGATAAGATAGTAAAAGAAGGATGCAAAATGGGGGTGAAGGAATGGATCATTTCCGGTGGGGGTGAACCCATGTTAATGAGGGACTCTCTGATAGATTCCATGAGGTTCATAAAGAATAATCTCTATTACGGCGAACTGCATACGAATGGAACGATGTTCACACCGGACATTATCAGCAATTTGGTGGAAATCGCCTGGGACCGCATAGTGATATGCCTTCCTTCTCCCGAAATGGAAAAGAATGATGAGATCGTTTCCACCAAGGGGGCGTTCTCGCGGGTTGTGGAAGGATTGGAGTTGTTTCAGGACATGAAAGATGAATTGGGTATGACTTTGCCCGTCATCGACATATACATGCCCTTGATCGCGCGCAACCTGGATGAAGTGGGAAGCATGCTGAAATTTGCCAAAAGAAAGGGTGTAAGCACGCTAATCATAAAAGCGGGATTTTCTCTTTCCGATGATACGAATGAGGATTCGATCATTGGGGAAGAACAGATTATAAAGTTCGTAAATGATATGCCACGCTTACGTTCATTATCAAGATCACTTCGCATGGGAATCGAAATCGGGCCTTTAGAGCCAACTGAGGAACCTCAACCGCAAGCACCCAAGACGCTTGATGATGGGAAAAAAAAGGATGAAGCAGGAAAGGACGATATCATAGGACAGCTGGACCCAAAGAATGTATACTGTTTAGAGCCATTCCTTACAATGATGATCCGCCCGTCGGGAGTGTTCGGTCCCTGCAGCGTTTCCACCTATGAGGAGGAGAGAGGAAAAGATTACTTGTCGCCGGAAGGGCTCGCGAAGCAAAGTCTCGAGGATATCTGGTACGGACATTTCTTTTCGCTGCTGCGAGATAATGCAAAGGTGGGTCTTCCGGCAAAATACTGTGCAGGATGCACCCCCGAGCTGCGAAAAAAACAGAAATCTCTATTGAAGGCGCTGCGGTTGAAAAGGGATCGATTCATGGACCTTGCAATAAAGAAAATAATGCAGGAAGCGGAGAAGGACGATACGGATAAGGAAGTTAGAAAGCGGCTGAAGGAAATTAACAAACTGAAAACGGAAAAAGAAAAACTTGAGGAAAAGCTGCAGATAATGAGGGAGTTTTACGTAGATCTAGAAAAGATACGATCCAGCAAGCTTTACAGGGTTTTGAGAGCTATTCGAGTATTTCGAGAGTGATTATCCGTTCCTACATTTAACTTTCTAATCAAGCCCGTTGTTATTAACTCATTGGTTAATCTTGTACCAATGAGGTTAAATATGAGTTATGTGTATTTTAAACTTGGATAGGACCGCGTATCTGACTAGAGTGATGTCTCATGGGCCGGATCATGCAAAGATGTTTAACGATCGTTATTGTATTTTTAATGATTATAACGGTTCCTCGATTAACAGAGAGCAAACGGTGGCCTGGCCAAGGGGAATATGGTGACGAAGTAAGAGGTAGCACAATATTTGTGAATGCGTCGGGAGGCGGGGATTACACACATATTCAGTGGGCGATAGACAACGCCAGTGATGGGGATACGATTTATGTTGAGGCGGGGTCATATTATGAGAATATTACCATCAGTAAAAAATTAGATTTAATAAGCACAGATTATCAGAATACAGTGATTAATTATCCCTCTCCTTATCTGGGAGAAAATGTTGCTGTTTTGATTAATGCAAACAGGGTAAAATTCATTGGATTTAGGATTTCGGTAAAATCTTACTCAAGAGGCAGTGCAATAATGTATGGCATTCTATTGAAGGATGCAAACCATTGCCGAATTGAGAAAAATAATGTGACGAATGTCTCCCTTCATGAGGGTCTTGGTATCTACCTTCAATATTCTAATAACAATACTATCGAGAACAATATACTATCCAATAATGATGAAAGCATCTACGTACAGTATTCTCACAATAACCATATCAGCAATAATACTTGTAACAATAATTACAGGAATGGAATATCATTTTATTACTCAAACGACAACATTATTTCTAAAAATACATGCAATTCAAATAAATTTGAGGGTATTTCATTTAGTTATTCCGATCTTAATATAATTACTAATAATAAATGTGATTTGAATGATGGTGAAGGAATCTCTTCATCGAACTCTGCAAATAACCAAATCATCAATAATTCATGTTCTCTAAATAATTATGGCATTTCCTTATACAATGGTATAAGCCATTCGAGTCATGCCAACGTCTTTACAAAAAACAAATGCAGGTCTAACATCAACTATGGCATAATGCTCCATAACAATACTCATGATAACATAATTTTTAACAACATTTTTATTGATAATAATTATGGTAATGTCCAAGCAGTTGATAATGGAACTAAAAACAAATGGAATAAAGATCTAATTGGTAATTATTGGTCTGATTGGACAGGGCCGGACATAAATATAGATGGGATTGTGGATCAACCGTATGTAATAGGGGGTTCGGCTGGATCGAAAGATATCTTTCCGATGACCAATCCAAATCGTATACCCATACCCCTTGCCAATGCAGGTCCCGATATAACTGTAATTCAACATGAAAATGTGATTTTTAATAGTTCAGCGTGTGTTGGTCATGAATATATTGTCAAATATGCTTGGAATTTCACTTATGATGGGAAAGAACAGTTTTTATATGGACCTGAACAAATTTTCGCTTTTCATATTTTTGGAAAATACATTGTCACTTTGACTGTAGAAAATGAATGTGGACAAGGAACAAGTGATAGGATATTTGTTATTGTTAAGGATAATGTTTTTCCGATAGCAGAAGCGGGTTCGGACATCATTATAGATCAACATGAAAATGCCTATTTCAATGCAAATGAGTCATTTGACAATGTAGGCATAGTCAATTACACGTGGAGTTTTTTCAACGGGCAAAAGGAGATATATCGATATGGAATCACAACGGAATATATATTCAATAAGGTCGAAAAATATATTGTAACACTGAAAGTCTCAGATGCTGACGCTAACTGGGACACTGACACCTTGAACGTCACCGTTCTCGACAGCACACCCCCCTTCGCCTACGCAGGCCCTGACATAACCATCAACCAATCCGATACGGTAGAATTCTTCTTCCACCAGGACAGTTCCGATAACATCGGATGCTGGAATTGGACCTGGACTTTTAAATATGACGATGCGAATCAGATGCTGTTCCATTCGATAATCATGTCATCGTTACCCTTTTTCAAGTTTGATATTCCCGGTAATTATTCTGTTACAATGACCGTCTACGATGAAGCCGAGAACCGGGGATTCGATACTCTGAACGTCACGGTACTTGATTCATCCCCACTGGAAGAAATCGACTCAGACAATGACAGCTTCAACGACACTTATGAACTAGAACAGGGAAGCGATCCATTTAATCCGTTATCATACCCCGGAAGCGGACCGGAAGACGACGAAACATCCACTTCCGACGGAGAAAAGGATACCGATAACGACACTTACAACGACACCTATGAGCTTGAACAGGGCAGCGACCCTTATGACCCTCTTTCAACGCCTCTTGACTGGGATGGTGACGGAGTACCTAATGAGGATGATGCCTTTCCACGTGATCCAAAAAGGTGGAAGCAGGAAGGGACGAGTATTTTCACAATCTTTTCAGTAGTCATATTGATTTCTTTGGTAATACTTGCCTGCCTGATGGCTTATACCCGGATAAAACGGAAACAGATTCTCGACAACGATATAAGGCACAATCTTTACGCGTATATCAATCATAATCCAGGGAAGCATTTCAGGAAGATCAAAAAACACATGAAGGTCTCTCAGGGTACTCTAACGCATCACTTACGTTGCCTCACGAATGCAAATCTCATCAAGGCAAAACAGCAGGGAAACTTCAAATTTTATTACCCCACGTGGATGAGAGACCAGCAAAAACCTCTAACTCCGGTACAAAAGGAAATAATTCAGATAGTAAAACAACAGTCTGGTATCGAGATAAAGGAGCTTGCGGTGAAGCTCGACAGGGAATCCCGTACCGTTCGATATCACCTGAACAATCTTCTCGATCTCGGTAAGGTAAGGTCGGAAAATATTGAAAAAAGAACTTGCTGGTTTTTAGAGGAACAGAAAGAAGATAATAAAGGGAATCTGACCTGATCCGGAGGAACTAACAATATGGTAAAGTGCCCGAAATGTAATGAGCGTATTCCTTGTCTGAAAATAATTTTCCAATATCAAAAATTAATTACCTGCAAGAGATGTGAAAGCAGGTTAAGGCTTGGTGAACAGCCGATATACATCTCGATTATCCTCTGGGCAATATTCGAAGTTATTCTTTATATAAGCGGCAGGATCGACGAAATATATTTGCAGATAGTACTCTTCATTCTCATTTATCTTTCTTGGATATCAATAAGTTCAAAATTCATCAAATTGGAGGCCGTCGGGAATCCCAAGCTTTATAAATATCAAATGGATCGGAAAAATTTAACCGGCTTCATTATAATGCTGTTCGTCCTGATACTTTTAATGGCGGTGGTAGTATACATGGCC
>CAYFHS010000048.1:0-20373 GCA_964342815.1 uncultured archaeon | reverse complement strand
ATGGCCACCATGAGGATGATGGCGATAACTGGAGAAACAGCTTCGCGGTCCCCTCGGTAGCCTTTTTTCCGCCTCTTGCCAGAGTAGAAAGTGCTCCCTACAGCGAGACCCAGAAGAGCAATACCCATTGCCGCAACTGATGGGGCGAATGACGGTGTCTGGGACGCAGCAGGGGCTCCAACGGTATACAGCTCCACTGTAACCCGGTTGTTGTCATTGGTCTTCTCGAAGAGCTTCATGTCAGTTCCCCCGATAACCTCATCTACCTCGACAAGCAGATAGTTCTTGGTGTCGTCGTTACCGTCTTCCCATACTTTGATGTTATCGCTGAAACTCTCCCAGGGTACCTTCACGTTGAAACTCTCGATACCATCGGGATTGGTGTTCAGGTCTTCAAACCTGATCGGCTCCCTTACAAGCTCGAAGGGATTCTTTCCGTCCTTATCTACGAGAGACACGATCACTGTGACCTCGAAGAGATCACCCAGGGCGGAAGCCTGGTCCTTGGTTCCCGGATCGGTCACGGGCATATCGTAATAGATATTCGCCTTGAAGTTCATCTCGTGTCCGGCAAGTATATGTTCAGGCTCGATATCGCTGGCATCCAGCCACACGTCCTTGTCATTTAAAACTCGAACTGAGATATCACGTTTTATCTCCCGCTGGTCGCGGGGACAGACAGCAGTAACCTCAACATTGCCTTTTCTTGTGGATAAACCCAGATCAACGTCAAAGACGACACCTTCGTCATTGGGGCCGAAGTACTCTATGGCCTTGAACTCACCATTATTCAGAACATCGGGGGTCTCCTTGGCCTTGATATCAGCATCCACACGCCAGGTTGTGCTATCGATCTCGATTGGGTTGTCGAACTCGTCGAAGCCCTTGACGGAAAAGAACTGGGTTTCTCCCACTTTCACGTCAACCGTTACAGGCGCAGCATCAGGACCGCCGGGCATTGCCTCCAGGTGATCAAGATAGGTGGGATTCACTGTGATCTTCTTGGTGTATCCGTTAATTCCTTCCAGATTTACCTTCGAGCGGAATGTCAGGCTTACTTCGCCAGCACCATAGAACTTGATAGGCGTATCGGGATAGTTGGCGGCCACACCGTCAACCATGTTCAAGATAACTGCACCGTCACTGCTCTGCCACGGATCAGGAACAAGTTCCTTGTTCTCGGTCTTGAAATCATGGGTCACGATTATCGGTGCATCATATGTTGAGGAGGGGTTACCCATCTTGTCAGTGCCGTAGATAGTGAAATACAGCTCCTCACCGGCATAGTATGAACCATCCCATCCGGGCATGTTTGCCGGGTCGTAGTCAACATGCAGGGATTTTACCGGACCCGCCACGACTTTGAGGCTGGCAGGCTCACCGATGGGAACGGATACGGTCTTGAACTCGATGACGGTCGGGCCTATGGCATGGAAGGTTAAAGGGGTGATGATGAAATCATGGACCCCCTTGTCCTTGGCAGTATACATGTAGTAGTCTCCGGTGGCATCATTTTCTAGCTTATCCTCGAACTCCACCTTACCGGCGGTCACTTTCACATACATGCGGTCCTTCCAATCGACACAGGCATTTCCGTAATCATCCTCAAGGGCGACTGAGATAACACCGGTCTCACCTACGACGTAAGTTTCCTGCTGGTAGATGCTACCCTGGGCAACCGGACCTGAAACAAGGGTGACGGGGTATCCATCCTCTTCCCCGGATGCCTTGTGGGTTGTATAAACAGTTCCCGTATCACCGGGTTTTCCACCGGTAACCCTGATTATCTTCTTGTGGGTGAACGGTTGACCCGTTGCATTATCTATGGCGTCAATGAATTCCACGCTGTCGCCAAGGTCCTTAGCACGCCAGTTGGTAAATACCTGACCCGGCATGACGCCCGGTGGGTCCTGGTCGTCATATGATTCCATGGCCAAAAGTGAACCAGGATCATTCTGTTCGGCACCGTTATTTGCTATAACCTCTCCTTCCAATTTTGCATAGGAAAAAGCCTGTATTCTCAAGTTGGGTATAGGTAGAACATATTCGATCTCATCGCCATCCCAAGAGAAGTAAGAAACCGTTGCAGGGCCGATACTGTCGTAAAACCCGTCAGGGGACGAAAGATCGAATTCGATCTCGAACTCGTCTCCATCAAGTAATGCATCTTCTTCGTTCTCATCTGCAGATGACCAGGTTACTTCTTCAATGTCAGCATCTCCATCAATGACCAGACCTTCTGCCTTTTCGTAGGTAAACCTGACCTCCTCGGCAATGGGATCTCCACCACCAATATATGTGACTGTAACGCTTCCATTCCCAGAATTCGCACCTGCTTGATTGCTCTGTTCCGTACCATCGTTATAGGAACCTCCGCCACCGGCGCTTCCCCAGTCAACAGAACCGCCACCGCCATATCCTCCTCCTCCTCCCGCACCGCCGCAGCCCACTCCGCCGCCGCCGCCAAATCCAGAGGTACCACCACAGTAAGAAGATACACCACCTTCGCCACCGTTCTTAAAGGCCTTACCTCCGGAACCCCTGCAGCCGCCGCCATTTTCTCCATCACCAGATAACCCACCTCCCGGACCTCCGCCGCATCCGGACCGATTCCATCTGCCACCATTACCATTGGTACCTCCAGTTCCACCGTTCTCACCGCGATAATAAGCATTTCGCCCATTTTTACCGGTAGTTCCGTCCTGGAAGCTACGATTGGTACCACCACTATCCATTCTTGCTCCACCGCCGCCACCTGCGATTATCAGCGGCGAATTGTCCGATTTCGTCACAAACGAACCGCCACCACCTGCCGAACCGCAACAAAATCCGGTATTATCCCCTTTCTGGCCTACCAGGATCTTTATGACCTGATCGGCTTCCAATTCGAAGGTACCTTGCATGCTGGCCCCTTTTCCGGTATAATTGGCACCATAGCGATCCGTTCCAGATTCAGCCCCTTTTACCGTGAAAGTATATTCACCTTTTTTCGGTATCTTCCATTCCTGTATTCCGCGGGTTCTGATGGTGACCAGATCCTTTAAATTCGTATTCGAATAAGCTGAATTCACCTGGCCTTGAGTAGGACCGGATCTACCTGAAGCCCCGGCATTTGAAAAATTGTAAACAATCGGTTCGGCTCGAGGACCACGAGCGCCGCCTTCCCAGTCGAAACCGATAGAGCCGGACAGCTTTACTTTTACGGTAGCAGAATCAGGATCTCCCTGGGTCTCAGCATAGATTGTGAACGGATCGGGTGCCGTTTCGAATCCAATGTTCAATTGCGGTACCTCGAAAATGTATTCAACATCCGCGTTCGATTCGAGATAGATCTCGTCCCAGAGAATTCCCTCGGTTTTGATCTTGCCGCTCCCGTACTGCTGGAACCGGATATACAGGTCTTCTTTCGCATCAACGGAGCTATTTGGAAGAATGCTCAATAAATTTTTGTTCTCGATCAATGCCCATTCTGCCGCTGAATTCGGCGACCATACCTTGTACCAGTTCTCATTGTCAATACTCACTGCAACGCCGTCATAGTTATGGGGAAGCATATTCACTCCGAAACTGGCCGGCATTACTTCGGTAGTACCATAAACCTCAGCTGCAAACGAGAGTTTCAAACTTGTGACCGATCCTTCTCCGGCATCCAGGCCTATGTGGAGCAGAAGCTGATTCAGGTTGGCACCTCTGGCACCGGCAGTGTCCATTACCCAGCAGGTCGTACCCTGTTCCTCCTCATCATATGCATCGAAACCCGGGTCGTTAATTACTTCATATTGTATGAACATGGCTTTCCCGTCTTCCGTATTTACCCCGGCTTTGTCATCCTTGTTGGCACCGTTGTTGTAGGAAGCGCCGCCGCCGCCAGCCGGATATGAGGTCGGTGAGCCGCCGCCGCGGTTACCGCCGCCGCCGGAATAACCACCGCCGCCGCCGCCGTCGTGATAATAATTTCCGCCGCCGCCGCCAAATCCACCATGTGCCTGGAACTCGCCCCAGCCTCTGCAGGGTTCTCCGATGGGATTATTCTTCACCGTATTCCATCCTCTTCCACCGGAAGTGCCGCTACCGTTATTGCCGTTTGAACCACCGGGATTTCTTCCCCTGCTTTCAGTACCCGTGGTCCCTGTAACAGCGTCCATGCCGTGGTAATATGGATTTCTGGCATTGACATGACCGGCACCGCCGCCACCGCCCGCAGCGATGAGGAGGGTTTTGTTGGCTTTATAGACAAAGGTTCCACCGCCACCGCCACCAGCTCCATTTGCACTATTGGCCCAGCTCTGGCACTGAAGCCCCTTCTGGCCAACCACAACATAGATGGTCTCACCCTTCGTCAGATTGAATTCACCACTCATTTTCGCCCCCTTCCCGGGATTCGCGCTGCCGTATCTCGATTTGCCTCCTACGGCACCCTGAACTTCGATGGTATACTTGCCGGTTTCTGGTACTACCCAACTTTGAACGCCATTACTGACCGTGACCTTCCCATTTAAGTTGGAATTGCCGTAGGCTGTATTTACCTGCCCCTGTGAAGGGCCGTTCCTTCCGGTCTGGGTGCAGTTGGTGAAAGTGAATTTTGCTTTCTCTTTCTTGCCCGGTTCGGTATCGATTCTCTCGTTTCGGGCATTTTCATCGTCGCTGCTGTAAGGGCTCCAGGCAGGTCCAAATTCCGAATCCTTGAATTCATCGGAAAACGGTTCCTGATAGTATACGCCAAGGATTTCCGGAGGTGTCGAAATTTTAATTTTACCGTTCCCGGAATGCACTCCCTGGGTATGTTTTATATTTTTGCTGCCTGATTTGGCATAGCTGCTTCCACCACCGCCGCCGCCACCGGATATCTGGTCGGCATCACATTGACCAGCCTTTGAGCCTCCGGAACCGCCGCCGTTTTGGGTTCCTCCATTACCGGGATTACCCGATCCACGATATCTTCCGCCATTACCCCCTGTGGTCCCGCCTCCTTTTCCACCGTCACCACCATTATTATTGTATCCAGAAGCACAACCATCCTGTGCGTCACCACCTTTGCCTCCAGTACCCTGTGATCCAGAATTGCCGTTTCTTGAACTATCACCACAACAAGTCGTTATACCTGCACCGCCGCCGCCGCCACCGTAATAACCGCCGCCGCCGCCAGCCACCAATATCCGGTTAGCCCATCCTGTTCCGCCTCGGCGAATGTCAGTACCCCCACCGCCTCCGGCACCGTAGCGACCTCCATTGGAACTTCCTCCCTGGCCGCCTCCGTTCCAGCCTCCGGAACGGTTTCCGTGCTGATTAGCTCCCTTTCCACCAACATAGATGTAAAGTGTTTCACCTGGTGTCACCGTTAGTCTAGCTTTAATTTGACCGCCCTTTCCTCCGGACCCTCCTTCACCACCAAATGCGTCCACATCTATGAACTTGGTTCCACCGGGGACCACCCACGATTGCTGTCCCCCGGTATATGTGAAATCCTTAGATATGCCGGTTCCATCCTTGTATTTGTAATCGTATACCGCGGAGCCGCCGCCGCCTTGAACGAAGGTGATCTTCACCTTTCCATGGCCGTCATTATCACCGGCCTGGGTTCCACCATTATCAAGATTCGCGTAATAAGATGAACCGCCGCCGCCCCCGGAATCGTTGGAGCCACCGCCGCCACCATAGTAACCGCCACCGCCAGCACCGCAATCATCCCCCGTTGCAGTATCTCCGCCTCGGCCAAGTTGACCCGGCTGGGCGCCGCAGCATCCCCCGGCTCGACCTCCTCCATTCTGTGTGCCACCTCCTCCGGCATAATGGTCGTTATAATTCCCAAAGCGATAGCCGTGCTTCCCTTCGTTTCCTCCACCATCACCTCCATGAGAATTGGACGAACATGCAGTACCACCGCCTCCTCCGCCAACGATTATACGATTTGCCATTGCATCTCCATTTCTCCGTATATCGGTACCTCCACCTCCTCCGCCACCTGAACCGGTTCGATTGTTACCGCCGCCGTTAAATCCTCCGTTACGAGAATTGCCCGGACTACCACCAACATAGATTTTTAGGGTTTCGCCCTTGGTCAATTCGAGCTCACCCCATGCTTTCCCCCCTTTTCCGTAATTCGCATAACAATAACCTCCCCGGGCACCCCAAACTTCCAATTTATAGATTCCATTGTCCGGCACTTCCCACGATTGTGCGCTTCCGGTATATGAAAAATTGAATTCTGCGCCTTCTTCGGTTTTTCGGGTACGGTCTTCTTTATCCATGCCATCGGTATCGGTATTAATCGTATCCGTTGTTCCCAAGAACAATTCATTCCTGTTCACATCCGGCAGGGATCCAATGCTGCCATCCGAATATCTCGCCGCCATGGAGTAGCTTAAGGTCGACGTACCTCTCGAATAATCGTGCTGCTGTGGCATATATACGATTTCTTCGATGGATGCTCGCTCGCCTCCGAATTCCTCGAAGGCGACTCCAACGATGATTGCCAGCCCTGCCAGTATTAGTGCCGACAGGACGATCCATATTCCGATTTTAACGTATCGGTTATGGGGCCGGTTTGGTTTTTTTAATTCATTCATTTGCATTCCTCTATGTTATGTTAGACAATTCCCAGCATACGTTCAGGAATTGGGGAAAAAATTATTGTGTTAAGATTATTTATAGATAACGGAGCTAATTGAAAAGTCATATATTTTGCTGAAAAATTGTTATTCTTGCAGGGACGAGAGAGTTTTATTGAAGATTCGTTGTTTTTATGAAATATACTGTTTCGAAATGTTCAGATTTTCAACCGTTCGCACCTCGGGAGTTCATTTTAAGGATTTCAGATTGCGCTATCATCTCCTGAGGATCACTCATACAACACGTTTTTCTATCGGATCGGCTGAATCTTTGATTTGTTAATTGGTCGGACTTGCTATTATATTATATCATAGTATTTATTAAGCAGCGTGTGAAAGGTTATCTCTCCAACTAATTTCCTCTTTTTCACAACGGGCAGCCTTCTGACGCTGTGCTTTTTCATTTTAACGAGCACATTATGGATCAAATCGTCCGGTTTGCATGTGATAAGCCTCCTGCACATGACCTGAATAACTCCTTCCATGCGGCCGCTGGACCATCGTTGGATATCTGCCATTCCAAAGATATGTGCAGGAGGTCTTTTCGGAGCCAGAATATTCAGGATATCATGTTCGGTGATCACACCGCAAAGCTTCATGCTTTTAAGATCATCCACGATCCAAACGTGGTACTGGCTGCGGAGTATCGAAAGAACATGATGCATATCATCATCCCCGCTTACAATAGGTAGGTCCCAGAAGCGCTGGTCAATTACGTCCTTTACTTTCAGATCGTAGAACTCTTCGAGATTATTTATCCGGGAACTTTTTTTTTCTGGCAATATGAAACCTCCTTTTTCAGGTCTTTTGTTTTTTTAGAATTAGTCCGTCATTTTCTTCTTGCTTCACCCGAGCTTACAAGGGCAAATCTCGTACCTATAGGGCCAATTATCTCGAACACCACCGTGGTGGCTGTTATGGTGGTGATTACCAGTCCCGCCAATTCGGGTTTTCCAAGCTCCACCAGCTTATGCGAAGCGAGCAGTGCCAAGCCCAGCGCGACCCCTGCCTGGGGCAGTATACCAAAACCAAGGTACTTTTTCAACTTAGGATCTGTCCGGGCAATCCCAGCGGCCGCCATAGGCCCCGAGAGTTTGCCAATGGTTCGGAACAACACATAAACAAGGACCAGTGCACCGCTTCCCAAAAGCAGATCCAACCTCAATTCCAATCCCGCGGTCAAGAAAAAGAGGATGAATATCGGAAGCGTGATCCGGTCCATGTCACGAAATACGATCCTGCACTCGTGTGGTAGGATATTGACGAAAACCATTCCCATGGTTATGGAGGCGAGAATCACTGAGAAACCCAGCCACATGGCCGTACCTATGGAGGATAATAGAATCGCCAGGGTCAGAACGAACAATTCGGCTCTCTCATGAACCTTCTTTACAATCAATGCCAGTATTCCTCCGGCTGCTCCCCCCAGCAGTAGTGCACCGCCGATCTCCTTTGCGGGCTCCCATAACGTTTCCGCTGAGAGGAAGGAATTGCTACCCCCCATGATGGCCGATACACCTGCAATTGTAACTGCGAATACAACCACTCCGAAAGCATCGTCGAGACCCACAACAGCAACAATGGCATTGGTAAGTTTTCCTCTTGCTCTGTACTCATATATTACCGCTATGGTCCCCGCCGGGGCACTGGTACATGCCAGAGCACCGAAAATAAGCCCAAGAGAAAGATTACCTTTCAAAAAGTATATTCCTCCCAAGACAAAAACGAATGGGAAAACAATACCACCAAGCATCATGAAAATAATCTTTTTCCCACTTTTTCTCAAGAGCTGAAGGGGAAGTTTGCCTCCTAATGTGAAACCAATGAAGCCGAGAGAGAACCACGTTATCATTTCAATTTCCAATCGGGTGAACTTCACCAGCTGTAGAACTTCAGGTCCAAGTAAAAATCCGGTCAGCAAATATCCCACCACACCGGTCACCTTTATCCAGTGTGTCGCTTTTCCAATCAACAAGGCCAGTGCGAGAGCGATCCCGGCCATAAGGAATATTGGAATATTCGACGCCAGCATGACGGAGTGTAACTTATCGGTGATATTTTATAGTTTGCATTTCCCCCATTCATCCCATTTCCAATCAAATGGTAAAGGTTATTATAATGCGAGGGCTATTCCTCTTCGAATGGAGCATTTCAAGGACGCCGTTCTCTCCTACAGAAGAGAGAAAGCCATGCTGGCCCTTAAAAACATCTTCAGAGAACACTACCGAAAGAGGCCCCCTCTGCTCCCGGAAGAAATTGAAAAACGTGAATGGGGTTTCTTTCCCTTTCGTAAGGGGGGAATGCGGAGGCACGTTTCCTTTGCAGACAGGAGAGAGGCCGAAGCCTTTTTTGTCCGGGAGACGCCGCGGCATTCGTATTATTCTGTGGCTTTTTACCAGGACCCCGGGGCTTCGAAGATGGACGATAAACAGTGGATCGGTGCCGAGCTAATTTTTGATCTCGATGCAGACCACATCGAAGGGGCGGAGAAAATGAAATACGGCGAACAGCTCAGGGCGGTGAAGAGCGAGGTGATGAAACTTCTTGACAACTACGTCCTTGATGCCTTTGGTTTCAATGAAAAAGACGTAGAGCTTCTCTTCTCGGGGGGCAGGGGTTATCACATTCATGTGAATGACCCGAAGGTCTATGGTATGGGAACCCGGGAACGGAGGGAAATAGTGGATTATATTACCGGCAGTGGACTGCCAGTTGAGGATGATTCCTGGTTATTTCCCGAAAGATCGTTGGGTATGACCAGCTTCGGGCGGCACATGAAAGTACTGACGGTAAGGAAGATGCCCGGTGCGAGAGACCCGGGTTGGAGAGGGATCATTGGAAAGGGTATCCGATTTATGCTTGACGAATTGGAGAAAAAGGATACTAAAAACGCCACCGGATATATTCTGGACCTCGTGAAATCCCGGGGTGTCTGCGACGATAAGGGCAATAATTACGGAAAGGCCACAGTAATAAGCACCTATAAGGACCTCTTTTCCGGAGATAGCGGTAAAAGAGGCGTCGATAAATTGAGAGACGGCACCTTCGAGGTTTTTTCGAAAGACCGTAACCGGAATTTCTTCATGAATCTGATCAAGGCCGAATCCAGGGTAAATGCAGGAGAAACCGATCAACCCGTAACCACTGACATACACAGGCTCATCAGGGTCCCGGGCTCACTTCACGGCAAATCCGGTTTTTGCGTGACACCCATCGATCTCGATTCCATTAAGAGCTTCGATCCGCTGAAAGATGCAGTTGTACTGCCGGATGACGAGATGGTGATAGAATGCGTTCGGCCGGCGGATATCGAACTAAAAGGGGATGAGTTCAGGATCAGTCCGGGAATACACAATTTACCCGTATATGCGGGAGCTTTCTTCCTCGCCTCGGGCAGCGCGATACTTCCAAAAGAGACCTATGGAGCCCAAAGCGTTTAGGGTGACGGAAATCAAGTATTTAACATTAAAATTACCCATAATTTAAAATAGCATTGAATTGGATTTTGCCATAATTTCCCTTTATCGATCAATAATGTGCGGAGTTAGAAAACATATGCCTCAACTGCCCGAAGACCTTCTACGGAAACGAGTGCTCCAGGAGATCGCAATGTGCAAAAGAAAACTGGTGCACGAGATATTAGTGGACGATCCCGAAGTGAACGGTTTTCCCGTTACCATCGAAGTAAACATGAAAAAGATAGCGGGACCCAAATTAAAGGACAACCGGATAACCCATGCATGGAATCACAAGTTCACCATGAAGATAACAAATAATTATCCTTACCAGAAACCGATAGTCAGGTGGCATACGGATATATTTCACCCCAACATCATGGTTCCCGAGGACGGAGGTTATGTTTGCACGCGGCTTCTCGATACCTGGAACTTTCAATCCAATCTTCTAGCGTTCATTCAAGGTATCGAATCGCTGCTGTCAATGCCCAATCCGCGGAGCCCCTATGGATCCCAAAGCTGCATGGCCGCCGCACAGTATTTCGCCACACACGATTATCATCCGCCCGGCATAGTATCCTCCACCAGGGGGGGGCCGAAGATAGTGAGAAGTGATTGATATGGCACTGCCCAAGATAGTAAGCGAGACAAAGAAGGAGACGAAGGAAAAGGAGCCCCCGGAGGATCTGGAATTCTCCTATCTACCCGGCAAGACCGATTTTTCCAAGATGAAGGAATACCTATCTAAATTCCTATAAATTATCCATTAAAGGAGGAGATTTGCAGTGATCAACCCTATCTTTGAGGACGAACACATCGATCTGTTCATAAAGAAGAATGCAGCCCTCAAGATGCTGAAACACTGCAAGGATTTCAGGGACATCCAGCTCGAGGTCATGGGTTTCATGGTGGGTCACAAGTACGAGTGGGAGGGCAGGGAATACACCGTTGTGGAAGATGTTGTCACCTCGGACCTCGATACCACGGCGGTTTCGGTGAAATTTGCCAGTTTCGAGCCACTCTTCAAGAAATTGGACAAATTCGAAAAAGACGGATTGGATTATCTTCTGGTGGGCTGGTACCACTCCCACCCGGGCCATACCTCTTTCATGTCACCCACCGACAAGGACACGCAGATCAGGATGTTCAAGAAGGAATACCAGTCCGCAGTGGTAATCGATCCGATAAATATCGAGATGAAATCATTCAAACTTCACCAGGGCGAGGTTTACGAAAAACCATATGCGATTCTTCCCGGACCCGATCAATTAGAGGGAGAGGAGGCAGAGGAACCGGAGGCGGAAGAGGTAGAAGAGATGGAGATGGAAGAAGAGGAGAAATTGGTGGAAGCCGAGTTCGTCGAGGAGGAAATGGTGGAGAGCTGGCCGGAAGAGGGGGAGGATTACGCGGAGGAGGATAGCTGGGAAGAAGAAGGTCCGGGAAGGGAACCCTACGATTACGGGATTCCAAGCCCGGAACCCGCCAAAGCGAGGATACAACCACCACTGCTCCCCGAAGCGAGGCAGGAGTATCTTCCGGAAGCTCCGGTCCAGAAGGAAGAGAGAGTAACAGAAGCACCGGGGGACGAGGAATTGGACGCTTTCGATTATGCCTGGTTCGCAGCCCCGGTCCTGCTGGGCATACTGGGAGGTCTGTTTGGGTTTTTTGCAGTAAGGGATAAGAAATCCAGCCTCGGAAACGCAATGGTTATCCTGGGGGCTATTTCGTCGCTCGTATGGTTTGCGTCGAGTTATATATAGAACTGATATGGAGTTATTAGTTATTGCAATTGGATCTTGTTCGATTAGTAAAATTCATCTCAACTTATAGCCTATATTCCGGAGAAAAGCGATCCTCTCCTTTCTCTCATTCTCATTCTCCACTCGGCTGGCCTTTTTTCCGTCAATTACACCTATAATGCCTCTTCCGCTCTCTTCATCTTCCACCACGATCACCTTGGTTGGATTTCCCGTGGCACAGAACACGCAGCAGACCTCTCTAACGTTCTTCACCGCGTTCAGTACGTTCAATGGAAACGCGCCTTTCATGAAAATGATAAAACTGTGGCCGACCCCGATCTTGAAAGCATTCTTTGCAGCCAAAACCTTCAGGTTCTCGTCGTTACCCTCGACCCGCACAAGCCTCTCGTCAGAGCCCTCGCAGAAGGCCAGCCCGAACTTGATGGACGGCATGCTGCACACCAATGCTTCGTAGAGGTCTTCCGCCGATTTCGGTGCAAAATGGGCCTGACCCAGTATGAAATTCATTTCTTCGGGTTTTTTTACCTCGATCAGTTTGATATCCATAGAATTCCTCCGTTTATTCATCATTCATATTCTATTATTGACAGACACTTTTGCCTTTTTGGGATTTCCTTTCGTCACCTGCTTTCCGGACGCGAATAGGTCCAGACACGACACGGGGCAATCCTCCACGCACCGCCCGCACAGGATACACTCGGCTGAACGCTCTTCTCTAACAACGTCGATGTTCATGGGACAGCTCTTAGAGCAGCGGTTACAGCTGATACACCTATCTGAATCGCGTTTTAGATGTAATACGGAGATCTTGTTGAAAGGTGCCACCATGGCTCCGTATGGACATATGAATCGGCACCATGCCCTGCTGATGATGAAAATTCCTATCAGAAAAACAATCGTGTAGATGATCTTCATGACAAGATAATCCCCGCTCCCCCATGCATCGTCGGTGAACCGGGAAACGGCCAGCGTCGGAATGGTAGCGGTCACCATGCCCCCTGGGTCGAAGAGGCAGAACCATTTCGTATTGAACGCCCACGCCGCCACAACCACCAGACCGAGCACACCGTATTTCATATACCGTGCCTCCCACATCCGGGGTATTCGAAAAAAACGATTGTTGCGTTTCGTGACAGGGGAAATCAGGTCCTGCAGGGCTCCGAAAGGACATGCCCACCCGCAGAACGCTCTTCCGAAAATAACGGAGAGAAATGCAATAAAACCAAATAAATACAGTGATAATTTCAACCAGGCGCCGCTCTCGAATCCAATTACGGCATATTGAAGAGCGCCTATGGGGCAGTTCGCAACAGCCCCAGGGCATGCGACGCAGAAAAAGAACGGATATATAAGACCGGTCATCCCGATACCGAAAATCCCTGCTATGGACAGTATTAGAAAGAAGATCTGGGATGTTATACGAAGTGAACGAATTCTCATCTCGATCGGTCGGACATAGTATTCGTATTTTAAATATTTTATTGAGTCCGTTCGGGCACAAACCAAGCTATGATTATCTCGTAGTCAAACTGGTTCCCCCCATCCACAAGGCTGACCACTCCAGCTCCAACTCGCGCATCATAATTGCCTGCCTTCTCCATGGTAATCAGCACATCAACCGTATAATTGTATCCTTCCGTGGATATGATATCGGGAATATCCTCGGATGGAATTGACCGTGCTGCCGAGATCGTGCCTTCGCCATTTCGGGGATTGGCTCCGCTGTCACTAGCAGTGATATTGGGACCGTTCAGCTCCAATGAGAAAGTATCCGGCTGATTCTCGTAGCGCCGCAGACGTTGGATGTCCGGTTCATCGGTCCATGTGAGTGTTACCGCAATCCCTGAAATATATTTCTCATCTTCTGAGTTGTAGGGTATGGTAATGAAATTACCTTCGCTCAGATACTCTGACCCGGTTACCGTTTCCTCTTCTAACACATAAGAGCTAATATCAACCATATCTTCCGATGGCTCGGCGGATATTGCAGCCAGCATGGCATAATCGGTTTCCCCAACGGTAAAGGCGGCCAACATAATGAGCCCGCAAACCACCACACTGAACGCAGCCAGTCTAACTGAAGTAGCTTTTATTGGTCTTTTACCGTAATCATGGGCAAATATCCTTTTCTGGACGATGGGAAAAGGCCGTGTAATGGCTGCATTCTGTTTTCTTTGCGGCTCCCAGTAATACTTGAATATTAGATAGAAAACAATGATCATTATCGCGTTCACAATGAGGGAGGTGAGCGTACCCACCGTAACATCCGTCATTGTACTCATTCCCTCGGCAGTGGCCCTGCTCTGGAAAAAGAAAACGGAAAGCTGCCAGTTCCCCATGCCGTGCATTATTATTACAGCATATATGTTTCTCGACCACAGGTACAGGGCGCCAAATACCGCTCCCGCGGTCATCCACCCGATCTCGGCCACTATGAGCTGTTCGATGGGCATCTTGTAAACGGTTATGGCTATGGGAACGTGACTGAGCCCGAACAGGATCGATGCAAAGACCACCGCCTGCCAGTTTGGCAGCACTCTCGCGGCCTGGTCCTGGGTGAATCCCCTGAACTGCAGCTCCTCCACTGGCCCAACGATACAGAAATGAGTGAAGGTCATGATGGCGAAAAGAAGGACGGTGGTCGTATCAAGAACGCTGAAGAATCCAAGTGTCCCGAATTCGCTCCCGCCTGCAACACCGGATAATGTGTCGTAGGTCAGCATCTCCAGAACCCGCCAAAGAATGGCGCTCAATAGACCGATCATGACCCCGCTCATGATGCGGGTCCGGGTGAATGTGAACGGGTGCCCTCTCTCCTTTAGAATGAACTTCCAGTACAGGAGGATCGGGACCAGGTGTATGGTGGGGGCGGCGATGATGTGGGCGATGTAGAACTTAAGACTGCCGAAGGGACTGATGTAGGGTGCGCTCAACCACCTGTAAATACTCCATAGGCCGAACTCGATCCCTATGACCATCAGTATCTCAAGGAGGTAAATCCACTTACCCGGTGGTGGGTATATTCCCCAGGGGAATCTCCATTTTTCGGGCAGGGGTCGCTCGCCCTTGGGGGGTACCCCATACCACTTATCGTCATACTTAGTATCCTTTTCACCGTGAAATTCAATCATCCGAGAACAGCCCCTCGATCCTGGTATCTTTGAGAACCGGGCGCAGTCTCCTTGCTGTTTCAACCTCTGCCATATCAAGGTCAAGCTCAACGATACAATCAGTGAAATCTTCCGCCCGTACTTTTCGGTCGCCCCGCGGCCCCCAGACCTGCCCCCCGCCTTTAAAGACCAAATTCTTTTCGTTACCTATCACGTTCGAGTAGATCATGAAGATAGTGTTCTCGATGGCTCGGGCCGGAACGATGGCCTCGAAAAACCTTAAAGTTATGGACGGGGCGGCGGATATGCAGACCACGCCGTCACAGCCCATGAGGGCGTATTGTTTGGTGAGTTCAGGAAAAAAGATGTCATAGCAGATGATAAGGCCGAGTTTTATGTCATTTATCTCGAATACTCCAAGGTGATGGCCCTGCCGGAAATAGCGCCTTTCATCGAAGGGGCCGAAGTTCGGGAGATGCCACTTGTCGTAAAAGGTTACCTCTCCGTCCGCACCTATTGCCACGGAGCTGTTGAGAACTTCACCGCGTATCACGTCGTCTTTCCTTGGAATACCGAAAATAATTGATTTTTCATTATTACGGCAAAGGGCTGCGAGCTTTTCAATCTCGGCTCCCTCGATATCGAGAGCAAGTGTAAAGAACATGTCACCGATGTTGTAGCCGGTGAGAAACATTTCGGGGAATATCAAAAGCTCTGCATCGGTCTCCCCCATGCACTTCCCGATCTTAGCGATATTGGCATCAACCTCACCAATTACGGATGGGGTCTGGACCAGTGCGATCTTCATTGGGATCCCTCGTCGCCGGTATCCTCTTCCGTCAATGATATATCGAGAGGCCTTTCCACAAGTTCGCCGCTCTCCTTTACCAGTTCGTTTATTCTCAGTTCCGCCGATTTCAGCTTTCCATGGAGATGGCGCGACAGGCCTATGCCGTACTCGAACTTTTTAAGAGAATCCTCGAGAGAGAGGTCTCCTTCCTCGAGACTCTTCACCGTCTTTTCCATCTCGGACATTGCTTCCTCGAAACTAAGTTTTTCTATCTCTTCCGCCATGTATATCTATCTCCTTGTCTTTTACAACTGATCGCAGTCTTGATCTGCGTAAACGCACTTCTATTATATCACCTATATTCGTTCTTTCGGCGTCACTAATAACTCGTCCTTCGGAGTCGAGGACCAGAGCGTAACCCCGATCGAGAATTCTCTCGGGAGACAGCGAGCTTAAAAGTACGGAACCGTTCTCAACCATTTTTTGTCTAAATTTAATGAAATGTGTGATATTTTTCTGTAATCTCTTGTCGTTCAACTGAACTCTTTCACCTAGCCGAAGGATCATTTCCACCGGTGAATTTCGGTATACGGCGCTGGTATAGAGGCTGCACATATCCCTCGAAGCGGTAAATCGGTTCTTGAAATAAATGTCCAGTTCAAAAAATAACTGTGCGAGGCTACCTTTCAGCTTTCTAATATTATCCATAGGTCTCTTGAAGGCGGCACTGCGGTCATAAGCCTTGAGCCGCACCTTATATCCCTGCAGCATAAGACTTCCAGTTCGCTTCAGCCGGGAATCCATCTCATCGTGATGCTGCATTCTCGCTGAAATCAGACGAACGGGATCCCGCAGCAGAATATGGTCCTTCAGTGAATCCAGGTGAAATTTTCTTTTCTCCAACGTATTTTTTACCGTGTGTACTGCAGCGCGTTCAAGCTCATTTATCCGTTTCAGTAACTGCGATCTATCGGGAACGGCCATTTCCGCAGCCGTGGAAGGCGTCGGTGCTCTCCTATCGGACACAAAATCACATAGAGTAAAATCGGTCTGGTGACCTATTCCGGTTATTACCGGTACTCTGGAGTTGAAAACCGATCGTATTACCGGCTCCAGATTGAAAGCCCACAGATCTTCGAGGGAACCACCGCCTCTTGCGAGAATTATAACGTCGAGATCATCGAGGGAGTTCAGCATTTCCAGAGACGAGATGATCGAGGCCTTTGCATAAATGCCCTGTACGATGGTGGGTACGACAAAAAGCTCTACACAGGGGTATCTTCGGTTAATTATTTTCAGAATATCATGCAGGGCCGCGCTCTCGGCTCCCGATGCGATGCCTATCTTCTTGGGATATAGTGGTATGGGAAGTTTGTTTTCTTCATCGAAAAGCCCTTCAGCCTTCAGCTTCGCCTTCAGTTTTTCGTATTCTTCGTGAAGATTGCCCACTCCGTCGTGGCGAATATCCTTGACCATTATCTGGTACTCGCCCCGAACCTCGTAGATGGTGACATATCCCCTCACTATCACTTTCATGCCGTTTGCAGGCATGAACTTGAAATTTCTATTCATACCCCGGAAACTTACGCATTTGATCTTGGAATCCTTGCTTTTAAGATCGAAATACATGTGCCCTCGATTTTGTTGAAAATAGAAATTTGTAATTTCACCTCGAACCCCAACATCACGAAGCTGGTCACTATCCTCTATGACCGACTTGATCATACGAGTGATCTCGTTCACGGAATATATCCGCTCAGTCTCCATGAAGTTATCGAGGTTGATGCTGGTTATGGGGGACACCTCCGAGGTGGGAATGCTTGAAAAGCCAAGTACTAGCTTGACTTGAAAGTGTAGCGATCCGGAAGGGCCGCTTTCATCGGAAAATCATCATTCATCTACTTATAATTATGGGGATTTGGAGATTTGAAATATCATCTTTCTTTGGGTTACATGTCGGGGTGTTTCGCTGATGCTGTTAAGGGAATGGATACGAGGGCGATATTAGAAAAAGTTGATTTGTCGAAGAAATATTTAAGGGTTATAGTGGGGGGAGTGAAAGTAAAGAATATCGACTTGTATTATACTCACTAGGACTGGAAAAAGAATAATTTGGAACATAATCCCGCGTCTGCACCCCACACCCCGCCTTCATGATCTACATCCTCCACGGCTTATTGTCGCCCTTGTCCCCATCAAAATACTTAACTACACATCAGGGCAGCGGGAAATTTCCTCTATCGTCGTACATATATCACCTCATGCTCTTTGTCTATGTGTCGCCCTACCGTTCGAGCGCCAAGGGAGACATGGAATCATCTTCCTCATGGCTCGGCGACGTTTTCGAAACCATTGAAGACGTTGAGAACATCATCTCCACCGATTATCGTAACAGGTACATGAACAGGAACAGTCGGATGATGAAACCTGCAAATTTCGATAGGGATGCCACGGCGTTCGTGGCCGTGATGTTCATACTTTTCTTTGGCATCATTATAGGAGAGAAGAAAGTGGAGGAAAAGGGTGGAGAGGTCCGTGGAAGTCAAATTGTTACGGTACTTGTTGCCTAAATTCTGAACTAAAAGAATCCAAAGGTGTCGATAATTGTGCCTCACTACATATATGACACTGAGTAGTTAATACCTATGTAATTCAGTTTTAAAAAGGGTGTGCTCGTTCGACATTAGATACAGACTGTTCAAAAAATGACTTGATCAATGATAGAAATATGATAATGATGGGAGAAAATAATAACTCGACTATGTAGTGTGAAACTGAGAATTGCCATGAGAGAGTTTAGCTCGATAAGACCCAAATGTAAAAATTCACAAGAGGTTATCGGATGAAACTGGACTTTAGCTGGAAGTTCGTTGTGATCATCGAGATCATCGGGGCAATGGTGATAGGCGCAGGTATATTTCTGGGTGGAATCTCAGGGGGCGTAATGGCAGGGGTTGGCGCTCTTTTTTTACTGGTTTTAACCATTAGGCATTTTTCGGAGAAGGCTCTCGCGGGGTTGGTAATCGGTGCGGTCCTCGAGGGAGTCCGGAGTTACTTGATAAGAGATACTGCCGGTCTATTCGTAGAGATGTTCTCAGGAGGCATGCTGGGTTACATCTTTGCGGGTAACATTTTCTGGTGGTTAAATACCAGGAAACGTGATGAATCATACACGTCTTTCCGCGATATCAGGTCTACAGTGGAAGAAAGGATGAAGGAAAACGAGCAGATGATCAATGAGGTGGAAAAGTACGGAATAAGCCCCAGTATCTACCAGAAAACACTCGCCCACCAAAAGATACTGATGGAGAATATCCATTGCAACGAAGAAAATGTTAAATCTCTAAAAAAAGCAATAATTTCATATGAAAATATAAAGAAGGATCTGGACGAGCTTAGAGTCCAGATAAAACACCGCAAGGACCTCGCCCGAAACGTATACAGGGCCTCGACCTCGAAAAGAAAAAAAAAGAATGAATCCCCGTATATCAAAGGATCCAGATGGACTCTGGAAAAACCGAGCTACGAGATACAGTATAGTGTGATGGGGACCACCATCGAGAAAACAGAAGCAACCCCCACTCCCTTGAAGAAAGAAGATGTGAAGAAAAAGGAAAGCAGCACCGAACTCGCTCAACTCAAGTCCCAAAAAGAGATCGTCGTCGTACCGTCAAGGTCATACATAAAATATATTCCCACGGCAAGGAACAAACCACCCTCATCGTCTATCAGAAAAATACTGTCAAGATATAAAATCAAAAATCAAGTTCATTCCGGAACGTATGCGAATATTTACGAAGGTATCGATTCCTCCGGTAGGAGAGTTTCCATAAACGTACCCCAGTTCAGGAAAGAAGTTCCAATAAACCATGATACCTGGAAAAATTTTGTCGCCAGGGCAAACGCGTGGAAGGGGCTCAAACACGAGAATATAGTGGAAGTCTATGACAGCGAGTTTCGACCGCTGCCGCACGTCGTAACGGAACCCATGGACGGAGGGAGCTTGAGTAATTTGATGATAAAACACAAGTTGACATTGGGGGAAGCGATCCATATCATGAACAAGGTGCTTCATGGAATGTCCTATGCCCATGAGAAAGGTTTCGTTCATCGGAACCTTAACCCCGAAAATATCTTCTTCTCGAAAGCCGGAGCACCGAAGATCGGGGATTGGGGGATCGGGAAGGTAATAGCTTCGGGGATAGGCGGCTCGGGTTCCAAGAATATATATGCTTATTCGGCCCCCGAGGAGTTCGATAATAATAAATTCGGGAAGATCGAGAGAAGGACTGACGTATTTCAACTGGGGATCCTCTTCTACGAGATGTTGACGGGAAAGAATCCCTTCCAGGATACAACGGCGATGAGAAGTATCGGGTGTATACTAAAGAAAACTCCCAAGCCGCCCAGCTGTATAAATCCGGAGATCCCTCCGGGTATGGACGAAACGATCCTAAAAGCACTTGAAAAGAGCAAGAAACAGCGATGGGAAAGTTTGGATACAATGTATGATAACATCTGCAGTATTATATAGAAATGAATAAGCACTTTTCTCCGATGACGCTGATGTATCTTACAATTACCAAATCGGCCTCCCAGCACCACTTCTTTGATGTGTAAAGCCGTCCCATTCTGGTTCAACTTTACCAA
>CAYFHS010000047.1:0-21448 GCA_964342815.1 uncultured archaeon | reverse complement strand
TAACTCCCCTTTTCCGAACTCTATATTCGTAAATAGGGGACTTATGCGAAATTTCGAAATCACTGATATTTAGCAAAAAATTTTATTAAAACTAACATGAATTGAATTTAAATAAAAGAAACCCAACGTTTAGCGAAGGACCCTTGGTGTAATAATGAGTACTACTTCATCTATAAGGAAAAAAGGTAAATTACTATATGATAATTATTCTTTAGTATCTGATAAACATAGTGTTACTATGTATCGCTTTTTAGGTATCTTTTGTGGATTTATTGCACTATTCTGTTTTGCTATAACTTTATTAGGAGGCCCATGGATTATATCTTTTACAGGAATTTTTTTCTTAATTTCAGTTTTTTTCTTTCTAGTATCTATTGTATTTATGGGCGATATATTTCGAATATTTGAGAATGGTTTTAAAACAACACATTTTTGGAAATTAGGTATTGGTTATAAGGGGTGGGAATTGGGATTTAAATATTATCCTTTTGAAAAAATCGATAAAATAATCGTGGATCCCCTATTCGTAAATAACAAAGAATTAAGTTATCTCAGAAAAAAAATTTTAAATTATAAACGAAAAAAGATAAATGCAAGATGGAGTAAACACATAATTGTATTAAAAAAGCCACTAGTAGGAAAAAGCTACTGTAGAATACCTTTAAATCAATCTGAAAAGATAATAACCCTACTAAGAAAATGTTTAAAAGATTGATGAATCTTGATTAGTAATAATTTATTCAATTCATGTTGGTTTGGATGCAAACATCTCCCTTGTTTAACGAAGATTTTTTTTTACATTAAAATTTTGTTTGATAAAAGAGTTTCTATCTTAATAGTGATTCCGAAAAGCTTGCGCTTCTCGGGGGACTACTGCCCCCCTCCGATGCTCGGACCTAACGGCGTCGCATAACTAGCAAATTAGCGGCTCTCGGGCTTGACGCCCTCCACCCAAATTCCTCGCTTTGCTCGGAACTTCGCCAACTTGCAAGGCATTATGCGAAATAATTGCGAATTAGCATTCCCTTATTAAAACCACAGGTCTCCCTCCGGAACCGCGGATCAGGATTATATTTGTTATCTTTCGGCCCATTGTCTCGATTACATAGTGAACCCAGGTGGAAATCCCTATCACGATTGCGATAAATATTCTAGAAGGCGCCGATGCGACGTGTCACGATTATCGCCGCAAGAGCGACGACTATCGCGAGCCAAATGAGCTTATTCCACCGGAATATTTTCATCCCATCCCACGCAAATCCACCTGGGCCAGCTATAGGCAACAAGTTAAGGATAGTCATGAGTATGTTCATTTCATAACCCAGCGTCAGCATGTCTACGTACTGCTGGCTGCCTGCGAACGGGATGAGCATGGCGCACGCGAGAATCATCATGATGTTAGCTATCGGCCCCATCACGTATATGGCACCATTCGTCTTGGTGTCCTTGACGTAATTCCAGTCAGTCTGCCGAATGTATACCGAGCCATAGGCAAGCCACATCCCTTCGATTGACACGATGAGGATGCTTAGTAATAGGCCAGGATACCACGCTCTGAAGACCATCCGAAGGCCGTGTCTTCGTGCCATGGCTACATGCGCGAGCTCGGTAGCCAGCATGCTCAAGCCGGCGATGAGCAAGACATATGGGAAGAGGCCAGCGGAGAATCCTTTCCGAAAAGCGACCAGCATCCAGATGAGCGACGTGATGAACCAAGCGGTGATGAACTGCCTAGTCGAATTCGTCTTGCGCTTCTTTTGGCCGGGGAACTCCTTCTTCATCTTGAAGACGCCGATGCCGAAGATGTACGACATGAAGGGCCAGAGCTTGAGCGATGCAATCCCGTGGTCCTTGACCTGGCTGGACAGGCTGTATTCGAAGAACCCGAAGTGCGTGAGCATGTTCCACGACGGCGAGTTGTACCTGTTGACAAACGCATAAACATCGCGGCATCCCTTCCGCTTGTACCAAGCCATACCCGCTGTCAATAGTGACTTGCCGACGCCCTTGCTCCGTGCGTCCTTATCAGTGGCGACGATGTCAATGAGACCGTGCCGCTTCCCCTGAATTATAGAAAAATTTAGCGCGATCATGCCGACTATCTTTCCATCCAATACAGCGACTAGGCACGTACCCTTCCCTTTCCGTATCTGCTTCAGATTCGATTTGAACTCCGCAGGGAAGAATATCTTGTCTGGGAACGACATGCCCTTCAAGAGCCGTCTCACCTTTTCAATCTCCATCCGCCGCATCGTGCGTATTCGCAAATCGCCATCGCCCATCATTAGAACCCCGGGACTGGAACAACATATAGAATTATAATGGTGGCCCGGCCCATAATAGAAATGGGGTCACTGCGTTCCGAACGAAATAGGATGGAACATTGTAGCCGGCCAAGAGATCTTGGCGGTTAGATACCCCCAGGGCCATTTTGTAGCATTGGAATATTCTTATCGAATATAAGGGCTGTTCTTAGTTTATTAGTAATTTTACTTAAGCTACTTGTGTCTCCTACTTTCTCCCTGTTATTGGGTTTGAAGTAAGAATTTCGTAGAACATTCTGGTTTTCAAAGTAAAAATAGGGAGCTTGGGTCGGCCTTTGTCCGTAGGCATACCTGCCGAGGAGACAGCAAACCAGGAACCCGAAGGGGATTCCTGCGGATGGAGATCTCACCATCCCTCCCATCGAGAAAAACACCTCCGCCGTCCCCCCTCATCGTGATCAGCTGAGTGATATTCATTCGCCTCGAACTTCAGGGTATCGACTATCTTCTCCTCTTCAATAGAACGATGCATTCTCCCCTTCCTGAACCGATAATATTAATAGGACGATATCTTATTACTTTCTCCAGTGGTATTGCATGGGAAATTGCATGCGTGATCATGGAAATGCTCTGCTATCGGCCCTGATACTGATAAATTTGATTCTTTTCACCTGCAGCATTTCGATTACGAATGAAAACACGGTCTCTTATACATCGCCGGAGCCCTTCCGGCAGCCAATGAAAGCAAATAACATTAACCCGAACGGCAGCCGCGCGGTCATACACGTGGACGCGGGAGGCGGCCAGCAGTTTCAAAAGATTTCGCAAGGTGTGGACGCCGCCAATCACGGAGACACCGTTTTTATTCACAACGGGATCTACACCGAGCACGTAACGGTATCCAAAGGAATTACGCTCCAGGGGGAGAGCGTGAATGGGACGATAATCGATGCGGGAGGTACCGGAACCGGAATATACGTAACGGCCAACTCGGTGGTCATCAAACTTCTTACCGTTCGCAACGCGCCCCAGTCACACTCTGCCATCAAGCTCTCAGTCTCCCAGAATTGTGATATATCCCAGTGCAACATCACGGGAAACGACGAGGGCATAACCCTGTGGGCAGCCGTGTCGAACACTATTCATAACAATAACATAAGCGGAAATGGCGGGTGGAACGGCGGTATATACATAGAAAATTCGAATTCTAACCGAGTGTACGAAAATAAGATAACGGCCAACGATTGGGTCGGAATAAAGCTCTCGGGTGCGGATGACAACGGCATCGATAACAACACCGTATCGAACAATTCCAACGGTATAATGCTGTATGGGGCGAGTGCGGGTACGGACGTTCATTACAACGATATTTACGGAAATGATATGTGGGGTGTTTTCGTCTACAATGTGAATGCGCTTCAGGTGGACGGGAGGAACAACTGGTGGGGAAACCGTTCCGGTCCTCATCACACCACGGGCAATCCGCAGGGTACCGGAGATAACGTAACTGACCACGTTACCTTCCGGCCTTGGCTCAGATCCAAGAGAGACAACGATGCGCCTGTTATCGATACTCCGGACATTACCAGTATCCTCGAGGACGAGTACTATAACAATGAATACACGGCTACAGACCCCAACCGGGATGAATTGGAATGGGAATTCGGTACGAACGCATCATGGCTCCACTGGGGGGCCGATAATCACACGGTGTATGGAAGACCGGACAATTCGCATGTTGGAAATTACTGGGTGCGGATCAACGTATCCGACGGTCAAGGGGGTTATACTGAGCGCAATTATACCCTGACGGTGGAGAATACGGACCCCGTTCTGCTTACACCGGATATCGTAACGGTAAAAGAGGATTTTTACTATCACAATAATTATAATTCAACCGACGACGGACAGGGAAATATACGCTGGAGCATGGATACCAACGCGGCATTCCTGTCCATGAACGAGCGCACGGGGCTGCTAAACGGAACTCCGGGCAACAACGACGTGGGGCTGTGGTGGGTGGACGTGACGGTACACGACGGCAATGGGGGTACGGCAAACTCGCACTTTGTTCTTGAAGTTACCAATATAAACGATCCTCCCGTCATCAATACCACGGATCTAACGGAGGTGAAGCAGGACGATCTGTATTCGGTCGTCTACAATGCCACGGATATTGATCCGGACGATGAACTCCACTGGTTTCTTCTGACGAATGCAAGCTGGCTGCAATGGGGTGCCGATAATAACACTCTATATGGAACTCCGGATAACGGGGATGTCGGCACGTACAATGTCAGCATCAACGTCTCCGACGACAGCGGAGAACAGGACCGGCGAGTGTTCACGCTTACTGTTCTGAATGTCAACGACCCACCGGACAGTGCCGCGATCCTGTCACCTACTAACGAAAGTGTGTTTTTCCTGGGTGATATAATATCATTTACGGGCCGAGGATCGGACCCGGATGAGCTGCACGGAGATATGCTGAACTGCACCTGGCATTCAAACGTTTCAGGATTGCTGGGATACGGAGAGAATTTATCCGTCCCGGAGCTGGAAGTGGGCGTTCATCGTATAATGTTTTCGGTAACCGACCTTGCCGGCCGCACGGCAAATACGACCATTCTTCTAACTGTTGAGGAACCTGTTTTGGAGGATTTTCCGGAAAGCAGTCTGCTTAGTCCCGAAGACGGAACCGTGGTGGAAACGGATGCGGTGAATCTCACCTGGGTGACAGATTTCTACAATCCTTCATTGCTGGAATACGACGTTCTTTTGGGAACGTCACAGGACGATATGAAGCTCTTAACTGAACGTCAGGCCGGTTTCAATTATACAGTGATGGGTCTTTCTGATGGCGAAACATATTACTGGACGATAATTCCCCGCCGCGATCTATTCGAGGGCATATGCGCAAGTGGGGTGTGGAGCTTCACTGTGAAACTGGCTGGGAATGGTGGGCAGGACAATGGGGATATTATTCTGACAGGTCCTTCCATGATCGTGTTATATCCAGGGCAAAAACATACTGAGAAGATAACAATCAGCAACAATGGAAGCGTTAACAAGTCCATCAAGATCGTTCTTTACGACGGAGGACTTGCGGGTCTTTCAATGGATGACGGCGTGGAGCTGGGGCCGGGGGACATGAAAGAATTGGAGTTGGTGCTGGACATCTCAAGCAATGTCATGTTCGGCAAATACACGGTGACGGTAACGGCATCGCATGCTTCAGTACATATTGAAGAACTGACGATCACAGTAAATGTAGTGAAGGCCAATGGGAACGGGGGGAAACCATCCGCTGTTGGAGAAACTGGAGAAAAAGCTGCGTCGGATACGCTTCTTACGGTAATCATAGTTGTCACCATAATACTTGCTCTGATTGCCCTATTTGTCGTTGTCACACTCCAGATAAAGCGCAAAAAGATGAAAAATAATTCTGAGCTTGTTGGTGCCGTCCGCACCGATACGGTTCCCCCTGCAGGTCCTTCGATACGAACTGCACCTCCAGCGCCGCCGTCGGCGGCTCCCGAGCTGCTCAAAGCACCGGCACCCCCATCTCTGGCGCCACTCGTTTTCCCGGAAGTACCATTTACAACCCCAACCGTCCCGGTGCAGCCCGGTTCTATCGAGCCCCCGAACACGAGGTCCCCGGGCGATAGCGAAGTGGGGACGGAGCAAGATGAGGTCGACACTCCGAGCCGGGTTCCCTCCGGGGACGGCGAAGCGGAGGCGGTGCATGTACCGGTCGGCTCGGCCGTAGCAGATCATACCATGAACGATACCGAGAATATGAGTGACCACGAGCTTTTGGATGACGATGATGAATCCAATGGCCCCGAAGGCAGGATGGATATCCCGGTGCACCGCAGCGAGGACATCGAAAGAATCTTCGCTGGCCTGCCCGAGGCTAAGATCGAAATTCCAGGACCGTTGGCGGGGTTGGAATCCCCAACTGATACCGATGACGAGGTCAAGGTTGAATCCGAGCTGGATGACGAGTCGATTCCGGTGCTGATTCCCATTGACAATATATTATAGAGCAATATTCTTCAATAGAAATTGTACCGAAACCCTTATCTCCAATCCAGGGCATGAAAAACATCCGGTGAATGCGAAATGAGGTCTGCTGCGAAATGTATTCTGATTCTAATGACCGTCGTCCTGCTCTGTGTTGTCTCTTTCCCCCTGCCGACCGTCACTTCTCGCATAGCTCACACATCTTCCGGGCATGGCCAATCCATTTCAACGGTTCCATCCCAATCAATGCGCAGCAGTGCAACTTCCCTGCCATTGACCTTCGACCTGCGTGATTACGGAGGCCAGAACTTTGTTCCATCCATCAGGAACCAGGGGCCATACGGGACCTGTTGGACCTTCGGCGCCTACGCATCCATGGAAGGCAATCTCTATATGACCGGAAACTGGACCGGGGCCGGAGAAGCGGGAGAGCCGAACCTCTCGGAGGCACACCTGGACTGGTGGAACGGGTTCAACGATCATAACAACGATGATCGAATCCCTCCGTCCGGAGGCGGTCTCACCGTCCACCAGGGCGGAGACTATCTGGTAACTTCCTCATACCTCACTCGGGGCGAAGGCGCGATAAGGGAATCCGATTCGCCCTACAGCGGGATTACAAGTGCGGCCCCCCGAACCGATCCGTCATACCGCTACTATTATCCCCAGGAGATCGAGTGGTTCACCATGGATGATCAGCTCAACGGCATCGATACCATCAAGAAAAAGATCATGACCGAGGGGATAGTGGGAACCTGCATGTACTACTCCGGCAGCCTGATGTCCAACTATATCCATTACCAGCCGCCGGCCAATGGGAACGATCCGAACCACGCCGTTTCCATTATCGGATGGGACGACAACAAGACCACGCAAGCCCCGCAACCGGGGGCATGGCTCTGCCGTAACAGCTGGGGAAACTGGGGAACATACAACGGCTATTTCTGGATATCGTACTATGATAAACACTCCACGAGAAACATTGAGATGGGAACTGTCTCGTACCAGAACGTTACTCTCGAACCTTACAGCCGCTATTACTATCATGATTATCACGGGTGGCGGGACACTCTCGCCAACGCCTCGGAGGCATTCAACGCATTTAACGCCACTGACAATGAAGAGCTGAGAGCCGTTAGCTTCTATACCGCTGCCGACAACGTCAACTACACGGTGAAGATCTTCGATAAATTTCATAACGGGACTTTAAAGGACGAGCTCACTTCCAAAAGCGGCCATATCGATTACCGGGGATTCCGCACCATAGACCTCCCGAACCCGGTTCAGCTCACAAAGGGCGATTTTTTCTATATTCTTGTGAACCTCTCCCGGGGCGGCCATCCATTCGATCGGACATCCGACGTTCCGGTACTGCTGGACGGGCCGAGGCCAATGACATTGGTAACTTCTGAAGCAAGCCCGGGGGAGAGCTTTTATCGTAATGGGACACAATGGCGCGATCTAACCGGATTGAATCCCACCGCCAACTTCTGCATAAAGGGTTTAGTTGGTCATCTTAGCGTCAATTCCACTTCATCGGCTGAATTGAAAAGAGGGACCGTGAATATCACCGGTACCGCCTCGGACATAATCACCGACATTGAAATGAAGATGGATGGCGGGACTTGGCAGGGCGTGAACGGAACCGATTACTGGTATTATGTGCTGAATACATCAATTTACGCGGACGGCCCCCATACGATTCAATGGAAAGCCATACGGGGGACCTACGAATACATCTATGAAACGGACCTGATCATCGATAATACGCCTCCTATGCTCGGCATCACCAGCCCCGGGGCTGGCTCATTCCATAATTCCACCAATGTGACGATGAACTGGACCGGTACGGATGAAACCAGTGGGGTGAATAATTATTCGTACAGTCTCGACGACGGAGAATGGCAGGATGCAGGCTCAAGCACCGGTCATACATTCGAAGGCCTGGCCGAGGGGCCGCATACAGTATGGGTGCAGCTCAGCGATCTGGCCGGAAATTTGAATTCAACAAATTTATCATTTCACGTGGATCTGACTGCACCTGTGGTGAACATCACCGCTCCTGAGAGAAACAGTTTTCTGAACAGTACCGAAATAAACGTGACCTGGCAGGGCTCTGACAATCTTAGCGGCATTCATGAGTATGAATTATTTCTTGACGGCTCGACAGAATTCGATGTTGGGGCTAACCTGTCGTATGTCCTTACGAACCTGACTCCAGGAGAACACAGTATAGTGGTAAGAGCCCGCGATCTGGCAGGAAATACGGCCGATGATAAACTGAATTTCACTATTGACCTATTGATGCCTGAAATTACTGAAGCGCCCATGGGCACACCCACTACCGGGGATATTTTCAATCTTCGTTTGGTGGCCGATGATGCAAATGCCGCAATTGCACGATACGATTTCGGTCCCGGACTGGAAAAAAATGTTACCCTGGAAATAAGCAGGGGAACGTGGAGCGGGAACATAACGATCCCCACAAATGCCACAGAACTTCATTATGCCTTCTATGTGTCGGATATCGCCGGGAACTGGAATTCCACGCTACGCCGTACGATCAATGTGACCGATGACGACCCGCCCGTTTTTGGCGAAGTAACGTTCCCCTCATCATCAACCACGGGTGACCTGCTGACCCTTTCCGTCGTGACCACCGACAATCTGGGAATCGAGGAGGTCCGCCTGATACTGGAATACGGTGAAAATATCCTAAATCTATCGGTTTCCAACCGCAGCGGAGACCAGTGGGGAATACGCTTTACCGCTCCCGATCATGGAAATTTTTCCTACCGTTTTGCAGCCTGCGACATTTCCGGTAACTGGAATGAGACCATGCCTGAAAATATGAAGCTTATCGATGATGATTTACCCGTAGTGGGGGGAGAGCCCGGGTCGAACATCCCTTGCACCGGCAACCCTTTCAATATTACTTTAAGGGCCACCGACAATATCGGTATAGTCGGGATGAATGTAAGTTATGTGATCGACGGAACTTCTTCCGTTGCTGCCATGGTACGGGGTGCAGCCGATATCTGGTATCACTTAGTGGATATTCCGGCGGACGCCCTAATTCTGGAATATACCTTTCTGTTATGGGATTCTGCCGGAAACGCGATAAATTACCCCGAGGACGGCAGCATCGTCCGTCAGGTGAAGGACGATGATGCACCCGTTTCAAATGCGGGAGCGGATATGACCGTGGATAATGGCACGTTGGTGAGTTTCAATGGATCCGCAAGCCGGGACAACATTGGTGTGATAAACTACACCTGGAGCTTTGAGTATGATGGAAAGTTGCGGACGATATACGGGCCGATCACTGAATTCCGATTCGCAAAATCAGGAAATTATACCATATATCTCACTGTCTTCGATGCGGCGGGAAACAATGGCAGCGACAGCCTGATTATTTCGTTAAAGGGGGAGGATGTGCCGGATATCGAGGATGACGACGACGTGACACCTGGAGATGACGATGATACGGGCCCGGGTGATGACGACGTCACCGGTCCCCGGGACGATGACGGTGACTGGTTCGATAAAGATTGGGCGGCATTTTCCACCTCTCTCGGCGGGATGATCATTTTCGCGATTCTTTTTGTCTTTATAATAGTTGTTTCTTTACTCATTGTGTTCAAGCGGCGAAAAAAGAATGCGGAAAGGGTCGAAGAAGCAGGGGATGGAGACAAGACGAAAGACATACCATCCCGGGTGATAAAGGAGGAAGAATCAAGTGCGGCCGAGAGTGATTCCACAAAGAACGAGGAACCGGTTGTGGTAGAGGAAGATATGGAGTGCTGGGACCGGTATACGGAGGATTTCGAGGATACGTGGGTGATAGACGCACCGGGCTATACCTGCCCCGACTGCGGAGAGGGCGTGGAGGGGGACGGCGAGATATGCGGCAGCTGTAGTACTGGAGAAAATGGGGTGGTTGAGGATGACATGAAAAAAGACATGGAGACGGGGGACACCGAGGTATTTGATTGGGATGTCGTTGAGTCGGAAGTCTGGGAAGAGATAACTGAGGAAATGGATGTCGACGTAGAGGTTGATGCAAAGAGTGAAACGGAGGATTATATTGAGGAAAGTACGGGGGCCGAAATCCGGTCCGAGGATGGCAGTGACGAGGATGAGAAAACGGTTGAAACGGAAGAGATCAATATTTCCGATGAGGACCTTCTCGACGAAGATTGAGATGGGACGCCGATCCGTCCCAATACCTTAGGTAAGAAGAGTCATATCTTTACATTGGGAGTTCGGTCTATAGGATTTATATGACTGGATTGTCCTCTTCGGGGGAAATTTCCTCGCGGCCATACTCCAGTGCAGGAACTTTTTTTTCTAGGGATATTTTCGGTCGCCCCCCTCCTCGTTTCTTCTTTATTAAGACCAATGCGATAATCACTGAAATAACCATAACTGCGTTTATTATATTTATCACGGTCATTGTTGATGGCGAGTTCTTCGGTTCGGGAAGCGCTTTCTCCAACGGCTCTTCCGATAATTCATCAAGAGGTTCTTCCGTCGGTTCTCCCAGTGTTTCTTCCTGTTGTTCTTTTGGTGGCTCTTCCTCAGGCTCTTCGACATCTGGTGCTTCTTCCTTGGGCTTCTCCAATGGTTCTTCCGGCCTTTCATCGGAGAGGACGACAACAGGTATCTTACCTTTCAGTTCTCCCGCTTCCGAGACCGTGAAAATCCATTCGGCAAGGTTTTCGTTCTTCTCATCCTTCAATGTTGCAGTATAAGTCCCGGACGGTATGTTCAAGCTCAGAGTACCCAACTCGTCCAAGACTCCCCGAGCATCAATTACCCCGTTGATGATGACAGTCATACCTGAAACGGGAACTCCGTCTTGATACATAATGGGGCCCAGGGTAATTTGGTAAATTGGGGTCTCCGACTGGATGGTCCATGTACTAGGCATATCGAGGAAACCGGTTGACGTATAGTTATCCTGATAGACGGCTACAGCGTAATAGGAATAGGTCCCTTCATTGAGCTCCGTAAGCCGGAAAGTGTGATGCTTTTGAACCCCTGAGGAGTCTAATTGTATCCACTGGGCGGACGGATTATTGGAATAGTAGAACGTCATGGCGGTCGGTTTAGTGAACTGGTATGACACTATCACATCCCTCCCGTCCACTTCCAACCACTTATCTATTAACTCGAATCCCCTCGAGCCCTCAGTAACATAAATCACTTCATTTCCGGTTTTGAATACGATCAGATTTCCCAAGGCCAGTATATCGGCATGCTCACTGACCAGATCGAAATACTCCTCTGATCCGAAGGTGACCACCTTATCGATGCTTAAGTTTGTTCGTATCCAGTCATCGATGGTGTCGTTGTTGTAGATTGTTATATGGGTAATATTATTCTCGAAGAATAAATGAAGATCGAATATCACCCTGAAAATTTCTACAAAAGAGCGAATGCCCACAGTCCTGGCATTTCCTCCGGCCGCAGTGGTGGATGACGTGGTTTTTTTGTATCCTTGACCTTTTCCCTGACCCATCTGTCCACCATCTCCTTGAGCGTCATTGCCATCGGGGATTCCATCGTTATTGGAATCAGCATTATACGCTTCGTTGTCCTGGGTCAGCTCATTCGCATTCTCTTCGATAATAAGGTAGGTATACGGTGTCACGATCCCATATTTCATAGAAAGTTCGATCACCTCGTCGATTTGCTCCTGGCTGCCTCCGCCTGTTATGGAGATGTTGAATAGCAGATCCCCGATCCGCCGCGTTGCCCAGAGGCGGGGGATGTAAGGGTGGTCCGCATTGGGTCCTGCCTGGAACTTGAAAACATCCGAGATAGTACCATCGTATCCTGTTCCGTTGACGAATACGGTAAGCTCCCCGGAGCCCCGGTATTTCCCTACCAGTAAAAGCTCAGATCCTGCATACAGATTCCCGATCTTCTTGGGATACAATTGCTCTGTGGTAATATTTTGAAATTCCACGGTCACGTCGGATAGCACCGGATTTGCGTTTTCATTGAACACCCTCAAAACAATTTCGTTCAGGTTCATCCCCGACCGGTCTATATAGTACACCTCGCCCCAGTTTTCCTGGGCCAACTGACCCAGAAGGTGGTTGTTTACGTCGGTGCCGACGCCGAATACGAACATAGGCACGTTTATTTCGGAATTTGCATTCTCCACATTGGCAGTTATTCCTTCCACAGAGGATTCACCCACGTTCGCCAACCCGTCGGTTAAAAACATGATCAATCGAGAACGGCCGGCCTGGTATCCGGGAGCCATCTCTGAAAACCCTTTTATTAAGGCGTCGTTAATGGCCGTAGATCCACTGGCAGTCAAGGATCTGGCCGTTTCGAGGCCTGTCTGCAAATGTTCCGAAGTTGCCGATGCGAGTTCACCGAACAGAGGGGTTACGGTATTGTCGAATGCGATCAGATCGTATCTGTCATCAGGGGTGAGAAGCCCAATCATCTGCACCAGTGCTTCACGGGTTTTCTCGATTTTACTACCGCTCATGGACCCTGATTTATCAAAAATGAAGACCACGTCTTTGGGAAGCCGCACGGATTCCCTGTCCTCATCCTCCCGAGAATAGAGGAACATGAAGAACCTGTCAACCCCGTCATCATAGTTGAGAAACGATCCACCCTTATCATCATCCACCGGGGTGTAAAAGAGAGTGAATTCTTGGTAATGGGTTGAGGCTTGGATATAACCGTCTTTGATCCTGGGAGGTCTATTACTAACTATTTGACCTTGGCCTTGACCCTGACCTTGCTGACCCTGCTGACCTTGACCCTGACCTTGACCTTGGCCTTGGCCCTGACCTTGACCTTGGCCCTGACCTTGACCTTGGCCCTGACCTTGACCTTGGCCCTGCTGGCTGCGGGTTTGCAGCGGATTTAAAAGAGTGCCGGTTTCCCAGCTTACAACCACATTATCCCGGGAGTTGCGGGTGATAATAGTATCATATTCCGGGATATACACATTACGCACGCCCTTCTCGGAAGTGATGTTGATCGTCAGTCTGATATGTGGGACCCGAGTAATGGAATAGGTGGCCGAGGAAAGGGTATAGAGGTATTTGACAGCGTTGTTTTCTTTGGTGAGGAACTCGTCATATTCCAGGTGCATTACCCTGGTCTGGTTAGACGGAATCAGGATGTCAAGCTTGAAAAGATCGTCATCCATGTATCTAAGAAACGATGAATCATTTTGCTGGAGAACTTGGGACTTCAAGAACGCATCCGACTCATCATCCTCAACTATCCGGGGAGTCTTGACCACCCCGTCAACAAGAACCGAGAAATTGCTCAGGACCGCCCTATTGGGAACAGGGAAGAAATAGGTTCCGTGTAAAGGTTCATCATTAGTGTTCCTAAACGCTTGATCCACCTCGGTATGGGCTATACGATCGTTTATAGTGACGTTGACATGGAGGTACTCGATTTGTGGAAACATAACCGAATGCTCGGCCATTCCCCGAGGAACCATATTACCGGCTGCCAGCATAGGTGACAGACCAACTACGATCATCAAGAATCCGAATAATAGCGCAAATCCTTTTTTCATAATACACACCTTAACTCATGGGTTGATATCAATATATATGAAATAACATTGTACAAATACTATTGATTAAAATCGCTTATATTAAATATGTTCAGTTCATGAACCGAAATGTTACATAAGGTGGAAAAAACCAGTAAAACAAATATTTTTAGCTAAAAGAGTAATCATTGTGCCAATCTGTTTATATATTAGAATCGTGTATTTGTAAATTATGCGATGGAGAGGCCGATTTTTTCTTGTCTTTTTACTGTCATGGGTTCTCATCACGGGATCCGGTGTTGTCTCACAAAGCACCCCGGACGTTCAGGATACTGTCGTCGGAACCCGTGCCGAAACCATAGTGGTAAATCAAGCTGGGGGTGCAGACCATCGAAGTATACAGGCGGCTCTCAACACGGCAAATGACGGTGACACGGTCCAGGTTGAGGGGGGAATATATTACGAAAATCCGGTGGTCAGCAACGATATAGAGCTTATCGGGGCCGGGAGCGATATTTGTTACATCATCGGCGATTCCACTGATGTGCTGACGATACGCTCCGCGGGTGTCCTCGTAAAGGGCTTCAACATTACCACTAACGATTCATATTCGGAAGGGGCCGGGCTCGCTGTGGATAACGTGGGAAGCTGCAGCATAGAAGACAATACCATCACAAACAAATCAGTGGGCTTGCACCTGAACCGTACCACGAGCATCATAATCATCAACAACAAGATGTTCTCGAATGGGATACTCATATCGGGAACATACTTGGGTAACTGGGACACTCATACCATAGATTCCTCTAACACGGTGAACGGGAAGATGGTGCATTACTGGAAGAACCAGACCGGGGGGAAGGTCCCCGATGATGCAGGCCAGATCATACTTTCTCGCTGTAATGGCGTTGAAGTGGAGGATCAGATCATCACAGACGCAAACGTGGGCCTTGATATCGCTTTTTCCACAAATATCGAAGTAAGAAACAATAAATTCGATTCCAACGACCCTTTTGGTATCAACGTGATCTCATCCAATGGCAATATCATCGAATTTAATACCTGCTCAGTGAACCAAAGAGCAGGAATATCTCTCCGGAACTGTTACGGCAGTATCATTGAGAACAACACATGCGATGAGAACGGTTTTGGCGGTATAGAGCTTTGGAGTTCCGACGGCGGTACAATAAAGTACAACAATGTGGGAAGGAACCTGGGATATGGGATGAACTTCAGCAGTTCAGACGATAACGAAATATTCAATAACACATACTTTGAAAATAATAATTACGGCATTTCTTTGGACGGCGAATCCGGGGATAATACGATCCATCACAACGATTTCATCGCAAACAACGAAGGGGCGCAAGGCTACGATGACGGTACCGGTAATAACTGGAACATTCCTTCGGGAGGAAATTACTGGTCGGAATGGGTAAGCCCGGACAATGACAGCGACGGTATCGTGGATCTGCCCTACGCCATTGACGGCGCCGCCAATGCAGAAGACCAGCTTCCGCTCACAGGGATTCCGGTAGGTGGAAATCCGGTTCTGGTGGCCAATGCGGGAATTGATGTCGCCGTTGACCAGCATGAAACGCTTCAATTCAACGGGATGAACTCTTGGGGGACCTCTGCGATTATCAACTACACGTGGTCCTTTAATTATGATGATGAGGAAATAACTCTCTACGGCGGTACAGTTTCATTCCTGTTCGATACTGTAGGAGCGTATGAGATCAAGTTGACGATCACCGACGAGGAAAACCGGACCGACAGCGACGAGAGGTCCGTATACGTGCTGGATATCGAGCCGCCGATACCCGATGCGGGTGACTTGTCAGTCATCAACCGGGGCGAGACCTTTATTTTCGATGGAAGCGGCAGCCAGGATAACGCAGGGATCACCAATTATACCTGGAACTTCACATACGATGGCGGGCAAATAATGCTCAATGGGGCCACGGCGCGTTTCACTTTCGACATACCTGGGACGTATACAATCACATTGAATGTCACCGATGCCCGGGGAAACTGGGCAGTAATTAAAAAAACTCTCACGGTAAGGGATTCGGACCTGCCTATCGCCAGAGCGGGAAACGATATGATCGTTCAACAGGGTGAGATCATTTTCCTGAACGGAACTGCCAGTTTTGCTGTGGGAGAATCGAATTACACCTGGAATTTCACCTATGACGGCACTGAGGAAATCCTATATGGGATGGTCCGAGGTTTTTCATTCAATATACCGGGAGTATATGTGCTTACGCTGAATCTCACGGACGAAAGAGGCAACTGGAATCGGGATGTCGTTACTGTGATAGTTATCGATATTACCGCCCCGGTGGCGATCTCTGGTACAAACTTCAATATAAGCCTTGGCGAGACCGCATTTTTCAACGCAACCGGGAGCTGGGACAACGTCGGTATAGTTAACTATACATGGGAATTCCAGTATAACAACACGACAGTCAAGCTTTACGGAAGCAAGCAATCCTATCTGTTCGACATTCCAGGTTTTTATGCCATAACGCTTACCGTTATGGACCTGGAGGAGAACCGCGACGATACCGAGTTAATTTTAACAGTTTTGAATGCAAACGGGTCAATCCCGAATAACGGTAGTGGCAATGGCACTCCTCCGGATGGTGAGAATGGAAACGGAACGGGAGATGATAATGAAACGGAAGAGGATTCGGACGGTGACGGCTGGAACGACACCGTTGAGCTGGAATGCGGAACCGACCCATATGATCCGTTTTCATACCCCTCCGATATCGACGATGATGGTATTCCGGACAAACTGGACCCCGACATGGACGGCGACGGCGTACCCAACGAGAAGGATGCTTATCCAAGAGACCCGAAGCGATGGAAGGAAGAGGAGCCGGGGTATTTTCTTGTGGCCCTATTTTTCGTGCTCGGCCTTCTTCTACTTATACTGTGCATTTTTTATTACACGAGATTGAAAAGTAAGAACATTCTGAACAACAAGAAGAGACAGACCATCGTGGAATTCATCAACCGTCACCCGGGGGAGCATTACCGGGAGATAAAAAGACAGCTCGACATGTCCAGCGGAACCCTTCGGCACCATCTCAAAACCCTGGAGCGGTCAAATATGATCAGCTCCCACCGCGAAGGAAAATATCTTTATTATTTTCCGTATGGAGCCCGCAAGGCCGGACACATTCTGACACCGGTCCAGAAGGAGATCGTGGATATCATACAGAAAGAACCGGGGACCACAACGCAGCAGATCGCCGAAAAACTTGGAAAGACCCGCAGGGCCGTGCAGCATCACATGAACGATCTGTCTGATATCGGGGTTTTAAAGGTCGAGAAGATGGGCCGGGCGCCGACATGGCATCTTGATGACGATCAGTCCGCAGGAATCCCCTTCGGAGACCGCCACCGTTTGGTGGTAGGGGAGAAGGGGAAGCAGATTTCTGCGGTTTCGAGGATGAAACCCACAGATTCATCTGTGGGTGATTCATGGGGTGGGAATAGGCTGACATGATTCATTCCATTTTAATAATAAACTCAAACCCAAAGATTTAAAATCATTGCTTTTATAAACTAATCATGAATATTAAAAAAGCTACTCTAACGTTGGTTGTCATCAATGTTATCGCATTTCTTGTACAAGAATTCTCCAAAGGTTTTACAGGAGAATTTCTATTAGTGTCTGAGGATATACTCGTAAGACCATGGATACTGATAACCTCGATGTTTCTACATGGCAGCTTGTCACACTTAGTATTCAATATGATCGCACTAATTGTATTTGGCCCATTGGTTGAAGAAAGAATAGGCACGAAGCGTTTCTTGATATTATATATAACAGGAGGATTGTTGGCCGGAATAGGTGCAAGCTTTTTCTACTCGTCCGCACTAGGTGCCAGTGGTGCAATAATGGGAATCGCCGGCATGGCAATAGTACTATACCCCACCAAGAAGATCCTGTTCTATATGGTAATACCCATGCCCCTTTGGATGCTCGGGATATTATATATTGTAATTGACAGTTTTGGTATTTTCTTCCCATCAGGAACAGCAAATATAGCTCATTTGATTGGCCTGGCAATAGGATTGGCCTATGGATTCTATATAAGAAAAATCAAAGAAAAGCCCAAATACAGCAAAAAATTCAGGGAATTTGGAATAAATTGAGTTTAAGATGGATGCCATGTCATCCTTATGGATTATGATCATGTCATTGGTCTTATCCAATATTTTCACTTTATTTTAATAATTCTCTGATTGGCCATTTACCAGATTGATTTCTACAAAAAAATTGGCCGCCCGGGAAGTGGAAGTTATTGTGTCAATCTGTTTATATGCGTTTTCGGTACTTCCATTATTTGTGAACGGTGAAAAGGGCGAATCCCACCGGCAAAAGTGTCGCTGCTTCGTCCCGCCGGAAACTCATAGAGGTGAAAAAAATGGAGATAAAGAAAAACACATTGTCCCTGGTGTTGGTGTTCCTGCTTCTGGGCGTCAACATGGTATATATAATCTATATGAATGCGGCGGAACGGCCGGTTGAGATAATTAGGGTCGGGAATAGCGAAGATGAATTTGGAAATGAGACCGCGGAGTCGCATGAAGGTTTCACGGAGAATTATTTTTTCCAGGAACTAATGGGAACCAATGATAAGGCCAAAGCGGCAGCAAGCGCAAATAATACCACGGTGGAACCGGAACACCCAACTCAAAATCCAGATACACCCGTCGGGAGTCAAAATACGCCGCCCGAACCCGCAGAAGAGAAATCCAACAATGCAGCAGTACCTCCCGACAGTGATGTGGTGGATGCCGGGACGGATCTAACGAACGAGCCCGAAGAGGACGGCAATTCCGCAGTTCCGCCTCCGCAAGAACCGGTAGAGCCTGAGGTCGAAGAAGTTGAGGAAGAAGAAAAACCGGTGGATGCAGCGGAATCCGACGAGGAAGATAGCGATCAACCGAGGAAAAACTATAATTTCGATTTCGTGGGGGAGCCATACTATCCGCAGTATCGCGTAAGCCTTGCACGTACGAAGATAAGTCTCGTCATCGATAACTCCTACGCCGTCACCGACATCCAGCTCGGGGTGGCAAACCCAACTGGCAATATAAGCACCAAATCCTTCACCATCAGGATACCCGAGGGAGCCATGGTATCCAACCTTACCATGGTGTTGAACGGTAATACTTATTACTCTTTCATCATACCGAAAGAGGCTGAAAAAGTTGTGAAACAGGGACCTGACAAGATGGCGGTATTCATCAAATGGCACGGCAGCAACAGCCTGGAGATGAGCCTTAGAGTTCCTCCACTATCATACATGAAGGTCAACCTTCGACATGAAACCTTCCTCAAGAGATACCTGGGTGAATTCAGCTATAACGTACCCATCGCAGGCATCAACTCGTACGAGACCATAGGTGAGTTCCTGATGATCATGGACCTGTACCACAAGAGCGGTCTCGATAATTTCAGCGTCTCAGGGCCGATCCACAACAATAATCTCGTTATAGGCTCGAACCAGGCGGCGGGAATGGTTCTGAGCGCGAACCAGACCAGTCTTCAGGATATCAAATTACTCTATACAGTGGGAGAACCCCCGCTGGAGGGTGACGTGACAGTTCACAACGACGGTGACGGAGGATATTTCCTCCTGCGTTTTTCGCCGTCTGCAAACGCCCTCCAGGAAGCGCCGGTCCCCAAGCATATCATATTCGTAATTGACCGTTCCGGCTCCATGTCGGGAAAAAAGATCGGCCAGGTCAAAGAGGCGTTTGAATATGTAGTCAATGACCTTCCCGCGGATGACAAGTTCAACATACTGACCTTTTCAACCGGTGTGGAGCAGTACGAGCCTGAGATCATCGCTGCGAGCCGGGAAAACAAGCAGCGGGCTGTGAACTTCATCAACAATATCGGTGCTTCCGGGTCCACGAACTTCAATCAGGCGGCCATGGATGCCCTGGAACTGCTGGGGGATGAGGGAAATTCTCACATACCCATTGTGGTGCTTTTAACCGACGGCCAACCCACGGCAGGGGAGAGTGACTGCACTCGAATAAGGAACAACATAGTCAATACCAATACGGCCCGTTCTTCCGTTTTCTGCCTGGGATTCGGCTCCGACGTGGATTTCGATTTCCTCCGGGCCATAAGCATGGAGAATTTCGGTCAGGCTATCAAGATCAGCACATCGGGCGACCCTACCAACCAGATAACCGATTTCTACCGTACCATCTCGACCCCTCTTCTGATGCAGATGGATTTCGGTTTCTCGGAAAATGTGTATGACGTATCCCAGGAGAGTGCCGATTACCTCTTTGCAGGTACCGACATAGCGATAACGGGGAGGTTCGAACGCTGCGAATCTTTCGATATGGAGATAAACGCCACCGGACGCAACGGGGTCCGCACCTTCACCGATACCGTGAACGTGGGCGGTAACGATAAAAATCCATTCGTGGCAAGGCTCTGGGCTTACCAGGAGATCGAAAAGATCATGGAGCAGATGGAAGTGTACGGAGAGACGTCGGAACTGGTGGACCGCGTAGTTGAGCTTTCGTGCCAGTACGATTTCATCACTGAGTACACCTGTTTTGTGGTGGAGATAGATGACCTGAACGTTTGGTACCCCGAGGACCTCGAGGGCCAGCAGGAAGAGCCCGAATTCCCCCCGGAAGAGGAGGAGGACGATAATGGGTCCAACAGGAGCCGTTCCTCCTTGCCTTTCCAAGACAGCCCCTCCGAAAATGATGACATGGTAAACCATTTCGAAGGAGTTATGATCTGCAAGTGGACTGAGGAGAAAAAGGCTGTATTTGAGCCCAGAAACCGATAGAACAACTGTAAGGGACCGATGGCGCGACTGTGAACAAAAACGATTGAGAGTATGTCGTCTCCATCGGTTCTTTTTTTCACGAGAAATATAAATGTGGGTGATCCCAATTCGGTCCTTACGAGAGCAAAAGATAGTCGAAAACGAGAAACGCCGTTCGATCTACGAGTATATCGGTGAACATCCTGGGGAGCATTACCGGCGTATCAAAAGACAATTGGATATTGCCGGCGGAACCCTTAGACATCATCTTCGAAGATTGGAGGAAGCGGGAATGATTCGTTCGGAACGAGTGGGGAAGTATCGAATCTTTTACATGATATGAAAAAATAGATGATGAGCTTAGGTCTGACAAAATACCTCTTTATTTTTCAGTGCATACTATTATATACAACATTCCGGTTCAACAAGTTGAGATATCTCTTGAATTGGAGATTCTGAAAACAACAAAAAAAGGAAGTAAAATATGTTTGACGAAAGAAGAAGAGGGCACGATCGTCCGCCCCGTGAAATGCACGATACAACCTGCTCCGATTGCGGCCAAGAGACCCAGGTACCTTTTAAACCTGATGGAGAACGGCCGGTATATTGCAGGGATTGTTTTAGTAAGCGCAGGCCGCCAAGATATTGATATGAAATCTCGGAAAGTTATACATTAATGTTCAGATATCAGTCGATGTTATTGCCAAGTAAAGACATACCTGATGGCATGTCACACTTTCAAGCCAAGCCAGTGGGTGATGATGAACATAGTTCATCGAACCCTA
>CAYFHS010000046.1:0-25757 GCA_964342815.1 uncultured archaeon | reverse complement strand
ATCAATGGTATGTAACTAGTTATAACACCGTTTTCCTCAAGTCTCTTAACCCTATTGGCAACAGTGCTGAGTGATACTCCGAGATCCCTTGAGACTTTTCTGAAGCTCTTCCTCGCGTTCTCGTTCAAAGCTCCTATTATTTTTGCATCTAGTTTATCCATAGAACCCCTTCCACATTAGTTTTACCAATCGCTTAACCGGAAAACGCCATACATATTAATAAAATATTCGTCTATTTTTCAATATTAATAGACAATGTTCGCAAATATTAAAAAATTCCATACAATTGAGTGACATTATTAGAATAATTCTTATATATTGATGAAAGCATCAACTGCAGCCAAATAAACATTGCTTAAGTTCCTATATTCGACAAAGTATCACAGATAAGGTCCAATTTATCAGGCTAACAAAAGAACTTTTTTAGGTAAAGTTGAACAACATTTAATCACGGTGACATGAAAGATGAGCGATGATGAATACAAAAGGTCAACGACCGAAAACCACGGGCCTCCGATTCGATATCATATAGCTCGAAAAAATGCACCTCTTTGTACTCCGTATCCAGCCCGATTCAATCTTCAGGATGACGAGGAATATGTTAAATATGGACACTCTCCCTTTGAGCTTGGAATTGGAGGGGATAAATATTGGACTCCTGAGATAATTACTCAAATATGGTATCAAGCGGAAACCGGGAAAATTCCCATTTCGGGTTCGGGTTTTGGTGGGAAATTCGCAGGATCTGGTTTTGATGGAATGTGGTTGGACATGTCCGAAATTGTGCGACCTACACGTGACGGAATCCATGGGCGTGAATATATCTCTACATTAGTTTCTTTAGGAAGGAAAAAAGCTATGTTGAGATTCGATCCAAAAGGTAAATTGTTAGATGAGTTGCCACCCAATATCGAAGTACCGTTCCCTGTTTTATTTTCCTTCCCGGTGATGCCAGTACATGGACGAGGAGTATTGTTATCCATTGTTAAAGCTGCATCTCAGCTCGGTACATTCGTATTTTTGGAGGATAAATATTGGGCAAGCGATCTTCAACCATTTGTTGAAAATATAGTTCCTCGTCTATCATTAAAGAATCTCGATTCATTTCAAACACAACCACTAAAAGTAAAGATGGTAGAGATTGATTATCTGGATCATAGTGATGCCATCTCATCCCTTATAAAAATAAAAAAGGAAGCCCCCAATCTAATTATCTCCATCAGATTGCCAATTAGCCGGAAAGTAGGTGACCAAGTTGAGAAGCTAGTAGGTGCCGGGGCGGAGGTAATTCACCTATATGCAGACCAAGTTGGCATGGAACCATATGAGCCCGATCCGCTTTTTATAAAAGATAGACTGCAGCTCGTCCATAGAAGATTGGTAGAAATGGGAATACGTGATAGGGTTAGTCTCATTGTCAGCGGAGGTATTGCCAGTGCCGAGCATGTTCCCAAGGTGATTGCATGTGGTGCGGATGGCGCAGCTATTGATTTTTCCCTCCTTGTTGGATTGGGCTGTGCACTTTGGGCGGATGAATATTATCCCTGTCCCGTAGAGCATGTGGAAATAAACTCAAATTGGGGTTCCCAACGCATAGTAAACCTCATGTCGGCCTGGCGAGACCAATTGTTGGAAGTATTGGGTGCAATGGGTATGCGGGAAGTAAGGCGGTTAAGGGGAGAAATGGGGAGGTCAATTTCCTACGAGATCGAGGAGAAAAAATTTTGTAATATATTTTCCAATTCCATATCTTTAAAATCTACAGTTGAGAGTGAAAAACGTGCCTCGGGTGACTATCGCTGGCCACCGGAATTATTAAGAGCTACAGCAGAACAGGCTCGTACGGGTAGACCTCCGACATCGAATCTCGAGTATAGGATTGGATGCTCTGGTGGGGGATTTGATAGACTGGCGTTTATTTTTGAAAAAAATAATGAACAGTTTCCATTGATAGATGACAACACTATCGATTTATCCATCGATTTGAACAAACGGAGAGATGGGCCCCATATCCGGATACCCTTCCCCGTTTATGGTGGGGGGATGTCTTTTGGTTCGATAAGCTTAAATGTCATGCTTGCTCGTGCACGAGCAGCCAAATATCTTGGTACATTCATCTCAACAGGTGAAGGTGGTTATCCCCAGGAGTTAGTGCCTTATTCCGACCACGTTATAACCCAGGTTGCCACCGGCCTCTTTGGAGTTCGAGAAGAGACCATACTACGCGCACGAATAGTAGAATTTAAGTATGCTCAAGGCGCAAAGCCCGGTCTTGGAGGCCATCTGCTTGCGGGCAAGGTTACAAGGTCAGTGGCTGAAGTTAGAGAAGCTGTTGCCGGGAGGAGCCTCTACTCCCCCTTTCCATTCCACAGCGTTTACTCGGTAGAGGATCACAAAAAACATGTAGACTGGATTAAAGTAATAAATCCACATGCACTAATCTCGGTTAAAGTATCCACTCCAACGGATGTGGATATGGTTGCGGTAGGCAGTTATTTTGCCGGTGCTAATATTATCCATTTGGACGGGGGTTACGGTAGTACAGGTGCAGCACCGGAGGTCAGCAAGAAGAACATTGCTATGCCAATCGAGTACGCAATTTCAAAGGTCCACAAATTTCTATTGGAAGAAGGTATTAGAGATCAAGTTATCCTTATGGCTTCCGGTGGGATACGTTCGGCTTATGATGTAGCGAAGGCGATAGCACTCGGTGCGGATGGTACCGTTATTGGTTCGGCGGAATTGATTGCCATAGGGTGCGAGCGATATGGTAAATGCGAGAAAGGCGAGGGTTGCCCCTCGGGCATAACAACCACTGATCCAAACCGATGTAGCCTTATTGATATAGACCGAAGTATGAAGCGGATTGTTAACATGTATCGGTCATGGCAAATCCAATTGCGTATGATATTGAATGCACTGGGAATGAGAAAGATCACAGAGCTAATCGGTAGGACCGATTGCCTCGTTTATATTAATGATTGCCAATAACAAATAGGAAGACGAAGGCATATGGATAGGATATTGTTCGCAGAACGGATCAAAAGCTCAAGGAAGGGATTATACGATAATCTGCCTACTTTATCACAACGAAAAGTAGAGGCAGAAGGTGGCTGCGGTGTGGTTGGATTTGCCTGTAGCGAGCAAATTGATGGCTGGAATATTTCGGTTCCGTTGGCCCAGATGCATAATCGTGGGAATGGAAAGGGAGGCGGGGTGGTTGCTGTGGGTCTTTCACCTGCGCAGATGGGAGTTTCGCAAGATATTCTGGAAAATTATTATCTAATTCAGGTTGCTTTTCTTGACCCTAGTGCCAGGAAAACGGTGGAGAATAAATGTATACGACCATTTTTCGAGGTTCACAAGAGTTATCTTGTCCCCACAGTTGTGGATTATCAGGATGTGCCGAGACTGGAGATCAAACCCCCCGATGTGTGGCGATATTTTTGTCGCGTTAAAAAAGATGTTCTCCTTCGATTTATAAAAGAAAACGGTTTGGACGAGCTTAAGTTGCGACAAGCCGAAGATGAATTCGTCTATCAGAACACTGTCCGACTCAACAAGCATTTTTATTCCTCTCTTGGTGAAAAGAAAGCATTTGTTCTATGTCACGGGCGAAATATGCTCGTTTTTAAAATTGTCGGTTATGCGGAACAAGTGATTCAATATTATCGACTTGAGGGGGCTAAAGCACATATATGGGTGGGGCACCAGCGCTATCCAACCAAAGGGCGTGTTTGGCATCCCGGGGGCGCACATCCGTTCATAGGATTGAACGAAGCTTTGGTTCATAATGGGGATTTTGCAAACTATTATGCAGTGTCTGAATATCTGCAGCAACATAACATACATCCACTTTTCTTAACCGATACTGAGATATCGGTTCAATTATTCGATCTATGGGATCGAATTTACGAGTATCCTCTGGAGTATATCATCGAAGCGATGGCTCCGACAACAGAAAGAGATTTTATAATGCTTCCAGGAGATAAGAAAAAAATCTATAGAGCGATTCAGGCCACTCATATTCACGGATCTCCGGATGGCCCCTGGTTCTTTATCATCGCAAGAAACAAACCGGATATCGATACCATGCAGTTATTGGGTATCACGGATACGGCAATGTTGCGCCCGCAAGTCTTTGCACTGCAGCAAGGAGAAGTGGACATTGGCCTCGTAGCCTCGGAAAAACAGGCTATTGACGCCACCTTACGAAATCTGGCTGGCGAAGACCCGAGATTTTGTCCTATTGCGGATAAGTATTGGAATGCCAGGGGAGGGAGCCATACCGATGGAGGTGCTTTTTCCTTCACTCTCGCAGAGAATGGTGATAATAATGGAAAAAAATTAACATGCACCGATAAATTCGGAAAAGTAATCACTGCATCAAACCCTCGGAAACACCATAACATCTCAGCACTCAATTTGGGACAGCCATTAACCGAGACAAAATTTCTTAATTCAATAGAAAAAAAGGTGGAAAAATATTTTGAAAGTAGAAAAACGGATAAGTTTTTCAATTGGGTAGTTCCAAACCTTAAAAAATGGAGCTATGATGAGTTCATGCAACTCTGTACTTATTTGGCCCAATTTGCTTTAATAAATGATGAAAAAATGGCATTTTCCATAGAGATTCTAACTATGTTATATGACCGTCGTTATGATACCGGAATAAAAAAACATAGTTCATGTTTAGCATTGCTGGACGAGACCCTCTACAATACTTTTCGGAATACCCAACAGGAAAAAGGACAGTGTGAGATACCTGGGCGATATTGGTACATCGATTGGGATGAAAGGTGTTTTTTACAAAAACCATTGAAGGAGAATGCAGTTCTAGTAATCAATGCCCGTGAATTTCCTCCGGAAGGAGAATATTGCCTTGAAAGATTCATTATTGAGGCTTACAAAGTCGAGTGGAAGCGTTTCATAGTTTTTTCGCTTGTAGGCCAGCGGTTTTGTGGGTGCGGTCTTGGTCCTGGCACAGAGGATGTGCGGATCGACATTTATGGAAGTTCGGGGGACTACCTGGGATCGGGTTTGGACGGTGCCAAGGTGATTGTTCACGGCAGCGCCCAGGACCAACTTGGACAGATTCTAAAGGATGGCAAATTGGTTATACATGGTGATGTAGGTCAAACATTTTTATATGGTGCAAAGGGGGGCGAGATATATGTACGCGGCAACGCTGCGGGACGTCCCCTCATAAATGCTGTTGGGCACCCCCGGGTGGTTATCAACGGCACTTGTCTGGATTATCTTGCGGAGTCATTCATGGCCGGTGATGCACTTCGAGGTGGCGGTTTTGTTATTTTAAACGGGGTTGAGTTTGACGAATGCGGTAATATCAGGGAGCTACCTACTCCATACCCTGGTGGTAATCTCTTTTCTTTAGCCTCAGGAGGTGCGATCTATTTGAGAGATCCTCACCGAGTAGTGGATGGAAATCAACTAAATGGCGGTCAGTTTATTGACGCCACTGATGAGGACTGGTCACTCATTTTGCCTTACCTGGAAGAGAATGAAAGGCTATTCGGGATATCAATCGAAGAACTGCTTACCGTCGAAGGGCATAAAAGAAAACCATTGGAAATTTATCGAAAGATCGAGCCTATACAATTGGCTGCTCTCATTTAGGTGTTGGAATGAATATAATCGTCTGTATCAAACAGGTACCCGCCAGTACTGAGATAAAAATCGACCCCGAGACGGGCACCTTGATGAGGGAAGGGACTCTTTCCACAGTAAATCCATTCGATAGATATGCGATTGAGGAGGCACTTAGACTCAAAGAGACTTATGGCGGTAAAGTAACAGTATTAAGCATGGGACCCCCGCAGGCGGAATACGCCCTAAAATTTGCTATTTCCATGGGGTGTGAGCATGCAGTACTTCTTTCGGATAAAACCTTTGCGGGAGCGGATACTCTAGCAACTTCTTTTACTCTTGCATGTGGAATTAGAAAAATAGGTAGCTTTGATATCATTATTTGTGGTGTGAAGACCGTCGATGGAGATACTGCGCAAGTTGGACCGGGGTTGGCAGAGGAATTAGAAATCTCAAATGTTTGTTATGTTAGAAAAATTCTAAAGGTAAATAATGGGGGTGTGCTTGTTGAACGAATGGTGGATGGGGGGTACGAAACAGTCAACGCTCTTTTACCGTGTCTGATGACCATAAGCAAAGAGACAAACGAGCCAAGATTTCCTACCTTACAAGGAAAAATATTCTCTTTGAATACTGGCATTAAAATATGGAATTCGAATGATTTAAACGGTCATTCAGGTAGATATGGTTTAAACGGCTCACCGACGCAGGTGATCAAGGTATTTCCTCCCCGGAAAAGGAAAAAGGGTACAATTCTTACCGGTACCCTCTCGGATAAAACAAAGAAACTCGTCGAGAAATTGGGTGAACTTAAACTTGTATGAGGTTCAATATGACCAAAATAGAAATTATCATAGAAAATTGTAATAAATGTCAACGGTGCGTAAAAACCTGTCCGTTTGGCTACATATCGTTTACCAATGAATCATTAGTGATAGATGAGAATTGTACGTATTGTAGTGCATGTGTCGGCGTCTGTAAGAATAAAGCCATATTGATAACTCGGAAAGAAAAAAAGGATTTTTCCCGGCATAGAGGAGTCCTGGTATTCGGGGAGCAGAGAGAGGGAAAGGTTGCAGATGTGGTCTATGAATTAATCGGTAAAGGAAGGGAGCTTGCCGATAAAGTAAAAGAGGATCTATATTGTGTTCTTGTAGGGAATGAGGTGGAAGATTCTGCATATGAGTTGATCACTTATGGAGTAGATAAAGTATATCTTTTTAACGACACATCACTAGCTAAATTCAAAGAAGACACTTACACAGCTTTAATAACAGATCTAGTCGAGGAGATCAAACCAAGCATATTTTTGATAGGAGCCACTGCCATCGGCCGCTCATTAGCACCGAGAATCGCTGTTCGATTAAAAACTGGTCTTACTGCGGATTGCACCGAATTGGATATTGATGCAGAGAAAAAACTTTTAGTGCAAACAAGACCGGCATTTGGTGGAAATGTGATGGCAACGATAATATGCCCAAATCACAGGCCCCAAATGGCCACTGTAAGATATAAAGTAATGAGTAAAGCGGAAAAGAAACCGAATCCGGAAGGGGAAATCATCAGGAAATATGTGGATCAAACAATAATCAGGGATCGAACGAAAATTATGGATTTTTTTAAAAATAATGATGGGGCCAACATAACTGGAGCTAAAATCATCGTGGCTGGAGGAAAGGGATTGGGGCGATCCGATGGATTTACATTGATGAAAGAGCTTGCAGAAGCACTTGGAGGATCTGTTGGAGCGAGTCGCGCGGCCGTGGATGAGGGATGGATCCCCTATGCAAATCAAGTAGGATTAAGCGGGAGAACAGTGCGTCCGAAACTATATATTGCTTGCGGAATCTCAGGAGCCGTCCAGCATTTGGCCGGTATGCAGACATCGGATGTCATAGTGGCTATAAATAAAGATCCGGAAGCTCCTATATTCAGCGTCACGGATTTTGGGATAGTCGGGGATGTATATCAGGTCGTTCCTGAATTGATAATGGAATTAAAGAAAAAAGCAAGTACCGAAAACACATAAGTTATAATAATTCACCCAATAGATATTCGTGTTAATGAGTTTTCTCCAATATATTATAAAGTTATACTAAATTATAATACAATCTTATTCATTCCCATAAATGGTGGTTATCATGACATCAACGAATCTGAATTTTGATGATAAGGACCGAAAAATAATATCTATCCTCAGTGAGAATCCGGATATTTCCCAGGATGCCATAGCAATGGAGGTCGAGCTGTCCCAACCGTCGGTGGCTCTCCGCTTGAAAAAATTAAAGGAAACGGGAATCGTTCAGAACATGTATGGGATGGATTTGTTGAAGATCGGCTTATCCATTGCTAAGGTGGATGTGACGACCAAGAATACCACGAAAGTGTTGAATTCTTTGATGAATTGTCCGTATTTTCTGAATGGATTCATTGTTTCCGGAGAATCCAATCTCTGTCTGTTCTTCATAGGAGAAGACGTTGCCACTCTTGAAGCGATTGTGGATTGTCATATTAGGCAGGTCGATGAGATCCAAAATGTGATATTCAATATCGTCATCGGGGTTGCTAATAAACTCGTTTTGCCCCTAACAACGCATATTTCGCGGGCTAATAGGCCACCTTGCGGTGTCGAAACTAATTGTAATGATTGTCCGGCCTATGGAAAACGATGTCGCGGCTGTCCCGTTACAGGACATTACAAAGGAACATTGTGGTGATCGTAAGATTATTTTCAGGACCTGACTTACGCCTGCATCTCTTATTATCGGATTATTTTTTTCTGTTGAATTTGTCCAGTATTAACATGTCTACAAACGATTAATAACTCATAAGGAAACTGCACCATTCTCCTATAATATACGGTGATTAGATTTATATATTCCAAAGATATTCGCTATTTCAAGTGGAGGTTTGAAAAATGTCAGAAGCACAGAAAAAGCTGATGAAAGGAATTGGCCGAATTAGTATTTGTAAATGGTTATTCTTTTCATTCACAGCTATTTTTGTCATAATAATTTGTTTTTACCTGGGTCCAAGAGAAATGGACGATGAGGGGGCAGCCCTCGAGAACGTGAACCGCATTGACGTAGAGGATGGAGCTTTTCAGGCCGAAATGGATAATTTGTTCCTGGGTAGCAGGGCTAACGGCACATCCGATCCCTGTATAAGCTGTCACGAAAGGCAGGGTGTGCTGGGGGGCGTCATAAAGGATTGGGAAATGAGCGAACACGCCGGGAGCAACGTTACATGCAACGATTGCCATGAGGCGGCGGCCACCGATCCGGATGCCCTTGACCACAACGGTTTTTATATTTCTCCCGTTGTCTCACCGAAAGACTGCGGGAAATGTCATGAAAAGGAAGTTTTGGAATTCGGACAAAGCCTTCATTCATTCGGGACCGAATATTACGAGCTTCTATTCGATAAGGAAAAACTACCATACCTCGAGAGCCAGATCGAGGGCGAATACATCGCAGTTGACGGTCAAAATATAACTCACGCAGCCACCATCCGTGGATGCCAATCATGTCACGGTACAAATATGACGGGCAAGTCAACCGAGGATTTCACGGTCTGGCCCAATAACGGCATCGGGCGCATCAATCCCGACGGAAGCAAGGGCAGCTGTTCTTCGTGTCATACGCGTCATTCATTCTCCGTTGTGGAAGCACGAAAACCCGAAACCTGCGGCCAGTGTCACATGGGTCCGGATCATCCACAGATAGAGATGTACTACGAGTCCAAGCACGGAAACATCTATTCGGCGGAAGGGGATACGTGGAACTGGACCAGTGACGATTGGAAGGCGGGTGTGGATTATCGGGCGCCTACGTGTGCGAGCTGTCACATGTCCTCGGCCCCTGGAGTCCCAACAACGCACGATGTCAGCTCCCGGTTGAGCTGGGAGCTTGAGAGCGCGATATCCAAGCGTACGGATAATACGGCCAACAGTTTAGGGGACCCTATCAGTGATGGCTCCACATGGCAGGTGAAACAGGATCGAATGAAAACGGTTTGCAAGCAGTGCCATTCCACAACGTGGACGGATAACTACTATGAGCAGGCGGACCTCGTTGTGGAGTTGTATAATGAGCAGTATCTGAGTGCAAAGGCGGTTGTTACAGGACTTTATGATGATGGTCTTTTAACCAATACAAGTTTCGACGAACCGATAGAATTCAAGATCTACGAGATGTGGCACCATGAAGGACGCAGGGCACGCATGGGAGCTTTCATGATGGCCCCGGACTACGTCCAGTGGCATGGTTTTTATGAAATACTGCAGGATAGGGTCGAGATAGACCATATGGCGGAAGAGATCCGAAGTGTCGAAGAAAAAAGCGAAGTGGACGGGCAAAATGATGAAAAGGAAATCGATGATGACGATGATGAGGATTCACTTCCATGGATACTGGCCATCTTGATCGCCGTTCTGCTGGTCGTCATTTTCTTCCTTAGCATCAGGAAAAAATAGATGAACGCACGGGAATGATTCGGGGGACCTTCCACCGGGAAAGAAACGACCATAGATTTGAAATAAAAGAGTAACGAATTATACAACTGGAATCTCCTGAGATCCGGGTGTAATTATGCCGATGGACAATGTGGCCCCCTTACCGCATCGAGACTATTTCAGATTATGTTCGAGCTGCGGCTTATGCACTTCTCAATGTACGGTGAGGCCCGGAATAGTCCTGGAGGGCGGCAATACGGCAACACCGCAGGAGATATCAAGGTACCTTCTGTCGCTTGAGCATGGGGAAGATATTCACGGCACCAAAGAGAATTCCATACCAAAGGCATTTATCTGCACGGCCTGCGGTATCTGCGATCATGTTTGCCCGTATTACGTTCCTTTCTTGGAAAAGCTGGTAGGAGCCCGTGAATGGTTGCTCACCGGTGCTGCCATAAAAATTCCGGAGAACCTGGTTGAAATGGAAGGGAACATAACTGCCAGTGGAAACCCGTACGGCTACCCAAGAGAAAAGAGAGATGAATGGGTGAGGGAGGATTTTCCTGAATTGGATAAAGCGGATGTGGTATTTTATCCGGGCTGCCAGACGGCCTATAACTTTTTCAGGGTTGAGACCGCAATTATGAAAATATTGAAAGCCGGAGGTGTCGCAGCAAGCCTTCCCGGACGCACTGATCAATGCTGCGGTCGTTTTCTCTATTTCCTCGGCAGCGGGGGAAGGATGAAGAGTGCTGCCATTGCCAATGTGGAAAACGTAAGGAAAAAAGGAGCGAAAATACTTTTGGCAAACTGCTCCAGCTGCTACCTGGCTTTCAAGAAGGATTATCCACTAATAGTAGGCAATCTCCCGTTCAGTGTTATGCATACCACGGAATACATAAGATTATTGATCGGGGAAGGGCGGCTGGATCTCAGAAAACCGCTGAACAAAAAGATTATCTATCACGACCCCTGTGAGCTCGGGAGGATCGGTGGTGTGATGGAAGCACCCAGAGAAGTATTAAGGTCATTACCGGGGGTCGAGCTTCTCGAGTTCGAGCGGAATCGTGAGGATGGGTTGTGCTGCGGGGGAGGCGGTCTGTTCGAGGCATTGGATGAGACCCAGGCTTTTGCCATTGGTGAAAAACTGGTTCGTGAGGCTGTGTCAAAGGGGGCGGAGCTTATGGCCATTGCCTGCCCGACCTGCAATAACGTGTTCGCCATGGCACGGGATAATCTGAAAATGAAGGGGGAGCTCGGAGGGAAGCTGCAGATAAAGGACGTGGCGGAAATAGTTTTGAAGTGCATCTGACACGTTGATGTTTTTGAAATATTCCGGAAAATATTCGGTTTTTCTTAAATAATACGAGAGAATAGCTATGTCCATGTCGAAGGAAAAAGAGATAAAGGTCAGATCGAAGGTGTTCTGGAGGGGGGGGTTGAAGACCAGCAGCGTAGTTAGAGGTTTCGAGCTCGGGACGGACAAGCCGAAAATTGATTTTGGAACCAACACGGCCCCCGCACCCATGGAGGTATTTATTTCTGGGATGGGGGCATGCCTTCTTTCAACATTCGTTTGGGCCGTTTACCGTGCGCACGTGGAAATAGAGGACTGCACCGTGGGTGTTAAGGCAACTACTTCAAAGACCGGAGATGAGGGAATAAGCGGCGCTACCATGAAACTGACAGTGTGGGCGAATAGGGGAAATAGAAAAAAGCTCGACAAGTGTTTCGATCTGGCGAGGAACACCTGCACCTTGACGAAATCGGTTTCTTTTCCGTTAGAATTTATTATGGTCTTCAAGGAGTCCCGATGAAACATCGAGTTTTGCCCCACGATTATGTAAAGAGGACCTGCGGTCGTGAAGACCCACGCAGGTCCGATAAAAAATAGAAAAAAAGTTCTCGTGAGGGGCGTTGCCCCTCAGTGTTGGCGGCCCGCCAACACATTGCTTGTTGTTTTTGTTGGTATCTTAAACGAGGCCGGTCCGGCTTTATTGCGTCCGGCCTCGTAATGAAGAAACATAGGGAGAATAGATTGAAAAAACGTCCACATAATAGAATTCATAGCAGAGAACAGCAGGTGTCCTTGAATATCACTTCGAGGCCCTGACCTTTTGCGTATTCGATGGTTGGATCAATGGGATAGGCGATTCCCGTAATCCCCGCTCTGACCGCGTATCTTTCCATCAATTCTTTAGAAGTTCCGGGAGGTCTCGCACATCCCATGGTAAGATAAGCGTTGGGATTGACGATACGCGCAATGGCAGTGATCCTGCCCACGTCCTCTGCGTTGGCCGGTACCACATTTTCCATTGGAGTGTCCAACAAGGGTGAAAGCACCACTATGACGATGGTGTTGGGTTTTATACGGGTCACCATCTCTAGAGCTTCATATTCTCCCACTATCCTGCCGAAATCGAGACCTACGATAATATGGGGGATAACGTCCAGACCCGCTTCGGTCAGTGCTTCCATGCTTGCAAAAAAATCCCATGGCTCCCGGTCCAGGTGATATACCCTTTCGATTGTCTCCCGGGCTCCGATGACATCCAAAAGCGCCTGGTCGGCACCTGCTTGCTTTAATCTCCGCGCGGTCTCGCGGGTGGCGAGACCCGTATGAACCAAGACCTTTAATCCCAGTTCCTTGAGATGATGGATGGCGTCGAAATAATTATCCAGCGGTACTTCCCCCGTGGCTGTGGCCCCACCGCTGACTAGCACTCCCTGACATTTCTTGGCGACGAGACTCTCACCAAGGGCCTTCAACTCATCTCCGCTAGTTACCGGTATCATGGACTGCAAGAGATTCTTCTGACAGTGTTCGCAATTGAGAGCGCAGGCTTTTCCAGTTACGCTGATATTCACGAACGAATTTCGTTTGTTCCGGTGATGATCGGATATGTAGGTTTTCGCACCGGGGGCGGAAACTGTCAGAATAGAAGGGAAATTATCATTTCTAGTTTTCCACCCTTCGCTTAACAACTCCTCCAAATTCACTGAGCGCAATTCGTCTATTGTTGCCATTTTCACTCCTCGGAGGACGAGATAATATGACCGGTGTATTTTAAGATTTATGATATAAACGACTCACGAATAAAGAACTCCATGAACCCCAAATCAATGTTATTCTTTTCTCATAAGAATCCCTAATAAAAATTCACTACAACCCGGCTTCCTTCCTCTACATATTCCACGTTCGCCGGTATCTCCACGTAACCCGAAGCCAAGCTCATGCTGGTTATTGCCCCTGACTCCTTGAACGCCGGGTGCGCAACGCCGCCCTCGACCTTGACGCTGAATAACTGGTGTCGGCCTATGGTGGAAACCACCCTTCCCGCGAGAATTTTTTCCTGTTTATGCACCTTCCATGGCAGTCTGGCCATTTTTCTTACTGACGGAAGAAGTAAAACGTATGCGTTGCTCAGGCACGATGTAGGGTAACCGGGCATGCCGAAGACAAGAGTTTCGCCTACGCGGCCGCAGAGAGTGGGTTTTCCCGGTTTAAGAGCGATTCCGTGGAAAAGCAGTTCACCCTTGTCTGATAAAACTTCATGCAGAAGGTCCCGCTCCCCAACGCTGCTGCCTCCCGAGAACAGCGCGTAATCGTAACCGGCGGTCCGGTCCATGCAGTTATTGAGTTCATCCATGGAATCCCCGGTGATCTCGCTTACAGCGACCTCGGCGCCTGCCTCGCCCAGCAGATTGGCCATTGTGAATGAATTTATGTCATATACTTTACCGTAATCCAGCTCATCTCCCTGAGCTACTATCTCGTCGCCGGTTGGAAAAATAATAACTTTTGGACGGGAATAAACCTCCACCGTATCCTGCCCCAGTGCTGCTAGAACACCTGTAATGGGGGGAGTTATCAGAGTTCCTTCACTCAATATTTCGGCTCCATTGCTTATGTCCGAATCCTTTCTCGATACGTGGGCTCCCGGGTATACCGGTTTGTATATGCTGACCATATCCCCATCAAGTGAGGTTTCCTCCACCATCACAACTGCGTCAGCACCTTCGGGCATGGGTGCTCCGGTGGATATCTGTGCGCAACTTCCCTTCACCACCGGAAACTCCGGCTTCATGCCAGCGAATATCTTTCCTAAAAGACGCAGATGTCCCGGTGCTGTTCTAGTAGTACCGAAAGTGTCCTCTGCAATCACCGCATAACCGTCCATGGCGCCCCGCCTGAATCCGGGAACGTCGATTTTTGCTTGTACCGAGACAGCCAATACCCTACCTGCGGACTCGCGCAATGTTACCGTTTCCTTTTTTGTTATTACTCTCGTATTACCCATTACAATCCTTTTCGCAGTCTCGAAATCTATCAATTCCCTGAACGGTCTCATCTTTTTCAACGTCTCATCTCCCATAAAATATGGCCGCACTCTTCCAGTATTAATTTCCCCACGGCAAGTTTCACGGCTCCCCTTGAACCGGGAATGCAAAAAATGACTTTCCCGCTAGCAATACCTGCCGTAGCGCGGCTCAACATGGCGGCGCTGCCGATCTCCTCCATGCTCAATGCCCGGAATATCTCGCCGAATCCGGGCAGTTTCCTCTCCATCAACGGCTCCAGTGCTTCCACGGTCACGTCTCTCTTGGCGATACCGGTACCACCGGTAAATATAACTGCCTGAACGTTATCCGATGACAGCAGCCTTTCCGCCTCGGCAGTGATCATCTCCATATCATCCTTTATTATACCGTATTCCACTACCCTGTGACCCGCCTTTTCGATGAGCTTAATGATGATCTTTCCACTCTCGTCATTCTCCTTTGTCCGGGTATCGCTTACCGTCACAAGGGAGAAAGAAATGTTCGGTAAAGAGTGTTTTTTATGACCCTTTGCACCCATATTCGTCACTCTCCTAATTTGTGCCAATTCTATTAACGCGTATCATCTCTGCCAGGATGCTGACCGCAATTTCCTGCGGGGTTTTCGAGCCAATCTCAAGACCGATGGGTGAACTTACCCTTCCCAAGTCTTCCTCAGGAATGCCCTTGCTTCGCAGTTCGGTGTAGATAATATTTTTCTTCGCCCTGCTCCCCATCATTCCAACGTATCGTGCTTTCGTGCGGCAAGCCCACTCAAGTACCGTTCCGTCATGCCGATGGCCCCGGGTAACGATAACTATGTAGGAGCTGTCGTCCGGGACGAACTTTTCGAAATAATTATTATAATCTAAAACCACCACCTCGTCGGCTTCGGGAAATCTTTCGCGGTTGGCATACATTTCCCGATCATCTATAACCACTACCCTAAAACCTATCATCTTGCTCATCCGCGCAAGAGGCTGCGATACGTGTCCCGCTCCGAATATATGAACTGTGGGATAACTGATTATCGGTTCGATAAAGACCTCGATGGTTCCGCCGCAGATCAATCCGTCAATCTCCATCACTCCGTCTTCACCTCGTTGCTCGGTCAGTTTAAAGGATGCCATCTTTGCCTTTCCCTCTCGAATAACGTTTTTGGATTCCTCCCAGACCTCGGCCTCCACGCATCCACCCCCTATGGTCCCAACAGTGCTTCCATCCTCTTTGACCAGGAATTTCGATCCCAGAGGTGCCGGTGTCGATCCTTTCTGCGAAACTATGGTTGCAAGTGCCGCTTTTTGACCTTTCTTTTTCGTTTCAAGAATTGCATCATAGATATCTTTCATTTCTAAACCCCGTAAATTCAGCTTGTATCATCTCTCAGTGGATTTGCGGTTTAAAGCAGATTATTTTTCCTTCTGTTTATCAATTACTCTTATTCCATGTATCTTGGTGACGGGATACTGTCCGTCCGCGTCCTTTTCAAGGTATTTCACCATGTCCCAGACGGTGAGAAGGGCGCTGCTCACACCGCTAAGAGCCTCCATTTCCACACCGGTCTTGTACTCGGATTTTACCCAGCACGTACAAACGACGGTTGTTTCCTCAATACTGAACTTCACTTCCACCGAGGCAATTGGTAACGGGTGGCAGTGGGGAATCCGTATAAAGGTAGTTTTCACTGCTGTGAGAGCAGCAACCTCTGCTACCGTGAAAACATCTCCCTTTCTAATATTGCCTTCTTTTATCTCCTTTATCGTTGTTGATCTTAAGGTGAGCTTTCCTTCGGCAAGAGCGGTCCGCAGCACGACATCCTTTCCTGATACATCGATCATTCCCATACTTTCATCTCCAGTAAGGATAACGGTTCATTATCACTTCGTAAAACAGCTTGGTCAGTTCTTCTGTGGATTTTCCTTCCCTCATGGGGGTCAATATGTCAACCAAACCATCGTTATGCATCAAACAGGGCTTTAAAAAGCCGTCGCAGGTAACCCTGATCCGGGAGCATTTTGAACAGAACAGAGTATTGTGCATGGGACGAACGATCTCCACATCTTTAAGATTATTTTCATTATCCTTCAAGGTGTATATTTTCCGGCTCTGTACATCCCGCTCTCTTTCTGACACTGCAAGAGAGGATATGTGGTTTTCAACTTCACTAATGTCAGGGTAACCGGCGGAATTCATGTCTACCTGTTCGATTATCTGGGGTATGCCTCCTCGTCTCCACGCTTCCCGGACTATTTTCATTAATTCATCCGTCGTACTGTCGGAGAAAGCAACTATATTGATCTTCACGGGATGAAGACCCGAGCTTACCGCGGCGGAAAGCCCATCCAACACTCTCCCGAGAAGCTTTTTTCCAGTGATCTTCATGTACCTGTTCTCGTCAAGGGTATCGAGACTAATATTTATCCGGTTTAAACCCGCATCTCGCAGTATCTTGGCAATGGGCCCTAGTAGTGTTCCGTTTGTGGTAAGAGACACATCCGTCATATACTTGCTTGCACGTCTTATAATGTCGGGCAGGTCCTTTCGTATGAGAGGCTCCCCCCCGGTGAACTTCACCCTTGATATGCCTAATTCTTTTGCTACCATCAATATTTTTTCGATCTCCCCGGGAGACATTTTTTTCGTGCTGTCGATCTGCCCCTCTCTATGACAGTAAAAACAATTCAGGTTGCAATCATCGTTTATCGATATGCGAATGTGGTGAACGGGTCTTCCGAAACTGTCATTCATGTAATATCATCCTTATTTTTGTCTTCGGTTCGTTTTCTAACTGAATAGGTTGACGTTCTGGGCTTTGAATATGAGATATAGCTCCTTTCCTGGAGATATCTCCATCTCGGCGCAGGATGCCCGGGTTATATTTACTGCGAAAAGTACCCCGCAGTCCACCATAACACGCATGATCCCGCCCATATCGATCAATTCGGTCACCTTCCCCTTGATGCAGTTTCTGGCGCTGCTCTTCATTCTCCGCAAAGACAAGATAATATCTTCGGGTCTTATACTGGCATACACTTCGCCGAAAATACCTGATGTGGCAACGAGGGTTATGCCCTGTGATTTGAAATAGACCAGGTCCCCTACCTTTTTGGAACTTCCCTTGAATATATTCTTCACGCCAACGAATTCCGCTACGAACCTTGAGCTGGGTTGCCGAAACACTCTGCTGCTTGCATCGATTTGTACGATACGGCCGTTCTTCATTATGGCAATCCGATCTCCCATAATGATGGCATCCTCCCTGCTGTGGGTGACATGGATAATGGTGGTTCCCCTATTTTTGAATAATCTCGAGATTTCAGTCCGTATCTCCGAACGAAGATTTGGGTCAAGAGCTCCCAGTGGCTCATCAAGAAGGAGGATGTTCGGCTCAATGGATAGAGCCCTTGCAAGCGAGGTCCTTTGAGCCTCTCCGCCGCTTAATTTTCCGGGAAACCGTTCCATCAGATCTTCGATTCCCAGGAGACCTGCCAGTTCTTCGACCTTCTCTTCGATCATTTTGCCCTTTAGTCCCTTCACTTTTAGCCCGTAAGCTATATTGTTACGGACTGTCATGTTCGGAAACAGCATGTAATCCTGGTAAACAAAACCCATCCCCCTCTTTTTTGGAGGAAGAAACGTAATTTCAGAATTTCTAAGGAGGATCCGGCCCCTGTCGGGGAAATGAAAACCCGCGATTATTTCGAGAAGCACTGTCTTGCCGCTTCCGGTAGGTCCCAGCACCACGAAATGCTCCCCTTCATTTACCTCGAAGCTTATATCCTTGAGAGAGAAACCGTTCCAGGACCGCCAGAGTGATTCAATCCTGATCATATCGTTTCCACCTCGCGGATATGGTTCTGAGAATAACAAATATAATAATGCATATCAGCAGCAGCAAGGCTGCTATTGGTACCGAAGTTTCCAGACCGGAATGTAGATATTCGGAATAAATATGCGTGGTGGCCACCATGGGGTAGTATGCTATGATCATAACAGCCCCAAACTCGCTTATGGCCCTGGCCCAGGTCATAATGGCCCCGACCAGAAGGTTTTTCATACATAGCGGGATGGTGATGGTGAATACGGCTCTGGATCTCGAGGCACCAAGCCCCATGGCGACGTTTTCGAGTCTCGGGTCCACGGATTCGAATCCTTCCTTGGCCGAGTTGATAATGAAGGGCGCGGAGACGAAGATCATGGCTATGACGATTCCCGTCATGGAATCCGCGATCCTGATGCCCAATTCATCGAGTGGGGCTCCAATAACTCCATGTCTACCGAAGACTGTAAGGAGAGCAATACCGGCGATGATATGCGGTACAACTATTGGAATATCGATGATGCTCTCAATGAATTTTTTTCCGAGAAATTTTTTCCGGGCCAGAAAATATGCAAGGGGAATTCCGAACAAAGCGCTCAACGCTGTTGCATACACTGCTGCGATCATACTCAGCAAGATCGCCTTCATTGCTGAACGATTGCCTGCTGCACTTATAAAACCGCTGAGCCCGACGTCGATGAACATGCTTATTATGGGAATGATGATGAAGACCACCATTATTGCCCCGATAATACCTGCTATTATCATGGTCCCTTCGGCTCTTTTCTTCATATTGATTCCACATAAGACTTAACGGCATCGGGCAATTGCACTCTCTCGTCGCATACTGCAGGAGTGATATTTCGCTGTCCCCGTGACTCCATTATGCCTCGTCCAGTTTCACCCAGCAACATTTTGATGAACTCCAACGCCAATTCGGGCTTCTCGGCGTTTCGGGGGATGCTGACGCCGTAGACGATGGGTTTTCCCGATACTGTTCTGCCGGATGAAGTGATGACCCGCACCTGTTCATATGTATTGGCATGAGCAGTATCCGACAGGTCGATCTCTGCTGGCAGTTCCAGGTATTTTACTCCCTGTCCTTCGAATTGATATGCCACACTTCGATATATGAAAAGATAGTCTATTTCACCCAGTTCCAGAGATGTCATCAAGTGGATCTCAGCATCCCTCATGACTATCTTGTCGTTTTTCGGATGTATTTCGGAGTTCTTCGGGATGATGATATTATGGGTGCCGTTATTGAAACTATAAATGATTTCACTGTTCTTTTCCACAAGTTTGTCGAATATTTCTTCTTGTCCATAGAAAATTTCCGCCAATTGTATGACCATCAAGGCTCTGTACCCGCAGGGATCGTCATTGGGGTTGGAGAATCCAAACCTGACATCCTTCTTCATCAGTATTTCGAACCAGTTTGACATATTGATGTCATTCTTGTACGCGCTCCGTTCCGTATAGGCCAGAGTCATCTGGTTTCTAGCGAATTGTATACAGTAATCAGCGTATTTTTCATCTCCTTCCATCATCATGGAATGTATCAACGAATAATCGGCACTCATGACTACGTCAGCATTCTTACCCAGCTCTGTTACCTTTCGAATTGCTGCGGTACTTCCCGAGACCTCTCTTCTAACGTCTACGTCGGGATGTTCTTCCTCGAACTTTTTTTCCATATCAGACATGGGCTTGGACAGGCTCCCGGCGTGGAATATTTTGAGAACGACTTTATCTTCATCCAAAAGGAAAATCTGGGCTGACGCCGCGGCTCCGAGTATTACCAAAAATATCACGATTACAAGAGTTTCTCTCATGAACCCACCCGTTATGTTTGGGTGAATATAACGACGTTTTATATATTTTTCGCGAAAATCTCAATATGTTTAAATTCAAAAACCCCTTAAAGATCAGTATGATAAGTGAAGGAGTGGTTATCTCAATAAATATTAGTGGCAAAAAGGGAGAACAAAAATCTCCCGTAGGCTACGCAAATATAACGGAGAAAGGTTTGGAAGGCGATGCCCATGCTGGAGATTGGCACCGCCAGATAAGCCTTTTATCGGAATATAGTATTGAGCTGATGCGGGGAAAAGGTATCGAGATAAAGTTTGGGGATTTTGCGGAAAATCTAACAGTTGATGGTATTGATTTATCAACGGTATCCATTGGCAAGAGGATTAAAATTGGAAATGACGTTGAGTTGGAGGTTACCCAAATTGGCAAAGAATGTCATGAATCTTGCTTGATTAGACAGACAGTAGGAGACTGTGTAATGCCCCGGGAAGGGATCTTTGCACGGGTAATTACAACTGGTACCATCAGGGTTCAGGACAAAATAGTGTTATTATAATATTTCATCATCGAGTTAACCCACACCCAAAAACTCAGAACGAACAACAGTATTATTCCGATAAATCATATCTCAAGGAAAAAACGGCTTAAAACAATCTTTCTGCTTTCTCGGTAAGCTCTATAACTTTCTTGTAGCCCCTTATGTATTCCACCAAATAACCTCGGCCTAAGAGACTCCGAATTCTTTTTCTAACTGTGGGCTTGCTGATGTTCAGATCGCTTCCGATTTCCGAATAAGTGGGCTTTATTCCAATTCGATTTTTATTATAGACAAAATCCAATATTTCGAACAAGTCCGCAGAGATCCTCTTTTTATGAACCATTTCGATTTCGTTCGTTTCCTTCTCCAGCAATTGAAGTTTTGATATATCCACAGTGTTGTGATCCAGGGATAAAATAACGATAAGATCGTGAAAATTTGCGATATCTCTCAAACGCTGGACAAAGGAAAGTGTATTGTCAAATCCGTTTTTAAATATTAAATAATCCAGTCGTTCTATGAGAACCGCACTTTTTCTCCTGAGTTGCTTTAATTTTTCTTCAATTTCTTCAAGTCTCAAGGTTTGATCTTTCGCCAATTCCGTCCCACCCAGCCAAAAGACTTCAATTTTTTTCTTTGATAATTTTTTAAATTTATTTTCAGGCTCACGGGATATGACAACTCCGCCGTATTCCACGGCAAGGATATCCTTGAAGGCTTCCCTGGCCAGAATCGGAGTCTGTTCTTTTGCAAGATAGAGATTCCCGTCCTCCAATCTGAATTTCATTAACCTTTTTTTCATCTCCTTTTCCTTCCTCTTTTGTTCGGTAATATCCCTTGCCACGGCTATCACATATGTTTTTGTACAAACCCTAGCGGTTGAAAATGAAATTGACATAGGGAATACTGATCCGTCCGTTCGCAATCCCGGCAGTTCAACGACCTTTCCCATATGATGGCCCGGTATGCCAGATTTAAAAAAACTCATCATAGATTTTTGATGTTTACTCCTGTATTTTTCAGGCATTAGACGCTTCAAGCGTTTTCCGATCATTTTCTTTTTATCGATGCCGAACATCTTTTCAGCTGCCGGATTGAAAAGGCTTATCAATCCTCGATCGTCGATAGTTATTATGGCTTCCTTTATCGCGTTGATGACACCGCGTAACAAGAGTTCGTTATTTCGCAATTTCTCCTCCATCTTCCTTCTCTTTGTGATGTCCCTCGAGATTCGAAGAATACTGACTATTTTTCCCGAATTATCCTTTAACGGTGCAAGAGTGCTTTCAAACCATCTCTCGCCGAAATGAGTTACACTTTCATATTCAAAATAAACGATTTCCCCTTTTTTTGCCTTGTCCAATGACTTTTTCAGAATTCTTTTAAACTCGGGTTTCACCAATTCCGTACAGTGTTTCTCCTTCAGTTCGTCCAGGGTCATTCCAAAGGTCTTGAGTCCTGTGGGGCTGACATATAAAAAATTGCCATCCATGTCTATATTCGAAATACATTCGAATGAATTCTCCACAAATGTACGAAATCTCTTTTCGGATTTCTCAAAATCCCCTTCTGCAATTTTCCGTTTTGTAATGTCTCGGATCATGTGAACGAAAATTGCTTTGTTTTCTTCAGTTCTGATATTTGTCGGATAAATAGCCGAGTTTACCCACCTCCCGGATTCGGCGTCGAAAAACTCCTTCTCACTGGGTTCACCACTTTTTACGGAATCCTCAAGGGGACAGCCAGGGAATGGTTCATCCAAACCATGAACCACTTTGGGGCAATATTTTCCAAGGAGCCTTGCGGGTTCTGCTCCAAGATCGTGTGTAACTGCTTTATTGACCAGGATAATATGATGATCTTCATCTATCAGCATGAAGTAGAAAGGAAGCGGATCTACATATTCAAGTATGTCCGTATAGGGATCTAAACTTGCTCCTATTTTGCAAACCGGATCGGTAATAAGCTCGCCGTCTAGTCGTCCTTTTATATCGTATTTATTATTGTCTAGGTTCATTTTCCCACACCATCGAGATTGTAATCACCAAAGATGGATCCACACATATATCCAAGCTGATGAGTTGTAGTAATTAGATAATGTTTTGTCATAAATCTCTGTCAAGGAGCATCTACCGAGTATTACAAATTATCGATAAAATAACCGTCTTGTACAGCATATATCTATGGGATATCGGGGATAAGAAGATTTCATCAGCAACAGCTTCGAAAAGTTTATAAGTTATGTTGATTGTTAATGGAAACCATAATAAAAACATATTTTTATGTTGTGGAAAGGTGTGAAATTATGCAAGGAATGGAATGGATTATACTCGTACTGGTCATTGTATTTTTACTATTCGGGGCCTCGAAAATTCCGAAACTGGCAAGAGCTCTCGGAAGGGCCAAAGGAGAGTTTAATAAAGGGAAGAATGAGCTCACCAAAGAAATGAAGGATTGGGATAAAGAGGATGAGGACACTTCTTCGAAGAAAAAAAAGAAGAGTAAAATCGTAAAGGCGGCCAAGGACCTTGGGATCGATAGCAAGGGGAAATCCGACGATGAATTAAAGAAGGAAATAGCGAAATCCGTTGGAGAAAAGTGATTAATAAAGTAATTTTTTTAATGCCATTCACGAATTAATTTCCATCTAAGAGTTTTTCTATCTTCGACGCCTCAGTTTGTAGAAGGCCTTCAAATTTTTCGAACATGAATAGCAGTTCCTTTCCCGAAAACGTAAGTTTCATACCGCCGCCGTCCCTGCCGCCGATTCTCGATTCGACAATGGGTTTTCCATATCGCTCGTTCAGGTTTTGTACGAGCATGTAAGCATGCCTGTATGATATCTGAATCTGTCTGGCGGCAGCAGACAAAGATCCATATTTTTCAATTGCTCTAAGCAGCTTTGCTCTTCCGGGGCCCATAATCGATTTTCCTTCCACCTCGAGCCAGAGTTTGTAACCGACCTTTACCGTCATAAAAATCACTTTCTGAGTTAATTTCCTATATTTTCAACAATGTTTTTGAGCACTCGATCAAACCTACATTACCGGTTATCATCGGATCATGGATAGAGCTCGATCTGACGCTCGAAGAGTTTTTTTCAATCAAGGATGCTGCCTTAGGTCCGGAAACAATGAGATCTGCAGCACCGATAGGTCGCGCTATATAACAACCGTGACCACCGTCATTGAATATCTTGCTGTTTGTTAAATCGCCAGCCGAGAACTCAGCGAGAATATCATGGAGTTTTATTCCTGTGAGCATATTGGTATGATGCTCGAAAAGTCCTGTGATCTCTCCATACTCGAAAGATGCAGCAATGGTATGACCGTTCGCTACATCTACCGTTATTACCTTTTCTTTGTCCGCTCCGTAAGAAGCTCCGAACATCACAGCTATCTTGGAATCCATTATAAGATGCTCTGCTTTTTGGAAAGACCGATTTAGCGTATTTTTAACACCCATCATCCTAGTGTAATGTTTCGGGGGTTCTTGGAATCCAAAGTCATTTATATGGCCAGGAATTAAAGTTTTGAAATGGTCGAATCGGATCTCCCTGTTTGTCTTTGAATGATGAGAGATTCCATGATCCTCCACCCCCACAGCTACAATGGTGGGTTCTAGGGTAATGCCGAAGCTTTTCGCAATTTCATACAATGCCTCCGCATCCACGTCACTTGCCTCCAAAGTAAAGATATTCTTTTTTTCGGAGAGCTTGGCCGCTTTTTCGTCATCCACGATTTTAATACCCTTGTTTTCCACATAATTTAGATCATCCCTGATCGTGTAAGCTGCATTCCTGGTCATGTAGACCTGAAGCCCCTCTTTTAAATGGGAGAATATAGCTTGAGTAAAAGGACCCCCACCCATGGTTTCTCCAGTTATCACCAGGTCCTTTTGCGCCACCGTATGCTCTTTCACCTTTTCTCCCAAGATGATAGTGGGTGATGGTAGGATAAGCTTGAAAGAGGTTTCGTAGGAACCGTTCCAAAGAACTATGTCCTGAGTATAGGTTCCTATATTGATACTCAGGATTGGGATATCCATTTCAAGTTTCTCTTTATACAATTCACCACTGTTCTGGCAAAGTAATATATACATATTTAAAGCTTTTCGGGACTATGCGTTCAGGGGTACTGCTGGCTGGAGGTAAGAGTAAGCGTATGCTGACGGAGAAAGGACTAATTCCCCTAAAGGGAAAGCCTCTCATCCTCTGGGTGATGGATGAACTGTCAAAGGTAGTGGACGAGATACTTGTTTCGGTTTCCAGTTCACCATCTACCGAGCTTTTAAACCTCCTTGGGCCATCCGTGATCATCATCAAAGATGAAAGGCCGGAAATGGGGCCTATCGAAGGGCTGTATTCCGCATTTTTACAAGCAAGGGGGGAGTATGTAGCTGTTGCGCCCTGTGACTCGCCGTTTATAAAAAGGGAGATATATGATTTTCTCTTTTTAAAAGCGAAGCAAAAGGATGGTGCCGTCCCCGTTGAGGGAACCTACTATGAGCCCCTTCACGCTGTTTATTGCAGAAAGCCTTTTCTAAACTCTCTTGCCAGGGTGATTTCGGAAGGAAAATCCAAACCAATTGACGCTTATCGTTACCTGAAATTGGATTATATTAACAAAAGTGAAATCATGGCGCTTGATCCTGCCCTCATGTCATTCACAAATATTAACACAAATTATGACATGAAACAACTGAATAACCTTTTTTATGATGAAGAGAAACGTAATGAAAAAAATTTGAAATAACTGAGTTTAAGTATGTGAAAAAATGTGAAACTAATGGGACATAATTATGTTAATTCATGTGACTTAATAATTGTTAAGTCATTATATTTTTATAGAGGATGGCCGTACAAATTTTCAGAATTATGTTGATAAAATCCATCAAATATGTACTTAAATGCGTATTCGGGGCTTTTAACCGTTATATATCATTCAGTATAACGAAAGTAATAAATACTCGTTTAGAAAAACTTAACGCGTGTTAAGTTAAGTATTTATAGGTCACTAATCTTTAGGGAATCCAGTTTAATATATAGTGCAAAGTTTAGAAATTAATAAGTGTATGGGGAAATGGAAAGTTGAGAAAAAGTTTTCATATCTTTTTAAAAGATTACTGACTAAGTATTAAGTGTTGTCCTACAAAATGACCGATAAATTGAGGTGTATCAATGGTAGATGAAAGTGAAAAAAAGA
>CAYFHS010000045.1:0-29397 GCA_964342815.1 uncultured archaeon | reverse complement strand
ACATTTGGACTGACTTCTTGGTAAAGTTGAACCAGAATGGGTCGGCTTTACACGTAAACCTTGAGTCTTACTGTGGGTCCATTTTCGAATCAATCATTTCAAGGTTTCTTTTCTTTTTTTTTAATATGCCAAGCCCATGTATATTCAGCATCAAGTTTCTAATTTTTGATTTTACAACTTTGAAATATATTCGATTTCTTTAAATAACATCGTTCATTTCTGCCACAGCTGTTTATTTCACTTATTAGATGAAATTTCTTTAATACGTATGGTGAATTATATTATGGAAGAAAGAAAGAGAAACAAGATAATCGAATTTAAAAACGACATTGGTATGATCTTCAAAAGGATACCTCCAGGGAAATTCAGCATGGGTTCCGACGGATGGGAGGATTCCCGGCCAATTCATACCGTGACCATTGCTAAGCCGGTTTTCATCGGTGTATTTCCCGTTACACAGTGGCAGTGGGAAGTGATGATGGGCGATAACCCCAGCAAATTCAAGGGTGATGATCGCCCCGTGGAGATGGTATCGTGGCGGGACTGCGAGATTTTCATTGATAGTCTGAACATGCTGGAAGAAACGGATAAATACCGCCTTCTCACCGAAGCCGAATGGGAATATGCATGCCGAGCCGGAGATTCGAGGGATTATTTTTTCAATAATAACTTGAAACTGTTGTCAGAATACGCTTGGTTCAGTGAGAATTCCGGTTCCCGAACCCACGACGTGGGTAAAAAGAAACCGAACAAATGGGGCCTCCATGACATGCTGGGGAATGTATGGGAATGGATCGAGGATAACTGGCACGATAGTTACGAAGGTGCGCCAAAATCCGGCAGGGCCTGGACCCGTGAGAAGGGTTATTACCATGTGGACCGCGGGGGGAGCTGGAGCAGTTCAAGTGAGAAATGCACGTCAACATGCAGGGACCAGAATCTCCCGGGTGAACGTGCGCCGTTCATAGGTCTCCGCCTTGCTTTATCGGTCTGAAAAATGCTTATTCAATCGACCCACCGGGGCATGACATAGGTATCCATGAACTCCTTGGCCATTTCCGGTTTTGCATACGAGATATCGGTAATGGTTACTATTCCCACGATACTCTTTCCCTGGATCACCGGAAGCTTCTTGATATGAAATTCCCTCATAATCCTTATTGCTTCATCAACCTTTTCCAGAGGGTGTATCGTCTTCACGTCACTGCTCATTATTTCCTTTATAAGAGTGGTTTCAGGGTATTTGAGAGCGCAAATGGCTCTTTCTATGACGTCCCGTTCTGTCAAAATACCGACACAGTTTTTTTTTTCATTTTTCACCACCAGACAGCCGATCTTGTACTGTTTAAATTTCATGCACGCTTTAAGGACGGTACTGTCATGATCGATGGAAACCACATGCCTTCTCATAATCATCTCAACTAACATAGTAGACACCTGTTACGATAAAGGGACTTTTTGGCATATAAGTATTTGCAAATCTTTGTGACTCGCCCACATCATCACATCGGGTTTCTTCCAAGTCACATTAATGTCTTTCATATCACTTGCCGTGGGACGAGCTCGTTACTTCGGTTTTGGGGAATCTATTTAAATTACGGTTTATTACAGGGTATCCATGAGTACATGTGCAGCTATCCGATGGAAGTAGAATAATTTAGCGGAGGAAGGATGAAAATGAAAGGAATTATCTTCTATTATTCCGGTTCTGGGAATACCAAGCTGGCCTGTGAGTACCTCATAAAAAATATAAAGTCTGCAGATATTGAATTGGTCGATATCATAAAAAACAAGGTAGGTGACCTTGGAGGGTACGATATAGTCGGATTTGCCACTTTTACGGATTTCGGCAGCCCCCCTCGTCTGATGGAAAAGTTCATTGAAAAGCTTCCGAAACAGAATGGTAAACCAGCCGTTGTCTTCAACACATACGGCTTCATGAGCCTCCATACACTTCCTGTGTTTGGGGCGTTGGTCTCGGCAAAAGGTTTCAAGATCGTCAATGCTTACTCGCTACATACCCCCGAGAACTATCCGCCCATGATCAAGCGCGGGAAAGGATCCGAAGGGGCCCCCAACAAAATGGAGATGCAGGCATTTGATCGGTGGATATCCGAACTGGACCGGACCTTGAGTAAGGGCGTCGAGAACATGGAATCCACGAAATTGAAAAAACCTCTGCTCTCGTATATTATTCCGAAGTTCAAAAGGACAAAGGCCAGAAAGGACATGGGCGATAAGTTCGTGGATGAGAAGCTCTGTATCCGGTGTGGAATTTGCGAGAAGGGATGCCCGTACAAAGCCGTCAAGCTCGCCCCCTTTCCGATATTCGATATGAATAAATGTTATGGATGCTGGTCTTGCTTCAATCATTGTCCGAAAAAAGCAATATATACGAAGAAGTTCAGGGGTAAGTATCATTACCCGAAACCGACGAAGCACATGATAAGTACACTGGGTGGTAGAAAATGAAATCGCTGATTGTATACTTTACGCATCGGAAGGCTGGGGCCTGACCCACGACAGCGAGTGATTGAAAGCTTTGTTAAGGAATTGAATACACAATTTGCTTAAAAGGACCGGATAAATAATTGAACGATCGAAATCGAGAGAGAAACCGGGGATTCTAAGAACCAATCCAACAGTTAAGGAAGCTATAAAATGATTGTAACGACGCAATACAGAAGAGTTGGAATACAGTTTTTAATTGCGCTTGTTTTATTACTGTTTTCAATGAATGTACTTTCCACAGATACTGTGGCAGAAGGAGAACATACCTTCCTTATCTGCGGTAAGACCGATATATCAAAGGGACTTCCCGAAAAAGCTTCATTTTCATCGGTTGAGGTATATGACGTAGATGGCAACGGGCTGGATGAGATCTATGTCGGGGGAGCCGGAAGGATTTCACCGAAAACACCGGGAATAAGAGCCTTTGAATATAACACCACGCTTAGTGAATGGAAGGAGTTCGGTCACGGTCTTCCGGGGAAAAATTCTGCTAAACACTTCGGTGCCCTTTCATTCGGGGACATTGACAATGATGGGAATGTCGATCTGGTTGCACCCCTGATCACAAAATGGTACGACGGCGACGAGAATGGGATCGAGATATACATGGGAGACGGTGCCGGTGGATTTTCGCTAAAATATATGATAGATTGTGATGAATCGGCCAATGAGGCGGAAGTATATGATCTGGATGGAGATGGATATTTGGACATCGCAGTTTCCACCGAATATGCCCTGAAGGTCTGGTACGGAAGCGGAGCCGTGAATGTCTGGACCGAGATGAGCCCGCCCCGATCTGGAAACGAGATTACAGGTATAGCCGTCGGCGACCTGAATGATGACGGTCTGCTGGACCTTGTCGGCTGTCCATACTTCTTTTCGGAAACCATTCGGATGTATGTCCAGGGCGTGAGCCGAACCTGGACCGAAGTTTCCTTTAAAGAGGTCAGGAGAGAGGCATTCGGGATCAAGATTGCAGATATTGATGGTGATGGTAATTCCGATGTTATCTATGGAACGCGCAACGAGGGAATAAAGGCCTGGTTGGGTAATAACGGCGGGTCGCCGGGAGGCACCGACTTTCAATGGAGTGACGGGAGCATGGGTCTTCATGACAGCGGAGGTACCTGGAACCAGATGGAACTTCATGACCTTACCGGGGACGGGAAACCGGAACTTATTGCGGCAAGCAACGGCGGGGATGACATCTACCTGTATATCAACGATCAACCTAAGGGATGGACCTGGATATTTAGAGGCGATGAAAATTCCGACGATCCATTGTTCAAAGAGTCTCCTCTGACCATGGGGGGCGAACCGTACGGGGCAAATTTCGGGGATTGGGACGGCAACGGGAGATTGGACGCTGCAGCCTGTTCATGGGGTACTGGCGTCAAGGCCTGGTTGATTACTAATAATAGTTCGCCGGACGGGACGGATACAAACGATACGGAACCCATATCCTATCCGGAAGGTGGGAAAACCCCGACCCGGATCTGGGGATTTGACGATTATCTGTACTTGAAGGCGTTTCTCATCGGCGGAATCGGTCTTGCCATGCTTGTTGCGTTGGCGATCTGGATCAAAGTATTCGTTGCCAAAATTCGTAGAAAGAAAAGGAAGGACCGAAGGAAGAAGGAATCCAGGAGAGACGGAATATGGTTCTTAAAAGCAGGAAACATTTCGGCAGTTATCGGGGTCGTTTGTATATTCGTATATCAAATCGTGGCAATTAGATTCTCGATGAACTATGATCCGGATGCCAAGGTGCTGTTCTTCTGGGACCCCCACGAGTTCATAGGAGTATTTTTATGCAGTTTTCTTGGATTGATTACATTCCTTATTAGCTTTGAGATCGGGCGCTACATAAGCTTAAAGGGAATCTCCAAACTTGAAAATTTTACTAATGCAGATGATGATTTGCGTCATAGAATAAAATTGTCGAGAGAATCCATGAAACTTTCCTACATCTCTGTTTATTCGAGTATGATTTTTTTATTTCTCCTGATAATGAATTATCTTTATAACGAAACCGTGAATATCTACCTGGCCGTCTTCCCCATTCTACCGGTACTGCTTTCAATAATCTTTTTCAATTTTAGCAATAACATAATATCAGCTGGAGCGAGGATAGGGGAAATTCCAAAATTAACGATAATAACAAGCTCGATAATGATTCTGTTCACCATAATTCTTTCTATCATCGGACTTGCTTCGGGATGGGGGCTCAAGGTTTTATTGATGATCTACCCAATAATTTACGGCATTTTGATAATCGCCATGGCAGTTCTTAATATCGTCACATTTGGGAAATCTCACTTCGCCGATATATGAATGGGAAGCATCTTCAGAATCATACGGATTAATTTCAGGTCGACCGGGAAAAGAGAATGTCCACATTTCTCGGGATCATATTATCGTTCTGCTGGTGCTCTGCCCCCTGTCATTCAGAGATGATTCTCATCCCAATGATGTTCCGTAGGGTGAGTGTGCTTAGAGTCTTTGCCCTTTCTTTCCCATGCAAGGGCACAATTGGCACAGGTGTATTCGAATTCTTCGGTCACCGGGTTCAATTGAACCGCTCTAGCAAGTTCGAGAACTCCCCCACAATATTTGCACTCGGCTTCATCGGTCTCGATCATGATTATACCTTCCATTGCATTAGTTTTGGAATTTTGCGTTCCAAAATAAGGTCATTAACGCCCATCGTCACAGGGTTCGTCCTCGTCGGAGAAGCGAGCGTGTTCTGCTGACGCCGCTGCCTTCGTGCAGACTTCCAATTCTTTTTGCTTCATGGACCTGTTACAGCAAAATTGTTCTTCCGCATCCCCATCTTTTTTTGAATCGGTTTTCCCGCACTCTTCGCAGTAGTAAACAATAGGTTTTTTCATTATCATACCTCATTATAGCATAATCGTTATATGTAATGTATATTGAAACGATTTAAATGTATCTGGAAAAAAACGGTAAGGAAAACCGTGCAGTGCTAGATAATATGTGAAGTTAAGTTCATAACATGAAAAATTATTTGGACATACAAACGGATAAAGAAATAAATTATTACTGCCTCTCTAGGTTATAGGAAGTGTCTCCGTGAATGTCAAACCCGACCTCGCAAAATTGATAGGCCGCACGCCCATGGTCCGACTCGCTCGATTCGGCCGGGGATTGGACGCATTTATCGCAGCAAAACTCGAGATGTTCAACCCGTACAGCGTGAAGGACCGTCCGGTGTCATACATGATCGAAGCGGCGGAGCGTGAAGGCAAGATCAACAGCGAAACAACTATTATCGAAGCCACTTCCGGGAACACAGGGCTCGCTCTCGCCTTCATCTGCGCACTGAAAGGCTACAGGCTCTTGATCTGTATGTCCGAAATACAGTCGGAGGAAAGACGAATGTTGTTAAAAGTTTTCGGAGCGCAGCTGGAATTGACCCCTGCAAGCGAAGGGACTGCCGGATCGAAAAGAAGAGCCTTGGAGTTGCGGGATGAAATTCCCAATTCTTTCTACATAGAGCAGCATTCAAATCCCGCCAATGTCCGCGCCCATAGAGAAACCACCGGAAAAGAATTGTGGGAAGATACTGACGGAAAAATAGATATTTTCGTCGCGGGTCTCGGGACCACTGGAACCGCAAGGGGTGTTGCCGAATACATAAAACCGAAAAAGCCTTCATTCCGTGTTGTCGGGGTGGAACCGGAGATCGCTCCGATGATATCGAAAGGGATGAACGCTCACGCTGCAAGGGAGCTAGCGAGAATGGACGAGAACCGAGGTAAATTTATTGTGGCAATGTTTGCGGACAGCGGGGAGAGATATCTTAGTGTGGACGGGTTGTACTAAGTTTTATAGAATTCTATACTTGTTTATCTCTTCTATCTAAAGAGGGCCTGCGGCAAAAAAGCCACGCAGGCCCGATTTAAAAAGAAAAAATTGTTCAAAGGAGGGCTTGCCCTCTGGGTCGGTGTTTGCCTGCAGGGTTACACCCGAGGGCGCAGGGGTATCCGTAGGCACACTTGCCGAGGATACAGATGAATCTTGATTCATCGAGTATCTTTGATACCCCGGAACATTGTGGGCGCCGACCGATGAATAAACAACTATATGAGAACAATTTAAGAATAGATAAATAATAATTGTATTATCGAATAATTTGGAAGTAACTTATAAGTATTAATACTCCTATATACTCCTTAAAACAAATAGGAAGAAGTTGAGGTATCCAAAATGGAACTGAGAGCCAAGACCAGTAAAATTAAGGGCCAGCCGGGGGTGGTAAGGATCCATGAATCGCATATCGAGGACGTGGATTTCGAAAAAGGGGATAAAATTGAATTGTGCACTCCCGGAACCGAAGGGACGGGTATTATAGTCGAGGTCTCAGCAGACCGATATGTTCAAAAAGGATTTGCCTCGATCCGAAAGGGAGATATGGACAAATTGAATATCTGCGATAACGATCCCGTCATTCTCAGGAGATATAAAGCAAAAGGGGATAAAAGAGGAAAACGGCAATCAAAAGAAGTTGTTATTGAAGGAAACAAATTATCCTGTCCCATTTGCGCTAACGATCAATTCTGGAGCCGTACCACTCTATTAAATACGAGAGGTTTAACATTTCTGGATTGGGATTGGGTGAACAAAAATGCACAAAATTACGTGTGTTCAAAATGCGGATACATATACTGGTTTCATCTGTGATTAATTATTGAAGAGTGGATATTTATGCCAAAAGTGAACATAACTCTGACCCAGGACATATGGAAGTGGTGGAAGGACAATCGCTGGATCAACCTGTCAAAGCTTCTTGAAAAGGAGCTGTGGCGCCTTAGGCGAGCCGAAGAGATACATGAGGGAGCCCGGGTTCTGGGAATGGGGAACTGCTCGAAATGCGGTAATAATAAGCTCAAGTTCATCGACGGCGTAAGCTACAAATGCACAAGATGCGGATCTATTTTGTAAAATAAATCAATAAAGGAGTGATATGAATGATAGTAACAACAACGGAAGAACTGCCTGATAAAAAGGTCGTAAAGGTACTGGGAGTGGTTTTTGGAAGCTGTGTCCAGACAAAGCATGTTGGACGGGACATCGGCGCAGGCCTGCGCTCCCTGGTTGGCGGCGAGGCACGAGGCTATACCGAGATGATGGAGGAGTCCCGCCGAACTGCCACCGACCGTATGATTAAGCAGGCTGAAGCCCTGAAGGCGAACGCCATAATCACCATGAGATACATGACGGCCCAGACCATGAAGGGAGCCGCCGAGATAGTAGCGTTCGGGACCGCTGTAAGGGTAAAGTGAGGGAGGTTTCCCATGTCCAAGAAGGATCCCAGTGCTTTGGGCATTTTGATTTACCTTTTGGTATACAGCGTTATTGCTGTTGTGATTTTTGCATTTTTTTGGCCCGTGTGCTCTATATTAATCGTAACTTCATGGATTGTGGGATTTGTTGCGATTCAAATATACGACAAAAGACACTGGAGGAAACCCGGTCCGGACTCACACGGTATTTGGCTGTCCGCCCAGACCCGGAATTTAGAAATCGGCGATTACGCCGTCAAAGGTACTGTAATGGCCAGCTGCGTAAAGGCCCGTAATATATTTTCCGCAGCCCGTGCTGATATGAGGTCCCTGGTGGGAGGCGAGGCGCAGCAGTACACCTCGCTGGTGGAGGAAACAAGGAACATCGCCCTGGCCCGAATGTGTCAGAAGGCCAAGAAAATGGGGTGCAACGGCGTGCTGGGATTTCGCATGATCTCGGCGCAGACCATACGGGGAGCGACGGAGATTGTAGCGTATGGCACTGCTGTGAAGATAAGGGGGGTGGGCCGAAAATGATAGGAGCTCGATTGATCTCGGTCTTTCTCGCATTGTCCCTACTGCTCGTAGCATCTGCAGGAGTGGTGGCCGGAGAAGATGATAAGGAAGACGAGCCCGAAAAGATCAGTAACGACAAATATTGGTCAGAGTGGATCGAAAAACCTGAGAGAAAAGACGAGGGAAATTTTGAATTCGAGATCTACGTAGACGAGTTGAATGGAAAGAATTTTGACGTTTATATTCTGGAAGAAGGGGAGTTTGAAAAATATGATGGTGGTGAGGCTTTCACTCCAAGAATTTCAAAGGAGAATATTTCATCCACCGGCCGAATCAACTTTTCGATAGAATGGGACGATCCGGATTATTATCTCGTGGTGGACAACAGGGATAACATAAATGCCGATGATGCCTATGCCAATGAAACTATCTCTGTTATAATAAAATTGGAAAGAGAGGAAAAAGAGGGACTCTGGTTCTTCATTTGTGCCGGTCTTGCTATTATCGGGATAATTGCATTCATCGTTATCATTATCTGGATACGCGTTGAGCGCAAGAGACCCCAAAAACCCTACAAACCATTTCCGCCACTGAAGAATCCACCTCTGCCAAAGTAATTCAAAGTATAAACATAAAAGCGCCCGGTCCGGAGAAATTTATTAGAATTTCATATGATCGGAAAAAGAGGTAATTGATATGAACGATAATAATCGAACCATGCGTATCATCTGCATGTTCCTATTTCTTTTGATAACAATACTATCAATAATGGTTTGTGTGTGGTCGGTCACGTGGACCATTATCGACAGGGTGCAGTGGTTTGTTACATTCGTTGCGGCCATCAGTATCTGGAAAGCAGATTACTGGGGGCCAAAGGTTGGCATCTGGATCTCACTGATAAATATTGGCTATGCCGTAATCGAGCTGATATTGATATATTCTCTTAATCTCGGGCACTACAGCATAGGGATGGCTGCAGTATATTTCAACATACCTCTGATCATCATGGCGGGGGTAGCATTTATCATCTGTTTTAAACTGTTTGGAGTGCAAGAACTAAAATTAAAAAAGGATGTCATGGAGCGGAAGATCGAACCACCGGGAAAGAACGGAAACTGCCCGAAATGCGGTTTTAGCGAGATCAAATTCATCGATGGCGTAAGCTACAAATGCACGCGGTGCGGGGAAATATATTAGTTATACGAAATCACCCTCATTTTATGGAAAATGTAAAAAACTGTGTATCCTTTAAGAGTAAGAAATAAAAAAAAATTTGGCGCTCAAATATGTATTGATTCAGAGGAAGAATAAACGAAGTCAAGTTCCGATAAAGCTATTTGGCGACATATGACTCAACGAACCGCCATTTACTTTATGATGAATGTAGAAGAATGTGGATTCCGCACTTTTCTTCCGAGCGCAATGTATCTATGGCCCCTTAAAGGTGGAAATTATTAAAAGAGAAGGGAATAAACGGGCTGATGAATCAGCGACAAAACCGTCTCGTCTGAGCTACATCGAAATCGATAATCTTTCTCTCCTCCTGAAGCAGCAGAGGAGCTTCACGGGAGAATATATTGAAAAAAACTGGCGCGAGAGCTACTATTTTAACGCCACCGACAAAAAAACCGGATTGAGCCTGATAACCACAATCGGAATCATTCCAAATAAAAGAAGAAGGTGCACTGGCTTTGTCATCGTCCTGCGTAACGGAAGAATTGTAATAGGCAAGCCCCTCCTTTCGAGAGATATAAAATTGCACGAAACCGATCGTTTCCGACTTGGTAGTTTATCTTACCAGGTTGAGGGGATTGACTGGCGGCTGCGGTATCACTCCAAGAAATGCGATCTTGATATTCTTTTCCGACCTCTGAATGAATTTTTTTCGTATACCAAAGATCAGAATAAAAACGGGGTTGATTTGTTTAGAAAGCTTGCCTCGCAGCACATCGAACAGGCCGGAATCTTCGAAGGTAGAATAAAATTAAATGGACAAAAAATAAAATTTGGCCCCTGTCCGGGTCATAGGGACCATTCATGGGGTATCAGGGACTGGACCGCCATCGATGAGTACTGGCTTTTTTGCGGCACCTTCGGGAGAGAAAAAGCCTTCAATCTTTGGAAGGGATCCACTGGCAGAAAAAAGTTCATGGCAGGTTATATCTTCGAGTCGGGAAAAAACCTCGAAATAGTCTCAGCTAAGGTGCGCGGCCAATTCGCCCCCAACGGGAAAGAGCCAACGGGATGCAAGATATCGTTTAAGGACGAAAACGGACGGGAACATAACGTCAATTGTGAGGTACTCAGTTCAGTTCCTATGCCTATGCCCAAATGCATCGTCTACGAAACTATTGCAAGGATGGACTACGGCGGGGAGGTCGGCTATGGTCTTCTGGAGCGTCAGATTCATGACGCAAACCCGTTCCACAAGGTCGGGGCACTCTTAGAAATTAGGAAGAGGAGAGAGGGGCGAAAACATTGAGATACATCGTTGAGCTGAGCAAGGAGACCCGATGGAGGACCGAGGTTATAGGCGTCAAGGCCTTCAACCTCCAGAAAATGATGCTTCTTGGTGTGAACGTTCCACCCTGCTCAGTAGTTTCAACAGAGGCGTTTAGGGACTTCTCCCAAGAGGGCATTTCCGGTCAACTTTTCGATGAGCTGACCGAGGAATTCTCGAAGTGGGATGGCATACTTATCGCCCGATCGTCGTCAGTGACGGAGGATACTGCACAAAGCTCCAAAGCCGGTGTATTCACCACCATTGCGAACGTGAACTTTCTTTCTAAACTCATTGAAGCCGTTGAAGGTGTATGGCAATCGGCAGCCGGGGGGGATATGGCCGTTATACTGCAGGAGCAATTGAATCCTGATATTGCAGGGGTCATGTTCACCAGGGACCCAGTCACCGGGGCGGATGAAAAGGTCGTCGAGTATGTGGAAGGTATGTGTGAAGCTTTAGTCTCCGGTAAGAAGAACCCGAAAAGGGCGGGTAACAACGATAAGAGGTTCAAGAAACTCGTGGGTATCGGGGTGAGATTGGAGTCATTCTTCGGCTACCCCTTGGACATAGAGTGGGCCAGGACCGGGAAGATTTTTCATTTATTACAAGTAAGACCGATCACTGCCTTGCCGGTCCCCCCAAAGGAAGCGGGACCTACCTACAGTATGGTCATGGCCGAACAGTTCTTTTCAGGCCCGGTAACTCCGCTTTTCTATTCTTTATTCAAGTTCCTTTATGAAGGATACTATGTGGGTGAAACGCTAAATGAGGGAGGAGTGGATGCCACATCTCAGGAACCCCTGCTTATACGTCACAAGGATCATATGTACGTCAGTACCCGATGGACCGAATACGCGCTGGATAGAGCTATCGGTTCGAGCAATTTCCAGCAGCAGCTCAAGGTGCTGCCAGAGGACATCAGGAAAGAGTATGAATACCATCGGAATTGGAACGTTGGAGGTGCCATATTTCTCCTTTTAAGGCTCGCCGTCCTGCTATTTAGGAAACCCCAACTCAATATTGCAAGGGTGGACCGGGAGTTTATCCGAAGAACTGTCCCGGCCATACTTTCCAGCCTTGAGACGCTGGATGAAATAAAACCGAACCGCAAGGATATGGAAAAACAATATCACAAGTTAATCGAACTTCAGATAGAACACATCAGGGCATCGAAATGGGGCATGGGCTACTGTATATTGCTCACGAGTCTCATGTTCCATTTCCTTGAGAGAAGTCATATAAAGGACCCGGGAGGGAAGCTCCTTTCCCTCATGTCCGGTCTCCCGAAGAACAGAACTATGGAGGGTATCGAGGAACTCCAGATACTTTCAAAGAAGTTCAAGCGCGACAGTAAGGTGAGAAGAATACTTCAGAAGGATGAAAAAACATACCATGGATACCGGAAGGAACTTGGAGTTATAAAACAGGGCAGGCAATTCATCGAGGCATTCGAGTCCATACTCTTCAGATACGGCCATAGAAGGCTCGCCAGAGACCTGATCGAACCGTCCTGGAGCGACGAGCCCATGATCCCTTTCATCATGCTCAAGAATATGGTGCTCGACACGAGTGGGCACGATCCCCTGGCTGCCAAGACAAATGGTATAAGGGAGCGAAAGAGAGCTCTTCGGGAGATATTGGACCTGATACCTATATACAAGAGACCCATGTTTAAATTCCTTTCCCGTTACCTTGTTAGATATGTGGCTTTCCGCGAGCTCCAGCGCTTTTATCTCGACATGATACTCTCCAGAATGAGATTGCTGTTCCTTGCCATGGGTGATGTAATGGTAGAAGATGGGATTATCGAGGAGAAGGAGGACATTTTTTTTCTTGAAATAGGTGAGATTCAGGGTTACTTAAGAGAAGGAAAAGATGGCCTCGGCTGCATCGCGGCATTGAGGAGGTTAACATTCCGTGAGAGTGATGATAAACCAGGCCTTTACCTCCGCAATGGGGTGGACTTCGATTCAATATATTTATCGGATGAAGTGCACGGGGAGGGGAGAATAATCAAGGGTGAATCGGTTTCAGGGGGAAGTTTCAAAGGAAAAATCAAGGTGATCCAGAATATCGATTCGGGTAGTGTGATTTCACCTGGAGAGGTTCTTGTTACCAGAAGCATAGACCCAGGGCAGACCCAGGCGTTCTCATTGGCGGGAGCTCTGATCCTGGAGGTCGGGGGAATATTATCCCATGGAGCGATATTGGCCCGTGAGTTTGGTATACCAACCGTGGCGCAAGTAAATAAGGCCACGGAACTATTTTACGATGGGCAGGAGGTGGTGGTTAACGGGACAAAGGGAGAAGTTGTTCTGGTGAGTGGGAGTCCGAAAGGCAAAACAGAAATGCCGGAATTGGACAGCCTCTCTCGTCGTGAGTCCTCTTATTAAAAAAAACCACGAACCTATTAATAACCGAAGTGCGATATATCTAACATTATGTTTGAAATATCCCACAATATTTTGAATACAATTTGAAAGTGGTCATGAACATGGTAAAAATTCGAACGATGATTATTTCCCTGTGTATTGTGGGTCTACTCATTAATGTGGTGTACTTTGGTTTTTTCGATAACACTTCCAATGACGTGGGGGAGGGAGGGAAGGATGGAAATGAGGTCCGCGACGATCCTGCCGGCGGCCCCGATCAACAGGGAGATTCCTCCTCAGTTAATCTTGAATTGAACACAGCCAGGGAAATAACAGTCGGCGCAGTGACCCATACCGTAACCATTACGGCCATTTCCGGAGATACGGTGACGCTCATCATCGAGTCTGACCCCGTGGAGCTCACGGCCACCTTGAATATCCCGGAAAACGTGGATACGGATAACGATGATATATACGATCTGCAGGTCTTGATAACCGCAATCTCGGGTTCCACGGTGACCCTGACCATGACCACAATTCTCATACCGAAGGATGATAAGGTTATAGAGGACTATGTCGTTCACCAGCCTCCGCTCCATATCGGAGATGAATACCGGTATGATTTTACCATATTTGCCGAGCTTTACAACGAGAATACGTCCAGCGGAGAGTATGAAAGGTATGCTTTGAATGGAAACGGCCAGTGGGATTTCGGAGTATACGGGCCGGTTGATGCTGAATCGGGATTTGGAGAAATATATCAAACGGTACTAGAACGAAAGCAGGCGGACGGTTCATTCACCGTCAGCATAGATTCCCCCGATATCGGAAAAGTATCGGTGGCAGGAACATTCAGCGCGGATAGGTCCGAATACTTCGAACTGGAAGAAGGAACGCTCATAAAGGTTGTCAATGAAGGAGAAATGGGAGTTGACCAGCTGCCGCAAGCGGAGATCCCGGTGCCGGTGCAATACAAGGGGTATGTGAGAACATACCCGGATCCCGAGGAAGAGGTTCAACCCAGCATTGAGGACCTGATATACAAGGATAAGGACATCACCCTGGGGGATGAGGGCAGCATCTATTATGAAGGTTCGGGAATGGAGGGGGAGGACGCAGCAGGATACTACAACTGGACCGCCGAGGAAATGGAGAACGTGGCAGGTTTCCCCTCCATGCGGGTAAATATTACCAGGAGGATATGGGGCTTTTTGGACTTCACCGAAACAGTATGGTTGTCAAGCAATACGCCCTATCCCACAAGGACTTTCATACGTACCAATACCAGCTGGTCAAAGGGGAACGATACCGGATGGATAATCATTGAACAGGATCGGATCCTTAGCAGCGGCCATGAACGCGGTTCATCGCCAATACCCTGGGTAAATTCAGCCGCTTCCTTTGCTGATAAGCACCCTTTGGGCGAATTCCAGGAATGGGATATGATACCGCGCGGCGGCTACAAATTCGATAATACCGAAATAACCGATCCTAAAAACCCGGACCTGGCGGTTCAGATGGCTCCCGATGCGGCTCTGGAGTATCTTTTAGAGGAGAGTCCTGGCTTGTCGGATTTCAACAGCGAGTTCCCGGGTTCCCTTGCCATAGCGGGCACTTACAATGCAACCTTGTCCACGCTTGACCCCCAGAACACCGCAGGCAGTCATTACTGGAATATTACACTTGCCGATTATATGAGCCAGAAAGAGCTCGAACCCTATTACGAAGACTACAGTGAATATGAAAAAGAGCACGAGGATGATGAGGACGTAGAGGAAAAGGATGGGAAAAGAGCGGAGGAGGACACTGGGGATAAAGAAAAATTCGATTGGCCTGAACACATCTATACTGCACGGGTGGCCAAGAACATTACCAAAAATATCAACCCATTGAATCCTTACTCGGCAGAGGTTGAAATGGACAAGGATTACGGCAGAAATGACGGGTGGACGGAAAAGAAGCGCACGGACCTGGATGAATTGGGATGCACCCTGTCGGGGGCGGTGGATATCGTGGCTGCGGACGAGATGGCCGGAACGGAATTATTCGACCGGAACGGGAACCTCGACATGAGAGATCAGGAAATATCAATATCCAAAGGCGCGACAACGGCGGATATGCCAGGTGTCCAGATAGTACAGCAGATAACCGGCATCGTGATGCCGTCGGCAAATTACGGCTGGATATTCTGGAAAGGCAGCGTGTATGAGCAGGGGGACATGTTCTCCGCCGCCGTCGACGTGGAAACCGGCCGGCAGGTCTATGTGATGAAGATATCGGGGACCGCATTGATCGGATTATTCGGAAAATAATACCCGGGAGAAACTGGATATGAAAGTTCCAATAAGGGAAAAAATACGATTGATTCTTATCGGTGTATTCTTCGAACTATTCCTGGGTCTGCCTCTGGTATGGAATGGTTTTTGGATGATCTATAAGGATATCAAAATTCCATGGGGCATCTTTTTCCTGGCAATTGGTCTTGTTGCATGTGCATTACCGGTGGTGTATATCGTCCGGACGGTAAGGCAATTTCATAAGGGATTCCCGAGAAAGGACGAACGGACACGAAGTCTGGCTCAAAGGAGTGCTGCCAAAGCATTTTTTATTGCTTTGTACCTGCTAATTGTGCTATCTTTTTTCAAATCATATTATGAAGAAATGCACCCTGGAAAACTGGTGTTCTTTCAAATTTTAGTGATGCTTTGTATATTCGGACTTTGCTGGTTATGGCATCACTTCCGGGGGAAACGATGATATGAGTGTGTTGATTTCATGAAAACCCGTATCAAGGAGCTAAGAGCGAGATTCAACCTGACACAGGGGGCTCTTGCCATAAAGGTGGGGGTGCGGCGCGAGACCATAGTCTACCTGGAAAAGGGAAAATACAATCCTTCCTTGAAACTGGCCAGTGACATTGCCAGGGTTTTCAAAACCACCATCGAGAAGGTTTTTATTTTTGACGATTAACAATTACTGCAAACAGAAAATAATGGAGAATGAGACAATGAGAACGAACAAAACGATAATATTAATGGCTGTATCGGCACTGTTATTTTCAGCACTTTTTACTACTGTGAGCCTTTTCATTCTGTCCGGAAACGCCCAGGCGCATTCACCAGCTGCGATATATCCAACGTATAAAGAGGGAATCCTGACGGTTTACATCGACCATGCGTCCGATGATCCTGACTCGCATTATATCAAAAAAGTGACCGTCCATGTGAACCGTGTGGAATATCTGAATGAAAACTACACAAGCCAAAAATTGGACGATGAGAAAAAGGGCATGGTGGTATATTCTTACAATGTGACCGCTTCCGATGGAGATATGATAGCCGTTACCGCAAAATGCAGCGTTTATGGCTCTGTCACCGAAACGATCACGGTGGGAGATGCTAACGGGAAAGATGACGGTAAAGACGATGGAAAGGATGATGGAAAGGACGACGGTAAAGACGATGGCGGGGACAAGACGGATGACGACAAGGATGATACTGTCAGGGATGATCTAAGAGATGACAACACGACCGAGGATGATACAAAAGAAGATATATCCACAAAGGAGAGCGGAATGGAAAGCTGGGTGCTCTATTCGATCGTGGGGGCGGCCATAGCCATCATCGCGCTTGCAGTTGTGATCTGGATAATGATAAAAGGTAACGCCACAAAGGGAAAATCCAAAAATGATGACTGGACGACATGCCCCGAGTGTGGTACGGACCTGATGATGGAATCTCTCCCGGCACATCTAGACAGCGTACATTCCAACTTATCAAAGAAGAAAAGAGAATAAATCTTAGGAGGGGGAATCAAAAATGAAAAGACACTCGATAAGCCCAATACTTATAATGATTTTACTGATGACTTCTGCCCTGATTATTACTATACCGGCCCAAGATTCCAATTCCGAACCCGGAACCCATGGGGATTCTGGACAGGGAAGCGTGCTCTGGCAGACCATTGGAGGCATGACCGGCGGAATAACCACCGAGATTAAGCTGGTGGACCAGACAAATGCGGGCACTCCAAACACCGTATTAGTAGGGACGGACGGCGGTGCAATGGCAATAGACCTTCTCACAGGTGAGGTGTACACGCGCTACACCACATTGGACCCCGTTTTATCAATTTGCGATATCGCCGATATTGACGGTGGTGGCCGAACCGATTTCGTGATAACAACCAGGAACCAGCTAACGCCCAATGTAATTGCAGTGAGCACCGAAACAGGGGAAAAACTCTGGGAATTCAAACCCACAGTGGATGCCTTTACCGAGGAAGACGGACTTATCGATGCGGAAACCATCTCATGGAGCGCCGCCTCCATTCCCTCAGGCAGTGGAAAGGATGTGGTCGTGAGCTCATGGAAAATGGTTTATCGCCTGTCGGGAGTGAATGGAGATGTCCTGTGGACATTTACAGGCGGCAACGATATCTGGAACGTGGTCGAAGCCGCGGACCTGACCGGCGATAATAAACACGATTTGCTGGCGGGTTCCCAGGACGGTGATATTCATCTGCTGGACGGTAAAACCGGCAGAATCGTCTGGGAACACGATCTGACCGAAATATATGAAAAGAACATAGAATTGGACTCAAAGAGTAAAGAGGATGGAGGGTCCGGCACAGTGAACATCGCCATAGACCTTTCCCTGTGGTCCATTCTCAATATCGAGGATGCAAACAATGACAATATCCCGGACGTGATTGTCAGTTCGGAAGATGGTTTCATAACATTGATAAGCGGGAACGGTGGGGGAATTATCTGGTCAAAGAAGATAACCCTTCAGAATCAACCGAATATCGATGAGGAGAATATGATCGGGATACAGTCGGGTGTCGATGATCCCCTAAACTTTTTCAATCCCCGGATAACCACCATCGATGATTTTGACAGTGACGGGCTCCGAGACATCCTGGTAATGGGAATTAACAGGGATTATAGTGGAACTGCCAAGATCATTTCGTCGTCTGCAGGCGGTGTCAGGACCAGGCAGGGAAAGGACAGGGATCCCGGTGGAAAAACAGATCCAGAGGATAACGATGAGATCGTTGGACTGGACCAGGCAAGCATACTGTTCAACACCACGGGTACTGACGCAATTGATATTCCGGTTTTATGGTCAACGGAAGCTTTGATAAACTGGAACGGCAACGGCAATTATTCGCTGATCGTGCCGCATAAGAATGAGCTCAAATTGGTTGATACGGAGACAAAGGAACTTGAGCCCTTTTTCGCTCATCCTATCCTTGAGAATGCCTGGCTCGGGAATTTTCAGCTTGAGCTCTTTTCAAGGCCCGGCGGCTCCCAAGGTCAGCTTATGATAATGACTCTCGGAACTTCCGGTCTCCTGGTGGCGGACCCCCTGACCCAGGAGGTGCTTTGGGATGTGAACAACATGGAAAGCGTGGAGGTCCGGGACATTTCGGACATTACCGGAGACGGAACCGGAGACCTCGCGGTTCTGTCTTCACTGGGCTCAAATTCCCCGGTCCGCTCCATTATTGCCGTGGACAGGATTACTGGGGAAGAGCTCTGGAAGCATACTGTATCTCTTGCCAATCTCTCAAGCAAAGGTGCCAGAGACATCACCCTGGAAAACGACTTCACCGGTGACGGAAAGATCGATGTCCTGGCCTACCGGCAAAGCGACGTACTTGACGATCTTCTGGAGATGGGCAATCATACATTCGTATTCGTCATAGACGGAGCCGACGGCAGCCTGTTTTGGGAGCGCCCGGTCACCGAACATCTCTTTTTCAATTCCTCCCTCAATTCCTCTCAAGGTCTCTATGAATATTGGAATTTGGTGAACCGAAGGATCGCATCAATTGATGCCGCTCCTGATCTAAGTGGTGATGGCATTCCCGATATTTTTGTAGGCGGCCAGAGCGGAAAGGTTTATCTTCTGGACGGCGCGGACGGCTCGCAGATCTGGAATATGACCCAGAATAATATAAGCTGGCTACCCTGGTATCCGCAGATAATCTCGGTGGAGGACGGCTCACCAGCAGGTTTGTTCATTACTGATTTTTCAACATTGATATACTTTTCAAATATATCCTCGAAAGGGAGTCTATCGGCAAACTTTTCCTGGAGATATCCTGGGAATTTAAGCAGCTCCGACAATGATGAGGTATTGTCCGGCAGCTTCCGGCTCATTGAGGACCTCAATGGAGACGGCAGAACGGAAGTGATGTACTTCTCGATTGTTCCCGGAGACGCCAAAAGTGCTGCACAGTATGATTGCCAGGTCCTCAGCGGCCTGGACGGCACTGCTCTGGGCCCGGGATTTTCCATTGGAGTGGGAAACCCACCCCTGGACAATTTTGCACCAGGGCCAAATCCTGAAGACGGGCCTTTCCTCCGGGACCTAAATGGCAACGGGATCAAGGATGCCCTGCTCTTCAAAAAATCCGAGGGCAAGAGGGCTCCTCCGGAGATAATGGCAATCGATGGTCTAACCCACCAGGAGATCTGGGTGAATACCGAGATATTTGATTATGCATTCAGCGGCGGCAATCCCCTGAGGATAATTGACGATACCAACGGAGACGGAACAGCCGATATTGCAGTTGGTTCCGGCCGATTTGGAACCAAGGGCGCGGATATACACATCTTGGATGGAAGAACCGGAGTGCAGCTCAATGTTATTCAATACGAAGAGCAGGTTGAAACTTCAGATTGGAATTTGGCACAACCGGTTATTGGCATCTCGGTGGTGGGTGACGTTTCCGGAGATGGTAATAATGATATGATGGTACAGAGGACTGCCCAGGTCGATGGAGAGGAAATCTCGGTATTGGAAATAGTGGATCCGGAAACCGGCGCATTGCTACGACAGGTCCAGGTTGGATATGCTGTGGTGAAAGATAACGGGGATGTCAATTCCGATGGAAAGACGGATTTCCTGGTCTCACAGGGGAACAGTTTGTACTGCCTGGACGGCTCCTTCAGCCTATCCATATTATCCCCTGGAAATGACGGGACACTTGATGATGCATTTGATCTGACATGGAACCTGAAAGGCGTTGAGTGCGAGGTCTTTGTGGACGGCGTCAGTTTTGGTCATTACTCCAACGGGGAGGCCTCCCTCACCTTGAGCGGCGGAGAGCATGTAATAATAGTGGAGACCACCGATGAGTTTGGAGGCATCCTTGCCGACTCCATTACCATCGACGTCCCGGAATCCAAAACTCCCTTGATCCTAAATATTGCGGCAGGTGTGCTCCTTGTCGTATTTATTATTGTGATGATAGTGATGAGACAAGCCAAATTGAAGAAGAGCACGCAACATTGGAGGGAGGAAAGGAGAAAGATAGAAGCATCGAGGAGCGATCAATTTAATTCAGGGAAACGAACTGAAGAGAATGACCGAACCGAAAGAAGAGGGCGAAGACGAGGTGGAAGGAAAAGGGGAAATAGAAGAAAAGAGAAATCTTCATTGGATACCGATGTGAAAAATTTCAAAAAAGAGATCGCGGACCTGGAAACCAGAGCAGATGAACTGAAAATAAAACTTGTGGAACGTGAGGTTCAGCTTAAAAGTCTTAGAAAAGATAAGAGGGTTAAGGAAGATGTGCTGGATGCATTTCTGAAAGAGATGAAGGAGATAAACGCGGAGCTACGAAAAAGTATGAAATGTCCGGAATGTGGTGCAAAGGTGAAACTGCCGGAGAGTGAAGTGGTCAAACTTCATCTTGAATGCACAAAGTGTGGTGCCAAAGGCCGGAGACCGAATCCGAATGTCAATGCCTACAAGGACCTACAGGACGTGAAGTACGATATCGAAGATGCTGAGGAAGACTTAAGCAAGGTCGAAGAAAAGTTAGATGAACTCGAACTGGAAATTGAAGAATTGGGAAAAAAGATCGAAGAGATCGAGGATGATATTCTAATCAAAAAAGAGGAAGAGGAAGTGGAAGACTCCTGGGAGGTGGAAGAATGAGCGTCCCCATGATCGAAGTGAAAAACCTCACAAAACATTTCGGCAGCGGGGCCAATATAGTCAGGGCTGTGAACGATATCGATTTTACAGTCCTGGCCGGCCAGGCTCATGGTTTTCTAGGGCCCAATGGCGCCGGAAAGACAACCACCATCAAGATGCTCGTGGGGGGTCTCGGCATCACCCGTGGGACTGCCACAATAAAGGGACACAAAGCAGGTTCGGTCAAGGCTAACTCGCTCATAGGATATGTTTCAGAGCATCCAAAGTTCTTCGATATGACGCTTTATAATTATTTGATCTATATGGGAAGGCTCGGGCACCTCGGCAAGGCAGTGGCTAAAAAAAAGGCTGAAGAACTGATCCTTTGGTTAAAGCTTGAGGAAGCGGCGAACCGCAAGGTCAATAACTACAGTTCGGGAATGAAACAGAAGGCGGCTCTTGCCCAGGCACTGATTCACGATCCCGAAATTCTTATTCTGGACGAACCCACGGCAAATCTGGATCCAATCGGCCGTGCCGGAATGATCGAGCATATTCTGGAACTGGTACACGACAGGGGATTGACGGTCTTTGTCAGTAGCCACATCTTGGGGGAAGTTGAAAAACTGGCCGATACCGTTACCATCATAAACAATGGGGAGATAATCCTCTCGGACGATGTCGGCGTCATCAAGGAGCAGCTGGCGGGGAACCATTTTCTTCTGAAAACATCTAAAAATGATCTGATATTGAAAAAATTAAAGCGGCTTCAATATGTCAAGCGTGCATGGATCGACGATGAAGATAGGATACAGGTGGTTTCAGAGAAGGATGATGTTCTCGAGGAAGCAGTTACCGAAATTGTCTATAAATCAAAGGCCGTGATGATGTCATTTAAAAAGCGGGATGTATCGCTTGAGGATATCTTCCTCAGCTCGGTTTCCGAAAAAAATGAGAATGGGAAGGGAGGTGGGCCCCATGAGTGAAACAGATAATAAAGGGACGGAGAGATCCGGATCGCGGTTCCACATAATCGCCAGAAGGGAGTTACAGAAAATATTGAGTTTACCCCGGGCTCTAATCTTTCTTGTTGCGGCCATCATCCTTCCGGTTATCTCCGCTTATGCAACTGATGTGGACAGTTATCCACTGGATATTCAGGCCATCATGCTCAAGGACGTTCTCTTTTTCACCGTATATTTCTGGGTAGGCGGAATTGTTCTGGCCTTCTTTGCAGCATGGATAGTATCGGATTTCATTGCCGGCGAGGACAGCCGCGGCACGCTTTTATCGCTCATTACAAGACCCATTCGCAGGTGGGAAGTTATACTTGGAAAGTTCTTGGCATATCTTCTGTTCGTGGCGGTCATGGAGATTATAGCTATCTTTATTACCATATACGTGCTGGTGACGGTCTCGGGAGCCCACCTATCGGTCATGTGGGACCTGATTCCGTATATACCGATACTGCTGCTCTTTACACTGTTCGTGGCAGTCGTCTTCGGTACCATTCCCCTTGTACTATCCACCGTCTCGAAAAAGCGCGTGCTGGTGATGATAATATCTGCGGCACTTGTCATTGTGATATATCTTGCATTCTATATAATCAGGTCCGGTTTTTCGGAATTCTATGTGGATAATCACCTCTATTATTTTGATCCGGGGTATCATATGGGAAATATATTCATCTCATTTACCGAGGCTGCGGGAATCGATCTTACGCCCACGTTCCAGGAGCAGATGGGATTGTTTGCAGGCACCCATGATCTCGGAGTGTCCCTTGATGAACCCGATCAGGGATTCCAGCTGGCTTCGATTCCTTTAACCAACTATTATTCGCAGGTGACCTCCTGGTTGATCTGGACGCTGATCCCTGCGGGCTTGACAGTGTTGTCCGTGTTCAAGCTGAAGAAGAAAGAGGTCCAGTAATTAAGATTAGAGGCTGTGCAATGAGAACCAGCAATCCAAGCTCAATAATCATAGTGGCCGCACTGTTAGTATTCTCATCCCTGGCTTCCCTCCCTTTCATTTTCCGTAACATTCGGGCAGAAGGCGGCGGGAACCGCTCATTGGCACTCAAAGGACTTCCGGACGCTGGCAACTACAATTTCATAACCCTTGGGGACGTGAACAATGACACCTATCCCGACATCATTGCCAGCGGTGCCGGCAGGGGCGGCTATTTTGAGGGGGCTCCCGGTGGTCTTCATGTATACGTTAACCGGAATGGGACCTCATTCGTAAATGAATCAAATGGATTGCCAATACCCATCGATGAGGATTTCCACGCCACTCACTCGGAAACCCGGATCGTGGACATTAACGGCGATTCAAACCCAGACATAGTGGCAGCCGAGTGGTTGAGCCACCAGTTCGAGGGTCGAATAAGAATATATCTTGGAAATGGCGGTGAAGGCGGACAAATGTCCTGGACCAGGGCAGAGGGGCCTGAACTCTACGGCAGCTGGTCCGGCGTGGACTGTGGCGATATAGACGGCGACGGATCCCTGGACATCGTGGCAGGGGGCGCCTACGGTTTGAACATCTGGAAAGGCAGTCATGTCGACGGGACTCTGAACTGGACGGATGCCAGCTCTGGAATACCCGAATCCATTCATCACGTCAGCGGAATCGAACTGGCCGATGTGAACCATGACGGTCGATTGGATATTGTGGCAGGTATGGAGGAAGGCCCCGGAATCCAGATATTTACCTGCAGTGAGACCGGCGATATTTCCTGGACCGAGGCTCACAGCGGGACCGCTATAGCCGATATCGGGATTGTATGGGACGTTGAATTAAGAGATCTTGACGAAGATGGAAACCTCGACCTGATAGCTTCCAAAAAGAATGGGGTCAGAGCCTACCTGGGAAACGGCAATTCCGGCGGTAGAAGCACATGGTGGATGGATGTGAGCAACGGCCTGCCTTCATCAGGTACCTATTATCAGCTTGCAGTGTATGATATGGACAATGACGGGAAACTGGACATCGGCTCGGCCCTGCAGGTCTGGTCAAATTCCGGAAGCATTTCGGAAGTAGATTCCTATTCCTGGGAGGGAGCGGGCTACGGCTTGCCCGATGAAGTTCCGGTAGGGATGGCCATGGATGATATGGACCTGGACGGCAAGACGGATGTGGTGTGCTGCGGCTGGGATACAAATTTCCAGGGTATACATGCCTATGTCAACCTGACCCTTGACCCTGACGATCCTGGTGGAAGTGGCGGTGTTCCACCTTCAGAGGTCCCCGGAGAGAGGGTTTGGTTCGTTAAAAAAGATATAATTGAAGATTGGGCAGTCCGAACCGATACGGAATTTATTTTCGTTGCAATGATCGGCTGGTCCGGTTTAATGGTTGAGAACACGCAAAACAATCAGAAGGTCGGATACGAGAGCTCCCAACCTAAGAATACCATGGGTGAGGAAATTGCGGAATGGATCATGAATTCCGGATGGAAGACGGCTTTTGTAATATATGACGATGGCTCGCAGAACCTCCACAGCCTTTCTTACGAATTGGGATCGTACCCGTTCAACAACCCGTATAATTGGCCTTACGGACTGGAAATAATCTACTTCGACGGAGAGAACAGTTATCAGGTGAGCACTACTGATCCCGAGAATCGAGTGGTCATTTCCATGGGTAGTGCCCACAGATACAGTATTGACTGGAACCTGATCAAGAACGGCGACAGAACCGGGGTTCTGGCGGAAATTGACAAAGACGGCGACGGGAACTTCGAAGACGCAATGACCCGCATGGAGGTAACGGAAAATATAGATATAGTTATGGTCGAAGGGCTGTATGCTCCCGGGGCAGACGGTAAGGATGATGGAAAAGGCATCTCCGATGTGGGAGATAACGAGGTGTCCAATGCGGGAATTACCGTGCTGATCGTGCTCGTGATCTTAGTAGTTATCCTTGGCGGAGTGGTGGCGTTTCTGGCAGTGAAAAAGAAGTTGGGTTCCGGTGAGGCCATGAACGAAGAGGCGGATGTTAAAACCATTAATAGGGCCGGCAGTAATGAGCAATTAAAAAAAATGTAATGGATCCGAAATGGACCTGTAACTATTATCAGTTTGTAACAATTACAAAGTAAACCATATATATGAGTTAAAACATTATTACAATTGCCTTCGGGGCTGTGGAATAAAAAGATGAGGCCTCAAATACAAATCATTGGTGGTGTTTTGCTCACTCTTCAGTTATTTGGACACATTGAAGCTGCGAACTTCACCTCCGGCAGCGAAGAATTTACGGGAAGGACATTTACACACCGACATGGAATGAATGGGAATGAGCAAATCGATTCGGCGGATGATCACAGCGTTGAATATTGAATCATTATCAAGATGGGTATAACCTGATTAATTTGGAAGGTCGTCCAACGAATCTTGGGTGTTAGGCTTGAATAAAGATCCGGTAACGAAGGCCGCTCTTCAGTTTCCATAGAGGGAAAAATTCAACCCCCGATTTCCTCGGCTAATTGAGGAAACTCGAAGAGCGTTTTTTTTTATTCAGATTGGGAGCACTCAAAATGGAAAGGAGAAATAAATTTTTCATAGTATTCTCAGTCGTGATCCTGATGGCAATCGTCATAGGAGCCATCTCGTATGTCTTGATAGACGAAGAGGGTACTGATAGAAATCAAAGCGATACAGGCCGTATCCTCGAAAAAATATCTATTCACCGGGCCAATGAAATTATTAATGAAAATTCTAATTTAATTATTCTGGATGTCAGAACCCCGAATGAGTTCGAAGACGGCCGGTTGAATGATTCAATCAACATCGATTTCTACAGTGAGACCTTCAGGAACGAACTGAATAAACTGGACAAGAACGGCACGTACGTTATTTACTGTAGAAGTGGAAATCGTAGCGGTCAGACTTTTGAGATTATGAATGAGTTGGGTTTTATGGAAGTATATGATTTCGGAAGCTTTGTGGAATGGGAAGGAGCCGGATACGATACGGTCAGCGGGTGAGGTATTATCCGATACTACGATGAATTAGATCCCTCACTTATCAACACAATACCTTTCCCATCCTTGCCGTTTACCTTGATTATCAGCGGTTTTTCGAGGTGGGCGTGCCTGACGAAACGGCCTTTCTTTTCGACCTTCAATTTTCTCAGCCATTCCCAATCTATTCTATCTTCGGAAGAACTGTCAGACACGCTCAGATAGGGGATTCCCATGGCGGATATATTGTGAAAGAAGTGAGAACCGTGTGAATGGGTGACGTCAATGTCCGGCATGGGCGCCTCAACAATGGCTCCAACCCGGGATATCTGACTCCATCTGATAGGTATTCCCAGCCATCGATCGAAGCTGCCCCATCTTCCCGGTCCCAGAAGGATATATGGTCTGTTTTTCATAGTTGAATTTATCTCGCTTATCTCATGGGCTATCAATTGGGTCTGAGTTCTATCCATTTCTGAGGGGAGAACCATGACAATATCGGAAATGTTATCAATCAACCCGTTACCCATGGCCTTATTCGAAAAGATGATGATCCCATTTTTATTCTCCGATTCCTCTATCAAGACCTGGCTCTTCTCTTTGTTGGATATAATGGGACGTATTTGGAGGATGTGGAATTCAAGTTTATTTTCGCGTCCGTACGAAACCGCGAATTCGATCTCCACGGAACCCCCAAGACTTCTGGAACCGATCTCAAGAAGGTTTCGGAGAATACTTGCCAGGGGATACCTCTCATATTTCAGAATACCGGCAAAGGTTATGACCTTTGACCCCTCATGGTACGGTCCATCCCGAATAATGTCATCATTTGGGTTATAGACACTGGCAGTAAGCTCCAGTATTCCGTCCTTTTCAGCATCGGAGATGTTCACGATCCTAAGTGTCGCATCTTCTCCCTCTGTGAGATCAAAATCCCTGTGGGCCAGATCAACGCAGTAGAATTGTCGTTGAGAATTTTGAAGTATTTCCTCAGTTGTGGAGAACCCTGGATAAACCTTTGGATTTTCAGGGGAAAAACTTAGAACCTTACCCCCGTCTACAACCATCTTACCGAGGCCGATGGCAACAGAGACAATACCCGAATCTCTTTTCAGAGGAGGGAGAGGATAATAATTACGCGATACCCCCGTACCCGAAAACAGAGGATAGAACCTATCACCATGAACATCTCCTACCAATTTCTGTATCACTACACCCATCTTTTCCTCTTCCACTTTCTGGGACGTGCTGTCAATATATGTTTGGGCATCGTGGTAATAGGTCGAGGCGTAAACCAGCTTTATCGCGGAACATAACTGCTCCAATCTCTTTTCAATATCCTCGTTGTTGTTTGCTAATAGATATGTCGAATAAATACCTGCGAAGGGCTGATGGAGTGAGTCCTCAAGAAGGCTCGATGAGCGCACGGCCAATGGAACCCGGACATGCTTCAGATACCTCAAGAGAGCTTTCTTCAACTCATCTCTCAATGATCCCGATACGAAGTGATGGGCCATCTCCCGGTCGGAAAAATCGATATGGACAATCTCATGCAGCCCGTTCTCCCGGACGAAGAGGGTGAACTCTTCCGTGGTTATTACGAGCGTATCGGGGATGCGGATGTTGAACTCGGGCAGTATTTTGTTGATCTTGCTCATGCGAAGCATGGCCGAGAGAAAAGCGATCCCCCTTCCCTTTCCACCGAGCGAACCTCTGCCGAACCGTGTAAAAGACCTCTCGAACTCAAAGCTCTGCTGCGAAAAATCAGTAATGATGCCGGTCTGTCTCTTTTTTCTCGTCTTCTCGATCCCGTTTATGAGAAAGTCTCTCATCTCGTCTACTGACTCAAAATCCGAGAACTTCTTTTTGCGTATCTTCGTTGCGAGGTCCAACTCTCCCCTGGCGAACAACCATCGGGAAAATTGGAATCGCTTCTCATGGAAACGAAGCGATTCTGGGGGTACTTCCCTGATGAGCTTCACCAGTTCCTTCAGATCTGCCGCTCTTCCAATCTCGGTGCTATCGTGCATGCGGAATATGAAATCTCCGAATCCCAGTTCCTGGGTGAGGAAATCCGACAGATCACGGAGGAGAGTCCGAGAATTCTTGTTGAGGAACGGATGCTGCATTACCCTTGCACGCTCGGAATGTTTTTCATCGGACGATTGGAAGAGAACAGGTATGTTTTTGTCGAGTTTCTCCGCGAATTGAAATCCCGCATCGATACATCTCTCTCCGTTCCTCTCAAAGGAGATATCAGTGATGATGCCGAGAATGTACTTGTGATATTTTTTGTATTCTCTCAAGGCTTCTTCGAAGGTCTCGGCCAGCAATATTTTCGGCCTCCTTCGCCTCCGGACCCTCTTCTCGTGCTCATTCAGACCTTCGGAGACCAATGCTTTGGTCTGCTGCATTACCTCTTTGTATATTATGGGTAAAAAGGAGGAATAATATCTTGCCGAATCCTCCACGACGACAATGACCCTGACGTTTGCTCCCTTGGTATCCTTGTCGACATTCTTTATATCCTCGAAATACTTGATGATTGCAAGGAACAGAGCCGAATCGCCCAGCCATTGGAAGACCTTGTCGAAACTGCTGTGATCTCCCGGAACCTGATAGTTCGCAACTGTGATATTATCGGTGGCAAGAAGTACAACAGGAACCCCCGGTCGAAGCTTCTTCGCTCTTCTGCCGAATTCAGCCGGGTCAATGTCGAATATCTGGCTCATAGTAATAACTAAATCGTATTTTCTTTTCTTTAATTCCTGTAGAGCCCTTTTTCCGGAAGGGACGCTGTAGAGTCTTGGCGCCGAGGAGAGACCAAGTTCCAGGTATTCTTCTATTATCTGTTCGGATAGCCGTCCGTCCTCATTGAGTATGAAGGCGTCGTAAGGGCTGGAAACAAGAAGGATGTTCTGTATCTTGAAACCCATCAGGTTATGATAGCTATGAAAGAACTTCTCGTAATCCTCATAACTGAAGTCCCATGAGAACGAGGGAGTGGTTTTACTTATTTGACCGGCCATCCCATTTACTATCGCTTAATACTTTATGTATGTTTGTATTCGTTTGTTGATAGAGTGTTATCAGTTGATCGACATTCCACACCTTGCGCTTAGCATTCAAATAATAAGAGCCCTGGACTGATGCGGGTCTTCGCGAAGGTGGACAAGGCGGTGAGAAAGGCGGAAGGGATATTGGCGAAGTGAGTAGGACTAACGCGGGTTGTTATTTTTTTGGTTTGTCTTTTTTGGGCGAATATCGTGAAAACATCGCATAACTCCCCTTA
>CAYFHS010000044.1:0-35189 GCA_964342815.1 uncultured archaeon | reverse complement strand
ACAATACGCAAGTAATGTTCTATCAGGAGACAAATATGGTGGGAAATCAGTCGCATCAATAATCGTTTTTTCTTCCAAGGTATCCATATTTATTACTCCATATTCCAAATAATTATCATAATTGGAATACTCTTTGAATAAGATATTTTTCCCATCAAACAACCATTTTGGATCTTCACCCAAACATAACTTCGTTTCATTCGTTCCATCGGAATTCACAACAAAAATATATTCTTTCGCATCCGTTGGTGATGCCACCACCGTTCTTTCGAAAGCAATTATTGAATCATCAGGAGACCATTGATGCTTTATACCTTTTCCAATATGTGTTTTAACAGTTCCATTCGGATTGGTAATTATAGTTGTCTTGTTTGCAAAATTATACAAAAGTTTTGAACCATCATGAGACCACGCGATGTATTTATTATATTTATTGAAATTTCCTTCTTCGATTATTATTGGTTCCGTGCCGTCTGCATTAGAAATGATCAATTTTTCATTTCCATCTCCAGTGCCATTCGTATATGCGATCCGAGGGATTTGTACTATAGTTACATAAACGATAGAATCATGAAAGCCACCATTCCCGTCATCTATCTTATAATCAAACTGGTCCGCGCCCGTATAATTGACATTCGGTGAATAATACACGTATTTATTATCATGTGAGGCAAAACCATGATTAGGAACACCAACCGAAACAATTGTTAACGAATCTCCCTCTAAATCGTAATCATTGGATAATACATCTAGTTTGTTGTTTGATAAATTTTCGATTATAGTTACCATATCTATAACCGCATTTGGAGGATCATTAACACCTAAAATATCAATATAAACTGTTGCTGTATCGTTGCCGCCCTTTCCATCGCTTATATTGTAGTTAAATTGATCAGAACCGTTATAATCAGGAACGGGTGTGTAAGACACAAATGCACCATCTATAGAAGCCTTACCGTGATCTGGTTCAGTTAAAAATTGAATGGCAAGATTGTCTCCATCGATATCAGTATCATTTGCCAGTACATCTATTAGATTATTAATTGAATCTTCAATTATGAACACATTATCATTATTTGCCATAGGTGTATCATTTACAGATGTTATTGTTATATTTACTGTAGCGTTAAAAGTTCCACCATTATTGTCGGTAATCGAATAATAAAAATGGTCCAGACCATTATAATCAGGAACTGGTGTGAAAAATACGTAGTCAATGGTAAACGTTGTTATACCATTTGATGGTTGTGTTACACCGATAATGTCCAGATCATCCCCGCTGTAAGCATCATCATTAAGAAGAACATCAATTTGATTATTTGTTGAATCCTCAACAACAGAGATCGAATCATCATTTGCTTTTTCACTATCGATTTTTTCGTCCCCATCTTTTTCTTCATCTATACATCCCACTATAGAGATTGTAACAAGTGCCATTATTATGAGAATTGCTAGTATTTTTTTCACATTATTCCTCCATCTTTTTTATATGAAATTAATACTAAAACAAGTGAGCCGTACTATATATATTTAATGCGGTATAATTTTTTAGTATTTATATCAATGACACTTTACAGAAATTAATGGAAATCAACCAAGAATCAAAAACTACAGCAGCTGGTACTTTTTATTATTTTATATTCGTCCCCCCCTCCTAGTTCCTCCTCAACCTTGTGCGAGGGATTCACCACACCTGTAAGACCCAACCCGATCATTTTCATTATATCATCACCCGAATAATGCGGCCGCATACACCCCAGTATCAATTCCGTATCAGGAAAAATATCTTTTGCACATCGAATAATCGCTAACATATCATTGGTACTTACAGTCCCGGCATCCGAAAAGACAGCACCCTCGGTTGGAATAAGTGATAGAAAAACCAATTTCTCCGGACTCCCAAGTTTCTCCTTTATCAGCTGTAAAGATTTCATCTCATGGCCCAACTTTCCACCGTCGAGTCCCACGGTGATATGTGGTATTATATCGGTAAATCCAGCTTCCACCAGCGATTCTAGAGAACTGCCGGGGTCATCCACGTCCAATCCGTAAACGTCCTTAATGACGCTTCTGTCCCCTACTACGTCCAGACAGATGTTCCTTATTCCCAGGTCGTATAGCATTTCGGCATCAGTTTGATCGATCTGGCCGGTATGTATGTTAATGAACATGCCGGAGCCGCTTGTCAATTCTGCTATCTCGTCATAAAGGTGGGCAAAGGAAACCTTTCCCATTGAGTCGCATCCCCCGCTGAGAAGAATTCCATTTATTCCCTTTTTCCGGAGCTCTGCGATGACCTTTCGGAATCTGTCAGGTGTTGAAACGTCAAGCATGTTTTCGAGATATTTTCGCCCGCAGTGCTTGCAGTGGAGAGCGCACCCCGCTCCCGTAACCGAAAGCGTCGCATGGTCGTTGGATGGATGGTAGAGTGTAATAGATTTTGGGGTTGACTGTACCATACGAAATTCACCGTGTTATTATGCAACTAATCCTTCCCAATTTCCTTCATCCTTTCACTCAAATCGTGATTCGAGCGTGCAACCACCAGCTCTCCCAAGGTCTTTTCCATAAGCGACCGGGCAACGTCCTTTTTCCTCCGTATGTCCACCACGGCCTTCGGGTAATGAAAGTTGGCGAGAAAATTATAGAGCGATTCCATTTTACCATAAAAATATGCTGCCTGATCAATCTTATTATCTTTCAGGTACCCGAGAATATAACGCCGAAGCTCTCCCACCACGTCCCCCATTCCCAGTAAATATGGAATCGAATCCACAGTAAGCTCCTCGGGTGAAGGTATTACATCACCCTTCACAAGAGCGAGAAATAACATGGCCTCGCAGTACTCACCCAGAGCGCTGTCAACGTAAGGTGCGTGAGTAATTCTAGGATGTTCTTTACAAAGTTCACCAAGCTCCGACACCATCTTCCTCAATTCGTCTACGTTATCATGTTCACTCTTTGAGTTATGGATGTCGTTGATAATTTTCGATGAAAGCTGGGTGATCTTTCGGGTTCTTTTTAGTATTTTTTCCCGTACTTCCACCAGCTCGTCCAGCTCAGCGGCGATCGACTTGGATAGTTCCACCGGTATTATTTTATCACGATTCTGCTGTCCTGAAATACTGTTGCTGCCAGTCATTATATCAATACCATAAATATTGCACGAGAATCATATTTTTTTCAATCAATCGGAAAAAAATTCTAGGATTAAAGAAGAATTCTCCTCAATAACTACCTTACTACGAAGAGGAGAACAATAACTGGATCTTAGATCGGATTTTTTCAAATATTTCTTTCTTTAGAATATCGAATTTCTTGAGAACAATCACCTGGTTCAACGTATATATTTTGTCTACCCTAATAATACTTGGTCGGGGTAAGGTCTCACCTTCCATGTCTTTCTCCGTGATCGGTATTGCATATTTGTCCCATACAACATTCGACGTAATCGCAGCAACAATTAAATCTTCCTTATTTTCGTTGTATCCATTGTTAGAAATAACCACCACAGGTCGTTTCTTGGTACTCGTAAGGTCAGTAAAAGGAATAGGAATTAGAACGATATCACGCTGCTTATACATTGTTCCACGCCGCATCATCCACCGGATTATCCCAGAATTCCACACTGCTCTCAGATGCCATTAATAAAGTGTCGCTTGATTCATCAGTCTCAATTATGACTACTTCTATTGTTTTTCCGCGGAACTGATGGAGAGCCGGTAGTGATACCATGCCATCATCTCCCACATCCAGATAAATCCTAATGGCCTGCATACTGAACACCCAATAATTAAATTAATGCGTTTATTAGTATATAAAATAATCGTTTCACTTAGTTCCATTCCCAAGGATTTTCGCACAACAATCATTTTTTTCCACCTTTCCCATTCAATCCAGATTATAGTACGAGTGAAATCTCCTTCCATCATCATAATATATGCCTTATCTCATCCCAAATGTCCACATCCACCTCTATCACATGCTCGAATTCCGGAACCTCAAATTTTATTTTTTCGTACCTCAGTAAATGCAAGAACAGGTTATAGGTGATCTCCACGTCCCGCTTGCAGTAATTGCTCAATTTTTCGAACTCTCCACTTCGATGCCACTTGACCGCCTTGAAACCATCTCCTGTCTTTTCCATTCCCAAGTTACACTTGCCCAGGTTATTCAGGGCTATTTTTCTCCGAGTTGTCTTCTTGATGACGCTGAACAGGTCCAGAGCCTTAATACGGGTCCGATCGAATCCTTCGAATCCTTCCAGCACCTCCCAGTCAAAATTATGGAGATTGAAACCCACCACCATGGGAGCTTCATACAACAAATTGATCATTGTTTTTACTCCATCACCAGAATGAATCGAATATTCTTTGCTGGCGGTATTATAAGTAACCGCCACCGACACGCCCATATCCTTAATGTTACTCCATCCCCCAACCTCATGGGCCAGATGTTTTGTTTCGAGATCGAAAATCACAATTCCCTTTTTGAGAAGTGCATCAATCTTATCGCCGTTTCCAACTCCGATTTCTCCTTTTGTTGTCGTTGGTTCTACAGGCATATCACTTTGGTCATCTTTGCACTCCACAATTCCATTGCTAGGTGTGATCTTTATCGCTTCGCCTTCATTTTCCAGGAGCTGTTGTGAAATATAATTCATCACCAACTCAGACCCCTTCCGGTGCAGCGGGGTATTATTATTGCCGCACTTCGGCGACTGAATGCAAGAGGGGCATCCGTTCTCCTCCGCACACTTGCATTCCCGCAGCGACCTAAAGGAGGAAGAAGACCATTCTAAGGCCATCTCGTAGGCTCTCTGGGCATAACCCACCCCCCCCTCTATGGCATCGTAAACGAATATCGATGGCCTGGATGTATCGGGAGACATGGCGGTGGATAATCCTCCAACGTCCCACCTGTCGCACATGGCGAATACAGGTAGCATGGAGATAAGATTATGCTCGGCAGCGTGAATGGCTCCTGCGAATGCTTCAGTAATCACAAGTGGGGATGGAGCGAGAACGGTCTCCCAACTCTCACCACCGAATTTTTCCCGAATAGAACCGGCCAACTCGAAGGGAACAGTAAACCAAACGGCCTTGGTGGTAATCACCTGTTTTGGCATGGGTCTTTCGAACTCTTCTTCCCGTATTACATGACTCTTGGGGCCCGGTGATTTTTCGTAAAATCCAATAACCTGCGCCTCGATTTTGATATCTCCGAAAAAAAGTTCCAAAGGACCGTATCTCTTCCCTTGGAGCGCACGGACCACACTGATGTTCTTTTCCACCATGGGTGAGGTATGATTCGGTGAATTGATCTTTGCAACGGTAACCCTGTGCGCCAGGAGATCCAGATCTTTGACAATGTAATTCTCCCCCTGGTGTAAATATATTGCATCAGGGTGACATTCATGGAACACTCGCCTGTTATCGATATCTCCCAGCTGGGACCCGTCCTCTCTCACGATCTGAAAATTGAATCCCATGTTGCGGATGTCTACCCGCCGGTGTGGCCTTGCAATATCCGTGGTCAATAAATTACCGTCAGGAATCCTTCGTAATTGGTGTTCTCCTTTTAGTTTGAAGATGGACGTAAGTGGAAACAGTGAGTTGGAACCTATTTCATGCTCGCTTACAGGCGATTCTTTTGCAGCGCAGAGAATATGCGGATTCAGGATATTGGGATTGTCGGGATCTATCACCGCCTTTTCCCATCGCCGCGTAAAAAAATCTTCAGAATGGTTCACAAGATACTGGTCCAGGGCATCCCGCCCCGCAACGAAGGATATGTATGCATCCTCTTTCTTTCTGGTTCTTCCTACCCGTCCGGCCCTCTGCCAGGTTGATATGAGTGTTCCAGGATAACCGAGAAGTATACAGCTGTCGAGATATCCGATATCGATACCAAGTTCAAGTGCCGAGGTTGATACAATGCCCAGTAAATTGCCGGATGCCATTCTTGCCTCGATGTTTCTCCGCTCTTCCGGCAGGTATCCTGCCCGGTAGGATTCCACCTTTCCCCGGAGTTCAGGGGGCAATGACTCTCTTGCCCATTTTGCCACGAGTTCCGCCTGCTTTCGGGATTGGGTAAAACATATGGTCCGGATCCCGGCCTGTACGAACTTTGCGAGAAGCCTGGTAGTGGTGGTCCCTGCCGATACCGATGTACCATGATAGCCAGAGTCATGCGAAGGATTCAAAAAAATAAAATTCTTTTTGGGAGAAGGTGCATAATTCTCGGAATAGACACGGAACTCTCTTCCAAGGAGCGAATTGGTGAATTCACCCGTATGGGCCATTGTGGCCGAAGTACAAATATAAATTGGATTTGCCCCCAGATTTTTCAGTATCCGGTTCAACCGCCTGAAAACGTTGGCAACGTTGGATCCGAATATCCCCCTGTAAGTGTGCACCTCGTCCACAACGATAAATTTCAAGTTTTTAAGGAAACTTTCCCATGCCATGTGATTCGGAAGAAAAGACAGGTGCAGCATGTCGGGATTGCTCATTATTATACCAGGTGGATCCTGCCTGATGGACTTTCTCTGGTAACCGGTTGTGTCGCCATCGTATATCGCAGCGACCCGGCGATGTGGCAGATCCAGTATATCCGAGAGAGAATACAGGTTTTTCAGCTGATCCTGGGCAAGGGCTTTAAGTGGAAAGATATAAAGAGCGTGTGAACTTCGATCCTTCAGATAAGAATTGATGACACAGGAATTATAGACCAGGGTCTTACCGCTGGCTGTAGGTGTTGCAACCACAACATCTTTACCATCGATCACAGATGAGATTGCCTCGAATTGATGCCTGTAAAGAGCCTTGATACCTCTTTGTTCCATGGTGTCCAAAATTCTTTTATCCAAAACACCTGAAAGCTGATCCGATGATATCGTAGTTCCTTCCTGAGAAGCTATGGTCTCAACGTGGATTACCTTGTTGTTGAAAAATGGGTCCCGTACTATCTCGTCGATTACCTTGAAGCCGTTCGGGGATTTTGCGACCATGTTTGAAGAAGAACACTTATCAGCTATCAATATAACCGTCGTTTAGAATATAACAGAGAATCACGCATATCGCATTTTAAAATAAGCTTCAAGATAGTCATCCAATTCAGGTGGTGTGAAATCCAGATCCCTTTCGGCCTTTTCAGTATTGAGCGTAGATATCAAAGGTCTCTGTACCCCTTCTCCACATCGCCCCCTTACTGCGATCGAACCGGGATCATATCCCGATATCAAAGAGCACTTTATAGCAAGATCATAAGGAGATATTACATCCCTGCCGGTGAGGTGGTATACACCCCGTTTACCATTGAATAATATTCGACCTATGGGTGCACCCAGAGAACTGCAAGGAGTGGGTTTCACAATGCGAAAATCATCGATTTTCATTTTCTTTCTTTGAGTCAATCCATGAAACACATATGAGATAAAATCATAGTTTGTACAGGAATAATTGAAAAGATATGAGGTTCTTATTATGTTCCATTCAACCCCCTTCATCTCTTTTACTACATTTTCCCCTTCTAACTTGGTCTTCCCATAGACATTGACAGGATTTAGAATATCTCTCTCGGTGTAATTCCCCTTTTTACCATCGAAAACATAATCCGTGGAAACGTAAATCAATGGGATCTTTTCACCCTTGCACAACTGTGCAAGATTTCGGGTTCCTTCCACATTGACGGTATAAGCTCTTTTCGGCTCTTTCTCACATAGATCCACATCCGTCAGGGCTGCAGTATGAATTACCGCATCCGGTGTGACTTCGTGGAACATTCTTGCCATGGAATCGGGCAGGGTAATATCACCGGTAACGTAGTTTATCTTGTTTGATGCAGGCGAGTGTCTTGCCACCAATATCGGTTCGTAAGTAGTTTCCGTTTTAAAATGATCATACAAAGCCAGTCCGAGATTGCCTGCACCTGTTATGACGAGCCGCTTCAAAGGAGAACACCTGTGCCATAATTATTTTGAGAATTCCAACTTCTATCTTTGCATTTTGGAATAAAGATATTTATATTATCCACTATATATCAGTTGTCTTGGATAATATGATAAAAACTAAAATGACAATCCCTATCAGGGTTCTTGGTGTTATTGGTGTCCTGGTTCTCATCATTTCTCTCTACCTCCCATGGGCCACCATAAACGGTAAGGAACTCCTGGGTGCATCCGGTACTTATTCGGCCATGGATCTGGTCCGAAATTCGGAATCCAAAATCCTAAGTTACTTTTTTATGGGTGTCTATTTGATCCTGATCCTAGCTCTTTTATGCCTCATATATTCCATAGTCGGGAGGCCCACCGTTTTTATGGGATCGACCCTCTTTGTTACGGCGGGAACATATCTGATACTGATGATTCTGATGGGATCTCTCTTACAGGGAGTGATGCCTGGAAACATGAAGATCCCCGGTCTTGGTGAATTGGATCTCAAGGATAGCGATGAGGATGGATTGATGGACCAGTTCGAGGAGATGTTCGGTACGGATATGAACATCTCGGATTCGGATGGAGACGGTCTTCTGGACGGTGAAGAGGTTCTTGAGATGCCTTACAGCGACCCCATGAAGAAGGATTCGGATGATGATGGTATAAACGATAAAGACGACGATACTCCACTGGGAGGTTTAAACGATGGCCAAGAAAAAGACGATGGGGGTGACGATGATGACGGAGATAACGAGAAGGATATGACCGAGATGATCGATACCGTTAACGAGATGAATGACAAGATGGCAATGCTTACGAACACCACTGTAAAGGCTGAGAACGGCATATATGTCACCACGGGCACCAGCGTTTTCATGGTTATCATGGGTATCTTTTTCAAGATAGACAGGAGAAGAAGGATCAACCTGAAGATAGAAAAGAAATACCACAAGAAGGACCTGAGTGCATACAAGATGGCCGTTGACCAGACGCTGGTGGACGGACATATCAGCGAAGATGAAAAGGGAATGCTGGACGTCCAGCGCCGTACCATGGGTATAACCGAGGAAGAACATTACAACCTCGTAATGGCCATGGCCGAGGAAAGAAAGGGAGACCGACGTGCCATCGAAGAACTATTATCCATTATCCAGGGAGAATACGCCTACAGACCGGAAGGATTCTTCGGAAGCAGCAAGAGACCAAGGAGGAAGCGACGACCCCCAAGAGAGAAATCCCCCAGGATGGAGCCTGATTTCGAACCTCAACAGCAGGCGGATTTCGACGATTACGGTGATGATGAGAATAATTCATATTCAGATTATGATGATAGGGATGAAAGACCCATGGATGATGAATGGAATTTTTAAGGGTGATAACGCAATGGATGGAATTGGGGGATCCTTCGGGAAACGACCGTACAAATATTTTTATTCGTTTCTAGGACTGATTGTCCTGCTATCAGTTATCCCAATATATAACTCACCATCGGCGGCAGGTCAGGAACTCGAAAAAGTATACATTGAATTTGATTTCGATCCAGCGGTCCAATCGATACAGGTAGGTCCTGGGGATCCGTGCATGGTGCAGTTCAAGGGGAAAGCAAGAATAACAACTTTCATTCCTCAGGGACGTCAGGTATTGGTCAATCTTTCTTATGAAATTTTTAATGACGACCCAACCTTACCCAGCATATGGGTTGCGGCCATATCCGAGCCGACCATCATTTTCGATCCCACAGTCCAGGAAAACGATGTGACGGTTACGGTCCGCTGCCCTCCATTCGAAATCAAGAATGTCATGTACCGGATCAAACTGGGCGGACAGTGGCAGATCAATCCGGGAACCAGCGGATATATAGATGAGCCGTTCACATTGACCGTCGTCACAGCACAGTATTCAATGGTGAGGATCAATTCGCCTCATTCTTTTGTCACGGGATACCCAGGTGAACAAAGACAATATACGCTGCAGGTGAAAAATGACGGGAATGGGGAAGATTGGTTTGAGGTCAAGTTCATGAACCAGGATAGTCTCGTAGAAACTGGTTTCGCTCTTGTATACGAAACGAAAAAGACAGAAAAGGTGCAGCCGGGAGAGACGGTAAATTTCACCTTCGATATCATCGGCCCCAGATCAACGGTTCTGTGGCGCTCGCGAATATCGGAAGTTTCCATCGAGGTCTCTTCTCTCAGTGCGGAAAAAGTGGGTACTCATGAAAAATTGAGTTATTCTGTCTTTTACCAGGAAAAAGGCACTTATTACGATGTAACTTTTTGTGTAGCCTTCTTGTCCATCATCTCGATAATGCTCTTCTTACCATTCTATTTTTACAAGTACATTGTAAGAAAGCGGCGTTTCAGACAGGAGGTAATCCGATCGCTGGAAGAAGAGGGGTTATTATAGAACTCCGTGCATACGTTGTGATTAAAATTTTTATTCATTAGGCTATTATCATGCATCGGTTTTCATCACTTTTGTGATACTATGGGCGATTTCCGGGAATACCTCAAGCTGATCAAATTCCATTCGGTGGGATTCACAACAGTCATTCCCATAATCGGGGCAGCTGCTACCGGAGAAATGAATTGGTCGATATTCTTTCAGCTTGGTACAGTGGGTGTGCTTGTTCATATTTTCGGATTTGCCATGAACGAGCATCGTGATATTGAGATCGATCGGCGCGCCGCTGAACTGCATAGCAAACCTCTGGTAAAGGGAAGCATATCACCAAAAACCGCTTTTTGGATATACCAAAGCGCCTGGGTGATGGCACTAGCCGTCAATTATCTCTTCTTCAGACAGATTCTATCCGTGGGATTACTCGCGGTATCCATCCTCTTCGGGGCTCTATACAACTTGTACAGCAAGAAACTTGCCTATGTGGAGATGCTTCTTGGCGGTTGGACGTTCTTTTTCGTTCTCAGCGGAAATGCGGCGGTTCATGGGCAGGTGGACTCGCTGGGATTTATTGTGGCAGCTGTATCATTCTTCCAAATTTTATATAATACCGGGATTTCCGGAGCCTTCAAGGACTGCGATCACGATCCAAGGGGAAAGGGTGAGACCACTCCTCTTCGCATGGGGGTCCGTGTTGTGCAGGGACGCATAAACATCCCGGGTAAATTCATCATATATTCCTTTCTCGTAAAATCCGCCCAAGTGGGAGTTATTCTGGTTCCTTTCACCCTGGGAATGATACCATCAAGCGGAACCGTGCGAGCATTTCAACTAATAACTATCGTAATACTCACCTTTCTCGTGTTCTATCTTACGAAATATTATCTCAGTTTAAGATATTTTAATCGGGACAAAATACTAAACCCGCTTGCTGCAATTGAAGTTTTTTCATACATGATGGCACCAGTAATGCTTCTGGGTATGATTGATAGAATAGAACTGTTGGTGCTGGCGATTTACCCTTTTGCCCTGGCGGTACCTCTGGTACCCTTGATCTATAAGAGAATAATACCTGTAGTATAGGTGGATCAGATAGAAAAGATCAAAAAATTTCTCTAAGCCCTGGTGATCATCTTTCGGTCGAGAGCTTCGATATATTGTACGGTTTCACCAGCTTGGATCTTCTCCTTAAGGGCTTCAGGCATCCCCACTGTGAACATCTCATAGGTGTCCATATCCATCAATTGAACTTCTGTTTCCGTCATGGAGATAACCTGTGCGGTTCCCTTGTTGATCATGGGGACACTGACCTTATGAGTCACTGGGTGGACTACGCTTCTTTTCTGATTATCAAATATTCCAATGGCAACGAGCCTGGCCTTTGCTTCACCGTGTTTACCGGGTTTGGAAGTTGAATAATCAACTATCTTGCAGGGTTCATTGTCGATTATAATATATCTGTTAACCTTGAGTGTTCTGACCTCGGCCAGTGTTTTTGACATTCGTATCACTTCCGCCTTTGTAAGTTTGGAATAATCATCCGTTCAAGCACCCCACTTAAACTTATTTATATATATCTTTTGCTCATTTTACTCCTGAAGTCAGCCTTTTCCATGGAATCGCATACCATCCAATAGAGCAAGGTTAAAATACTCCGAGCCCTTATCCCATCACTGCAATGACCGAAAAAGAAGTAAATACAAAACTAAGCGGGATTCATAACCAACGGAAAGGACTTGACATTCCCCCGACAGGAAATATTCGGGTATCGGCAAAACCCCTCGAAGAAGGTATGAGAGAAAAATATAAAATGTTCGTCGAGCGGGCAAAACCGAGAATTAAGGGTATGGAATTGGCGGACGGGGTAACGGCGGTTCTTGCACTCCGATGCGGTTCTCGTTTTTTATGCAGTTCGAGCCCCGTAGATAGCAAGAAGTATGAAACCGGAACGGCTCTCGAGATTGTTGATTACGATCCCACAACACGGAGGATCCTGAGTATAGGAAAGGATCCGGTGCCCGCGGAGATACCACTCATTTGGTGGGGTTTTCGCGTTCATACGCTCACAAACTTTGCACTTCTTCTTTTGGATTACAATGATGAACACGATAAGAATTTAGACCGTATTGAGGGATTATGGCATCTCGATAACGAAGGCAACAGAAGGACCTCCATAAGGGACCTTTTAGGATTGCAATTCCCATCCAAAGTGATGCTGACTATTTTCACAAAAGACCAAAAACAAAAAAATCCTTCGGATATGGCATGGAACGAGATAGTTTTTTCAGACGGCAGATTGATACTTGGTGAAACCATAGGGTCTTTGTTCTTAAATTCTAGCTAAAAACATATCCCCGGGACGGCGGATTCGCCGTGGGATTTCCCGGGGATTTCACAACTGCCAGAGGGAGGTGGTTGCGAACAACCGTTTATCGGATAATTAAATTATATAGCTTACTTCACGATTATCAACCGTGAGAATTATAATGTTATAAATTTTCGTATAAATAATAAATGGGTCCGGCGTTATCCAATACGCTAAAGAAAGATTACTTCACATCAATAAATCACTTGGTTCTAATTTCCCAACGGTCTATCCTATTCCAATTCAGGAGGTGGTTGAGGTATTTCCTCCTAATCATCTAGTGGAATTTCTTCAGATGGCACGCTGTCGATTTGCTCTGATTCCAATACCGTTTTTTCACTTTCATCCGACGATAATTTATCCTGTTTTTCATCCTCGGGAAGGCTCAGATTCGGTTGTGGATATTCCATTTCTTCAATACTTCCAGCTGTGGGGGATTCACTCTTATCAGCGGATCTGTGTTTTATGATGAGAAACATACAAATGATGATAATTATTAAAACCAGCAGAATAGTGAGGATCCAGAACCATGGCAGGCTCGACCCTTTTTCAATATCGGCACCTTGCGGAACCCCATCATCGTCGTCGAGATCAATATCGTCATCGTTATCGCTGTCGTCATCCAGCTCATCGTCAAGGTCTTCGTCATCATCAGGGGTTTCGTTTATCCCACTCGGGATAACTGTGGTCACATTTACACGGACCAACCCCTTCGCTGTATTACCGGCCTCGTCATGCACAGACAGATTTACGGTGTAATTTCCCGGAATATTGAAAAGGAACGAAACAGATTTCCCATTCAAAACCTCCTCGGAATCATTATACTGAAATCTCCATTCGTACTTAGTAATTCCAATATTATCCCAGGCACTTACATTAAGAAACGCAGTCTCTCCCGATGTAATATTCATATCATTAGCGGCTTCTATTACCGGGGGTGAGAGATCCCTGACCTCGATGGTCACAGTATCGGTGGCCGCATTCTCCCAGATGTCTCTCACGATCAAGAGTACAGAATAAGTACCCACTACTTCAAATCGAAAATCAACATTAATTCCGGTAAGAGTCCGGCCAACATCGTCATAGGTGAATACCCAGACATAGGAAAGTATCCGGGAATGATCCCACGTACCATTCGCATTCAGAGTTACATTGGTTCCAGCATCAACAATCAAATCCAGACCCGCTGCGGCTACAGGAGGTATCGTATCAATAATTCGAACCGAGCAAATACTGTTATTCCAATTACCTTCAGCATCTGTGACGGTGAGGGTAACATTGATAATTTGTACCCTATAAAAGTTGAAACTTACCTCGACACCATATAAGTGATGAAGAGTAGCGTTGTAGTTGAAACTCCATGTGTAGTTTACAATACCTACATTATCCGAACTGTACCTTGCATTAAAACTTACGGCATCACCGATATTTTCAGTCCAGAAATCCGCACCGGGATTTGCTATGGGATTCGTTATATCATTTACTTTGAGCTGAAATGAATCCTGTCCCCAGTTCCCCTCACTATCCGTAACGTTCAGCGTAATGATGTAAATACCTGCATCATCAAAATTAAATCCCGTTGTGGAACCACTTAGATACCTCATCCGATTCTTATAACTAAAGTTCCAGGTATAATCAGCGATCATGATATTATCATAACTGAGACTGCCATTAAAGATTAGTGATTGATGTTGTTCTATAACGGTATCGTTTCCTGCCACCGCAACCGGTGAAGTAATATCCAAAACGGTAACTGTGAAATTATCGGTACTTCTTGAGCCAAAATTCCCCGCGGCATCTCCTACAGTTAAGCTTATAAGATATTCACCAGCGATATGAAACGTGAAATACGCAAACATTCCATAAAGATATTTTTCGGTGTTATTGTAAAAAAAGACCATGTATAGTTCACAACCCCATAATTGTCAACGCTGCGGCTGCCATTGAATAATACCGTTTCATGCTGCACCACCACTTCATCCTCTCCAGCCAAAGCAACAGGCGGGATGACATCGATCATTGTGATATTCACCGAATCGGTTGCCCAATTACCCGTTTCATCAGTTACATTAAGATAAACCGTCAAATTATCCGGGTCCCCGGAAATAAGCGGGACCGGCCCATAAGCCCAATTTGGCTCATTACAGAAACAGTGCCAGAACCAGGTGTAATTGTTTACGCCTATGTTATCTGTGGAATTGCTGCCATTCAAATAAAAATTATCGCTCCGAGGCACCATAATATCCGGACCTGCCTTGGCTACCGGGGGAACCGTGTCGATTATCGTTATGTTCTTTGATATTGAAATGTTTGCATTACCGTTTGAATCATCGAAATAAAAGTAATAATAAATCCTAGTGGAGTTTATATCAACATTTATTGTGAAATTCCACCTATTGCCGGCAATATTATTCATAGACTGATTTTCAAATTGAATGTTATCATAGCTGTAATTGACTCTGGCTGATGCAATACCGACATTGTCTGTAAAGTTGGCGGAGAAGATCAATTCACCTCCGGTCGTACCTACATTAGGAGTATAATCAATATGCAAAATGGGTGGTTCGGTGTCATTTCGGTTGCCTGTGGTATGATCGAGAGGATATCTTCTCACATTAGAATGGACGTCGCTTACAATAACGGCAGGAAATAAGAAAAATAATAGCAGCCACATCAGTAAAATCTTTTTATATATTCGGACACAAATCACCAGTATTTTATTAACAACGACATCATATTTTATTTTTTTCATGAGAGGTATAAAAAGGTTTTGTCGCATGAATCGGAAATTATTGGTTATCCGTGGCTGTTTTCAACTCCTCCATCATGAAGATAATCTCTATAAAAACAGCTACTTTATACATTAAAATAAATCGACACCCCTTAATGATAGAAATCATTTAATAATAGAAATAAAATGTGGACAGTTCGTATATCCGTATAAAACAGAAAAAAACCTGTTACCCTGGCTTTAATAAACCGGTGGAAATATGAAAGGAAGCTATTACGATAAACTCACTTCCACGATAATGATATTCCTCTTCATGATATCTGTTCTCAGTATTGCCAATATGACGAGCCAGGGGTATGAGGAGAACGGTGTCGGAGAAGATTCATACGAGTTTGTGGTAGATGCGCCATGGAGAATAATCAAGGGTAAGGATATCCCGGTACTTCTAATAATACACGATTCTGATGAGGCCCGCGGTCTCGTCGCTAAAAAACCATTATCAATCGGCATCCCGATCCGGGAGATCGAAGTCACTATATATGATTCCGATCGTAAATTACTCTCCAACCGGACCTTCAATGCAACCCAGCTTGGTGCTCCTGTGAGCGGCGCACCACTAATGATATCGCAAGAAAGCTGGACCAAGGAAGTTGTATTCTCTCCGTCTGATTTTATAGGAAAGGGCCCCGGATACATGGGCAGCACCGAGATCGAGGCTGTATTTAAATTGATCAGGGGCGAGGAAACCCGCACGAGCTACATGATAATAGAAAAGGAAGACCTCACGAGTTTTCCTGATTGGTACCTCGGTGAGATCCAATCTTATTCCAATTATACCGATACCGAGTTCGATTTCGGAGCCCCCTTGGAGTCAATTTCAAAAGCGGGAAACTGCATAGGCCTCGATTGGCTCGCCATTACCGATAATTCCACTTCCCCTGGGTTTTCCAACAGCAATGCATTCGTTGAAAGAAACCTGAAAATGGAAACACAAAACGGGATACTCCCGAAACCCCTACTCCTACCTGCCGAAGAGGTAATATGCAGTCATGATGATGGAGGTGTCGGGGTGCAATACGGCAAACTACTGGTTTACGGCGCAGGATACATCGAATCAACTCACGATCCCAGAGGTAATTCACTTTCCACAGGGGAGGTGATCGCCGCCGTGGCAGAGGCAGGAGGTGCGTCATACGTGGAGGAAATGCTTACGGATAATGCTCTGTACGCTCCTTGGGATACCCTACCCAAAAATCTCACAGGGATCGAGATATGGAACGGCGGGGATCCGTTTACGGGCGATAATGGCCGGATATTGGATCGATGGGTATCTTTTCTTCTGGAAGGTAAGCGACCCTATGGAATAGCCGGAAGCGGAGCGGGCGGAGAATTCGACAAACTAGGAAGGGTCCGAACCTGTGCATTTCTTCCTGATGGGCTTTCCCAGGAAAAACTGATAAATGCTTTGGTCGGAGGAAACACTATTCTGACAAACGGTCCCCTTGTTATCTTCACAGCCGAGAACGAGAACAAAAGCGAGTTCATCATAGGCGGGAACAGCGAGGCGTTTCTGCAGGGAAAGGAGATCACTTTAAATTATAAATATAAGTGCGACCCGAGCTTTGGAGTGATTGACGAGCTTACCATGCATATAGGAACCACAGGGGAGAACGAAACATCCGTGCAGTTGGATATGGATGAGAAGGAGATCGATATAACCCCTTATCTGCTTCCCAACAAAGAGACCTACATCAGGATGTCGGTAAGGTCCGCACTGGACGAATCCAAATTTTACGGGTTGACTAATCCAATTTGGGTCCAATTCACGAACCTTGCACCAATTGCCAATGCCGGTGATGACAAGATAGGTTATATAGACGAAGAGGTGAATTTCAAGGGGAAGGGAAGCGATCCCGACGGAAAGATCATTAATTACGAATGGGATTTTGACGGGGACGGCATCTACGACTGGGAATCCTCCAGCAGTGGAAATGCGGATTATACTTACGACCAGGAGAATACCTACATTGCTTCGTTCAGGGTGATCGATGATATGGGATCATTTAGTGTTGATAACTGCACGGTGACGATGACTGAAAGACCGCTAAACACTGCGCCGGTTGTGAATGCGGGAAATGACGTGACGGTGGAGGAAGGAATGCAAGTTCAATTGACCGCAACTGCGGAGGATTACGAAAATAATATCGTTGAGATGGAATGGAGCGAGAACGGCGTTGTCCTCTCCACTTCCTTGACATTGAGCAAGGTCTTCAATGTTGGTGTTCATAATCTATTATTCACAGCCACGGATGATGAGGGTCTAACTGGCAGTGATTCGGTGAAGGTTACGGTGAATCGGGCTGATAACGTTCTAGCAACAGCGGTTCTCATTGTGAATTACAACAATACATTCGTCAATAAGGAAATTACTTTCGACGGAAGCGATTCTCAGGACCCCGACGGAAAGATCATAAGATATAATTTCAATTTCGGTGACGGGGAGACGACGGATTGGCAGGATGAGGACTACGCAGCTCATAAATACCGCAAGGCGGGAACCTACCTTGCTTATCTGGAGGTGATGGATGACCGGAACAGTATTTCTCGCTCAGATGAAATATCCATCAATATCAAGGTGAGGAAAATTCAGCCCGTGAACCCTGAGCCCGTCGAGAAGGAGAATCTCATTACAAGAGTAAAGAATTATCTCGTAGACCACAAGACTGCCAGCATAGGTGTCGGAATTGCTATTTTACTGCTAATAGTGATAATAATAATATCATTGGTGAGGCGAAAAGGAAAGGAAGAATTGATTTTCAAGAAGGTGGACGGGGAAGAAGAAGTGGAAAGGGATGATAACGAGGATGAACTTAATGATGAGGAGCAGGAACGTACAGTTGAAAATGAAATTCAGAATCCGAACGAAGAATCTCAGGGGGATGAACTCGCAGCAGTGGAGCCTATTGCAGTGGAAATCGTAGAAGTAGTAGAAGAACCAACAATCGATACGGCAGTGGAAGTGGTTGCAGAAGCCTCAGATGACGCCTAATTTTCATTATTTTTTTTCTCAGCAGCTTGAAGGAAATTGCATGCCGGGTGCCCGTAAAAGAATAAAAACAATGGCAAAAGTTCGTTTTCAGGGAAAGGTCCAGGGAGTGTTTTTCAGGGCCAATACTAGAAAGTTCGCCACGCGGAACGGGTTGACCGGGGAGGTGAAGAACTGTACTGACGGCTCAGTAAAGGCGGTGTTCGAAGGCGAGAGATATCTTATCGAAAAGACCATCGAACAGTGTATCCATCGACAACCTTACGCAAATGTGACCGAGCACGAAATCGTTTGGTGCGAATATTCCATCAAATATGAGAGCTTTGAGATAAAATACAGGGGAGGATGCTGATTTTGGCAGATGGTCAGGAATACGAACTTACCGAGAAGAAAACGTTTGCCGGGATACGTGTTTACTGCTCGGGACCGATCAGAGGTGACACCTCTTTTGTTGCTAATTACCGCCACCTCATGGATATTGTTGGGCAGATGGGCGCCACCCCTCTGGCGGAATCGGGAAATGAGATTCGACGGGAAAGGAATAAAAACCATGAGAGGAGATACCCGCCGGGCGATGAGGGGATCTACAAAAGAGATATGGAATGGCTCGAAAGCTCCCACTGTGTTGTGGCGGAGGTATCCGCTCCCAGCCATGGAGCCGGTTTCGAGATCAGCTACGCTCTTTTCGTAATGGAAATCCCGGTCATCTTATTTCATTCCCGCAAGGGCAAGCGCCTTTCGGCTATGTTGGAAGGCTGCGACCTGCCGAACATATCCGTAATTCACTATTCCGAACTGGATGAGATGGAAGGCTCACTACGGGAATTCTTAATAAAGGTGGCAAGAAAAAAAGGACGGAACTAATATGATAGGAATAATAGGGGGCTCAGGTTTCTACAGTTCTCAAAAATGCATAGAAGACGAACAGAAAATAAGCGTTGAAACCAAATACGGGACCGTTCCGCTGATCAAGGGCAATCTTGACGGAGTCGAGGTGGTTTTTCTCTCAAGGCATGGTGACGAGATAAAATACCCGCCTCATGCCATAAACCACAAAGCGAATATAACTGCTCTGCATAAAATGGGTGTGAACCGCATAATAGCTACTTCGGCGGTTGGTGTTTTGAAGTTCCGCTACAAGCTGGGAGTTCTCACTCTGCCCGATCAGCTTGTGGATATGACCAAAGAGGTTCAAAGTTTCTACAACGGAGGGGATGAGGGGATAGTCCACACGGATATTTCGGATCCTTTCTGCCTGGATGTTATTGGAAAAATCAGAAAGGTTTTTGACGAAAATGAAATCAAATACCAGTTCGGCGGTACCTACTTAAGTTTGTCCGGGCCGACATTCGAGACGAAAGCGGAGATACGGCTCTACCAGGGTCTGGGAATGACCTTCGTTGGAATGACAATCGCAGCAGAATGCAAGCTCGCAAGGGAAATGAGCTTATGTTACGTCCCCATATTATTACCGGTTAACTACGGGGCGGGTATGACGGACGAACTGATAACTCACGACACGACCCTCAAGATGGTCGAAACCATGAGAAAGGACATATTTACGGGTCTTGGCGGTATAGTTCATGCCCTTCCGACCGAGAGGAACTGTGACTGTCCCCGTTCCGTATCGAGGATGTAACATAATTCATACGATCTCAATATCATCCAGTTCGTCGTATTCTTCATCTTCTGCTTCAGCCGTTTCATCCACATCATCCGGTTCATCCACATCATCCGGTTCATCCACATCATCCGGTTCATCGAATAATGCCATGACGTCAAGATCGTCGTCATCTTCAGGAACAGGATCAGGATCGTCACCCCATACCTCGTCAGCCTCTTCTGAATCGTCCGGTTCATCAGCAGGTTCTTCAGAAATGTCATTTTCATCATCAGCTTCTTCAGAGGCGTCAATTTCGTCAGCTGCTTCGGTAGAAATGTCATTTTCATCATCAGCTTCTTCAGGAGTTGAAAGCTCGGATTCTCCCCATACCTCGGGATCGGTTTCGACGTCATCCACAGATTCATGAGGACTCGGAGGGGCCGGTGTGTCATCCGGTGTTTCATCAGCTATCACGATCTCGTCAAGATCATCAACGGGTTCCAGGGCGGCTGGTGGTGAAGATGTCTCATCCGGGGTTTCATCAGCCATCACGATCTCGTCAAGATCATCAACGGGTTCCAAGGCGGCTGGTGGTGAGGGGGTTTCATCCGGGGTTTCTCCGGCTATCTCTATCTCGTCTAGATCCTCAACGGGTTCTAAAGTAGCGGGAGGAGCCGGGGTATCATCCGGAGTTTCTCCGGCTATCTCTATATCGTCGAGATCACCAATGGGTTCCATAGCAGCGGAGGGGGCCGGTGCGTCATCATGAGTTTCTCCGGCTATCTCTATATCGTCGAGATCATCGATGGGTTCCGCAGGTGGCTCCTCGGGAATTTCGCTGGCGACCTCTATATCATCGAGATCAGGAACAGGATCCAGTGATTCTGGCATCTCGTCTTCATCCGTTCCGTCTTCAGTCAGAGGTTCTTCTTCAACAATATCGGTTTCATCATTATCCTCCGGCCTTTTGTCGTCAGAGGATATTTCGGTTTTCTCATCCTCCTTTTCATCCACCCTTTCTTCAGCGTCTTCCTTTTTCATCTCCCCATCATCTTCGATATCTTTCTTCACAATTTCTACTTTCTCGGCAGGTTTAATTTCGTCATCTTCATCCAGATCATCTTTTGTGGCTTCCGCATCTTCAAAGTCGTCGTCCTTCTCACGAATCTCCTTTATTACCTCTTCAGCCTCCTCGATCTTTTCTTCCTCATCATCATCATCATCTTCGTCCCGCCCTTTTCGCACTCTCACATAGAAGAACACTCCCAGCATTACGATGATGAGCAGCACCACGATCCCGATTATGATGAGCCCCGTTGTGCTGGTGTACCACGCTTCCTTTGGTTGTTCACCCCCGGGTCCCGTGTCGTCACCACCTTCCTCTTCGGGTAAAGCAAAGGCGGCAAATATGGTAAAATGAGATACGTTCGCCCAAACCAACTGATTCTCCCAATCAACTCCAGTTTGTTCAGCTTCACTCCATTTGATACCGTCATGATAGAATATATTTGCATTGGAATAGTCCAGGGATTCGTTCAAGGGCATGTTTGCAAATGAGATTGTGATGTTTGTCCAGTTCAATTTGCCGTCGAACTGCAGCCTTATGTAGAAACTGATACGAACATAATCTTCGGGATTGCCCGTAATACCAGCTGTATCATTGTCGACTCTGGCGGCCACCAGCGTTCCGTCCCCCGAAACCGACACATCAATGAATGAGCCAGAAGGGTCGGTATAGGTCAAATGTCTAACCTCTCCCATCCGGACTTCAACCACTTTCAGCTCGGATGCATCGCTATCAAAAATGAAGAGATTTTTGCTGGCTTTCGACAAACCACCATCATTATCCGTAACATTCAGCTCGATGGTATATTTATAGGAAGTTCTGTAAATATGGGTAACGGTTCGACCAACACCATTCGTCCCGTCGCCGAAGTCCCACTCCCAGGTACTGATATTTCCGTCTTCGTCATCAGCTGTGGCTGTAAAAGTGACGGTCTCGTTCACCTTTGCGGCTAATGGTGCTATGGTGAAATTTACCCGTGGGAGTATATTTATAACTTCAATATCCGCCAAATGTATCCATCGATTTCCCCATTCATCGTTCAAGGTTAGATTTACCGTATATACACCCAAACCGGAATACCTGTGGACCGGTGATGAGTTCGAGGAATAATTACCGTCACCAAAGTTCCATCTTCTTGTCAATTCCACGGGGGTACCGATCACGGAAGTATCGTTGAACTGCACGTCCGTCAGTCTCGTGATGCTTGTGTCAGGCACATATGTGAAGTTCGCCGTAATATCCGGTATCACCTGTGTACCTATTACCACTACGGGAGCCTGTATGGCATAGGTAATTCCGTTCGCACCGGTCACGCTGTGATAGAAGATATACGTTCCGTCTTCCCGGTAGGCATGACGCGGTGAAGGTAAACAGGAATCGCTCCCGTCACCAAAATCCCAATAATAGCCGATGATTTCTAGCGTAGCCGGGTTGGTGTCAGAGGTATCCGTAAAGAAAAAAGCACCCGGCTTGCCTGCGATCTCCTGATGCGTGAAATTTGCGTTTACCGTACCCTCGGGATTCCAAACAGTTACCTCTATACTCGCCGATGTGATACCTCCCCAGATATCCACCACTTCTCCCACAACGACATAATTACCATTCTCAAGCTCGCCAAGATCCCAGTCAACACTCCAGATCATGTTGTTATCCGGTGAGTCAGTTTCCCCTATTAACGTGAGGTTTTCATCCCTTGAACCAGGGTGGAAATGATAGCGGACAATTACGGCATCGTTGTCCCGGTATTCCATTTCAAGGGGTACCAATCCGCTTATGGTACCTGATGGTGCCGGATCGGAAATAACCGGGGTGGGCATCTGGTTAATGACGACCGACACACTATCGTAGTTGTTGGAGAGATCATCATCCTTGCTGCAGTTGACAAAAAACATAATATCATATAGACCTTCCTCCGACAAAACCATATCAAGGGTGACATTCTTCGCTTCATCTGGTTCAAGCGTTTCGATCAGATCCGTCAAATAATTCATTGAAGTATTTTCATTGCTGTTTATTTCAATATCGTCGAGGATCATAAACGGTGTAGCTGCACCCAAGGATCTCACCAGAACGAACTTCATGGTGAAGCCTGAAGTCCCGTACGGCTCAAGAGGGATCACAACGCGGGACCATTGGCCGTGGGAGTTGGCTGTTTTTACCCAAACGGGTACCGCGGACCAGTTTCCCCCCGAGTTGTCACTGAGATAAAGTTCGCACTTCACGAACCCGCTTTCGTCGAACCAGCTATTCTCCCAGAAGCTCAGTACCGGATCTTCGGTATCGGACAGGTTAATAACCGGAGAGATCAGTACATCCTCGTTTAGTTCGCTCCGGGATGCCCCACCTTCGGTAGCACCCCCGAGGTTCATGGAATAACCGCCTTCCGCTCCAAAATTGATATCGTCATCGCGGTTCCACACACCGTCTCCTGTATTCCAATTCTTATCGGTCTGGAAATCATCGGAAAAAACTGTTTTCCTGCCCACGTTCACAGGTAACAAGCCAACGGAAAGGTCCTTGTAGCTTACCTCTCCCTGATTTTTCACATTTATGGTGATCTCGTTCGAACCGGGGGCATACAATCCACCATCGACCATGGGTGTTACACTTGTAATGAGCACATCGGTCAAGGAAATTGTAGTGAGAGATATATTATTGATAAACCAACCATCATTCCCACTGCGTGTCAGGGATGCATTGAAGTAAAAAATGAATTGCACCTGATCCGACAGATATTCACTTATATCAATTATATCAAATTCCCAGTTCTGCCAATAGTGGCTGCCGCTCCAATTGCCCACGAGTGTTTGAACTCCGCTGGAATTGATGTAGAGTTCCATTGTCCCGATTGCATTGATCCAATGCCATAGTCGAAGGTTTACAGCACCATATCCGGATAGATTGAAAAACGGTGAGAGAAGAATCGAGGTCATGTCCTCCGTTGCGCTGTCGTTCAATAAAGTTCCCCACATATTCGAATACGATTCTTCAACTGGCGGGCCAAAAATATTAGTTCCCATTTGCCCCCATTCCCATTCACCTGTGCTGTTATCCCAATCGTTCGCAGCTGCACTCTCGTTCTCCAGTTCGTCGTGTATTATCACTTTACCCATTTTGATCCCGATAAATGATATATCATCGATATGCCATCCGGGATCACTACCCCGCTTGGCGTTGTGATAAAAAATAATGCTGAGACTCTCTGACAGGAAGGGTGTGAGATCATAGCTTGCATATTCCCAATCAGACAGATAGGCACTGGACAAATCCTCCAGTTTGTGCCACAATCCACTTGAATTTGCATAAATTTCAATATCGGCCCATCCCCTTATCCACTGCCTGAACCTAAGGTTGACCGAATCGTATCCGCTAAGGTCTAGGACAGGTGTTTCTAGAATGGAAAGCATCTGCTCAGCCATTCCCGTATTGTTCGTCGACCAAATGTGCGGACCTGGCTCATCCGTTTCCGGACCAGGTTGATAATCTGCGTACTGTCCCAATCTCTGTCCCCATACCCATTGACCGGTGGAATTATCCCAATCAGTCAGGGTAGCCACATTTTCCAGATCATCCATCCAAATCGCTTCCTCAACTTTTTCTCCAATCCGTATTTTCGCAGTTATACTGTCCATATGTGAATCAGTGGAATTTGGTAAATAGGAACTAAGTCCGAATGTAAGGGTCTCTACAGATCCCACCGTCGCATTCTCCGGTATGTCAACAACCACTGTGAAGTACCGGGAGCCCTCAAAATTAGTTATAGGAAAAATCCGATCATCTGCCCAATCATCATGGATTTCAGCACTATCTTCATTGTAAACCGATACTCCCCAGCGATTTTCGGTATACGCCGTCAAATTGACCCTCTCGGGTGATGCCGACAACTCCAAACTGGAATTAAATGGCGGTGTGCTGTTATCGACAACCCATACGGTCATTTCTACATTGAAGATATCGCCGAACATATTATCTGCGTAAAAGTTCAAAAGAACCGTAGTTCCCGGAGAGCCCACATAATCGTTACCGGAAATATCAACAGGCTGCTGGGCACGGGACCTATCTTTGGACATGGCGTATGCTTCACCCGGATTAGGAGAAAGCCCGACAACAGGCTCGAAGGAGTGCGGTATCGGGTAATCGGCTGGAGCACCCAACCATGGATTGAAGTTCACAGTCTCGCCCGGTTGAACATTTTGAGCGTAGTCCATTGAATAATGCAATTCCCAACCCGGTGTATTCGCGATTCCACCGACATTGTAATCATGGGCTACGCTGTCGGTGTTTGTCACGTGATAATCCAGGTATACGCTGCACCCATCATCGGGACAAAAATAGGGGGGGGACGGCTCATATGGCGGTTCCGGCAGCGGCCCTGGTTTTGGACCAGGTTTTGGTTTCGGATCTCTGCAGCAGCTGTACTGCTTTTCCTGCGACCAGGTGAACTGAGCGAGACTCCATTCCCAGTCCTCGTCGAACAATTCAAATTCGGGAGTGTTCACCCTGAAAGTTGCCCCAAGGACCAGATCCAGTGCAATATCCAAACCAACTGAAACGGTACCCTGGTGAGTTTCGGGATCACAGTGATCGTCAATATCGAGATTTCCAACGGTGATGGTCAATCTCAGATGCGCTCTCAGTTCCAGCGTGAATAACTTTTTGATGTTCGCACCAACATTGACTCCAACGGTGATAACGATCTGTCCCGAAGCGGTCTGGCCGCCGCAATCCCTTATTATGGTAATACTGCCCTGAGCGGCAAAATGTAATTGAAGGATGGGGAAACCCGGTACTGGAATATCGAATTCGGCATTGGCCTCGGCATGGAATTTCCATCCCATGGCAAGAGTTGTCAAGCTCAAAGTGAGGTAATCACCCAGGCCGATCTCGAAGGAGAGACCGCCATTTATCTTCGCCAAAACCCATGCCTGGGCTTGTGCGATTTTCTCTTTCAGCCATTTTGTTGCTTTCAAAACTCCATCAACAACAGTGCTGACCGCTTGTTCCACTTTTTTAGCAACCCATTTTCCTGCATTCTTAACAGCATTCCAGGCATCGCTGAACCAACCGCGGGTACCCCGATCACGGAAACCGTCTTCAAGCCATATCTCGAAACCCACTGTGAACCCGACATCCAGCTCACCGGTACAGATTAGGATTATATCCAACGACGAATTGAAAAACTTGGAACTAGGTTGAGGTCCGCTGCTTCCACTGACATAGAGTGAACCATCGTTATCCGAAAAGTCGAGATCATCCACACCCACTCCGAAAAAGACGGTCAGGGTCGAATCGGCAGGGATTTCGATATCGGGAAGGCCTGCCACCGCATCACCGTCCCGGTTATATATTTCCCACCCATCCACGTCAAGGTTTTCTCCGAAATTGGAGAGCTTGATCCATTCTTGGCCCGCGTCGGCAAATAGATCGGCATCCCAAATCATCAGGCTGTAGGAATTCGATAAACCCATTGTGGGGCCGTTGGAAAATACCCCTCCCCCTGTGGACCAATCGGCCACCTTATTGGTATCCGTAGAGAACTGATCGCGTCCAATTGAATCGCCTTTAACGAAACTATCGCCAAGAGCCGTTCCCGTGGTCCAGATCCCTGCACTGATGGCATCCGCAGCAACATTACCAGAGCCCCCGGCCCCCCAGGCAACGTAATCTTCAGGACCTTCCGGAGAAAAGAGACCAACTGCTCCGCTTTGATTCCCGAGAACTGCCGAATTTACCTTAAAATACAGGTCTGCCTTTCCATCTCCCTGATCGGTATCATTTTCAAAAGAGGAATCGTCAGCGAAATGGATAACAACGAAGGATCTCGGTGTAATATCGAATGAACCCAAGAAGAATTCACCCCCTCCGTCGACCTTTAGCGACCATCCCATGGTGGAAACAGTGGCATCGGTGGGATTTCGTATCTCCACCGTCTCGTTCCCAAGGTCACTTCCGTTTGTATCGATCTCCCCGTAGAACATCACCTCATTGATAAGCAGCCGTCCGGATTCCCAATGGGATGAAGAATCCAGTGTGGGATCTATATTCGTACGTCCGAGAGATATTCCTTCCTGAAATCCATCGGATAAGATATAATCACCAGCTGACCAGATCCCCGCCTGTAAAGCCCATAAACCAGCTCTACCCCCGGTAAAGTTTGTAGACGATGTGTCCTTCCAGCAAATGTAATCAATTATTGTTGAATTGCTGCTTTTACCGGAGTATAAGGCGAGGGTGTCCGCCGAATCATTGAATATCTCAAAAGGATTTTGTGTATAGTAATGCCCGATGTAATCATCGAAATCCGGGTCATTCTCACCAAGGCCGAAATGTATGTAAAGAGTGGAATCAGCAGGTAGGTTCCAGTCAGGCAGTAACGCGTCCACCTCCCCGTCTCTATTGGACAGGCCCCATCCGTCAAGAGATGCTGCATCCGTGCCGTTATTGTATATCGCAGCCCATTCGGCTCCTTCGTCAGCTCCGTAAGGATCGAGCATTATCTCACATAACCTGACCTGGGCTCCCTCGGTTCTGAATATGTACCCCGGCGACGATTGATCATTGCTCTCATGGGGATCCGGTTTGACAATTCCGTGATCCCAGGTTGTTTTTTGTATCAGTTCCATGGGGATTGCGTTCAAAAGAAACATCGCCACGATCAAAAATGTGACAAATATGCATTCATAGGTTTTCTCTCTTCTGTTGAGGCCGGGTGACATAGATTATCCTCCTGCTTGATAGGTTTTAATTCTGGTGTTACACCAACAAAGATAATAAGTCGCTATAATCCATTATGAAAGGATACGTTAGAATAAATAGATGTCGCTGTTTTTTAATTGGTAAATCCTACGAGATAACGTAGCGGTCAATTGCCCCTTCAATATAACTAACGTTCCTTCTTTTTACGATATTTTCGCACAAGCAAATAAACAAGTATCAGCGTTGTAATGGCGATGATCACGGCAATTGTATATACCTTGAATATTTCCAGTAAATAATCCCAATTGCTCCCGATCTGCCACCCAACGTACATTATAATTCCGTTCCATAACAAAATACTTACTGAACTGAACAGCATAACCTTCCAGACGTTCATCTCGGCAATACCTGCAGCAAGAATGAAAAGAGAGCGGTATGCCGGGATGAATCGGTTAATGGCAATTGGCCATGCTCCCCACCGCTCGTACCAATCGTGGAGGATTCGCAGACGTCCTACGGGAAAGAACCTGAAATTCTTTTTTTGAAAGTAGGGTCTGCCGAGCTTCTGACCTGCAATATAGATCATGAGCGTCCCTAAAAGACTCCCGAGAAAGATAGACAAGAATATTGGAAACAGCGGGAAAATACCCGTCCCCGCGAGAAATGCTCCGAACAGGGTTACCGTATCCCCGGGAAAGGGCGGGAAAACGTACTCGATCATTGCAGTGAAGAATAGGAAAGCCAGGGCTGTCCACAATCCCGAATTCTCGATATAGCTTATTATATCTTCAGCGATGATGAGTGAATCCATTTTATCCGACTCGTTCTGTGAAGAAATATATTGTCAAGTTGTGTCAACCGTAGCTCTTTCTGATGCTCAAGGATAGTTCTCTTGTCATTGAATGCGGTCTTTCGCACGTATCTGGATCGGAACTACATAATCCACACAAGGGGGTGATTAGAGTGCGGGGGAGGACCAAGCCGCCTTCCCTATGATTCGAGCACCGCCAACAGTCTTTCGAATACATATGAGAGTGATTCAGTGTTCTTGTTCTAGAGAATTATTGACTTTAACAAATATTCCTATTGGAAATTGAGATTTCAATTACTCAAATTATCCCTTAATTTAGATAGACTAGTCTGATATTATGTCGATATCATCAAAGCCGTTATCGGATAAAGGCAACTTATTCCCGCATCGAGGGCACTCCTCCACCCTTTCCCCGCACGACCTGTGAAGCTTGTTACCGCAAGAGCAAGTCATGATCTCAAGGCCCGTTTTCACAACGCCCATACATATTCTGCATATCACTGCCTCGGTAGCTGTAAAGATAGTGGAGTCCTCTCCCTTACTCTCGTTAGACGGCTTTTCGGGTGGCTGATATTCGCGGTTTTCTCTCCATCCCTTCTCCCTGATTATTCTTTCCAGTCCCATGTGCTCCGCTAGGTCGCTCCCGATTTCATCTAGTCCGTCGTAGCAGCCATTCCATGTTTTCAGGCGTATCTTGTATTTCGCCCATATCTCTATCAAGGTGTTCCTCATTTTCTTACGCAGGTCATCCGCTGGTTCTCCCTTGAACACGACCGCGAGATACATGGTCACTCCCCGCTCCAGATATATGGTCATCTTGCCGTACTTGAAAGATTTCAACGAAGCGGAATCTTCCTTGAAGGAATCCTTTGCGAAATCCGTGATAGCAGTAAGCATCCCACTCATAATGTCCTCGTCCATGCTCTCCTGTAGCTGAGTCTCAAAGGATACCGACTTGACCAGACGACCATCCACATATATAAGGAAAATATCACTTATGGTGAACTGATTATCGATACCAACAATTTGCGGATCTTGGGGAATTAATTTCGATTTGGGTTTAGGAGGTAATGCAAGAACTTGATCTTTTTGAGCAAACTCTTCTTCTAAATTTCTATTTATATGATTTGCTTTATCAAGTTCTTTCAAAATGTTTACCTGGGGTACTATAAACCAACCTATATAATCAGGTCGGTATTGTGTTTTAAAACTTTTCACTTCCTCTATAAATTCCTTTAACCATTTTCTCATATAACTAATATAAATGTCCCAGTCGTCATCTAATATAAATTTTATCCAAACATAACCATTTAGAATGCAGATGTCCTGTGTAATATCAAAATCATCAAGTTCTAATTTTATAATGGAAGACTTACAAAAATCCACAATCTCTTTCTCATCTTTTTGGTAAAATGACGATAATATCAAAGATAGAATCACAAAGGTGTTTGCACATATAGTATTATTCCAAAGGCCATTTTCCCATTGAGTTGATTTCAATCCTTGAAAGGTCCATCTCATTCGATCATCAATCATTTTATTAAGATTTCCACCTCCTAGTGTAATATCTCTAAATGTAAATGTTTTATCAAGAATCTTTCTTTTTAAAAATGTAAATGCTAAAAGTACATCTTTGGTGGCTTGACAATCAAACTCAATAACTCCCCAATGAAAGCCTTTTACTAGAATTTCAGACATCTCTTTGTTCATCATACGTTCTATTGCTTCCGAATGTTTATCAGTACCTAACAAAGTCCGTGGTACTGTAGTCCAACCATAAGATTGCTTAATATGATATATCGCCCCTTCTGATTCGTAGGGAATTACCGTATTTTCTTCCATGACTTTACAAAGCCATCTTGATGCAAATACCGAGTTATCTTTAACAGAACGACGAATATTCTTTATTATTTCTCCTCCAAAAGTTACTTTATTATTAATTGAATTAAGTACATCAAGATAAGATAATAATGCTAAAAGAACTGCTGATGTTGTTTTTACAGGTTCGAAATTCTTTGTGTCCGCTGAGCACCAAAATTTTTCGTTTTTTTCTCGGATATATTCTCCGATTCCTATAAGCCAATTAAATTCATTGTGTAAAAAATCGTTTACTTTGTTCTTTAATTTCTCATTGAGAAAACCATAAGCCGTACAGAGTCCCCATAATGCTCTTGCAGTAAAAAAGATATTATGCTTATCACTGATTTCGTATATGCTCAGTTGTGAGGCAATATCTTTTATTATATAAATCTTTTCGTCAGCTTCTATTTTCCAATGATTTTCAACTTCAACATTGATTCTAGCGTTCTCTCCCAACTTAAGATTCCATTCTTGCTTATTTATCTTTTCCTTAACTACATCATATTGACCATCAATTAAATATGTCCCATATTTATTTTTTTTTAGGCGGCCAAAATATCTAATAGAATGTATTGGATTCAATCTAATCCCGTTCACATAATTCCAAGAGATTGCATTTTTTAGATTTTTACCCCAAGAATAATGCTCATTATTGTATAAGTTTTCAGGAGCTCTATTATCTATCAAGCTTTCAACTGCCTCCAAGACATTATAAATCAAATCTTTTTCAACATAGCCATAATTTCTCACTTACATACCTGCCTTCAGTGTTTTGATTCTAAAAATTGTACAGAGTCCATTGTTAAATATTTATTTAAGCAACTAACGTTCTTTACTGTATCGAACACAATCGCAAATATTCCACAATCGTTTATCTTTTTATATTTTATCTTTCTAATTTCAGCTTCCTCATTAAATTGTTTATTATAATTATTCCAATCAATAGAAATCTCATCTTTATTGATATCCGGAGGTAAATGACCAATCACAAAACAATATGTTAGATCCTCATTTTGATCTAAAATTGATTCCCAATCGGGCTCCTTATCTTTAAAAAAATATTCATAAGTATTTATCCCGTAAGCCCGTTTAGCTAGATCAGTTGTACACCACCCCGCAAACCTCATAGGATTTACCTCAATGGGAATTATTTCTCCTTTAGAGGTAAGTCGTACTTCCAAATGTAAGGGGAAATTTTCCAGAATAAGATTTTGGGATTTAAATTGGTTATGGATGAAAAGAAGAAGCTCTCGGATGGGTTTATACATTTTCTGAATTACTTTTTTATTAGTATAATATACGACATCACGTAGATCTCCATTTGAACCAAAAAGATGAAGAAAGATATTCAGGATAATTGGTTTTCCATTTGAATTAAAAAATGCATCTACAGCATATTCTTTACCAGATATATATTCCTCAATGAGTACTTTCTTAGTATTTATTGTTCTAGAAGGCTCTTTTTCAATTTCCCTCATTTTTTCTGCATATTCTTGCGAGATAGAATGCCATTCACTTATTTTTGATATTAAATATACTCCCTCACTAAAGAAACCATAAGAAGGTTTTATAATTAAGGGGAATGGAAATTTCGTGACGTTGACTTCACAGATATTCAAAGTATCTTTTTCTGTAAAAAAAAATTCTCGAAATCTATCTTTTATTAATTCCCGAAATTTATTTTTTTCCCTGAACATATCAATAGATTTAACAAGTCTACTATTAGGTATGGCTTTAGATAAAGTATTTAAAGGATTCTCTAAATTCATGTAAATTTTGACGCTATTTTTCTGCAATATATGAGCTAATGTTATATCGTCAATTATATTCATATTGGATTCCCATTTTTCTTCAATATTTGAGTTGAAAATATAAATTGGGATATCCAATGAAATGATAGAATTTCTTAGTAGATTTGAGACATATGATGTATCAAGGAGTATGAGTTTATTATTTTCAAAAGTCATCATTTTTGCCTCCTTCTCTTTGATTTTAATTTGCTTATAGATTTAAAGCTTAAAATCCTTTTGGGGATTATGATACCTATCCTTATCATGTAGCTACTGGGTTAGCTCCTTTTAGTAGACAGATAGCAAAGCTTGTCTATTTAAAGTTAACTACACCTCGAAATCAGCTGGAGATTTGTATTCGAGTGATGAAGGTAATCCCTTTTGTATAGTAACTATCATCAATAAATCTTTGTCAACTTTTAAAATATGTTATTCTTGTAAACTACCTACCCCTTAAGACGCAAAGGTTTTATATAATGTCACAAATTCGAAGAAAAGTCGATCACCAAAGTTTGGTTAGATGACGAACAATTTTCTTTACATGGTAGCTTTCATAGACATATCCTGACGATTAATTACACTGTTGACTCTTGTTATAGAATGAGATCATATCGGCCCTGACTTGGAAAATGAATTAAAGTAATAACCTTCAGTCTTGAATTGATTTCCCCAATACATATGCGCAAGTTATTTGTAAAAATTTTTATTAAAAAAGCTTTTTAGTAAATGTCCTTTTCAAGAGTCTACAACTATTTATTAATTATGCTCAACAGGTTTATTCAAATCTACATAATTAACAAATTCTTTCGATATGAGTATAAGTCCTTATGAAATAACATTATCCTCTTATCTATCGATTAATTATCTAGAATCGATGGCTTTATTGTATATATATAATTATACCAATATACAATTATGGCAAGAAAGTATAATGGAATAGTATTATAAAGAAATAAATCTATTCCTTATCTATGGTTCAAAAAAATTATGTTTTTAACAATCTATTAAAACTCCTCCAAAGAAAACGGGGATGGGATATTATCGATAAGTTGCTACATCTTGATAATTTAGACCGTGGTATAAGACCAAAAGAGTTTGAAAAAATGGGATTTGAGGTTACTCCAACTACAAATTTACTTATGGAATTCTGTAGAATCGGGATTGTTGTAAAGACCGTAGATTTACGGGGTAAAAATCGGGGGACGTATTATACTATCATAGATTTTAGCGTCAGGGAATCATTAGAGAAGTTGTTAAGTGTAAAAGAAGAGATTGAAAATGTTCTGTCTGAAAGGATTTAAGAGTGTAGATAATTATTATCAAGCGTTTTGAGAAATTATGAGAAAATGCAATAAAGAAAGCCTGATGGAGTCATATTTATGGAAAAAAATTGGAAAAATCCTCCTTTACTCGCTGGTTGGTTAAACGAAGAAAAGATAAATGAACAAAAACAAATGAACTTACTTTACGACTATCTATTCAACAATCTTGAATTATCAAAGGATGAAATTGAGAATATAAAAATCGATTCCATTAGCGACGAAGTCAAATATCGTCTTACAAAAAAGAGGATAAAACAATTAGGTATATTTATCTCTGCTAGTTGTAACCTTCGATGTAAATATTGTTATGCAAATTCGGGAAAAGTAGTGAATAATGAATTAACTATTAAAGAGTATTTTAAAATAATCGACCAAGTTTCAGAACTTGGAGTTGAAGTATTGAGGATTCCAGGTCATGGAGAAACCATGATGGATAGTAAGTTCTTTGATGGGAAAAAATTCCCAATAATTGATTATGCAAATGAAAAAGGTATTCACGTTATATTTTTTACAAATGGGACTAGAATATCTGAGAGGATTGCAAAAATATTGTTTAAGAAAGATGTATCAATAATAACAAAGCTTAATAGCTTCAACTCTGAAATACAGGATAATTTAGCGGGAGTAAGAGGGGTGTCAAAAAAAATATATAACGGATTGAAGAATCTCATAAATATTGGATTCAATGAATCATCACCTTCCAGACTTGGGATTGAAAGTATTATTTGTGAGCAAAATATTGATGAAATCGAAACAATTTTTTTCTATGCAAGGGAAAGAAATATCATACCTCATATTGGAGTACTTACTCATTCAGGTCGGGCTCATGATTTTGTTAGTGAATTGGATGTAACTTTCGATCAAAAACGTAGTATTTTCAATAAAATATTGAAAGAAGATCGTATGAGATTTAATTTCGATTGGGAACCGACTCCTCCCTATATGAGTGGCCAACAATGTTCTGGCTTATTTTATGAAATATTTATTGACTCCGTTGGAAATGTTGTACCATGTTCAGGTATTAAATTTCCGATAGGAAATATCCGGGTTGAAGCGATTGGCGATATCATGAATAAGGAAGATAGTATAAAATTAAGACACATTGATAGATTTATAGGTCATCCATGCAATAAATGTATGAACAAAGAGTGCAAATATGGTTGTTTATTAGAAACCTACAACATGCAAAAAAATCTTTTTCAAGGGTATCCCTCTTGTTTTTAGATTAGGAGTAAGGTGAATATGATGTTCGAAAATTGGACAAATAGTGATTTTATACAGCTAATACAAACGTCTATACTTTTAATTACTCTTTTTTTTATGGCTTATCAATTAATAAAACAACACAAACAACATATTGAACAATTAGAAATCTCTAATAAACAAAATTGGTTATTGATATATTCTGAATATACAAGAAGATATTCCAAGATACTTAGTATATTACCCCAAGATTTTTTTGATAAACAATGGAAAGGTAAAATCAATATTCATATGAAATTAACTATGAGACGATATTTTGATTTATGTTATGAACAATGGTCATTATATCATAAC
>CAYFHS010000043.1:0-35697 GCA_964342815.1 uncultured archaeon | reverse complement strand
TCTCTGATTCTGCGGAACAAAGTAGGCATGGTCTGTATTTCCTATATGATGAAAAAAAAATACAAACCAATTTATATGAAAGTAGTATTAAGATGCCCCCACCAAAAATTGGTGCTGATACAATGAAAGAACCCATTATCGTGCTAAATATGAAAACTTACCCTGAGATCAACCAGGGTGGTGCATTGAGACTTGCCAATATGTGCAAGCAGGTTGCCGAGGAGACGGGCATCGAGTTCGTCGTGTGCCCGCAGCAGGTGGATCTGGCCCTTCTTTGCAACAAAGTTGATCTACCGATTTTTGCACAGCATATCGATAACGTATCCACCGGTTCCACCACGGGATGGGTGACACCTGAATCTGTCAAAAGCGCCGGGGCCAGTGGGACTCTAATAAATCATTCGGAACACAGGATCGGTATCGCTGACATTTCAGATATTATAACACGGTGCAGGGAGCTGGACTTTTTATCACTGGTATGTACCAATGATATATCGGTATCGCGTGCATGTTCTGTGCTGAAACCGGATTTTGTCGCAGTAGAGCCGCCTGAACTGATAGGGGGCGATATATCAGTCACCACTGCGGACCCCGATATCGTACGACGGACTGTGGATTCCATCCGGAAGATCGCCCCGGATGTTCGGGTTCTTACCGGTGCTGGCGTTAAGAACGGAGATGATGTAGCAATGGCGGTGGAGCTGGGAACCTGTGGTGTCCTTCTGGCGTCGGGCGTGGTCAAATCAGAGGATCCCTTAAAAATATTGTATGGTCTTGTATCCAAAATATAACCGACCCGGATTTGTTCATTTTCATTTTCTTCCAACCCTGTTTTATTCGATGTCTATACACTGGTGATTTTGGATATTAAGGGAAAATTAATTAAAGGACAATTGTGTTTAATGAGGAGATACAGGTGGTTTTTATGCTGTTTGGAAGCAAAAAAAAGAAGAATGAAGACGGCCAACGTCCGATAATGCCAACACGGGTGAAGGTCATCGAGAAAAAAGAGCACTTTCTTCAGGTCCAGCGAACCATAAGCTCATACTCAGGGTACAAGGGATCGAGGAGAAAGGAAGACGACCTCGCAATACGGCGAAGGGTATTGGAGGAGATCGATAAAGCCCGAGAGGTTTTGACGGATATCCTCGAAGATGCCTATAACGACGGAGATATGAAGACCCAACAGGAGGTTCGAAAAGCACAGGACCAACTTGATGTTTTTTCAGACGAAGTTGATCTGGCTGAAAGCGGCCATAAATATTCGTTCTTCTCACCTCAGAGATCGGTCGGCGGTGGAATGATTAAGCAGTTGACAAAATTCGATGCATCCATAATCGACCTGATGAACCAGCTGGTCAAGGCTGCAGCAAGGGTCCAGACCAAGTATCTCGGGAAGGACAGCTCTCTTGAAGCTGTAAAGGAGCTAAGGAAGATTAAGCAGTACATTACCACGGCCAGAAACGAGTTCACGAACAGGATCGAATATATCAAGAAACTATAATGGAGGTTAAAAGATGTCAGAAGCATACAAGAAATGGCACTGGAAAGTGATCAAAGGTGCACCGATACCCCCCGATCAAATTGTTGCCAGAATAATTGCCAAAGGCGAGGAGAAAGAACGTAAGTTCATTTTCAAGAAAGACATGCTGAAGGATATGACCATCGAACCCAACGAATGCGCGGTGATCGTTACCGATGGCAAGGTCGAGGATGTTATAACACAGACACGTATCAAAAAATTATTCGGCATACTTGACAGGAAGAAGTACAAGATCCTATTCATGGATATAGCACCTATCGAGTTGATCTTTCCTGTGATAGCATCGACTAAGGATCATATGCCTATAAAGGGCAAATGCACCCTCCGATTTACATTGTCCTCGGAGAATGCCACACAGGTTCTTACTCTCATGAGAGCAAAGAGCTTATTGACGAAAAAGGCGCTTCAGCAGAAGATCTACGACGAGATCGTATCCATGGTCTTCAAGAACCGGATTGCAAAGTACAGCAAAGAGGAGTTCCACGGTAACGTCGATATAATAAAGGACATGGAAACCGCGGCCATGATCGAGATGCGGAAGACCTTCGCCATGTGGGGAATGTCCGTTGTAAAGATGTTCACCAACTGGAAGAAGACAATGCACGATGCGGTGGAGGAACACCGGACGAAAGCCGATCTTAAAACCTCGAAGCACGAGATCGACCACGACGCTTGGACAGCCAAACAGCAGAGGAAACACGACAAGGTGGAGAAACTCCGCCAGGACAAGTGGGATCTGCGGCGTGGTGAAGTATCCGGCAAGGAATCACTTAAGACTACTCATATGGATTCAGCCATTGAGCGCGACAAGATGAAGCACGAGCACAAGATGGACAAAAGCAAGGACATCTTCGATGAACAATTTCGAAGGAAAAAGTCCGTGGCGGAGCTGGAAGCCGAGCAGGACGCCCGTGAACTGTCTCAAGCAATGGGTGCAAAACAGCAGCTAAATGCAATGAAGATGGCAAGGCAGCAGCAGGCCATGGACCATCAGAATGCGCAGATGGGTATGCAGACCGAGGCTATGCAGGCAATCATGCAGCAGGCCGTTGCATCGGGAGCGGCGGATTCGGGATCGATCCAGGAGATGATGAGGCAGATGACCATGCAGAAGGCTCTAGACCGGGAAGGCTCCAAGGTAAAGGACCTGTCAGCCGCCGAAGCCCAGAGGCACAATCTCGATACCTACAAGGCTGCAGAGGACAGGGAACGCGAACACCAGATTAACATGAACAAGGAAGCGGCCCACCTGATGGAAGCCTCAAAGCAGCAGGGACCCCAGACCCTGGTACAAGGCGGAGGTGTATCGACCAAGATGCACGTCGATGCGAACACGCCCCCACCACCCGGCAACGCTTGCTGGAATTGTGGTAAAGCGGTGGAACCCGATTTTGCAATGTGCCCGTTCTGCGGTGAATCACTGAAATAATTTTTTCACAAACATGCCCGTGCTGGACTGCACGGGCTTTTTCTATTTCGATGAAACAGTTTTTGATCTTTTTTCATATAATGGTGGCTATGCGGTTTGATAGTTTTTTTTGTGTTTTAGTTCTACTGTGCTGAAGTTGAGAAATCATGATAATACCGAAGAAAAGTATTATTATCTAAAACGAGTTTGGCGGGATTTGCCAGGCTAGGTCGGGGGGTTGAACGTCCCCTATATGTTTACGGACATACCGAAATCGTTCTAGGCGGAGACTGAATGTCCGGAGGCGGCATAACCAGTAGGATGTCAATCCGTAGGATTGCGATGAGTTCTCGTCTCATGGGGTTAAAGGTTGCTGCGGTGTTGCCGGAGGGCAATTCCCGTTGCATTCACCATGGACACCGGGTGAGGCCCGGAAGGGAGCAGCCTTACCGTGGACTCTTAACGCTCTTGAGGTAGCGGGGACGAGCTTGATAGCGGGTCGTTGATGTCAGACTAGGATGTCCACTCCGGTCGTGCCTGGTTTTTTTTAAGGGGGAGAATCCCCCTTAACAACTCCCTCTTTTTATATGTGATCGTACAGTCGTTATCACCCACACATTCAGATAATAAAAGAGAGGCGGGATTTTAGGGGCGAAGGTCATCTCCTTCCCTAAAAAAAGCATTTTGGATCACGATGTGACATCACATGGGCGGCAGCAATGATATAAAGCTTGTAGTCTTCGATATGGATGGCGTACTTGTAGATTATTTTTCATCCTGGGTCTGGATCCACGATCATTTCGGTACTTGTAATGACCATTCACTAGCCTTGTATCATTCCGGAGATATAGACGATCAAGAGTTTATCAAACGAGATGTTGCTCTCTGGCTTGGTAAACAAAAGCGAATCCACATATCAACGATCCGAGAGATACTAAGCTCTATTCCAGTAATGAAAGGTGTCGGGGATACTGTTTTCGCACTGAAAGAAAGAGGGATCAAATGTGTAATTTTGAGCGGGGGGCTGGAAATGCTAGCCCAAAACCTGGTGAAAAGATTCGGATTAGATGGAGCACTTTCCAACTCTCTGGAAGTAGATGAAGACGGATACCTTACGGGAGATGGAATTGTCAATGTCAAATTGAATGACAAGAGTACTCCCCTGATAAATCTTCAAGCCCGGCTGAACATTCAACCGGGAGAGTGTGCCGCCGTAGGCGACTCCCGAATAGATGTGAATATGTTCGATAATTCCGGTATTTCAATAGCTTTCAATCCGGAAAATACATATGTTGTAAAGAATGCGGATTTCGTAGTATACAAAAAGAACCTCCGAGAGATATTGAGATATTTGATATAATTATATACCTGCCATATTGGGGTTAGCCTCCGCGGTCAAGAAAAAATTCGATTTCACCAGTATCATTTTCCATTCATATGTATCTTCAACATCCCCCCGATCATGATTTAACTTCCTTCTGTTTTAAATTTCACTGCAGTAATGATGAGATTTTACGAGATTTATTTGATGACATCTTATTATTTTACTATAAACCCTGACAACCCATAAAACGATTATATTTGTACAAAAGATAAAAATAATGTGATAAGCATACTCATACTCATGCGGGACTATGACGTGAGACCACCCTTCGATATGCCTCCACCTAAAGAGAAACCAGCCAAAAAACGCCGTAAAAGGAATTGGGGTTCTACAATTTCTAACTTATTAACAAAAGGTGTGGCGCTCGCAATCTTGGTTCTGCTCATTCTCGTCATGGTGCTTCCCAGTTGGAAACCCTATCGGGACGGTCTGTTTGAATATCTCAAAGCAGGTTTGGAATATTATAATGAAGATCCGGAATTCTCCGAGTTCAAAGTTGAACGTGTTCTTACCCTTGAATCCAGCGGTGGGGACCTTGAATACACACTTTCCATGACCGTCCCAAAAAATATTGAGATCAACGACAACGAGATACAAAAGGTGATTAAGTTCGACAGTAAGAATTCACATATCAAAGGGAAACTAAATGAAACTTCGGATTTGGTGTACTGGAAAGGGACAATTACAGGACAGCAAAAAGTGGAGATACGGGTAACCTATCACATGAAGAGCTTTACCGCCGACTGGAACATCAATGCGCAGAATACGGCCAACATAGATAAGGTCCCGGAAGCCTACACCATCAATTATACGGGAGATCGATGGGAGGTTTATAACGACAACCCCTCTACGCCCCGCCCCCGCCCTTACAGGGATATCGACAACGATTCAATGGTTCCGGATTACAGGATAGAACCAAACAACCCACTTTTGAATTCATTGGCAAAGCATCTAGTGGGAAAGGAAAAGAATGTTTACATGATGGCTTTCAAGATATATGATTTCTTAGACCGTGGCGGCAGCTTCGAAAACGTTACCTATGGCTGGGAAGGGGGAGGTTTTGCATATCCCACCCCGAAACAGATGGATTTAGACCATGCAAGGTTCTTTGGAAAACCCAAGCCCGCATACACCACTCTACACGACGGTTACGGGGATTGTGATGATCAGGCGATCCTGTTTATTACCATGTGCCGGGCCGTGGGAATTCCTGCCTGGCTTGAAGCTGGTGCGCTCTACAATCAGTTCGAAGCTATAACCAACCCGGATGACGCTTGGGAAGGACATGGGTGGGCAAAGATGTTGGCTCCAATGAAGAACGGAGATTTCGAGGAACCCATTGTTGATCCCGTAAACGACCTTTTCCTGAAAAGGGATGCGAATAGATATTCGGACTGGGAGGATCCTGGTGGAGAGAGGAGAGAATATCTTTTTAATTTCACCGATGAAGCCTCCATGACTGAGGATGCCGACGTTAGCCCAGCCATAAGAAAGCTATTCAACGACAAAGGAAAAATTGACCTGCCAAGTGATACAAAGGTCGATAAGATAGACAACTACCATTGGAAAATCACTGAAAAAGATGGTGCCGAACTTTTTACTATACAGGAATTTGCAGATGATCTGAAGGTATATAAAAAGAAACCGGATATTCCTACGAGCCCTCTGGATATAGAGAGTTATTACACGTCTTGGACCTATCTGTCAAGGGGCCAATCTCCGACGATCAAATTCAGTGAGGACTATATCACTCATTTCTACAATGCCTACAAGACTCATCTTGAGATCAAGGTCTAAACGGGGATTTTAGATCTTCTGTCCTGTTTTTTATTAGATTTATTTGAGGATAGATTTTGCTAAAGCACAGTCCATTTCTTCAGATATATCAGAATTTACACTTCATCCGACACAGTGAAAAGGGTGGAACTAACTCAATCGATACGAGATGATTTATTATAATAAAAAAACCATAACTTGAAAGGGCTAATCAAGGAGTTAATATGATCGAAAAACGGTGGCAGGAGCGGTTAGCTGACAAGGTTGTGAAACCTGAGGAAGCTCTTTCCCACATTCGGAACGGGCAGACCATATTCATCGGATCAGGATGTGCTGAACCCCTTTTACTTACAAAAAACCTTGAAGAATTGGCATATCGGTTTGCAGACATCCGCCTCATTCACATGATGGCCCAGGGAGAATCGAGATTGGCTCGTCCTGAGTTCGTAAACAGTTTTCGATACAATACATTCTATATTGGTCGAGGATTGGAATCGGCCGTCACGGAGGGTATCGCAGATTATACACCCATAAACCTGAGCGAGCTTCCTGATGCCATAGCTGCCGGTATTATTTGTCTTGATGTCGCACTCATCCAGATCTCCGAACCGGATTCATCAGATAAATGCAGCCTGGGAGTATCTGTAGATATAGCAAAGGCCGCGGTGGAGAACGCAGACCTGGTGATAGCCCAGGTGAACGAGAACATGCCGGTCACTCTAGGGGATACCCACATTTCCGCGGAGAGCATCAACTACTTTGTCAAAGGAAATGCTCCTCTGATAGAGGTTCCATCTCCAGGACTGGACCCGATTTCATTAACTATAGGCCGACATATAGCGAAACTCATCAACGGGGGTATGACTTTGCATTTTGACCGTACCTCCATCAGTTCGGCCACAACAAGATATCTGGATAGTAAAAATGACCTCGGAATCCATACCGACATAATTACGGATGACCTATTACGTCTGATCAAATCAGGGGCGGTTACCAACAGGAAGAAAAATATTAACAAGGGGACTACGGTTGCCACCCTGGCCATGGGCTCAAAGGAGCTCTACGAGGCAGTAAATGAGAATCCCAATATTAGGTTGTACCCCATCGAGTACGTGAACAATCCTTTTGTTATTTCCCGAAATGACAACATGGTGTCGGTCCTCACTGTTCAAGAAATGGAATTGAGCGGCCTCGCTAGATTGGACACCACGAGCGTTTCGAACACACGCAGCCTTCCCAGCAGCACCGACTTCATCGATGGTACCCGCCGCTCTAAGAACGGTCTGGTGATCATGGCTCTGTACTCCACCTCCATAGACGGTCTGCAATCCAGGATCGTTCCGGAGAGTTCCGGTCAGGGAGTATATTACAACAGGGCAAAAGTGGACATCGTTGTTACCGAATATGGTTCGGTATATTTACGAGGGCTCTCCATCCGCGAGAGAGCGATTGCGCTTATCTCTATAGCTCATCCCAAGTTTCGTAGACAGCTTTTCGAAGAGGCAAAACGTTTCCAGTACATATCCAATGATCTCTTTCTACCCATTGATCCGGGATGCATTTATCCCCATCAGTACTCTTTCCATCATACATTTTATGGCAGATATTCACCAAAGTCACCCTCAAACTTATTCCCTACCATAGAAGGCCACCCGTATTCTCTTGATGAACCTATTTCTACAAAAGTTGACTCCACGGAGCTCAATGTTTATTTCCGACCTGTAAAACCCTCAGACGCCCGCAGAATACAGCGTATGTTCTATTCCCTATCGGAGGAGACCATAAGGATGAGGTATCACGGAGCGGTGAAAACACTCACTGCCGAAAATTTGCAGAGTATTACCTATATCGATTACAGCCAGGATGTCGCCATCATCGGACTGGTTGGACCCCCCAGCAATCCCAGGGTAATTGCAGAAGGTCGGTACATGTACAATCCAGCTAATAAAATGGGTGAGTTCGACATAGTTGTCACGGAGGAGGTTCAGGGAAGAGGGATCGGGACTTTTCTTGCCAATTATTTGAAGAAGATTGCATATTCCCGGGGTCTAGCTGGAGTTTATGCAGAGGTTATAGTTGACAACGCACCAACCATGGCACTGCTTACCAAGGCTTGGCCCACCGCCGAGAAACACTTTGATTCAGGCATATGTATTTTCATGCTCCGTTTCCCAGAAGAGGATATCGAAAGGCCCAAGGACAGTATCATAGTCTATTCAGGACGATTTAATGATTATTCTTACGGTGAAGGACATCCGTTCCGACCTGACCGGGCAGGATCTACACTTCGTCTTATCAATAAAGAAGGATTCCTCAAGGAACCCTGGATGCGTATGGAGGAACCACGAATTATAGGAAGGGAGCGGTTGATCGAATCACACGACCCAACTTTCATAGGAGCTCTCGAAAGGGCAAACTCGGGCGTATGGGACGAGTCATTGATAAAATTCAACCTGGGTGGTGAAGATACACCTGTTTTCAAAAATCTTTTCGATTACATTCTTCTTTATACATCGGCCACACTGACCGGCGTAGATCTTATTATTAATGAGAACGCCAACGTTGTATTCAATCCTCTTGGAGGTTTTCATCATGCCAGCCGCAATTGGGCGGAAGGATTTTGCTATGTTAACGACGTAATAATGGCTATAGACGCCTTCCTTGCTCATGGATTAAGGGTAGCATATATCGATATTGACGCGCATCATGGGAACGGTGTTCAGAGTGCATACTACAAAGATGACCGCGTATTGACCGTTTCACTGCACCAGACGGGGAAGTCATTGTACCCCTGGTCCGGTTTCGAAGATGAGATCGGAGAAAATAAAGGCCAGGGTTACAATATTAATATTCCTCTTCCACCGGGTACCGATGACGAGTCTTTCGAAATGGTATTCGACGGAATCGTTACACAAGCGGTAAATCAGTTCCAGCCTAATGTCGTAGTGGCGGTCGTGGGTGCAGATACGCACAAGAACGATCCTTTGACAGATCTCAATCTCACAAATAACGGGATGGTGGAGGCGGTAAAGCGTATAAGGGATTACAGCAAGCAACTTCTCCTGCTTGGAGGCGGTGGTTATAACGTAAAATCCACTTCCCAGGCTTGGTGCAGGATATGGGCAGCTGCAAATCGAAAGGATTCAATGCCGGTCTATTTGACGGTACTTGGCGGAACTTTCATGTCCTCGGAGGGTCTTGAGGGCGGGGAGATCGTGGATCTGACCTATCGTATAACAGGCGAAGAGAAAACCAAAATATTGGATGAACTGGATCGAATTACACGGTTCCACAAAGAGCATACGATTCCCATAATCGAATCAATCGGTTGCTGTAAACCGGGTAGTTAGAGTGAAATGAGATACGATGAACAACTATTATTACCTTTGAGTCGATACCTTGGGTGAGCTGGAATCCTTTCCATAACTCAAAAAAAACGGAAATTACATATTGAAATATATCTCGAGGTGCGGTAATCCGTGAAAACTGCTGAGGTTCGTACTGATATTCCCCCCCAAAAACGGATGGAGCCAAGATGGTTTCACAATCTTTCAGCAGTGGCCGCCTTTGAGTTCAAACGTAACTTCTTTTCGGTAAAGATGCTGGTTGCAGCTGGCTTTTTTCTTTTCGTCATGCTCGCCTCAACCTACGGCTTAACCGAAACGGATGAGATAATGATGCTGCGTTTGAATCTTGATGAACCAAACGATATACTTTCAACCACATCACCGATTCTGGCTTACGTTATGGCTCTGATCGTGGTCATTTTCGGTTCGAATAGCATTACCGAGGAATTGAACAGCCGGACCGTGGACATCCTAGTCTGCAAACCCATGAAACCAAGCACCATAATTACCGGAAAATTCCTGGGTATTACAGCAGCTCTTAGTATTCCCGTTACCATTGCCATCCCATTTATAATCCTAATAATTCGCGGCAGAATGGGTTATAGTCCCGACAGTTTGGGGATATTGGGATTTTGGTTCTTCTCCCTTATATTCATCGCCACCTTCGTATTGTTCTCACTTCTTTTCGCAACTATGTCCAGATCTGGCGGGGAGGCAATAATATCAGGGATCATGCTGTTTTTAATATATACTTTCATATGGCCGCTTATCACCCTATTGGTCCAGGCTTTAGCAGGAGTTGACATCAATCTTTTCCAAGAGGGGGCCGAGAAGAGCCTTATAGCAATAGATACCGTTGGGCTTGCCAACCCAGTTATGAACTATCAGAATGCCATCGCTTATGTGTTCTCCACAAGAAATATTCACGGAATTCCTCCGTGGCTACCCATGACCTGCCTTATTGGTTGGATGTTCGCGCTTTTGTTCCTGGCAAGATGGTTATTTACGAAAAGAATTCGTGAACAGGATTATTGATTAGTAAAATGGGGGATTTGGCATTCGTCCATCTCTCTTGATACCATTTTCACGTAGTCTGAAAACTAATCGGTCCAATTCCTCAACGCATGTTATCTCCTTTTTCGTTATCTTGAACAATTTAACCCAGATCTCGTCAATGATCTTGACATCCATTGCACGGAACTGTTTTCTCCATTCTTTCATTATCTTGATTCCTTTATGATCCCAATCCGGAAGCAGTATTACAGTATCATGATCCTTTGCTATCGTTTCCGAGAAATTCACAATGCTCAGTCCGCAGTTAAAAGAAATTATATTACCTGTCATCTCGAGGTTGCGCAGGGCTTTGACGTCGTTCAATCCCTCGACGATGACAGGTACGGTTAAATTCATTTCAATAAAATGATTGATTATTTTTTCAATATCCTGGTGCAGTTTCTCATCATACAAGGTATATACCCCGTTATTCATCCATCAGCCTAAGGAGAACTTTCTGAACCGTTTCTATTCCAATCCCTTCAACCGTTAAACGCTTGTCCCTGGTCTTCTTGCCCGCGATGATCCTTATACTGGTACCCTCTGGGAATAATGAGCGAAAAAAGGCAGTCAATTGTTTATTGGCTTTTCCATCTTCCGGAGATTGGGATACATTAACATTTATTCGCTTTCTCCAATTATCATAACCCGTCACCTCGTTCTTTTTTGCGGAAGGGGTGACACGTATAGATACAATTATTCCGTTTTTCCCTTCAAAAACAGCATCCTCTATAGAAAAAGTGGTCATTTCGATCCCATTGAAACCATCATCCACCGATGTACTCCAAAAAATCCCCATATCCGAAATTTTTCAGAGCATCATCCTCACAAATACATATTTCAAGATTTTCCTTATCGAAATTTTCATCCAATTTACCAAATGTTTCAACCAGGAAATCAAATGAATCCTTAATAGTGTTTTTCTCGGCGAAATCGGTATCTAATTCGGACAATATTTCCTTTGCCTCTTGGACGTTCAAACCAATGGCTGTGGCGTGGAACTCCTTGAAAGCACCGCTTGGGTCTGTTTCAAAAATATATGGTCTCCCGTTCTCCGTTCCGCAAAAAAGAAGCGAAACTCCGAAAGGCCGGCTTCCCCCGTATTGGGTCATGGACCTCTTTATATTGGAAACTCTTGTAACCAGTGTATTGATGTCAATGGGCTCTGAGTAACGAACGAGATTGTAGGCGGCAACCCTTCTCGCAAAATCGATCAGTACTCTCGAGTCTGCAACGAGACCGGACGATACCAAACAACAATTGGAATGAATGAGAGAAATCTTTTTCTTTGAGGATTTTTCCATTAGTGGAGAGTTATACTGACGGTCCGCCATTACGAGGACTCCGCCCTTATACTTGATAGCGGAGGCGAGCGATCCCCTTTTTACGGCCTCTCGAGCGTATTCTACCTGTAATATTCGACCATCCGGTGAGAACTGTGTGATAGTCATGTCATATTGAGTATTTTCTTGATGCATCGATATCCCTTTTTCTGTCGTTTCAATTGACAAGTCGAGTCCTTCTGGCTCGGCTTGAAAGTGTGGCGAGCCAGCAGGGTCGCCTTTAATTGTAAAGATGAGACACCTGGCTCATCTTGACAAGGTTTGACCACGAACCTGTGGGCAAGTGCGATGTGACAGCAGTCACATCAACATTGGTGAGCCATTTTGGGTCACTTTTATTGGTTATTACTATGTGGATTATTATAATTTTCGGCTGTACTTAGGGTGTACGCAAGAATAAGTTACCATTTTTTCACTCACTTCACCTGCATTATCTGCGGGATAACACTACGATTTGATATTTTTTAAAAAAGGATTTAGGATCGCTATGGACTATATCGCCGTATAAAATACAGGAGATATTAATTGGTGGATTAGTATGTTCAGTAAGTGATGATGGTCGGGTGCTGAGGGGACATTTATTTGTGGTATCAGGGGATATTAGTCGGGAAGATAATGGGAGAACAGGGTAAAACCAAACTTCAATGTATTCAGATTGAATTCCGATAATAGGTAGATATTTATATATTCAAAAGTGGATATGTCCGGGAGTCGGTATTGATAAATATTGACAATAAGGATTCCTTTGGAAGATAGATGGAACCCTTAGGAATGGTTATGCATGAGAATAGATATTCTGTTTGTATTTACTTTCCTCATATTTTTAGGAGGAACCATGGTCGGTTGTCTTGAGGACGGGTCAGTTCCAGAAGATGAAAAGAAGACCAACGTCGGAGTTCCCAAGATAACAGGAGTCCGGATTGATCCTACAGATCCCCTACCTAATGAGTTTATGACAATCTATGCTACTCTCGAGAACTGCACAGGATTTTCATATACATTTACTGTATCAGGAGTATTGGTAACGGGAAACGGGGACGTTAAGGGCGATATGGCATGGGGGTCTTCTAAACGAAAGAATATGATCGGGGAAAGTGTTAAGCAGATCGAATGGACCGATAGTCTTACAGATCCATGCGAGATAACTTTGAGAATAACTGTTAAGGATGATAACGGGAAAAATATTGCTAAGGAAACCGTCTATTTCGGTGTAGGACTGGATTACGATCTGGGACCTTTAACTCGGGATGAAGATGACCTGTATGGATGGGTGGACTATGAAGGGAAGTATCCCAAGGAGGGGCTTTTAGCCAAGCTTACCGATGGTATGGAAGATGGGATTGAATTGGATACACTTGATGCCCGATGGATAAGGATTTCACATCACGATTGGAAGAATGATATTGATTGGAATGGATACCGTATATTCATAGAGAATGAGACTGGGCTCCGATATCAGTTGGATAGTAAGGGAATAACTGATCCCGATAGATTGACAACCGATTTCGGATTCAAACTCAATGAGTCCTTAGAGGAAGTTCGAACGCTAATAGGACAAAAGATAATGGTGAGGGTTTTTTACAATTCTGAGGAAATCTATTTCCTAGATCACGAGAAATCATTCGTGTTAAAATGAGTTATTAAAAGCTGTTTATAAAAATTAAGCCACATTAAGCCAGATTATATTCCGATAATAGGTAGATATTTATATATCCAAAGATAGATACATTCGACATTGCCTGTTTGGGTATTGTAGCATTTTAGTATCACTTCCAAGGTGTCTTACCATGCCATTCGATTCAAATGAGGAATTATTAGACGACAATTATCAGGATACGGTTACTCCGGTTCCTACCGATAGAGACGTCGGGGAAAATACAATACAGGAGAGGGAAAAGGAAAATACAGAACAACGAGATGAGACACCCGAAAATCTACCCCAGGGAGTTATCAGGACAAGGAAAAAACTAACTAAGAGAAAGATGAGCGGTATACGGCGTATCATAGTTTTCGGACTTGCATTTATTATTGTGGCGACGACCGGATATCTCGGTTATCTATATTACAACGTAAGCAATGTTTCTAGACCTGATCTTCCCGATGATGAGCTGTCCTACAAATATCCAGGGGGGGAGAAATATCCCACTGGAGAATACAATCCTAAAAATGTATATTTCGAAAGGGAACAAGCCTATGAAAAGGAAGGAACAGATTATCTGGAAATGATAGGGCTTCCCGTTGTGCCGGTCCACCAGATAGAAACTGTCTACACCAATAGTATAAAACAGCTGTCTCCCGAACCCCCTTTCTACGGTGAGATACATATCGGCGGCTTCAAGACAATAGATGAGATGGACAAGGGTACTATTATGTACTATGCGGACGAAAGGATGAATGAAGTACTTAATTATCGAAATATCCGCCTTTTAGGTTTGATCGAATCCAGGACTTACGAGTACAAGATCGAGGGACAGCGGGCATTCTATTACGAATATGTCGCAGAAATTCCCAAGGGTGCGGATGAACCCGGCTACGTAGTCGGGAGAGATGTCAAGATTGTCCTCCTCTTATGGCTGGACAGTGAGGATTTGTCTGGAAAATACTTCCTTGGTATATCGGTTGTTAAGATCAAGAATCAAGGCAGCTTTTTGGTGGCGGAAGAGATCGAGGACTTAACGACGTGGGAGAAAATAATCTCGCTTATACCACGGGTAGAGTATATTTAACGAGCATAATGTTCGGAGAGTGATTCTGTGATATCACTGCTTCCAATAGGTAAGTGCGAAAAGGAGATTCTATTTTTTCTGGCAGAGAAACTCAAACTGTTCGGTATGACGGTTAAACTCAGAAATGAGCTTGCCGTACCAAAGGGTTCGTACAGCAAAAAACGACAGCAGTTCCTTGCAGGAAAATTCCTCGAGACCGCCGAGAAATGTCAGTCCTACCGTGTTCTTGGAATTACAGAAAAGGATCTTTATGTAAAAAAGTTGAACTTCGTATTCGGGCTCGCCCAAAAAGGCGGAAAGGCCGCTGTGATCTCCGTTTCAAGACTGCGGTTCGGGATAGATCCCCAAAAAAATAAAGACAATATAATTTTTCAAAAAAGATGTCTTAAAGAGGCAGTTCACGAGCTCGGTCATACCATGGGTCTATCCCACTGTTCCAGAATGGACTGCGTAATGTTCTTTTCGAACAATCTTCTGGACACTGATGCTAAATCGGAACGGTTCTGTTCCCGGTGCAGGTTGATAATTGAAAAATCAGGTTATTGTACTCTGGACGAACGTCTCAATTCCGGATTCTCAAGCATAGGGGAATGAGTGAAGCGGTCCACCACCCAGGATGGTACCTCCAATGGAACGGGCCCGTAAAAGTGCTCGAAGAGGGCAATCATTGACATCATCGCGCTGTGTCTTGTTCATCAGAACGCATATGAGCACAACCTTACCACCGTTTCTCTCCACTTCCTCTACAGCCCCACGGAGAGTATTTCCCGTGGAAATCACATCGTCGATTATGATCACTTTCTTTCCTGCTACACTAGCGAAATTTGAACTGAACTGACCACCTTTGGCAGGTTCTGTTGCAGGTTTGTAGACCGCAAGTTCCTTTCCCAAAATCTCCGAGATGAATGAAGCATAAGGTATACCGTTGATGGCGATCCCCATGATGGTATCGATATTATCCTCCGGGAGTTCTTCCCGGATGATACTGACCAGCACGGATGCCAAGTCCTTTATTCTGCTTCCAAAGACCCCAACGGAGCGCCAACCTATTTTAACATCCGAGGGCGGCGACTCAGTACTGGGTGCACCACTGAGAAGCCACTTGACCGTATCGATCGATACATGCAGGTCGCTGGATATTTCCTTTTGAGAATAACCCTTCTCTTTCAGCTGTTTTACTTTAACTACTAGATTATCGATGTCTATCATGATTCATGCCTCCTGGCAATCAATGGAAACCAAGCGATTATAAATGAAATGCGGATGGATTGGATTGATTCTATTTAAAGATTATCCGGTAATGATGCATCACTCTATTACACGTTAATTTAGGGTCCATTTCGTCGAGGGGAAAATAACATTCTACCGGATTTCAATATGATGTAGTTACAGACCCATCTATATTGAATCGATTTATAGGATTATTAAATGGGTCAATATCTAAAGTGTCGGATCTTCGTGGGCTGAAAGAGAGTATCTCAATTGGAATTTCCAATTCATTTTCGATAAATTCAATGTAATTGAGTAAATTTCTAGGCATTTTTTCTCTTTCCCCATTCTGTATTCTCCCGATAGTTTCTTTATCGAGAGAGAACGGTCCGGGAAGTGTGGTATAAACTGGCACAACCTTCTCTAGTTGAGAAATTGTCGGTGGGAACTCATCGGTCTCTTCTCCGTCAATCATATATCCCGTACACACCTTTATCTCGTCAAAATCCGTAAGTACGTCGATCTTTGTCAATGCTCCGGCCGTGACACCGCCAACCATAATCGAGTGTTTTAAGATAACCAGATCGAGCCAACCGCAACGTCGCGTCCTGCCTGTGGTAGCCCCTATCTCACATCCTTTTTCCCGTAGTAATTTTCCTGTTTGATCCTTCAATTCAGTTGGGAATGGCCCTTTGCCAACTCTGGTTGTATATGCCTTTATCACTCCTATTACCTTGTCAATCTTAGTTGGTCCGACTCCCGTTCCAATTGTCACGCCACCAGAAACCGTATGGGAGGAAGTGACAAAAGGATAGGTTCCAAAATCAATATCCAGAAGGACTCCCTGAGAACCTTCGAAAAGAACATTTTTTTTTTTTGAATCGATATAATCGTTAATTATCCTAGTGGTGTTTGTCACCATGGGAAGTAAAAATTTTGCATAACCCATGAACATATTATAAATTTCATCGGTTGTGAGTCGTATGTCACGAAACTTATCAATTTTTATAAAATTCTTCCATCTTTTTAGACCTCTTTCGATCTTTTCCCTTAGAATTTCACGATTTCGAAGATCACACATTCTAATACCTTGTCTGGAAATCTTGTCCGTATAAGCTGGCCCAATTCCTCTCTGGGTAGTACCTATGTTCTTTTTACCACGTTTTCTTTCCTGAACGTTGTCGGCGGCTTGATGATAAGGCATTATTATATTTGCCCTATTGCTAATTAAAAGATCAGGTGTAATCCCGATATCCACAAAACTATTGAACTCACTTATTAACTCCTCCAAGTCCAGAACAAGACCGTTTCCGAGGACCAGTTTTTTCCCCGGATGAAGTACTCCTGATGGTATAAGATGTAATTTGTGAATAGTACCGTTTACATTAATTGTATGACCTGCATTGTTCCCACCCTGAAATCGGACTACCACGTCGTTCTTAGGGGTAAGATAATCAATAATCTTACCTTTTCCTTCGTCACCCCACTGGGTGCCAATTATAATTGTTGTACTCAATAAAATGCCTCAGCCGGGGACCGAACCATAGGATAAATAACTTTTCGTCATTATTATTAAAAAAAAAAACATAACTCTAAAAATTCGTGGCAAGTTGAGGTTATGAATTGCCAAAAAAGCCAAACAAGTGATTTATGATTGTGGAAGGTCCGCTATAGAAAACCATATTTTAAAAATTTAATAATAGACTTTAGTTAATAATAGAATAAATATCTATCTTCTGTCCTTTTTCTTTTTGAAAAGGGGAAGTTCACCCAATTTCCGGTTTTTCCAATTTTTTCCTTTTTTAGCCGATGCGGGTATCTTTTTCTTGGAAATGGATCTACGCTGACTTCCTGCTGGTTCAGAGCCTCGGGAAACCATGAAATCAGAAGGAGCATAATACCAACAGGGTTCACAAAACCATCTCTTGTATTCCTGAACAAATATCATGCTCTCCAAGCAGAAAGGGCAAATGGGTTTCCCGCTGCCATCTATTTGTATATTATCGTTATCCCATCCCGAGGGAGGGCCGCTGGGAGGATTGAAACGATCCTCAAGATCATAATCCCATTCTCCCGACCGGGTATTACCAGGAATACCCGATGGTTTCCTAGCACCATAATTATATTCATCTTCCGAAGGTAAGCCTGGGTGCTCATGATGGGGATGTAAGTTGCTACTTTGATCCTCCCCCCCTTCGGATAAACAGAAAGAGCACCAACGGCAATAATCATCATTCTCATCCACCGTTCCATCGCAATGGGGACAGGCAAACTCGTAATCCATATATTTTGAGCCTGAGCTAGATTCAATAGAGTCGATACCGGGAGACTTCTTCAAACTATTAGGATCCTTGTTGCCAGGTTCACCATAAGAAAAATCCTCTTGGCTACTGGCACCAAACCATTGAACTATTGTAGCTTGAGCAATTTTCTCAATACGATCCTTGTTCTCAAAAGCTGTCCTTTCGATAGAATCCATTACTTCTGCCAGTCCCTCCGAAGCCCTTTCCAGGTTTTCCATTCGATCACCCAATCCGGTGATATAGGTGAAACGATCGTTAATTGCGTTCAGAATGCTCAACAATTTTTTCGATGAAACCTGTAATACCTCGGCTTCGATGTCCCCGGATCCATTACCCCCCTCCTCATTTTGCTGTGTTTCAAAGCGATCTTCAACTAATTCTGCTAGATATTTGGCGTATGTTTCCTTTTTTTTCAGTTTGGATAATTTTTCGAAAACAGTATCATCGAATATCACATTTATCTTTTTTGGCATCGCTAATGTATCACACAACAATGATTTATAACTTTTGGACTGCGTGGACATATCATGATGGGGTGGTTTTCAAACTTTAATTGGGAGAACGATTTCACCAGAACCTTAGAGAAGTGACAGGAAGCTGCCACGTAGTAGAAAACCGTGTGTGCTGAATTCTTGTAGTATGAATTAACGCTAATGTATAAATTTGTTACAACTCAATTTATGAACAGAAAAAATTAATATATAGTTACTCTAAGTATTATGGTACTTTAGTTTACAGTATAAACAAATACGGTGGTCCTTATGAGGATGTGGAAACTATATTGTGTGATGGCTGTTCTTTGCCTGTTAGTACAAACGAATGCCCAAATAATAAATCCGATAATTGAAAAAAACGTAGACAAACAAACACCCATGGCCCAAAGCCGAAACAGCCTTAATATTTCCCACGAAAATTATCCAAGAGTGGATGGATCCACTTCCGCCCATCCGCTTCAAATCCTCATTGCTTGTGAAATGCTTGGTCTGTCATGTTACTGGTCTGAAACTGGATGGGATGAAAGAAAGTATCTAGTTGCAGATAGTGAAGAATCGGGAAATTTATTAGCTGAAAATTTTATAAATAATGAAATAAACCATCATGGGACCCATGGTTCTTATGTTAATCTCATAGAAAACCGTTGCGATTTGATCCTAGTTGCGAGACGTCCCTCACAGGACGAAATAGATCTAGCAACGGAAAATGGTGTCGGATTAGTAATAGAACCCGTCGCCTTGGACGCCTTTGTTTTCGTCGTGAACTCTGAAAATCTCATCGATAACCTGGGCTTGAGGGAGATACAGGAGATCTATTCTGGTAATATAACGAATTGGAGAGAGGTTGGAGGAAATGATGCTGAGATAAATCCATATCAACGTAACGATAATTCGGGAAGCCAAGAACTAATGGAAGAACTGGTGATGAAAGGATTAAATATGATAAATGCTCCTGAAATGATATTGTATGGGATGATGGGGCCAATAAACAGGTTGAGTGAGGATGTTGATGGTCTGGGCTACTCGGTCTATTTCTTCGAAGAGTTTATGGCCCCAAACGAGAGGATAAAACTCATAGGGATCGATGGTGTGTACCCGGATTATGGTAATATCAGTACGGGAGATTATGCCTTAACGACCGAGGTCTATGCCGTCATACGTGACGATCTCGATCCATCAAATAATTCCTATAAATTAAGAGATTGGCTGCTTACAGAGGAAGGCCAGAGAGCGGTTCGAAAGAGTGGATACGTCCCCCTGGAACCAATAGATGAAAATGACAAAGGGACGCCGACGCTTCCTTCCCCTGAAATTGATGAATTGGAAGAGATATGTTTTGTGGGCGATGAATTCAATATCACATGGTCGGAGATAGAGGGAGCATCAACATACGTCCTTCAGCGTAGATATGGGCTTGTCAATTACTTATGGGACTATATATATTGCGGGAAAGAACTGAGTTATTATTTACATTATGATTATTATGGTGACAAGCCTCTTTGGTTTCGAGTTAAGGCAATGGGTGTGGGATACAAGGATTCTCTATATTCCGAGCCGTATATTATTTTCCCTCAATACTCTCCGGATGATATAACGGGACCGCCGGTAGAATTTCTTCACGGAAATCGTTCGTTTCCAACAGGAGATTATTGGATCAACTGGACAGAGGCTCCGAACGCTACCCGTTATTATCTACAAGAATCAATGCATTCGGATTTTAAATATCTCACACTAAATAGAGGGAGATTTGATCCTAGTTATCATGTCATTAATAACATGAATGGAACATATTTTTATCGAGCCCGCGCGCTGTATAATGATAGTGTTGGACCGTGGAGTAAGGTTATCACGGTTCATGTGGGAGTTCCCAATTCACCTCCTTCAATAAACGTAAGCAATCCGAAGAATGGAGATACCGTTTTCGGAAAAATCGACATTGGAGGAATGATCGACGATGACAATTTTGACACCTCCATGCTATTGATTCAAGTAAAGATAGGCGCTTTCGGCCCTTGGATTGGTATAACTAACATTTCGGATAACGGTCAATGGCAGTACAATTGGGATACGATCGGTTTCGCGAATGGTGATCACACTCTATATTTTAGAGGATATGATGGGCAGGTCTATTCCTCAATTATTACCGTTCAAGTGAGAATCTGTAATCTTATAATTGAGATGTCGTTTCCTCAATCTGGAGACATTGTATCACAGGATGTTCATTTCGGAGGTTCGTTCTATTACGATATCTATAACGTTAATAAACCAATTATTCAGATGAAAATACTGGGATTGACCGACTGGGTGAATATTACATATACCCTAGACCATGAATCATGGAGTATCTCATGGAATACCACCGAGCTGGAGAACGACAACTTCACGGTATTCATTAGGGGAATTCAGGATGCAAATGTCTCTAATTTGATACAATTGGAATTGAAAGTGAGAAACACAATTATCAAGGTTAACAGTCATTTAAATGGTGAAACTGTATCAGAGATTGTATTAATCTCCGGTTCCCTGGAATATGATGAGTCTTTATATGAAAAGCCCGTATTTCAAGCAAGAATCGGTCAGAATGGGAAATGGATAAACATATTCAGTATTTTAAACGATTTTGATTGGCAATTCGTATGGAATTCGGCAGAAGTCAACAATGGTAATTATAGAATATTCTTCAGAGTGGTTGATTGGGCTGATTATTCCGAGGATTCGAATTATTTTAACATGATACAATTACATTTGAAAGTAAGAAACACCATTTTCACGGTTGATAGTCCTTCAAATGGTGATATAATCACAGACGTTGTTTTGATCTCCGGGACCTTGGAATTTGACGAAAGCTTGACTGAAAAGCCAATAATTCAAATAAAGATAGGACTGATTGGTGGTTGGACGAATATTACCAATATAACCAACAACTCCGAGTGGCAATTCGTATGGAATTCGACTGAATTTAATAACGGTAATTATACAATATTTTTCAGAATACTCGACAGAGAACATTATTCCGAAATTAAAAAGATAAATCTAGTTGTGAACAACTCAAAAATTATCGAAGAAAAACCCGATGAAGAGCCCGACAATGAGGAGAATGACGAAGAAACAGAAAACGATGATGGGAATGTATCAGTTAAAAAGAAGGATGTGAAGAAATCAAGATCGGTTCTTGTAATAATGATGATTATTATACCGATTCTTATAGTAATAATTTCAGTCGCCGCCTATGTGATCATTAGGAAAAAATCCACTGAAAAATAGTTGATAAAGGCAAATGAATTGAAAGAAATACAAGCAATATTTTTAGACAATAAGATGGACAATACCTTGCCCGGGGTAGGTAAACTTTCGTTCCAGATTGCACTCAATTGTAACTAAAATGAGAACAAGTCTTTATATCAAGTAAATAATTATAAATAGGAAGGTGATGATTTATTTCAGAGGTTTCTATATGGTAAAGATGATACACAAAGCTTTGATAATGACAATGATACTTGTATTGAGTTCGTTCTACATCAGCTCCATTAGCATCTCCACAGGTCAACAAATCGGTTCACCCTCCATTAAGGACGACGCACCAAATTCAATTCAGTTAATGGAAGACTCTCCATCCAGTTTTCTCAATCTCTATGATATATACAACAACACCGGGGGCCCATTGAATTTCACAATATGGAATGGACAGAGCTGGAATAAAACGCTCCACGGAGAGATAATAAACATAACCATAAGGACGAACGCTACTCTTGAACTTTTTCCATTACCGAATATGCATGGGGTGGAAAATATAGTTATAAATGCCACGAATACAAATGGTTCGAACACTCATCACCATTTTAGTGTTTCTGTATTACCGACGAACGATCCACCAGAGATCAAAACCATCGGAAACGTCATAGTGAAAGAATCGGATTCAGTCAATCTTTTCATATATCAGGATCAATGGTTCAATGAAACTGTCACGGCCTCCGATATAGATGGGGATACATTGATATTTCTGGATAATTCCTCACGATTTGACATCAATTATCTCACCGGTCATATATCGTTCAAACCGGGAAACGCTGACGTGGGAGATATAATGGTAAACATTACCGTCTCCGATATCAACGGCAGCAACTGCGAGGATTATTTGACTATAAAATTCACAGTCCTCAACGTGAACGATCCACCCATCGCTTCAATTATTTATCCTGAGAATGGAACGGTATTAAGAGGAGAGCGGTATATCAGTTTCAGCGGATACGGCCTTGATCCGGATACGGCTCACGGGGATTTTCTTATCTTTGAATGGTACTCAGACCTAGATGGTTTTATCGAAGAAGGACGTAATATAAGTACATATTATCTTAGCGTTGGAACACACTTGATCTCGCTAAAAGTAATTGATACCGGTGGATTGTTTGATACAGCAAACATTACTCTAGTTATCACACCGGGCTATTATTACTATTTTTATGAAACCGAGTTATCCATTGAGGATGATACATTTTTGATAAAACAGAGCGAAGAGGTTACGTGTGAGATCGAAGTTATGAATTACGGTTCGCAAGAAGATAACATATCGATTGTGATAAGCAAATTAAATGATTTCCCCGGTGACGTGATACCGGATTTTGAAAACGTAACCCTGGATTCTTACGATTCAGAAACCTTAAAACTTACAATTTCCGTTCCAGCTGATGCAGAAACCGGAGTATATATGATAGAAATATATGCCGAATCCTCATTCAACAGCGGGGATTGGGATGATAATTTTAGCAAAGATTACCAGAATTTTTACGGTAGTGAAGCCAGGGAAACCATATTGGTCTTCGTCCTTGAAAGCGATACGGATGAAAACGGGAAGATAGCCCAGAAACCGGAATGGACCGTTGGATCGAAATGGGATTATTCGATAAATACAGATGAATACCCTTTAAAATTGAATGGTACGCTGAGCTTGGAAATCACGGATGATACAATGGTGAAAATCGATGATTTGGAATATGACGTTTTCATAATCGACATGAAATCAAGCATGGAGATGGAAGATAATGAGGATTATTCATATATTGAAAAATTTAGTTCCTCGCTAGAGGCAAAGACCTACATCCAGAAATCCGACCTGGCAATCGTCAAGGAAAAAAAGAAGAGCGAATCCTCATATGAATGGTACGGAAGAGAAGAGAAAGAGAAATCCGAAAGCATATCGTATTATGATCCTCCTCTTGACGAACATCAATTCCCCATCAAACCCGGAAATACATGGACGGCAGAGACCGACATCACTGTAGAAGAAGATATTTCATATCCGGATTATGAGGATGATGATTATGATTCTGACGAATCCACACATAATGAAGTACGTTACTATGCATGTCTCGGGACTGAAGCTGTTACAACTCCCGGAGGAACCTTTGAAACATTCAAATTACTGCATTATGATACGGAAAGAGACGATCTTTACGGTTGGGATGGAAAATTACACGATGGTTCTAGAAATAACGCATTCGTGGATTCCGGCAGCGGTTACAGTATAGATTATTACTCCCCGGAGATAGGGCAGTCGGTAAAATTTGTTCAATATTCGGAATCGTATGAATATGTCGATAATAACACAAAAGTATACCAGTGGAAGGAAACATTGGTCATCGAAATAAATGATTACGAACTGGCGGCTGAAAACGTAATCCCGGATGACCCGGAAAAACCTGACGAGGATCCTGATGAAATTCCTGAAGACTGGAAGGGTCTTTTCGATGTGGATAATCCGTATGGCGATGACGATGGCGATGGATTCACCAACATCGAGGAATACATAAACGGGACCGACCCGACCGACCCTGACGACAATCCCGGCCACCCTATCGATGAAGACGGTGACGGACTGCCCGATACCTATGAAGAATATTACGGGCTCGATCCTATGGATCCGACAGATGCGAATGCCGATAGCGACCAGGACGGGTTTTCCAATTTGGAAGAATACGAATCCGGGACGAAACCTAATAATGACGAAGACTATCCCTCGACATCTCCGAGCGTAGACAAGGAAAATGAAATAATTGAAAGCCCTTATATTATGATCTCGATAATTCTCGGTTTGATTATTTTTGTCATAATCATAATTATAATCATTGTAAAAAAAAGAGGTGGCGAGGGTGATGGTGACCGACATATGGGCAGGATCGAATTCGATTAATTCATACCCTAAATCGAAAAGAATTTCTTCATGAGCAGCAGATCCATTATTGGCGCGTGGATGATGACATCCCTTCTTGCCATGGCTTTAAAGGGGGAAAGCTCACCTTTCATCAGGCTCTCCAGTATCTCTTTGCTGCTATCGATAATAATATCCGCGTCCCCATTGCACCTACCTTCCTTCAGAGAATGAGCGGTAACACCTTCAAGAATAAAAGAAAAACCAATTCCGTCCTTGATCCGAATCTCAACTGTCCTAAACTTTCCCTCAACAACCTTTCGGATCTGATCATTATCGGCAGCGAGACGGTTGTATGTATCGATGGCTTTTTCCAGAGATTCGATCATATCAATAAACCTTCTTCCTTCTCCAGGGCCATATTACGATAAAAACCAGTACCAACAGCCCCGAGCCTATGGAAATTGTCGAAGGAGAGAAGGAAGGAGCCAAAATCGTATGCTGTATCTTGATTACGTCGAAATCAATGTAAACAACATTGTTATCGGTGTCAGGTTCATAGAACATACCGCTAACCTCGGCTTCGATCTTTAAAACCCATTTCCCCACTATATCTCCCTCCGGACCTGAAAACCGGTGGCTTTTCTGGGCATTCTCATAGCTGCCAGCAGCCATTCCATTCTTTATAGTGTAAGTGCCCATGTTGATCTCACTCTTGCCGTCCGGTGTTGTTAACCTGAACCTTACAATGATGTTACGATCGAAATCCACTTCTTTATTACCCACATTTCTTACCGTCACAAGAAACGTAATATCCTTGCCTGTGCTGCTGTATATCATGGATTGGGGCGTCACATCGGATTTTCGTAACTCTACATTAGGGCCGTTTAGGAATATATTTCCCGCCTTGTTGTTCGTATTGTCGGTGCTGTAGTCGATAACCTCTTGTATACCGTCCTGAACCGGGCTGGCTTTCGCAAGTGGACTGTACGGATCATCATTTGCCATATAATCCAGGTCGACGATGACATAGTAGGAACTTTTCTGCTTATCATCGTACTTTATCCAAGTGAACCACTCTATGAAATGTGAACGTCCCTTGGCAAGATATGGAATGATATAGGTATAGTTGTCGTTCATATCCCGGAGAGGCTCGAAATGTTCATCTCTATTATCCGGATCATCCGACCAGAATGTAACGGGTATGCTGGTTGCGGACCCTTTTCCGATATTGTGAATGTTGGCCCCAATGACGAGGTTCTCTGTTTCGGGATCTTTTCTAAAACTAATATCCGATGATGCAACCTTCAGATCAGGCCAACCATCATATATTATGGGGTGAAATGAGGTTGCGGTCTTTGTTACGGTACCGAATGAATCCCTGAAATAAAAATAAAAGTCGTGGACTCCCTGCTTGAGGCCGCTGAGTTCATAATAGAATTCCTTCCCGTCAATTGAATCAAGGTCGTAGATATTGGTCTCGATCATGGGGTGGTGTACTCCATCAACATAAATAAAAGAGTTCTTTGGATCCGCAGGGTCGTTGTCCGGGTCCCAGAATGTGGCATTATACCTGAAGGTTGTGGTCTCAACACCATAGGTTTGGTCCACACTGCCATAAACCCTGGGTGCTGTATTCACCAACAGATCTGACATGTAAACGCCCTCGGAGGTGGGCATTCTCACCGTCCCCAGCTCATCACCGAATCCGGCAATGAAATAATATCGATAGGATCCTGCAATTGATAGATTTATGGAGACTGCATGAATAACACCGTGAGAATAATCATCATGGTTACTGAGGGGATCAAGATCTATCTCGGTATCCCCCTCCCCCGGAATATCCAGGACAAGTTGAATAAAATCGGGTGCAAGACCGAGATATTCATCACTGTAGAATATGCGAAAATTGAAACTTTCTCCTACGAGCCCCTCTTCAGGGTGAATACCGTCCCCTATGAATCCCTTTTCACCGGTCCAGGATATGATAGGGGGAAAACGTACGGTAAAACTAAAAACCTCCGAGAACTGGGTCTGTCCTCCCTGGTAATACTCCTTTACCCTCCAGAAGTAAGTGGTGTTGTGTTCCAATATAGTAAAGGAGTATTCTTCCTCACCCACATTCGTATCCACCAAAACCGAGTTGAAATCATCATATTCCGATATATGGATATCGAAGCTCTTCCATTGTCGGCTTGCTCCGCTGGATTCCCATTTCAAAAGAATTTGATCCTTCGCGGGAATTATGGGATTTGTGGGATCGGCATCATCACCATGACTGATAAAAAGAGGAGGATCTCCCGCCCCGTTGGCAGATTCCACATTGGCTGCGAATCCGATCATTGCGATGATAATTGATGAAAAAACAAGTATTGCCGTAATAGGTAAGGTAAGTTTGGAGTCCCAGCCATTGTCCTGTGATCTCTGATTGCGGCCCATATCATTCCACCCAACACATTCAATTATTCTTATCACGATCATTCAGGATAATAATATCCCGTTCAACAAATATAAACCTATTGTGATGTTTTATCCACAGGAAAGTATAGAAGTCATTTTGGCGATTTCCCTGGATGTCCGTTTTACTCTATAAATCCCCATGGGATCGCCTTTGGCTATGGGCCTGCGAGATATCCCTCCCTTTGGAGCGTTCCCTTCAGATGATGCCTGAATTGTGGGTGGTTCATTGGATATTCAGCATCCTTGACCCCGGTTTTCGTCCTATTCTTTGCGACGAGCTTTTTCGAAATATTTTCTTGATTCCTCAAAAAGTTCCAACTCCGTTATTTCAGAATTCATCATTTCAAATGTCTGCACGGTTTTCGGATGATCACCGATCTTGAAATATGCCTTCACACCCATGGCCAAGGCTTCCGGATCTTTTCCCCCATCAACGAAATAGTGCTCAAAGAATTTGATGGCTTGAGCGTATTCCTCCAAGGCCACCGATGCCTTTCCGGCATAGAGAAGCACTTCGGAAAGATGAGGATGTGTTTTCAGCACACGTTTTGATGAACGTACGCAGTTTGCATATTTCCCCCTAGAATACTCTAGTTTTGCCTCCAGTATCCCCGTTAACTGGGAACCGGAACGGATGCGTTTGAGGAACCGGAGATATCTCTCAGCGCTTCCCCAATTTCCTAGTTTTATATTCAGCTCTGCGAGAAAGGCCCAGGTCCTAGGTAGATCTTTCCGGTATTTCAATGATTGCAGCAGCAGCCGATTGGCTTCGTTGAGATCTCCACCGGACATATGGGACAAGGCCACATTCGTCAAAATCTCCGAGTAGAGCGTGTTTCTAATGAGTAATAGAACGATACCCGATATGAGAAGAACCAATGCTGAAAGGAGCATTTTCGATGAGTAATCCTCAAAGAGTTCGAAAAAGGTGAGGGTGGATATCATTATTGAAAGGATCGAAATAAACTGCAGGGCATATCTTTCAACCTTTCCCGGTTGAATATAGAGCCGCTGAAATTTTTTCCACGCATCCAATGAAGAGAAGGAAAAATAGATCGGTCCAAGAAAGAATTTCAATACTAGGTAAACTCCGGGGAGTAGTAATATGATCAAGGAGATTTTGTAAATAGTTGTATAAAAACTTCCGGACATCAATCTAACATCGCAGAATATAAGGTAAAGCGCACTGAATCCCATTAGCAGCGATATCAGATTTCGCCAAGCTTCCGCATATACCATGTTTCCCTTTCGTACCATCTGAAAAAAAACAAGTGAAATTATAGCTGCTGTTATCAGAATATGCAGATAATATTCCACGAAGAATACCATGTCAATTGGAACATTGTTATGGTTTAAATTTTATACGCAGTAATTCCCATGAAATACAGATTCAATAAAATTACATTTCTCAATTGAAAGAAATACCACAAGGTCACTCATCCAAGTTTAATACGTTTTCATTGGGTAGAACCATTCAACCGCCTCTGTAAATATCCGGTTGACAATCCATGAAATCAAGTATAGTTGGTTTCATTGTATTCAAATTGACTACCGTAACCTTTGCCGGAATCGGGTTGAAATTATGCATCTTCTGGTAATCGGTCTGTGATTGCCAGGTAGATCCATTAATGAGAAGCGTATTCCTGTAAGGGACGACACCAAATGAATGGGTATGGCCGGTTAAAAAAATGTCCGGGATCGGGTCGATGATGAGATGATCGTCCTTCTCCGGTGCTAGTGGGGTTTTGAGACCGTACATGGGAAGGATATGGCGTCGAACCATCATTTCCTTCATGGATTCGATGGGATTGGAATAATTGAGGTGATTTAGCGCGGTTATCCAGTCATCGATGGAGGCTCCGTGATATGCCATCACCATGGTTCCGTGAAGCCTGAAAAGCGAAGGATTACCCAGAAAACGAACGTTGGGAGAAAAGTATTTCATCATGCATTCCCTGAGAGCCGGCTGCGGTTCGGTCTTTCGTACAGCGTCATGATTTCCAGGTATCATTATTATCTCGATGTGTTCCGGTACTTTCTTCAAGTATTCTCCCAGAAATTCATATTGTTTATATATATTCGAGATCTTCAGGTCGTATTTGTGATCGGGATAGACACCTATACCGTCAACGTTATCTCCCCCTATCACGAGATATTTAACACGGTTCACTAAACCTGCTTTATCCGAAAATCCACCGTTGATCCATTTTAAAAATGAGAACCATTGTTCTTCCAGAAAGGTATTCGAACCCGCATGAATGTCAGATATAAAGACGGCGCATATCGGCTCATCGGTATAGTTGACACGTCGGCCCCAGGGTACTCCCGGATTTATGATACGGTCGATATAGAAAATATCACGGTTCCGGGCCATCTTTCCCATTACTGCGATGGTCTCATCAAGAACCAGACCATTTTTCACTTCGCCTCTTCGTTCCCTGCTTATTCCGCATTTCAATCGACCGGTCTGATCTTCAAGGTCAAAACCGTATATCTCACCGGTTTTCCCGCGATGAATTGCCGCCACCATCCCGATCACCGAAGCTCCGTCACCGTCTCCGAATTGGTATGCGGTCCTTTTCTTTACAACCTTTACCGGCATAGCATTTCTCACGAACGAATTACGGCGAAAGATAGATTTCATCTTCTCGAACCTGCTTGAAAAATAAGTGAAGAAGTTTTCTTTGATTCCTTCACACAGCGATTCACCGGTTATTTCCCGTAAAACGTCAACACGGGGTTCAAGAGAAGTAAAACAGGGATTATATTCTTTCCCAGGAGATAGATCGAGAGATTTGATCATTCCATCCACGTTTGTGCATTCCACCCCGTTTTCCTCCTTTAAGGACTCACCTGCACTCTCGGGACTTAGCCCTTCCGTACTTTTCTGTTCCTCATGTAGGTGAGTTGGAATTGGAATCTTTGAGATACCTTCAAGGGATGATGGCATTTCACTTTCGGCGGACATATCACGTACTTTCAGAATCCCAGGATCCTTGTTCTTAAGAATCCCAAGAACCCCATTCTTTTCGCTGGCCCATTTTATATTCGCATGGTTCAGAATACCCGAGTATTCGGTCTTCAATAATGGTAGTAATATCTTTGCATAACTCACCGGATTCTCCTGCTCCATCAGCAGAGCTGCGGCCCGCGGATCCAGCAGCATTCCGTAGCTTGCAAAGAGTTTAGCGATCTCACCTTTCATCAATATCGAAACTTCGCCTGTGGTCTAAATATTTTGTGTTCTTGTATTCAAAATCCATTAAAATAATCATACTTATCAATTCGGATTTCTCTCCATTTTTGTGAAAGCGACCATATATTTATATTAATAGGTATATTATAACCCTAAGGTTTTCCTAAGCAGATTTTGATTTCAATAACCTTATCGGGGTGATCAATACATGAGTACCACTGGCATGGAACGACCTTGCAGTGTAGGTCCTAAGTATCTTGCCGTATTCGTTTGTACGCTCCTAATATTGACGGGTTTTTCAGGCATTATGTTTTTTACTACAAAAGAAGCCCGTGGTCAGGGTACCGGATTTGTGATACCATCGGGTTCGCACTGGTATATGGAGGACCTTGCAGCGAATTCAAACGGTAGTGTAACTAATAATTCGGGTGTTTTCATATTTCATGGAAATGTAACGGTTTCAACGGGCGCCTCACTTACCGTAAACAGCAGTACGTATCTGAAGTTCGACGACGATCTTTCACTCACTGTGAACGGGAGCTTGGTATTGAACGGGTCCGAAGGAAAACCTGTGACCATATGTGCCAATTCCACACATGCTCCGGGTGGCTTTACCGGGATCGTATTTCAGTCCAACGACAACACCAGTTATTTAAACCATACAGTAATCTACAACTCAAAGAACGCATTAGTTTTTACAAATAGTCGGGCCGAATTGTTCAATGTTTCTATAAACCACACGCTGGAATCCGCTATCACGGTGGATGCGAACTCAACCATATCGACTGAAGACCTTACCATAAAAAGCTGTGGGAACGGTGTCAAATTGGACGCTGTATCGGGAAGCCAGGTCGATATATCCATGAACCAGACGACAATTGAGAATATTTCGGGTTTAGCCTTTGTGAGCGAAGGGAAGGGGAAAGGCACATTTAATTTGTCCAACGCATCCATGAATAATTGTTCCACTGGGATCAATATCTCCGGGTCTGTCGTGGCACACCTGTCGCATATAATCATATCAAACAGTACCGGCGATGGGCTAAAATTGTTTCAAACGGAGAATTTCACATTGAAAGACATCAATATTATTTCCTGCGCAGTGGGGATGAATGCAAGCGGGCTGGACTCCCTGACCATCAACGGAACCAACGAGGTAATATGCTCCGGCGGCTCCGACATTTATTACAGAATCGAGGACATGGAAAAATTCGATTTTCAGGATATTTCGGTAATAAATGCTGCGGGTCTCGTATTTCAGTTGGTGAACATTACGAATATCTCCATTATGAATTCTACTGTCTCAAGCCCGGGGAATCTTCCCATTTCCATCAACAATTCCATGAATAATTTTAGTGTTACTGAAATTTGCGAATCTACCTTTTCCAATACCAGCGGCGGCATTGCCATTGTCGGCAGTCCCTCCGGAACCACCGAAATGCGGATCACGAACAGCTCCTTTTCGGAATACGGCTCCGAATACATAAACGCCACCGATTCCCTGGTATTTCTTCTGAATTCGACTTATGTGATGAATCACACCGGACTGAACCGCAGTTACCTCTGGGCCGAATATTTCCTGTCCGTCAATGTATATAATCTTACAGGAGTGGAAGTATGCTGTATGACCATCGTAATAAAGGACAAGAATGAGACCACTTATCTAAAAGAGTTCCAAACGGGTGAGGTGAACGGCATCTGGTGGCAGAACATAACATTCGTCGAAATGAACGCTTCCGGTATACAAAAGACAACTTATAACTATCCCATGAACGTTAGCATTGAAAAGTGGGGATATTTCGCGGAAAATCTATCCATCGAAGAACCGAATAACTATTCACTGGAATTCAAAATGAACGATACAATTGCCCCAAGTTCTTCAATTGAAACAATCGGGAATGAATACCTTCTGCCGGATATGCTTTTCATAAACGATACAACAAAAATCAATATCACTTTTGAGGACAGCGAGGGATGCGGTGTTCAATATACCTATTATGACCTGCAGTGGAATAATACCGGTACCGGATGGACAACTTTCAACAATCCTTTCTCACCCGCTGCAAAGAACGGTTCGGGCAATTATTCACTGTATTATTATTCCGTTGATTTCGAAGGCAATACTGAAACTATTTTAAGAATGAACATAACTGTGGATTTTTCGACTCCTGATTTTCAGGAATTGACGTTGGATGGAGCCTACAGGATGGATGACAACCACACCTGGAACGTTTCGCGAAATACACCTTTTACCATGAATTTCACCGACGTCTCGGGTATCGATCATTACTGGATCGAATTCAATTTTTCGCATTCTGTTTCACCCGATACCTTCTTTTTTGACTGGGAGGTCCCTGACGGAAAATATAATCTAACCTTGGGTGCCGTCGACAACCTGGGTTATAACACCAGTGGTGAAGAGTTGTGGATATATCTTGATAATACATTCCCGGCGGTAACCGAGTCAATTGACATATACTACGTTGACGGAGTCGAAAATAATGATTTCTTTGTGAGAAATGATACAATTTTTACTCTGGATGCTCAGGATGCCGCCTCCGGGTTGAAAATGATATATTACGAATTGGACGGCATTGAACGTCAATACAATGACAGTTCAAAGATATCCATGGAAGGATTGGCCGAGGGATATCATAATTTGAAGATCGGAGCCGAGGACAATTTAAGTAACAAGGGAAATTCCATAATCACCGGCGCAAGACAGACTGGAGCTTTCTATATAGATATCACGCCTCCCAAAGTCACTCCCCACTACAAGGGCGAAAACCACACGTTATCAGGGACCGATGACGTATATATTAAGGACAGCACGGTGATCTCGCTTGCAGCCGAGGATATTAGTGGGAATAACCCACAATCAGGTGTGAAAGACGTATGGTACCGACTGGATGGAGGCAATGTCACCTGGGATGACGAACTCCTAATACTCAATGAGGGCGTGCATAATCTCATGTTCGGTGCTGTTGACAACATTGGGAACAATCATACACAGGATGAGATCACCATTGTTTTGAATAACACAGCTCCACCACCTCCTGTTCTCAATATCCTAACGAACTGGACCAGTTACGAGAATATCAACATAGAAGGAAAAGCACCAGTTGACTGTAGCATCAAACTCATAGTGAACTACAAGACCGTTTACGAGGATATCATACCCGACGAGGACGGTAATTTCTCGATCCCAATACTTCTGGAACCGGGTGAAAATATTCTTACTGCCTATTCCGTGGATTATTTTGGCAGGTTATCCATTTCCACAACTCCAGAGATCATAGTGCTTGATAAGGCAGCACCTTATGTAACGGGCAGCATACCTACTCAGGGAGCCTTGGAATTACCGGTGACAACTCCCATAATTGTACACTTCAATGAGCCGTTGAGCCAAGTTACCGTCAGACTGCTGGTCTTCGATGAAGTAACGAATACCTGGGAAATGGTATCGGGTCAATCTGATTACGTAGTATGGACCCTTTCTGCAAGCTTCATTCTACCTGATGACGTGACCCTGAAATATGAATCCAGTTATAGAATAAAGGTGGACATGATCGACAATGCCCGGAATTTCGCTACCCACGAGTTTTACAACCGTAATGACAGGAGCAGTTACAGTTTTATCACTCAGGATACGACGCATAAGTACAATGAACATAATTACGTTATCAAATCGCAGAGCATCAATATTACATATGAAAAATGGGGTGAAAGCCTATCGAGATACGATCTTTGGGCTTCGGTGGATAGTTCGCCAGCCCCAGTTCCCGATTATTTTGTCTCGACCGGTGTTTATTTCAACGTAACTCTTAACAGTAAAGTGAATTGGGTTGCGATAACCTTAAGTCTCAATCTTGAAAAACTCAAAGGAAAACTGCTACAGCCCGAACTCTGGGATATCGATAATCTCTCATTTTACAAATTGGAAAATGGTGCGTGGGAGAAATTGAACACTGCGATGCTATCCAAAACCTCCATCAAGTATTCCGTCAACAATCCGGGTGACATAACCATAACACTTGCAGCCTTTGCTCCCGATCTTGACTGGGACGGAGACCGAACCCCCATTCCACTCGATCGGTTCCCATTGGATAAGGACGAATCCACGGACAGTGACGGGGACGGGGTTGGTGACAATAGTGATCCGGAACCATATGATTCGACCTATAGGGCGGACGACGATGAGGACGATATGCCCAATAGCTGGGAAACTTTCTACGGTCTCGGTTCCTTCGACGGGACCGATGCGGATGAAGACCTTGACGGGGATGGCCTATTAAACCTTCAGGAGTACAAAGCAGGTACTTATCCTAATCACTGGGATTCTGACGGGGACGGGCTGCCGGACGGTTGGGAATGGGATTATAATCTGGACCCACTCAATGCAACCGGCGAAAACGGAGCCAATGGCGATCCGGATAACGACGGGCGCGCAAACATAAAAGAATATCAGGACGGTACACCCCCTGATTTTGAAGATAATCCTATTGCAGCAGTTGAGGGCGAACCAAACTATATTGTCATGGTAATAATAATTGTAACACTCATAGTTCTGATAATCCTTCTCGTGTATGGTTATTTCTACAGGAAGAGGAAGGAAAAGAAAGAGGCCGCCGAAGCGAAGTATTACGATCTCGAAGATCTGGGAACCGTGGAATTTCCCTCTGGTACGGGTTGGGACGGTATGGAACCAACCGAAGTATTTGAACTGGATTATCTGGACAGCAGTCCGGAATTGTTCGATCTGGATTTCGGGGATTTTCCCAAGGATATAAGCATTCTCGACGAGGAACTTTACGATGATCTGCTTGAACAGTTCAACGTTTTCACGGTCCCCGAGATCACCTGTTCCAACTGCGGTGCTTCTGTGGACATGGATATTGAGAGCTGTCCGGAATGCGAAAGGAAATTCGAAAAAGAACTGGACCTGGAAGAGGGCTTGGACGAGAGCGAATTGGATGATCTGCTTTCCAAACTGGAGGCCGCAACCTGTTCAGAGTGCGGTGCAAATGTATTGGCTGAGGATAACAAATGTGATGAGTGTGGTTCGGTCTTCCTTGAAAAGGGAGAGATGCAGTGTTCGAACTGCGACGGGATAATCAAGAAGAATGCCGACAAATGTACTCACTGCGGCTCCGAGTTCGAATAGAAATCTTTTGATGGCAGGATGCTCGGAATAGTATGGCGCGGTGAACTGAACAGTATAATAATTGATCTTAAAAAATTATTCAGCGATATAATGAAAAACCACTTTTTTTAGAAAAAAAAGCGGCCCAAAACTACTTTTTTGGAAAA
>CAYFHS010000042.1:0-36634 GCA_964342815.1 uncultured archaeon | reverse complement strand
TTAACGTATACGGTTTGTTCCAGTGGTACGGGGATAAGGGCTACTGGGAGATAAAGATAAGGAAGAATTCCACGGATAAGGTGGAAAAGGTCTGAACCGCCTTGACATCTGGACCGATCCTTCCGGGGGAGAAGTCATACATATGGAAGCGTGGTGACCGCAGACAATATTGTCAGCGGGATGGACTGAATACGATGATGGCCAGTGCAGTATCCGATATGCTGGTATTGAGTTATAGCTTACCGGTTAACCTTGAAAATATGATTTTGATTACAGTTACGAGGTGATATGGCATGAGTGTTTCGTGGTTCGATAAGAGTACAAAAATAAATGAAATGGAGATAACGGACGAATTCGATATAGTATCTGTGGATGAACCGAGCAATGTGGTGGCGCAAAGGCTTCAGCACCTGGGAAACGAGGGTGTGATCCTGGTGGCGGACGAATCGGGTAAGGTGATCGGCTATATCACGAACCGCGAGATACTCTGGATCGTTGCGGAAGGGTATTATCCCCCCGAGGTCCGAGCGGACCAGATAATGGATTCAGATTTCATGGAAGTGGTGGGGGAGGAGACCCTTGGCGACGTCCTTCCCATGATCTCCGAGCGCTACCCCAATGCCATAGTGGTCATCGATTACGAGGGAGCCTGCATCGGTTATTTTTCGAAGAGCGACTACAAGGATGCCCTGGCCGGCCTTGGGTGTTATGATAAATCCCACGATCCAGTGACCCCGGAAGAATGGTTGACCAAGGGGATAGCTATGTCGGCTACAGGCAAATCCACCGAGGCGTTGGAGTGTTACGAAAATTACATTGCGGTCTTCCCGGACCGCGAGAGAGCATGGTTCGAGATGTCGAGAAAGTTCGAAAAGGAAGGACGCCTACGGGATGCCGGCCTCTGTTACGATAAATACGTTTCCATAAACCCCACCGACGTCAACGGCTGGTACAACCGGGGAAACGTTCTGGCGGCCCTCCGGAATTACACCCAGGCGGTCCAGAGCTTCGGCCGCGCCCTCCAGCTGGAACCCGAAAACGTAGCTATACTGAAGAACTTGGGGATGACACTGTCCGACGTGAGCAAGTTCGACGCTGCCATAGCGACCTTTGAAAAGGCGGAGGCAATATGCGGAGAGACCGATGAACTGTGGTACAAGAAAGGTAACGTTTATGACAAATCCGAGCAGGAGAAGAAGGCAATAAGATGCTATGATAGGGCGATCCGGCTCAATAAAGATCACGAGGACGCTTGGTTCAACAAGGGTGCGGCGCTTCATATATGGGGCAAGGAAAAGAAAGCAATTAAATGCTTCGAAGAGGTTCTGAGGATCAATCCGAACAACGGAAGCGCGCGCGAGGCAATGGCCATTTGCGCCGAGAACAAGAGATTCGGATTTTTCTAGAATTCATATGGTGATATTACATGGCTGAAGTTTGGTTCAACGAGATGAGCAGGATAAACGAGATGACCATAACCGACGAGTTCTACATGGTCTCCACGAGAACCCGGGGCAGGGTTGTGGCCCGGCGCCTGAAGAAACTGAAAGAGGGCGGTGTCATACTGGTTGCTAAGAACAAGGAAAAGGTAATCGGTTATATCACGAACAAGGAGATAGTTAACACAGTTGCAGACGGCGAGAATCCTCTTGATCTATCAGCCAAGGAGCTTATGGACACAGATTTCATGGAGGTGGTGGAGGATGAGATGCTGGGAAATGTTCTTCCCATGCTGTCAGAGCGTTATCCAAATGCCATAGTGGTCATCGACTACGACGGTAAATGCGTCGGTTTCTTCTCCAAGAACGATTACAAGGATGCCCTGGCCCTTCTTGGGATATACGACAGATCCCACGAACCCGAGACCCCCGACGAATGGCGGACCCAGGGAATCGCCATGTCGTCCATGGGGCAGCCAAAGAAAGCACTGGAGTGCTACGAAAAATCCCTGGCGCTCTACGGCGACCAGGAACGCGGGTGGTTCGAACTGGCCAGAAGCTTCGAGGGCACGGGGAGGTTCAAGGACTCACTCATGTGTTACGAGAGGGTGAATGCCATAAATCCCAACAACGAGGATGCATGGCTGAACCGCGGGAACGTCTATGCGAAGATGAGGAACGTCAAGCGGGCCCTTCAATGTTACAGCAAGGCTCTTAAGCTGAAACCGGATGACGTGAAAATACTCACGAATATGGGACTTGCCTACTCCGATCTTGGAAAACTGAATGAGGCTATAAAATGCTTCGATCGGGCTGATGTGCTGCAGGGAGAGACCGCCGCCATCTGGTACAGCAAGGGCAACGCTTACGACAAGGCGGAGCAGGAGAAAAAAGCTATCAAGTGCTATGACAAGGCTCTGAAAATTAATCCGAACCACGAGGACGCCTGGTTTAACAAGGGCGGGTCCCTTCACGTGCTTGGTAAGGAAAAGAAGGCCGCACAGGCTTTCAAAGAGGTTCTTCGCATCAATCCTCAGAACCAGAGCGCTCGGGAGGCGATCACCGTCTGCGAAAACGACAAGGGAGTGGGATTTTTCTAAACTCTTATGGTACCTGAGGATGAAATATGATTGGAACGGGGGATAAAGTGGGGTTTGGAGAGCCGGTATCTCCCGGTGGTGTGTACAGAGCAAACGGGTCCGTTTTAATTATTTCCAGAGAAGAATTCATCAACGTTCTTGCGAAGACCTACAAGGCAGATGTATATTCCGCCAAAAGAGGTATTTTCAGATCAAAGTACGCATATGCCGTGGAATGGGAGGGGAAAACCTATTTCACCGAGACAAAAAAACCTTTCCAGTTCACCGAGTATATCCATGTAGTCAACGTGAAGAAGATAGTCGTTCACAATTGATCCTTTTCCGGTTTTTTAAAGCCCCCTTCGTCTTTGACTACCGCTTTTCTTACCATCACCCGTTTGATTTTTTTCTTCCTCCGCACTCTACGGCTTTTCGATTCCTTCTGCCACAACAAGGCGCTCATTTCTTCATACCTTCTGCGGCGGAATATGATTACTATAATGACTATGGGAGTTAATACAAGAAGTACCAGACCAACGGCCAAGAATAGAGGAAATCCTGTATCGTCCTTCTCCATTACCGTTATGGTCAGCGTGAATGTCCCTGCGGCATTTTCCTCGTCCGTCACAGTAAGCTTTACCAGATACTTTCCAGCTCTTTCATACTTGTGAGAAACTGATCTGCCACGTTCCTTCCGCCCATCCCCGAAATCCCACAGATAGTCTAAACTTACACCTACAGCACCCGCATGCTCCGAGTCTATGTCTGGGTCGAATGACTGGGACGCATCGAGATGAACTGCCTCTCCGATCCTTACGGTACGGTTTCTGCCGCCCAGGGCAACAGGGGGTCGATTTATGTTTTTTATAACGAGGTTTATAATATGGTGATCCGTGAGTTCCCCGTCGGTCACCGTAACTATCACGGTGTAGATCCCTGAATCCGAATAACCCGTGGTCCAGGTGTCGCGTCTCATGGCGCCCGAATAGCTGAACCTCAGAAAGGGGCCGTCCACGTCAGTGGCATTGGGTGAAAGCGTTATTGTATCTCCTTCGTCCACGATAATCTCATCCAGATAATTTATTACCGGAGGATCGTTCACAGGCTCTACATAAACTTGTAGAGAGCCGCTCGCCGTGGCGTTTGCGGAATCCGTGGCTGTGAAATTTATTTCAGCCGTACCGGACCAGTTCTCGGCGGCAGCCAGGTCCACGACTCCGTTATCGTGTATCGTAGTAATTATATTCGGGTTGCTTTCATATGAGTATGCAAGAGTGGTTTCGTCCACATCCGTGAAATACTCGTCCAGATCCAGAGCGTTCTCACGCGTCCTGTCTTCCAAAAAAGAGATATCCGGTAGATCCCGGTAAAGAAATGGCGGGTCGTTAACGTTGAGGACGCTTATGTTGACAAGTTCATAATCGTTTCCATCTATTCCATCGGTCACCGAAAAGTTAACTAAATGTATTCCAACATCATCATTCGATGGCCGCCATCTCACCTCTCCCGTTAACGAGTTGATCTCGAAACGGTCGAAGTCCTCACCGAACAATAGTTTATCAGTGGGTTCCGTATCGATATCCACAGCCGTTACGTTGAACCATAGAAGATCATCCTCGAATACCGTCTTAGTGCCGATCCGGCTCAGGACCGGTGGTGTATTTATTACCTCGAAGGATTTCCTAATGATATCCGACCTTCTACCAGTGGCATCTTCAGCATATAACTCTACGAAATAAGTGTTCCCGTATGAGAGGTCCATTCCGGTGATCTGGTAAAAAAGGGATCTTGTAGTAAAATTCGACAAAATATCGTCCTTACCTTCACCAGTTCCTACGGTCAAATGATATTCGATTTCATCCGAGTCGAGATCCACCGAAGGAGCCCACGTGAGCTCGGGACGGAGAGAGTGGGTACGCTCGGGTTTGATGTTTGCGGGATTCGATGGAGGGGTATTGGATATGCCCACGAGATCGACCACGGTTGCCAGCACCATCTGGGTGGTCTTCTGGATCTGGGTGAAATTGATTATGTCGATCCGGTCGCTCTCCCTGTGATAGTATGGATTCCAGTTATTGATATCTTCGTTTTCCGATATCAGCACCGCATTGTAACCTCGGTCCCAGAATCTGAAATGGTCGCTTCTCCTGTATGAAGCGTTGTTGTGAATCCTCACGTCCAGCCCGAGGTCGTATTTCGAGTTTGCGTTTTTCAAGGAACTGGCGAGCCACATGGAAGGTCCGTCACTCCTTACGACATTGGCGTATTCCGTATCGTTGTTGTAACCGATCATGTCCATCTGGATGTCGCAGGTGATGTTGTCTTTTCTAAGCTTTGCATGCCACGCGTAATCGCCGCTGCCGCGGTATCCTTCCTCCTCCGCATCGAAGGCGATGAACCTGATCGTATGGGGAAAGCGGTACTGTGACATTATCCTTGCAGCCTCCATCATAGCAGTGATCCCGGAGGCATCGTCGTCCGCACCGGGGCAGCTGAGATTGTGGCTGTCGTAATGGGCGCTGATGATATATTCCTGGTCGCTGTTTTCATCGGTACCCGGCAGCGTTGCCACCACGTTCACGACATATAGATCGACGATCCTTCCATCATCAAGCTCATAATCGAGATGGGTATGGTTATCATATTTCACAAAGAGAGGATTGCTGTTTATACCGTTTATCTTTGAATTGTTGAGCCTATCTCTCCCTATCTCCGTAAATCGCTCATAGAGGTATTTTGCTGCCTCGTATTTCTCCGGTGTGTCTGTATGACGCGTGCCGAAATCTGTCAGATCGTGCAGCACTGCCGCAAGGTTCTCTTTATCCACCTCCGCTATCATTTTTTCCGTACTCGCATGCGCACCGAAAGATATATTTATCGATTTACGAGAGTCCATATAGACCCGGTGCTGTTTTACCATGCTGGAATTATCATAAGCAATTATCCCATGTGACGTCAGGCCGATCTTTTTCACCCGAAGTAACTCGTCAGGAACATAATGGCATTCCTCCAATACTATTTCGTTTATTGAGCCGGGAGCGCGGGTGATGCCGCGGAAACGATCTCTGCCCGTAAGATCCTTTATCACCACATTCACGTCGGAATCGGGGTAGCCCAATGGTAGAGCAATACTGATATCAAGAAGCCAATTGACCGACAAGCTGGACTCCGCGTCCCCGAAATAAATTTTATCACGATCGAAAAGGGTGTTTAGACATTCCACATTTGAGGCGTTCTCGAGATGAAAATCGTGAAGAGCCGAGTCAATAATAACGGTATTCTTTACCATGGGCGACGCGCTATTGCAGCGGATGGCACAATCCGCTTCCCGTATGATACACTTGTCCATCAAGCTTTCAGCTTTATCATCGGATGTGACATTTCGTCGATCGAAAATGATGCTTCCCCATTTCGATCCCTTATGAAGTGAAGTAAACGTGGTGACATCATCAACTCCGAAATCATTTGCCATCAGCATACCTTTGATAATAAGGTTCACCCCTTCGTCCAGGTAGACCGTCACTCCCGGATAGATCACCAGCATATCGTTCTCTTCCACGATCAGGTCATCGTAAAGATATTTATCGGAGCTCCAGGTGAGATGCGCCCTGTTACTACCGGACAAAGAGATTTCGGAAGCAATCCCGTCGAGCTTTATACTAGTACTATTCTCGTCGGGGAATGATGCGGAAAAGCCCTGTTGATACCCGCTGAGTAACATGAGAAAGACAATAAAAAGAATCGAGGTGGTCTGCAGAATGGGTGATAATTTGGAATTACTGGCAGGCATGTATGCTAGATTGACCTTACAGCTATATTAAATTAGCCTTGTGAGGGGTGCAGTGTTTATGGATTTACTTCAACGTTTCGTTTGCACCCTTCTAGTTCGCTAATTGCACTCGAAGTTTACATCTATTAAACTTTAGATACAAAATAGAAAGTTTTTTATTTCTCAAAACATATACACGTTCATGGTCTCGAAGTACGATGTCTTCTACGTTATAGCGACAAAGGGTGAAATAAGAGTGATCGATATCGTCGACGCCCTTCATAAGAACAAGGAAGAATACAGGAGCATTTTCAACCAAGTTCTGAAACTTGAAAAGGAAAATCTGGTATACCGAAATGAGGCCGTACGACCATCGAAAGACCCGAGCTCAGTCCAATTATTCCAATTAATACGATTCTGCGTTGACAACGGAATGAATTATAACCTTATGTTAAAGCCCACGATGATCGAATTCATTGAACAGGCGGCTCGAAAGGAATTCTTCACGACGAAAGATATCACAATAAATCCCCGAACCTTCAATTTTTACCGGACGGCTTTGTCCAGGTATGGAATTCTTTTGGTCATCTCCAGAAGACCAGTGACCTGCAAGTTGCTCCGACACAATTTTCTAGTAAAGCTCTTGCAATATTTTGGAAGGGAATCCGATTTTTACACTCCGAAAGAGCATACATTCATGAGGGAGATCAAAAATGAACTGAGAAAATACAAGCGGAACCTTAAGATCAACTACTCCATCCTTGACGATCTTGAAAAAAGACGAAAAGTGGATTTCATTTACAGCAGTTTGCATCTTGAGGGAAACCCCCTGACGCTGCCGGAGACACAGAAATTGATCCTTCAGGAGATAGTTCCCGAGAAGCATAAACTGAGACATATTCAAGAGGTCAGCAACTATAAAAGAGCCATAGACCTTATGGTCGAAAACTCGGAAAAGGGCATCAAGATTGACCTCCCGCTCATATTGGAGTACCATCGATCGGCAATGAATCACCCACCGATGAATCGGTGGGTTTCATCCTCGGAAACGCAGGAATCTGCTTCCCCTTTTTCCCCGCCACCAAACGGCGGCGGTCCCCAAAGGGGATTCCTGCGGATGGAACACATTCACGGTGCCGGCCAGTTACGTAGTCAGAACGTCAGGATCAAGGGGAACCCAAGCTTCAAAACGTGCGAGTGGCGAATGATACCCATGAAGATCAAGCGCCTGATGGAGAAATACCGTGAATTCACAGAGGGTAGAAACAACCTTGCCGAAGTGATATCTTTTGCGGCCTTCTTCCACAACGAGTTTCAAAGGATCCATCCGTTCATCGATGGTAACAGCAGGACATCCCGCCTCCTGATGTTTCATATTCTGAGGTCGAACGACATACCCGTACTCGACCTGCCTATTGGGTATTTCGACCAGTATCTTGACCTGACTAAAAGATCGAAGTGCAGGGACGACGATGCATTACGGCGAATTATCGAAGAAATGATATTTTTCTCGCTCAGGAAGCTAAACGGCTGACGTGTCGTCTATTCATTAGAATTTTTTTTTATATTCTTCGGGATATTTCATTACTTATTATTCTATTATTTTTCAATCCGAAATGAACTCTTTGATTTAGACCATCTGTTTTGGTACTTATTATTAAACCAACGCCTTCTTTATTTATATCTTTCTTGATTCTCATAGTTTTAATATTATTGATTGCAAGTAAGAAGGATTCATTGCGTCCCATATACCTTTCCGAACGATATTTGATAACTTTATCGTTGATTTCAATTCGAATAGGTGATAGAAAACTAACGGTACAAACAATAATTATAATTAATGCAATTAACAAAGCTCCAATTATAACATATAAATATTGTTCATCCTCAGGATTTAATATCACACCAAAAAACGCAATTGGGATGAGTACTAAAAGATATAAGCAGTACATACCGAATGCATGAAATTTTGTCAATATGAAGGTCTCACCAATTCTCTTTATGTTGTATGAAAACTTATCAATAATAAACAATATTGTTAATACAATTAAGTGGAATGGAATGACTAGATAGAATACGAGTTCACCTCCGTGATGTTCAAAGTAATCATTATAAAGAACGAAGATCCCAACGAATACCGCAATAATCAGAAAAAAGATTATGATCAAGGGGTAATGGATTTTCTTCTTCGAGTTTATGATTTCAAAAAGTTCTTCCATATAATTGGGTTTTCCACTATGTTCTATTATATTCTTTTTTTTTCTCTGGAGATTAATATTTTTATTTCCCTTCCCCCCTAATCCAGAATCCACACAGTGTGCGTTCATCTCACCATTTCCTTCAGCCTCTCGTACATCACGTCCGTACTACGCCATCGCTCTCTCTTTTCGCGTGAGAGAGCCCTCATCACTATCTCATCAATTCCCCTGGGGATATTGGGGTTAATCGAGCTTGGGGGTTCCACGTCCGTATATAAAATATTCGAAATCACCTCCGCCGGATCTTCCCCCATGAACGGATTTAAACCGGTCAGCATCTCATAGAACACCGTACCAAGCTGGAACATATCGGTGCTCCAGTCAACCTTTCCGTATTTTTTCGGCGAGACCTGCTCCGGTGCGCTGTACGCGAGGGTCCCCTTGTGTCCGCTGCTCTCCGTGACATTTTCCGAAGCCATGAACTTGCCTATGCCCCAGTCGGATATTTTTGGTTGTCCGCCACCGGTAAAGAGAATATTTTCGGGCTTGATATCCCTGTGAACCGTTGCCATCCGGTGGGCGAAGGACATGGCGTCCAGCAGCCCCAGCATTATGTTCACGCTCTCTTCCACCGTCAGCTCCCGCTCGGCAAGAAGCAGTTTTAGATTACCCCCTTCCATCAGCTCCATCACCATGTAAGGTATGGGATCAGTCCCGGCGTCACAAAGCTCCACTATATTCTGGTGCTCCAGCTTCTTCCATATTTTCGCCTCGCTTTCGAACTTCTCGTATATGGAAGAATCAAGCGTCTCATCGAGAAGTTTCGGAAGTTTTATCGCCACCTTTCCTCCTTCAAGACTGTTCGCCTGGTATACCGAAGCAAAACTTCCCGAGCCCAGCTTGTGCGTGATAAGATAGTTCGGGACTAGCCTTTCAATTCTGCCGTCCACCGCTTTCATTTTTATTTGCCGCCCATGGCCCAGCTCCAAACTTTTTTGCTCCACTTTTTCCTCATCACTTATCTCTCCCACGGATGTGAATGTGACCCTTCCGGAACCCGACCGAATTTTCAGAACAATGATCACCATGACGATAACCACGGAGACCACAATGAGGATATAAAAAACATAATTGTTGAAACCCGGAAACCTGTCGGCGTTATCACCGATCCCGTCGGCAAAAGGCCAATCAGAATCGGCCCATTCATCCGGATCGCTCGGGAAGATATCAAGTTCCAGGTCCGTTATGGAATCCCCGCCATTCTTGCCAATGTTCCATTCGTCCGGTGATCCGTCACCGTCTGTATCCAGGCTTGCGGCGGGGTCCGAAGGGAAATCATCAAGGCGGCTGATGTTGCTGTTGGAATCATCCATGGTCATGTTCGAATTCCATTCGTCGGGAAAACCATCCTCGTCGGTATCCAAACTGGCAGCGGGATCGCCGGGAAAATGATCCAGGTGTAATCCTGATGTGCTATCGACCACCGATTTTTCTTCGTTCCAATCATCCGGTGAACCGTCATCATCCGAGTCAGATGACGCTGCGGGATCGTTTGGAAAATCATCCTCCAACAGTAAATAGCCGTCGTCGTCCGGGTCCAGGGAAACAATGAATATCTGGGAGTCGGAAGTACCGTAGCAAGCGTATCGACCGTCACGCGATACCGCATTGGATTCTACAAAGTATTTTGCACTTCCAAGTTCAAACGCCACGGAATTGTCCTTCATGTCCCAGATGACCGTCCTACCGTCATTTCCTCCTGATAATACATATCTGCCGCCGGACGAGCCTCCGAGACGTAGGACCGTATCATCATGGGCTGTAAGAACCCTCAGTTCCTTCAATCCCTTACCGAAAATTTTTATTACTCCATCTTTGCCGCATGAGAGAAGTGTATCATCAGCCGGCCAAAGCGTATCGTAAACCCTGTCACTATGCGCGGTAATGCTTTTAAGAGAGTCGTTGCCCGGCCAGTAGATGTGGAGTCGTCCAGCCGCGTCACCGATGACGAGAGCATCGTCGTAGGGGGAGAAAGATGCCGAAAAAATCTTTTCTCCAAGTGCCTTTTCCCGGTATATGCTGAAGTTGGTGGTGTTGAGCAGCAGCATCGTGCCGTCACCCGTGGTTACCACAAGAAGGGACGAATCGTGGGAGAATTCGAGACAGTAGATACTGCCGTGGTCCGTGGATATCTCTCTTGTGATCTGACCGGTTATGGGGCTTATTATATACAACGTGGCATTGATACCGTCATCGGCCCTGCCCCCTGCGGCAGCCATCGCTCCGCTTGGATGAACGGCCACCGAGTAAAGGTTTGAAGGGAACTTCTTGTCATGCACTATGTTCCCGTTAATATCACAGATCAAAAGATCGCTGTCGTCGCTGATGGCCAAAAGGGTGGATTTCCCCGGAACAAACGCTAGATCGTTGATATTGTTCTTATCCGCGTTTATAGGGGTGACGCTGTAATGCTGCGCGGAAATGTTTGTAGCTGAAATGAGAGCCAGCATCATTGTTAATACGAGCGGAATAAATATTCTTCTTATTTTCCATTCCATGCGTAATCCACCCTAGGGGTCTAATTTCGTCTTCGGTAATACAGTATCGGGAGTACGAAAAACAAAGCGGTAAACAATACTCTCACGCTAACGGGTGCATTTTCATCATCATCCCAACGACTGCTGCCCGAAGGGGACGGATCTTCATCATCATCGTACTTGGAACTCTGGCTTGGTGGATTATTATTACTGGTACCGGAGTTGTAGCTTTGGTCATCCTTATCCTCCACCGCAGGTTCGGGCTCTTCCGGCTCTTCTTCGAATTCATTTTCAGCAACTACGATCATGGTGGTATAATCCGTTACGATCTGGAATTCCAGAGCGGTATGGATCAGCTCATCTCGATATATGTTACTATTCCCGTTGTCGATGAGCATCTTTTCTTCGCACCACCTTATATGCATGAATGCCCAGAGACGGGACACGAAGGGATTATTATCGGCAGTGGGTGTGAACCCTCCGGAGAACTGGTTTTCCCCGTTTACCGTCATACCGGAGCCAGTAAACTTTACCTTTTTTCCCGTATCTATAACCTTTCCAAGGATACAGTGTTCCTGTCCCTTGAACATGTAGGGAGCATGTCGGTGATAAACTTCATCGGTATTTTCGTAATCAAGATGTAGTTCATGAATCAGAGGCGTCGATATTGTGTCGTAGAAATGGGCGATCTGCTCGCTGATGTCCGTCTTGTCATCTATAGGATAGGCCCGGGCATAGTTGACGTAGGAGAGTTTTTTCAGGAATTCGAAATCTATATTGGTACCCACGCCCAGTGAGAATATCGATACATTCTTCGTGTTTTTCTTCTGAATGGACGAGCAAATGGTGTTGGGTACCGTAACACCGGAAGTGGGTTCTCCATCCGTCATAAAGACGATTATCTTCATACGCGTTGCATTGTCGTCGAACATATCTAATCCTTCTTCGAGGGAATCCATGATATTGGTCCCGCCCACTGCACTAAGGCTGTTGATGTATTCTTTGGCATTTTTCACCGTGGCGTCATTGGGTACCTGCAGCTCGGTCTTCCATGAGTTTGGATTATTACTGAACGAGATTATGTTGAATCGGTCCGTATCCACATATAACTCGTCTACAATGAGATTGAAAGCCTCCTTTGTCTGCGTCATTTTCGTTCCGTCCATGGAACCCGAACAGTCAACGATGAATACGATATCCTTGTTCAGTGCCTTGTTACCAAGGTCTTCCATGCCAGGTGCGAAGGTATGGAGGAAATATGTGATCTCCCCGTCCTTGTGGAATTGGGTATTACCCTCCGTATTAGTGGTTGCGGTATCATAGCTCAGCAGTATCTCCTTGGCCATGGATGAGTGGTCCAGATCCGCGTCAATACTGAAAGAGCTTGTCCCGACAAAGTTGATCTTTCCATTCAGGTTGCTAATGTCCGCATTGGTCATGTCGAAAGGAGAATTTACGTTAAAGGATATGGAAATTTCCGTCGAGGTCAAACTCGGTAGAAGCCTTGCCGGAATTACCGATATTTCATAACCTCCAAGTTCTTTGACGAGAAACTGGTGGTAGGAGTACGATACCTTTATCGGTTTCTCCGAGGGGATGTTGAAGGTCATTGAAAAGCTTTCCACAGACTGTTTGTCGAGTTTGATGGCGCTCTTTCCCGATTCCACGGCCTCATCGTATTCCTGCTGGGCCTCATCAGATTCCTTTACCTGTCCGTAGTAATTCTTTTCGTCGTATTTTATGGAAAGATTGGTGAAGAATGCCTCCGAGGGAATAGTTATCTGAAAGTTCATTTCCTTGTCGGATGAGCCCTTATTTTCAATTTCGAAACTGACCTCGGTGGAAGCAAAGGAGTTGTCGATGTCTACCTCAATGGCCGGGTCTGAAACCATTATTACCGAAGCTCGTGTATTTTCACCGAACCCAGTGTTTGGAATAAAGGATACCAGAGCCGTAAGAAGGAGAATAGAAAATATTTTTATCATTGTTTTTCTCATTTTGACCACCTTATTACTCATAAAAATAATTATCTAATTAAGTCTACTTGTAGTAAGATTATTTATAGGTTTTGGTTAGATGTTGGAAATAATACGGAAATTGTTTTTCTCCTATATTATTAATTATTAAATCGTAGTCAGAATCATCGTAAAAATCGCCAACAAAAAGATAATCAATGGCAGCATTAGGGAGCGCAAGTTCATTATGATGATTTGTTAAATACCAATTCATGTGCGCAAGTGAACAGGGGTAGATGAAATGAGCAAACCGGTTGAAATAACGGACGACAGCTTCGATAAAATAACCAAAGAGCATCCGCTTGTCGTGGTGGATTGCTGGGCGCCCTGGTGCGGGCCGTGCAGAATGATCGGTCCCATTATCGATCAGATCGCCGATGAAATGGAAGGAAAGATAGTATTTGGGAAATTGAATGTTGACGAGAATCAAGAGACCACGGCACGGTTCGGCATAATGAGTATCCCGACGATTCTAGTTATGAAGAACGGCAAAGAGGCGGAACGCATTGTGGGCTTCAACGCAAAGAACGCGTTAACCGCAAAGCTGGAAGCGCATCTTTAAACTGTATGAAAACGAATTCTCAAAAGCGGCTAATATTCGGTCATAATTAATCCAACTGCGGCCAAAATTATTGTAGAAATAGAGCTTCTGTCTATGGAATGATGGACAGACTTAGGAATTTTTATATTACTTCGGTAACGCGGGCATTTTCAAGTTTTTACAAAAGGCACTAATCTCCACGGGAAAGCGGTTGGGAGGGATAAATCCCTTTTAAACTTTTAATTTTAACATTATAGATTTTCATTATTTTTTGTCAACATTAAAGAGATAAAAAAGAAAGTCTTCTCTTGTGGGAAAAGGAAATGGAAAAAACAGAATGGAATAATATATAAACACCAAGTGAAGATGGCATCACCCTACCTTTTTCGACCCCAACCTGGAGTTAGTTTATCATGAGCAACGGCATAGTGAAAATGAACGTGAAGTTGTTGTCTATCACCCCAGGTGCGGAGAGATTGATAGAGAGGGCTGGAAGGACGGCTTATCAATCCTTTCGGCACCAGAAAGACGGTTCAGAAAAAACATTCATTAGAAAGATAACAAAAAAAGGACACGGTTCGGTCCTGGAGCATGCCTATGCTACTTTTGAGATCTCCGGTGTTTCAAGGGTATTCACGCATCAGCTAATAAGACATAGACTTTGTTCGTTCACCCAGCGCTCCCAGAGATACGTTGATGAGAGGGATATGAACTATATTGAACCCGACTCCGTATCCAACAACGAAGAAGCCCATTCGGCCTTTATCGAGTTCATGGAGAGTGCCAGGAAGAGCTACGGCAAACTGAAGGAATTGGGAATAAGAAAAGAGGATGCTCGCTTCGTGCTCCCAAATGCCGTGGAGACGCAGATAGTTGTGTCGGCCAATCTCAGGGAATGGCGTCACATTGTCAAGCTCCGCTGCACTCCCGCCGCCCAGTGGGAGATCCGAAGGGTGACCATGGAGATTTTGAGGATACTGAAGGAAGCGGCCCCAACTTCTTTCGAGGACTTCGAGATAGATGAGGAAAAGGACAGAATTAGAATGATAGCCTTATGAAAGGGGCGGGCGAGATACAATGTTCAAGAGGATCAGGAAAAGAGACAGACGCTTGGTGAAATTCGATTCCGAAAAAATTACCGATTCCATTATCAAAGCAGGGGCTTCCTATGGGGAGATAAATCCTCACAACGCTAGACGGTTGACCACGCGGGTTTTGAACCTTGCAGAAGATACCATAGATCGAAGGGTCCCAACGGTGGAGGATATTCAGGACATCGTCGAAGAGGTTCTGCTTTCTTCCCGATATCGAAAGACCGCTAAAGCCTTTATAATATACCGGGAACAGCACGCTCGGATAAGAGAAATAACCGATGGCTCCAGCGTCGATCTTATGCTGCAGTACCTGGAAAAGAGCGATTGGCAGGTGAACGAGAACAGCAACATGACCTATTCCCTGCAGGGATTGAACCATTATGTGTCATCCGAAATTACCAAAATATACTGGCTGAACAATATCTATCCCCCCGAGATCCGGGCGGCCCATGTAAATGGCGATTTTCACATCCATGACCTGGGCATGCTGTCGGTCTACTGCGTGGGCTGGGATCTCTACGATCTTCTTGTCAAGGGATTCAGGGGGGTAAGGGGAAAGGTTGAGAGTAAACCTGCCAAACATTTCAGAAGTGCTCTCGGGCAGATAGTCAACTTCTTTTACACGCTTCAGGGGGAATCCGCCGGAGCCCAGGCCATATCCAATTTCGATACGCTCCTGGCGCCATTTATTAGAAACGACGGATTAAATTATCAGGAGGTCAAACAGGCGCTTCAGGAATTCGCCTTTAATATCAATGTGCCAACCAGAGTCGGATTCCAGACTCCCTTCACAAACGTTACACTTGACCTGACCGTTCCATCTTATTACGCCGATCAACCCGCAATCATTGGCGGTAAACCCATGGATTGGACCTATGGGGAGCTGCAGGAGGAAATGAATCTTTTCAACAGGGCGTTCCTCGAGATCATGGGCCAGGGGGATGCTAAGGCAAGGGTATTCACTTTCCCGATTCCCACCTACAATATAACGAAGGATTTCGACTGGCATAACCCGCACCTGTCCGGCCTTTGGGATATTTCGGCGAAGTACGGCATCCCGTATTTCTCGAACTTCATCAATTCCGATATGAGTCCCGATGACGTTCGCTCCATGTGCTGCAGGTTGAGGATAGATAATCGAAGTCTTAAAAAGAGAGGTGGCGGGGGTCTCTTTGGATCCAATCCACTAACCGGATCCATAGGTGTGGTTACCATCAATATGCCAAAGCTTGCATATCTCGCGGATAACGAGATCGAGTTCTGTGGAAGGCTCAAGGAACTGATGGTGATGGCCAAGGAAAGCCTGATCATCAAGAGAAAGGTACTTGAGCGGTTCACAGAATCGAATTTATATCCGTACTCGAAATTCTATCTCCGCAACGTGAAGAAGCGTTTCGACCAGTACTGGAAAAACCATTTTTCAACAATAGGCATACTGGGGATGAACGAAGCATGCCTGAACCTTCTGGGAGTTAATATAGCCACCGAAGAAGGACGTGAATTCACAATCCGGGTGCAGGAATTGATGAGAGGTGTCCTTCTTGAATTTCAACAGGAGACCGGCGACTATTACAACCTGGAGGCCACACCATCCGAAGGTACGGGATACCGTCTTGCAAAGAAGGATAAAATAAGTATGCCCGAAATAATATGCGCTAATGAGGAAGCCTATCGTAATGGGGGGGAACCTTATTATACCAACTCGTCACACCTGCCGGTGAATTACAGTGACGACATCTTCGAAGTACTGGATCTGCAAGACGATATACAGACGAAATATACCGGCGGTACGGTACTGCATTTTTTCCTTGGGGAGCAGGTGAGCGACCCCGCGGCCATCAGAAATCTGGTCCAGAAGATATGTGAGAATTATCGCCTGCCGTATTTCACATTTACACCAACTTTCAGCATCTGTTCCTCTCACGGGTACCTGTTGGGAAAGCAAAATCCATGCGAGATCTGTGGTCAGCCCACCGAGGTGTATTCCCGTGTCGTGGGGTACCTGAGACCGGTGGACCAATGGAACGGCGGCAAGAAAGAGGAATTCCGATCGAGAAAGACCTATGATATTGTCAAGGGTGCGAAGTTCGAAAATATTTCGGAGTTAGCAGCTTGACAATGTTTGCGGTATCTAGTGTAAACGCAGATACCGCTGAATATAACAAAAAAACAGGTGAGCTCATGCGCATAGGTGGATTTAAACGATTCTCGGTGGCGGATTATCCTGGCAAACACTGTGCGATCGTGTTCACCCAGGGGTGTAATTTCCGATGCTCTTACTGTCATAATCCGGAACTGGTAGACGAGAGCTCATACGGAAACCTGATACCGGTTGAGGAAGTTTTGTCGTTCCTCGAGACGCGCAAGGGCAAACTGGATGCCGTGGTGGTCACAGGCGGGGAACCGACGCTGCAGCCCGATCTTTTTGACTTTTTAAAAAAAGTGAAAAAAATGGGTTTTCTCATAAAAGTTGATACCAACGGCAGCAGGCCCGATGTCATTGGGAAGCTGGTTGAGAATAATCTGGTGGATTACATAGCTATGGACGCCAAGGGACCTCTTGGTAGATACCGGGAGATCACGCGATCCAACATCGATACAGCGATGATCGGGGAGAGCATGGGTTTGATAATGAAATCGGGGAAGGCATACGAATTCAGGACCACTGTGGTAAACACGCAACTAACCGAAAAGGATCTTATCGCCATAGGTAAGACCATTAAGGGTGCGAGCTCATACGTCCTGCAACCTTTCGTCGCTTCCAAAACCCTTGATCCGGCCTTCAATGTAATGACAAGTTACCCCCCAAAAAAACTCCTGGACCTGCGCGACGCCATAAGGAGCCTGGGGGGGAGATGCGAGGTACGATAGCAGGACCTTGCTATAACGACTTAGTGATTTCCGAAGTTCCGACGGGGGGAACAATTCATTGGTATCGGCATTGGCGGGATCGGAATTTGGGTGAAGGCCGAGAACCGGGAATCTGTTAGTTATGCTAGTGCGATAGGGCCAAGGAGGGGCGAAGGTCCGGCGTAATTTTTTGTTTTCCTTATGGTAACAAATGTTTTCCAGTAGCAATCATCTTAATTATCAATCTTGCATACTCTGAATGTCGGGGGGAACTCATTTAAATCACAAGTAAAATTCGTTCAGTAGTTAAAACGTCTTTCATATTCCTTGTGGGTCAACCATTCCAGAATGATTGAGATTACAATGACCTCATCCCTCGCCACTGAGTAAATAAGACGCCAAGCATTTGGAAGATTATATTTCCATAGATTATCGATACCATACTTCTTCAAATATGTTTTCGGAATCAACTTCTTTGGGATCTGAATACCACAGAATGCATTTTCAGACAAGTCATCGAATGCTCTGTTTAACCATCGATAGAGATTCTGATCTTCGGTCCTGGAACCTTGTAATCGGTCATATGCTTCTTTCACCGTCTCATCAGCAAATACTACTTTGGATTTCATCGGAAACACCATGAATATGGAATTTAACGGATGGCTAATGCTTCATTCTGCAAGTATTTCGCAACAAGTTCTGGATTCCATATCCAACAAATCTTGTGTTCTGAATCCCGTGCGATCTTCCCCGAATCCAAAAGATAGTCATATATGACCATGAAAGTCTGGTACATCATTTTCTTGGGTAGGTGCTCCCATAGTGAACGTTTCTTAAAATCACCACTATGTTCCTTGATGAACTCCTCAACCATTAAAACCGTATCAAGTTGAGGGTAATGAAGTATCTCAGTTGCTTTCGCTGCCTCAGGTGTCATTGGAAATCTCCTCATTGTGTTGTATAAGTATATATATCAAGTTAGTAATAAATCTTACGACTACATTATACGATCGTGTCAGAATTGCGCTCTTAAAAAATCGATTGGTAGGGGGAAAGACATTCAGAGTAAGTAATTTCTTCAACGTTTGATTGCTCTTAAAACATACTGTAAGTTATAATTCATGAGAGGCTGACGAAATTTCGCATAACTCCCTTATCCGAACTTATTGTTTGTGAATCAGGGAGTTATGCGACATTATTACGAATAAACACGCTTTTAGACCTCAAAACTTCCCCCGTCTTCCTCAGACAATTACGAATGGATTTGGTTCCTCCGAAATGGTTTTACTGCGCTTTGGAACAATCCCGTCTATGATCGCCCCAATATCCTCCGGTGTGTTTTTCAGAAATCCAACGATAAGAGCATTGGTTGCCTCCGATGCTTCCAGGTAAGCGTCGCCCAGGATATGGGCCAGCTTTTCCTCCGTGCTCCCCTTCGATCCGCCGATCATGCGTTCTATCTCGAATATGTCCTTGTGCGCAGTCTTGGCGAGAGCCCTTGTGTCAATAAGATAATCCTTCATTGCCTTTTTCTTGAGAAACACATATTCGTCCGGCTGAAAATCTTCCTGGTCGATTCGTTTTTTCTTCACTTCACCCAGGGTGTCCGAGCCGAAGATCAGCTTGAACGGCATCTGTACTCCCGTTTGTTTTATCAATCTTGCGAACTTCATTGCCTGCTCCATACCCCAGTTTTCACTCAAAGCCCTGTCCGCACCCATGGCATGTGATCGTTTCCGTGATGGGACGATTATTCCGATCCGTTCCTTCAATGGACGAACGCCTTTTCTTATCAAAAATTGACGAAATATGTTTCCGTCGCTCCTGTTCTCGAATATCAGCAGGTACTTTCTGGGACAAAGGGCAAAGAACTCCCCCTTCGTCATCCCGGCCTCTCCCATCAAGTCTTCCATGCTGGAGTTCCTCTTCATTGACATCAGCCGAGACCCTCCCTTGTTTTTCACAAGATAATAGATGTTCTTCATCTCGAAATGATCTATTACCACCGGGGAGTGGGTCGCAATCATCATCTTGGTACCGCTGGCGCTGGACCTCTCTTTTACAATATCCATGAATCTTCGCAGAGCACCATGGTGAAGATGCGCCTCCGGTTCGGCCATCATCAAAAGTCTGCTGTTGCCTCTGAGACATATCAAAGCCGCGAGAAAGATCAACTCCTTTATACCGGAAGAAAGTTCACTCCAGCAGTACGAAGCTTCCACGGCAGCGGATTCCTTCACTGCCACATGCGTATCACCGGTTCCATCGATCAGGGGAATGTCGATATCCGCAATCTCCTCTAAGACCATCCGGGTGATTTCCACAATCTCACCAAAGCGATCTTTATCCGCGGTAAGGAGGCTGTGGAGCACCTCAGGCAGATTGCTGCCGTCGCCTTTCAGCTCGAGGCATCCCTTTAGCCGCACAATTTTTTTATATTCTCTTATGGGAGGCATGTGATGGATTCCGTGCAGGTACTGGTAGATCATATTGAGCAAGAAGCACTCTTTCATCTCGAAAGGCATATTGGCTGCCTTGTACAATATGGATGATGGGGGGAAACCACCCCCCACCCTCTTCATTTGATAATCCGGTTTGTTGGGGAACTTTGGAACAAGGGTACCGGCGGACATGATCTCGAAGACGTATATACCTTCCTTGCGGTTGCCTTTGGCATATGCAAGCTCCATATCTCTCATATAGAGGACGATGGTCTCCTCCGATATTCCCTGCCTGTCCAGACGTAAACGGTATCTGACATCATACCCGATGCCTCGTCTGATCTCGTTCTTCTTCACGTCCTTGATATCCAGTCCCATGACGAAACCTTCCATCTCTTCCTTCCCGAAGGTAAAATACAGTTCGAAATTCATATCCTTCCCTTTGTCCTTGCCGGTAATACACCTGGCGTACGCTTCGTCATATCCTTCTGATAAATCCCCTTTGATAACGCTGACAAGAAAGGAGATGCTGCCCATGACATTGCCTTTTCCTGCATTATTCGCCCCTGCAAGAACGATAATGTTCTCATCCAGGGGAATGTCCGCGCTCCTGATGCTTTTATAATTCTCCACACGTATGCGTTTCAGCTCCATTGTATTCACCTGTCCGGGAGATGGATTGATCCCTTCAAATAACAACAATGTCAAATTCAGCCTATGAATATAAAGATGACGGAGTTTCCGTGAACATTCCGATGATAAGTATTTATATCTCGTATCTGTTGTTTTCGGGATTTTCACCAAGACATTACCGGGAGCTGCAAAACAGATGATAGACGGCAGGGGACGACTCGATTTCGTGGGGCTTGGACTTTGGGGTACGGAGGGAATTGGTGCAGAGCTTAGTTCCGTGATCAGGGGGGCCAGTAAAGTTTTCGCAGAATTTTACACTTCTCTGCCGGGAGGGGTTGCCATTTCGGATCTTCAGCACAAGCTTGGGAATAATATTGAATTGTTGAGCCGGGAACAGGTGGAATCCGGTTCCGGGATACTGGAGGCAGCTTCCCGAAACGCCGTGGTTTTCCTCACCGCCGGTGATTCCATGAGCGCCACCACGCACGTGGAATTGAGACTCAGGGCATTGGAACTCGGTATTCCTACCAGGATATACCATGCCCCATCGGTATTGACGGCTGTACCCTCGGAACTGGGTCTTTCCCATTACAAGTTCGGAAGGGTGACCACACTAGTATTTCCACGAAAGAATTTTTTTCCAACGAGCCCTTACGAAGCCATAAGAAGAAATCTGGAATTGGGATTGCACACTCTGGTACTCTTGGATATTGTAACAGGTACTTCGGCACAGGACGAGGAGTTGCTTTCAGGTTTCCCAAGTACGGAAATGGATCACCAAGGTATTAAATTCCTCTTAATGGATTCCCGTACCGGATTTGAGGTAATTTGGGAAATGGAGAGGATGGAAGGGAAAAATATACTCACTCCGGAGACCCTCGTATGTGCTGTTTCCCGGGCCGGGGGGAAGGATGTCCGTGTAAGATCAGGATATCTCGAGGAGATGAGAAAGGTTGATATGGGCCCGCCCCTGCATTCCATTGTTATACCTGGAAAACTTCATTTTATAGAAACTCGCGCTCTTGTAAAGCTTGCAGGAGCCCCCAAAGAAATTCTGGATTGTACGTGAAAAAGAGGTGAGACGGTTGGTAGTTCAAGAACCCAAAAAAACTGAGTTGAACGATGAAGAATTACGGGGTCTCGTCGCCATCATGGCGCCTTTGGAAGTGACCGTGGATCAGTGCAGGGATTATCTGATATTTTCTTCTCTGACCTCGGAGATGGAGAGGGCGGGTCGAGACGTTTCCGCCGTTACGTTCGAATCGGAAGAGTTTGTTCACGCCAGGGCTCGGATGAAAAAGGACCGGATGGCATGGAAAGACCTTCGGAACGGGGGTCGATTTCTGTATCAAAGTATAAAACGGCTGAACCGAACGCCTGTCCAGGATATCTTCAAATCTCTTGAAACCCGCGATGAAGAAATTCGCAGCACCATAAGTATCAGGCTTATATTGCGAAAGTTGATAGGAGAGAAATTGGATTCCGCAACAGTCCCTGGGAGGGATGAGAAAGACCGTGAGAAGGCCTAGTGTGATCAAGACATTATTTACTGCAAATAAAAGAACAGGAGCTATGTCCATGGAATGCAAAAAGAAAACGAATACAAAAAACTGTAACTGTAGCTACCCGGGGTGTCCCCGGCACGGTATATGCTGCGAATGTCTCGTATACCACCGGTCCATGAATGAGCTGCCCGCCTGTCTTTTTCCGGACAGTGTCGAGAAAACCTGGGACCGCTCCATTGAGAAATTTGTCCGTGTATACAACAGCCGGCTATGAGCATCCAAAATATGGATTTCCGCCACAGTGTGAATTTTATTTAGAAGTTGATGCTCGGTTGAGGCTGCTGAAAACTATTCGTCATCATCCTCGTATATGTAATCCTCGTCCTCGTCCTCGTCCATATCCAGTTCAAAGTCATCATCATCTTCGAAGTCTTCATCCGCCTCATCCTCGAAATCATCACTATCCCAGGATTCTTCGTCCTCACTGTCTCCCTCCCCCTCATCCATGTCAAGTTCGAAATCCTCTTCCTCCTCCTCTTCGAACTCAGCACCGCAAGAGGGACATTCATTATCTTCCTCACGCAGCGACGCTCCGCAGTCCGGACATTCATATTCCTCATCCTCTTCCGTTTCCTCGTCCTCGGTTTCCTCTTTTGTTTCAAGTTCCAACGATAGAACTTCTGGACTTATCGATTTCACTTCAGGAGCCTCCATGTCTTTTTCAGAATACATCATTTCCTTCGCTTTTGGAGGATCCCCCTTATGGGGTAATATCCACAGGAAGAGTGAGCCGAACAGTATTATTATCAAAATCAGAAACGCCACCAGTATGACGAAACTTCCCAGAATAGGTTCTTCCTCCTCAGTTTCTTCTTCGATATCTGGTACCTGCACCACGATGGTTCGGGTGGTTGCTGTGTTCGACAGAGGATCGCTTACCTTGAACTCGATGGAGCTTGAGAAGCCGGGTTGAGCAAGTTCCAGGGAGGTGAACATCTTTATAGAAAAGTTTTTTATTTCTCCTGCCCGACATTTACCCAATCTGGTCCACGCCCCCCCCTTGATCTTGTAGTAGAGTTCCAGCTCAAATGGTGAATCGACCCCTGAGAGACTGAAAGAAACATTCCCATTTTCATCTATAATAGTCCCATTCTCTTCCATTACGCTTTCCACGGATGGAGCTATCAAATTATCTTTTAATACCAAGACGAGATCGATGGTAAGAACATTATTTACATTATCGAGGATCTTGAATGTATAGGTCCCTTCGAGCATCTCATTATACGGCAGGTGAAACTCTTCGGTAAAATTGTCATTCTCGAGGATCTTTCGGCCGCCAGTGATCCCCTCGATGGGTGGTATGAGTACGTACTTCACACCTGATAGCTCGTCGGTGATATTGGATACTATGACTGTGAACATGTCATCGCTTTCCAACACGGATATGTACAGATATCTGGTACTTTTATTGAAATAGAGGCCACCGGCATCTTCTTCCAGCGTGAATTCTTTATACGACGGGGGATTTGAATCCGCAACTAAATGTACAACTACGGAAGCACTATTACCGCATAGATCGAATACTGTCATTGTAAGGTCACGATCACCAAGCAATTCTCCTGACAGGGTATAATCATTTCTCAGATATCCCGTCATATTGACTCCCGTGTTATTAACGAGCATTGGGAAGCGCGCATGTGATATCCCGGAATCCAGGTCGTCGAAATTGATCAATTCCACAAGGAACTTGGCCGGTACTCCCGGCAGCGGCGAGTAATACAGTATGGAATTCTCTGAAGAATAATACAAATTCTCAGAATCCTTTCCTATGTTTATGGAACCGGCCACGGGTACTTTGTTATCCTGAATTAATTCTATCTCGAAATTGAGAATATTACCCACATTATCGAAGAGAGAGATCCTAAGAATTCCATGATATTCAGTATCTGCTTTTATTTCATAGGCGAAAGAATGTGGTGAAGTCGTTATTGTGGTGTTTTGACCGGCGAAATCGGGGAATATCACTCCACCGAAACCGGAATCAGCGTCTTCCCCGATTTTTATATTTATCTCGAAAAGCTGCGTACTGCTCATCTTATCTCCGTAGTACAACAGCTTAGATTCCGAATTGAAATGAATGTAATTACTGTCTTCGGATATGTCGAAAAAGCCGGAAGGAATTATGATATCCCTCACCAGATAGAGTGAAAGAGAAAGTGAATTGAACACCCTGTCCCTAACCACGATTTCATATCCTCCGGAAATTCTATTGGATCGATTGACCTTGTATTCGTATGGTACGTCTTGGGAACCCAAGAATTCAGATGGCCGGTCGAAAATTCCTGGGAATTCCGCATTCGAAAATCCCGCAAGATCATCGTCGACCCCGGATACTTCAAGGAAAAAGGGTTCAAGTGCATCCATGTTTCCCCCGTAATAGAGAGTATTCTGTGAGGTATGTAGATAGGAGCTGGTTTCGTTGATGAGAAGAACTGCCGTGGGCGGGGTTACATCCCTTAATATTTCCATGCTCCACTGATACGAATTGTTGACCTTATCATGGATTGAAAAGTTCAGCGGCTCCTCGGAGCTGTCGCTTGAATAGACCGTGAAGGTTATATTGTAGGGTAGATCGGTTTTTACATCCTGGCCGGTCCCCAGATTAACAGGATGTCTCATCCCCCAAAGACCGCTCTCATCGTCGTTGGGCGCTATCATGTAGACGTAGAAATCCTGGGACTGTCCCATCTCGTTCCCGTAATAAAGAATCCGTGAACCTACGTCGAAATAGAGGTAATCGGAAAGCTCGATAACATCCACACCGGTTATGGCAGGAGCTGTGATGTCCCTCTGGATTGAGAGATTCACCTCGAGATAATTGCCTACATTATCGTAAACTTTTATGTAATACAGCCCTGAGCTCGTATCGTTTGCCTCGATGTCGTAACGATAGCTGAAGGGAGCCGTGGTCACAACGGTACCATTATTGCCCAAAAGTCCCGGAAAAGTGGTGTTGGCCACTCCTGAGAGCACATCCGACACCCCTGTCAATCTAACCACCAATGCCTGGCTGCTCGTCATGTCGTCACCATAGTAAATAATGTCTGTCGATGGATCGTAATACACATACGGGAGAAGAGCATCATCCACCACCTTCCCTGTGAAGGCAGGCGGCAGGGTATCTGCAGTGATGGGGCTAGAAGCTGCAGTTACTAGGGGAGCTACTCCGAAGGTGGAATTGACACCCGAAGCGTTTATGGAAACGTTGAACATATCAAGATCGGATATCTCGTCGGAACTTCTAATAATGACGTACAAAAGCGGATCAAAAGAAGAATTTGGTACGGTAATGGTCGACGAAAAGGTAATCAGCACATCCCAGAAGGGCCCAGTGCCGTTCCATTGTCCAGGGATACCCACCAAGGTGTCTTCACCCAGCTGGAACTCCGGGGTTTGACCGCTCTCTTTGTAGATTGAAACACCTGAACCTTCAGTTCCGCTTAATGCGGCTAATTTTGTGATATTGCCGAAACCTGTATCATTATGGATTGTGATCTTTATAGAATCGACACTGTTGTTGATTCCCATGCTGTTATTGTTCATGGTTATATTCAGCATACAGACCGCTTCACTCGATGGTCCTATAAAGGATGGTGCCTTATCGCCCACCGTGACATTCAGTTCCGCATTCGCATTACCTGAAAATAGGACTATTATCGCAAGAACCGCTGCGCAAATTCCCAGAATTACGAAGAATCCTGTTATTCCGTAACCGGCACGGTCTCTGGAGATGCCGGGTTTCTCAGCTTTGTAATCTTCCATCTTCTTCCCCCTGCCGTTTAAGTTTACAAATTCTTACCTCGCTCCATCGAATAGGAAAGTATAATTATTTAGTGATATAAAGTTAATTGTCCCAAAACTTCCATACGGGGGATAACTTTCTTTACTATAATGTATAAAATCACTACTTGTTGGATTTCTTTTTCCCAAGTCTCTCCATTTTTCTCAATTTGGCCTGGTCTCTCTCTATTGTTTCTTTCATTCCGGTCATACCCATTTTGCCTTTTGATATAGCAGCCACTTCCTGAGAACCGATGTCTATTCCTTCGAAGTTCATCCCTCGTACACCCTCAAAATTCTTTTCGGAAACCCGGAGTGGGGAACGGTTGTCGAATTGAAGTATCCTTGAGGGATAGGCTAGTTTGATACCCTCCTTCTTGAATCGCCTAATTATTTCCTGTAATATCTCGTCATTGGCCAACCACTGGTCCCACCAATCGTATATGTAGCACCAGAGATAAACTCGAACCCCCAGATCCGTGAATTCCTTTATTCTTGCCGAGGGGTCCGAATGGCGTTTGTCATTCTTGATGACGCTTACGTGGTCATAGGCGGTCTGTCTTATTATGTCCAGGGCTTTGAAGACGTCCGTCTCGTAATCCAGGGTCATGAATCTGAAAAGGAAATACCGCCGATCGGGTTCGAACTCGTTGATGATCTTGTTCTTCTCAAGAACGCGGTTAGGGTAGTTCACCCTGTAATTCCTGAAGATGTTTCTTACGTTAGTTGACCGGAACCCGATCCTTTCCACCTCGTAGTAACCTTCATCGAACTGCAGTATATCCCCCACTTTATACGGCCGGTCCGCAAGTATCATTATACCGCTGAAGAGATTGGATAATGTCTCCTGAGCTGCAAAGGCAATTGCGAGACCAATGACTCCCACGCTGGCTAGGAACGGGGTTATTTCGATCCCCACACTGTCGAAGATAATCATGATGGCAGTGAAATAGATGATGACGCTCAGCGTCTTCTGGAATATGGGCATCAGGGTTTTATGTATCTCTTTTTTAGAGTGTTTTTGGAAAACAGCCCCCAGAGATTCGAATATCACTTTGAAAACCTTGCTGATCACCCTCGCTATAACGATAATAACTATTACCTCGTAGATCATCAAAATATAATATAGAAACTGCTCTGGAAGTTCAAGTCTCGAAAGCGAGGCAATTACTGCATAGGAAAATATAATGATCATTAAAGGACTTCTTATGACATCCATAACCTGATCGTCAATATCTGTCTTTGTTCTCTTTGTGAGATTCCGTATCAGAGGGATCAATATGAAGTAGAGGAGCATACCGACAATGATATAGCATACAAGAGAGATCCCAAAACGCACCAAAGGCAGATCCCATTCTTCCGGCAGGCCGATCTCGAATCCAAAAAGATCAAGGCCTGAGCTCGATAAGGAGGATTTGATTGTAACCGTACAGGTCTCGGTTTTCCTAATTTCCTGAGCGACTTCATTATCCAGGGGCGAGAAGGTAAAGTTGACGGTGAAACTGGCAGTGTCACCGTATATCTGGTTCAATGTGGAAATGGTCATTGTGACTTCGGTGATATTTGCAAGGCTTGCGGTTGATTTGTGCAATACAAAGTTATTTCGGGAAAGCTCGACCTCCCAGTCTTTATCGGAGGAGACGTCAATGGTCACGGAATAGGATATGTTCGTGTCTGGGTGAAGAATACCCCATCGGAACTCCAGGCTTTTATCGCGTTCTACGGTTCTTGCATAATCCCGATCCAATTTCAATACATTGATTGCCAAGGCCGACGTTTGTACCAGCACGACAAATAATATGGAAAGAATGATTATACCCGATATCGACCTATTTCTTTTCATCATCATACAAAAGGGAACAATACGGCATTATAAAAATAGTTTTCGAATGGATATATTTCATTTCTTGTATAATTTTGAAGAATTTCGGGACGATACGGAAGCACTTAAATTGGATACTGCTCTTACAGTTCACAAGCCTGGAAATGAGATTTACACAGTTCGGGATTTCATATGGAGACGTACCACGCTGGCACGTCACTGTTGATGTAACTCGTTACATCGCACTTGCCCAGACGTTACTGGGCAAGCCAAGCCAAGACGAGCCAGTAGAACTCGTCTTGTCATATTATCGCGAAATTATAATAATGTAGTTCCCACCTATATGGAACACCCCAGAGGACCTCGTATGATAATAAAACGCAGGACCACTAAGAAAAAAGGTCATGGGTTTGGAACAGCACCGGTATTCCTGACCTCAATTTGTTCCATTCTTGGAGCGATAATGTTCTTGCGGTTTGGATATGCAGTGGGAAATCTGGGCCTCATTGGTGCGTTGGCCATCATCCTGCTCGGACATCTGATAGTTATACCCACGGGCCTGGCAATCTCCGAGATCGCTACGAACCTTAAGGTCGGCGGCGGAGGTGAGTATTTTATTATCAGTCGTTCATTTGGTGCAAGGATAGGTTCGACCGTAGGTATTCTCCTGTATTCATCCCAGGTGATCTCCATAGCGTTCTATATGATCGCATTTGCACAGATATTTTCAGCAAGTTGGTTTCAGCCGTATATCGTTCATTTTCAAGATCTCACCAATTTAACATACGATCCGCGAATGATCAGCATACCTCTTATCATATTGTTATTTATTATCATACTTAAACGCGGGGCAAAGCTGGGAATCGGTTTTCTCTGGATTATCTTCATTCTGTTGATAGGGGCGATAGGGGTTTTCTTACTGGGCAGTTTTTATGATCCTGCTTCAGCGGGAAATGCAGCAGTGGGAATGGGGAATTCTACCATCAATACTACCATCAATACTACTCTTGTCCCCGTTGTCGATTCTGTAGGAAAGTCGGGTTTATCCGAACATATCAAAAATCCCGATTCTTTCGTTATGGTGTTTTCCATTGTATTCCCTGCATTCACCGGTATGACTGCCGGTGTGGGGCTCTCGGGAGATCTGAAGAATCCAAGCAAATCGATACCCAAAGGCGTTTTGCTGGCTACCGTGACAGGATTGGTTGTTTATGTTTTAATTGTCTACAAGCTCTATTTCAATGCACCTGTGAACGCTCTGGCATCGGATCAGCTGATCATGTCCAAAATAGCATTATGGGGGCCGCTGGTCTTCATTGGATTGGTCGCCGCCACTCTATCTTCAGCAATAGGATTTACTTTGATAGCCCCCAGGACCCTGCAGGCACTGGGTTCCGATAAGATATTTCCAAATAAAAAGGTCAATTCCTTGGTTTCAAAAGGGCTTGGGCGTACGAACGAGCCCAGGGCCGCAACCGCGATATCCGCGGCCATAGTTATAGTATTTCTCGTAGTCGGTGAATTGAACATGGTTGCACAGATCATTACTATGTTCTTCTTGATCACCTACGGTTCGGTATGCCTTATATCATTTATTGAGCATTTTGCCGGGAATCCTTCATATCGACCAACGTTCAAGACCAAGTGGTATCTATCATTGATTGGTCTGATATTATGCCTGGGCATGATGTTCCAGATACATCCTTTGTATGCGTTCATCTCCATAATTCTCCTGGGATCTCTCTATATGCTCGTCGGTCTCACCCACAAGGAATCGCGGAGTTTCTCAATAATGTTCCAGGGTGCAATGTTCCAGCTCAGTCGCCGGATGAAGATATCGCTTCAAAAATCGGAGTCGAAACCGGACAAATACAATTGGCGTCCATCCGTGGTGGCAATATCATCCCACGCCCAGGAGAGGGCCGCACCGAAGGACCTCTTGCGATGGCTGGCGCATCATTACGGGTTCGGTACGTTGATCCACTACATTCAGGGCAAGCTCGATGCAAAATCGAGAATCGTATCCAAAAGATCCCAAAAAGAGCTTATCGAACAAATGAAAATAACCGGGTCAAATTACTCGATAATGACCATCGTTTCTCCGTCATTCACCACGGCCGTTGCCCAGGCTGTGCAGTTCTCCGGTATCTCCGGCCTGGATAATAATACGATGCTCTTCGAATTCCATAAGAATCGAATGGATGAACTGCCGGATATCGTACTGGGGTGCCAGCTGGCCGACGTGATGCAGTTCAATCTATGCGTCCTCCGTTCGTCGGAGCATAATTTCGGTCCGCGAAAGAAAATTCACATCTGGCTGAGAATGGAGGATTACGGTGAAAGAATGAATAATGCGAATTTAATGATTCTTATATCCTTCATCATAATTGCACATCGTGATTGGAAAGATTCCGATATTACGATACACACTGCAATTCCCAAGGCAGATGAGGATAAACCCATGTCCCAGATCATAAGATTGATCTCCAAGGGCCGTTTCCCGATTGCAGTCAAGAATATCAAATCATTCACGTATGCTGATAAAAAACGATTGGAGAACTTGATCCATTATCACTCCGGTTCAGCCGATCTCGTGATCCTCGGATTCGACATGAATGACCTCGGAACCGAAGGTATAGAGCTCTTCAAGCGCTATCCCGAGCTGCCGGAAACGCTTTTCATCTGTGCCAATGAAAAGATATTGATATCCTAATACGGCCTTTCCGGATTGTTATATTCATCTTTGAAATGGTGGCTTGTTCTTTTAGTCATCGAGGTGGGACGGACGGAATCATCGACTTTGTCGGGGGTTGAAAACCATAAAAAAGAAACAATTGGAGATAATGCTCGAAAAGATCAGACCAATTGCAGAGCCCAATGTGAAACTGGAGCAGTATCCGACTCCTTCCCCTATAGCATCCGAGATACTTTTCAGCGCGCTGATGGAAGGTCACGTGGACGGTAAGAGCGTTCTTGATCTCGGCTGTGGCAGCGGTATCTTCACCCTTGGCAGCGCGTGGTTGGGGGCAAACAAGGTTACAGGAGTCGATATCGACCCTGAAGCGATTGCGACTGTGAGGGAGAACATTATCGACACCGGAGTTCCCGGAGAAATTGAATTGTATCTGTTGGATGTGAATGATTTTCACCCGGATGGTACTTATGATACCTGTATCATGAATCCGCCTTTCGGTGCTCAAAAAAAGGGTGCCGATCGTCCTTTTCTCGAAAAAGCAATGGAACTTTGCAATACAATTTACAGCCTTCACATGAGTGATACCAGTGATTTTATCCGAAAGTTTGCGGAGAAGAGATCATGGAGAATTGAATATTCCAATGAATACCGGTTTCCAATTCCCCATATGTTCTTTTTTCACACGAAACCAAGTGGGGACATAAGAGTATCTTGTTTTAAATTTGAAAAATATTTTTAATGAAATCGATAATTTCGGGCCAGCCAGCTCATTCTTCACTGAGATACTCACCCAGCCGGTCCCGACATTTCTCCCTTTTTTGAGCCAGATCATCAAGTAACTCCTTCATCAGCTCCCCTGCGTGTTTCTTGCATTCGCCGCACATCATCTGTCCCGCAAGGCACCTTTCCTTTACGGACATCAGTTCATCATCGTCCGCGAGGAGATGATACAGAAAAAGCTCGAAAACGCAGCAGTTGTGGGGTTCGCCGCCCAATTCTTTCTGTTCGGCCAAGCTCTGCCGGCCCCCAGTTTTCGCTCTCATGATCTTCTTGTAACCATCTTCCGGGGCATCGGAAAGAAAGATTGAACTTTCCGGGACCGATGAGGACATCTTGCCGCCGCCCAGACCGGTCATGAACCGGTGATATGAGGAAGCGGGAGGGTAGAATCCGTATCCGCCCATTTCCCGCTCCACAGGTATAACTGCTTCGTCGATCTTTGCGAGGTCCCACGTTGAAGCATCTGTAATGTACAGGGCCTTGTAGCGGACCATCTTTTTGAACATTGTGTAGCCTTTTGCCTGAAGTGCGGCCTGACATCTATCCAGCAGTGTCTCCACGTTCGAATCCGTTTTGGCGAAGACCCCGATCTTTCCGTCTTTGGTTTCCTTGACGTTTACCAATCGGTGGGCCTGCCCCAGTTTTCTAGTCAGACGAATGTGCGGATCCTGATCAACACCCACCGGAACCAGAGTAGGTATGGGACCGTGATATTGTTCCAGTTGAGGATGAAGTATATCGCCCACCTGGACCAGGGGAGCAAAGATATGGCACATGTTGCTTTCGCCCTTGAAGCCGTATATGGCGCTCATCTCGGAAAGGTTTGTCCTTGCTCCGAGTACGTATCCGAGGTCTTTCACCGCTTCCCTTTTCGATTGAAAGTATATGTCGCAATTTTCGGATTTCAGTCCCATTGCGATGTAGTTTATAATATATTCCTCAATAGCAATTTTGCGGCCCTCTTCCAGTGAAATATTTCGGGCGCCATATCCCTCGATATCGGCAACGGCAAGGCTGACCTTTGCCCCCAATGACTGATAGTAGATGACCTGGTCGATGACCATCTTGTGCCCGATGTGCATCTTTCCCGACGGCACCAGGCCCGTAAGAATTGCGAAACGTTCCCCCTTGCGGATGGCATTTTCGATAATGTCAAAACCCCGCTGGCCGAACACCACGCCTCTCCTGAGAAGCCGGGGAGGATTCGGGAGGTTCCGCGGATCGAATGGCGTGATGCCGAATTCATCCAGCAGTTTCTGGTAATCGTCGTAGGTTTCACTTGACCAAGGGTCTATTGGCATAAGGGGCCTCCGCTTTTTTTGCGAGAACAGTGGAGTGTTATATTATTTACTATATTTAAATCGAAGTGGTATAAATTAATGACCTGGGATTTTGGGTTTTCTAATGAATCTTCTTCTTACGAGGCCCGTGACCTCAAGGCAAACACGGGCCTCGTCTACGACATAAAAATATTATTCAACATATGAACCGCCCGTCAGGGCGGGGAAACCTCCGTTGAGGTTTCACCGAAAATGAAAGATAAAAATAATAAGAGGGTGTTCATCCAGACATTCGCTCATTTGATTCACAAATGGGCCCGTCTCGTTGCACCTTGCGTCGCAACTGACGAGCCCATAACCCCAATAAACCCCCCACGCCCATGTATGGGCCCGTCTCGCCGTAAACCTTCAGTTCACGGCTGACGGTCCCATTTCCACTCGCTTTGCTCATGCAAATGGGCCCGTAGATCAGTCCGGAAGATCGCCACCTTCGCAAGGTGGAGGCCACGGGTTCAAATCCCGTCGGGTCCATATTCTTTTGGGTTTAAACCCCTTATTATTAAGGATATTGTATCCATGAGCATTCTTGAAAATCCTTATAACTCTAGTAACATAATTTTCTGTTCACCATCATGGGAGTGTTATTCAACTTTCAATCCTTTCGAATTCACACTATCCCATCGGACTTCACCAGTCATAGCATCAATCCCCAAATGTCCATGTCTATGGACCAGTGACTCCCATGTATCAACTTCGATTATCCATGTATAAGTGCTGAGATTACGTGACTCCTTCAACCGCATATCGATTGAAGTATGCTTAGGTTTATCTAGCCAATCATTAAAAGTTGGGCGAGATTTAGCGATTGAATACGCCAGATTACTGTCAATACATTCATTTAACTCGATTGGCAGACGTTTTGTTAAATCATTTATGTAAGAATAATTGAGTTGTTCATCTGTCTGGTTTTTTAAATTTTTATCTACCCAGACATCAAGAATATCAAAGCTCTTGGACGAATTAACCACTCGGTACGTGTATCCCCATCTGTAGCAATAACCATTTACAGTTCCACCACTCGAAAATATACTAATTAATTTGAAATCTTCATTCCATCTCTTTGCTACTTCGTCTGCATATATGATACCCTCTTTTGCAGTGATAAGATCATCCTCTTCAGCAGTATTATCATCAGTACAACCCATGAACATTGAGGATATAGTAAGAACGAATACGATCACTATAAGTAGCTTCTCCATACCTTCACCTTTCAGTAAGGTAATATATCCCACCCATCCTATAAATTCTTTACATCTCTGTTCTTAGCTTCTCGGAGTACTGCATACGGTTGTTTTAGACTATAGGTCGGTCTTAGGCATACTTCCCCATGGCTCATACTCACCTGATCCCTAGAACGTCCTCTAGAGGCCATAAGAGAGAGTAGAAACGCAGTTTTAAATACAGTATCTATTTATTGTTTGGATTTACTCTTTCTCCACCTAAATATAAAATATATCAATAGTGAACATATCACGATAAGAAAGGGTAGCCAAGGTTGACAAAATGTGTTAATAAATGGGAACCGGAGGGATAACCACCCGCCATGTGTATTATGTTCCTCTTCCTTCTCGTTGGTCTTGAATAACTCCGATTCCAGTTTGGTGTAATGATCATGCAGCTCAGGTATGGAGTTATCGGGGTCCACGGTTGCCATTACCGTATACAGAGTCGCATATTGCTCGGGTGACCAATAGAAGTCAATTGTCCCATTGTTTCCTGCTATTATCTCTGCGATTGTTGAATTGTCCTCATGTTCCTTGATCTCATAATCATAAACATCGTAGTACACTATCTTGAAATTCACCGTTACATTCTTGGCATTAGCCTCTCCATTGTTTTCCACCGTGAAAGTTACAATATATTTGACATTTATCAATACGTCATAGAGACCCTCAAGGTTAGGCTCAAGAATATCCTTACCATAATTGGTGCTTACTGTGATGTCTGTAGTTAACTTCAAATCGGGTAATGGAGGATCGTTGTCATTGACTTCATTTCCTGTGACGAATGAGATGCACAATATCATTACAAGATTGATAAGGCAGACAAATACCATCACCTTTATAAAGCATGCCATCATAATAATATAGCGTGCTATCGGATTTAAATTTTACTTCTAAAACTCCGGTCTTAGCTGACTTTTCAAGGTGATTGATAAGCCATCATAGAGCCTAGAAATTGAAAATTTTACAAGCAATGAGATAAAATCTATATGGTATCAATAGTCTATTGATTAACAATATGACTGATAAGAAGCTTAATTTTCTTTTAAAACCAATACCCCGGGCTGATGGGTTTATATTATTGATACTGTTAATCATTGTCTTAGCATTTTTTCTTTGGAATTGGGTTGGTCCCCACGACCATGGAACGGGGATACATTATGAAATTACCTTGCAACAAATAAATCAAACTGAACAAAACGATTATGTCTTGTTAATAAACAAGTCGGATCCTCTTAAGGAATGCCCTATCGAGGATGCAAGATTCACCCTTTTTAGTGCAGATCGACGTCTTTTGGGATATGACTACCATCCTGTTTCCGAAATTACAAACAAAACGATAGACGACGAAACTTTCATAGTTTTCCGAGACAATGATAGTAACGGAAATATCTCAACCGGAGATTATTTTATTATAAAAAGTGTAAACCACTTGGATGATGATGGAAATCTATCACCAGGCCTTGCCGAATCTGGTTGTTATTTTGAGGTACGAGGCGGTAAAGTTCAAATGGCTGAGATTGAACTAAATTGATTCGGGGTTCACGAAGTAGCCCTCTACAGCGTGTTTTAGACATGGGGTAGACTCCAGAGGTATCATTAGGACTTCTGAGGATCTACTAGGCTCTAGATCACTAGCATACTGCCATGTTTGACAAGACTGAATTTACCTCCCCGTCTTGGCATATCAGCCGTGCCAGAGTGGTACAGCCTTATGAGAGAGTAGGAATCAATTAGGCCATCATACTTTAGTATATCGCTTGATTGGTATGAATCCTTACGTATTACAATAGTATGGAATTAAACATATTAAAGAATTAAACTAAGTGTTGGAGTTCGTATCATATTTCCAGAATCATCCTTCGCTACAATTATCCAAAAAAACATTGATCCCTTGGGATACTGTTTTCCGTTATCATCCAATAATGATTGATAATGCTTAGCCGTGACCCCATCTTCCGTACTCATTCGCCCACCGCCTCCCCCAGATGCACCGTTCGAAATAAATCTCATGGTTCTCATTTCTACTTCGATGATATTTACATTACCCGTTATTTCAGCAGATATCATTATACCACGGTCATCTATGGTTGGGTTCTCAGGGGTATATGTAAAATTGGAGATGGATAACGATGATTTATTACTATGCTCTAATTCCCCTACCTGGATAAAATATTCATCAGAGACAACGGTATTACCATCATAGCCAGAAATTGAAAACATCATCCAAATTTCTGTCGAATTTTCATATGGACCTTTTTTAAAATGATATACACCTGACTTTGTTATACCGTCAGTACCACTACCGCCCGGTCCATTACTAAAAAGATCACGGATATTATAACCGGCTGAGGAGCAATTTTTGGCTTCAAGTGTTATGGTGATAACATCTCCAGGCATGGGATTTTCGGGTTCTATGGTAATACTTATGATACTACCTTTACCCACACCAGAGGGGCGTGTTTCCCAAAGACATCCAGTACTATAGATTGAGGTTAAAATAATTATCAGAAGAAGTATTTTAGAAATTGTCTTATGGTTCATGATGTTACCTCATGATTAACTGATAATCATATAGGTGAACGTAATAAATAAAGGTTATTATCTCAACTCCACACCTGACCAATCCTTATGAACTTAAGCGGATATGCACGATCCTAGTGCCATTTACTATCGCCTGATAGGTGATTATTTTTGTATCACAGAATGGAAATAATATATAGAATGGGGGAGAATGTATAATCAATGGGGACGAAGACAAGATATATAGGGATTGTATTAATAGGCCTTGACGCTAAACTCGAATTAGAATAACATTTTTTACTTTTTTTGA
>CAYFHS010000041.1:0-37023 GCA_964342815.1 uncultured archaeon | reverse complement strand
AGTAGTTCAAATCTACTCCCCGCTACTTTTTTTCTGCTCCGGCACACCCTCTCTAAGACAGTTGAAACCATGCATTTTATGGGGGAACACTGCAAGCCATCGAATCGATTCCTTTTCAAGCATCACACAAAGACAAACCGGAAGAATGGGTCTTTATCCTCAAATATTTGAACACAAATTTGTTTTTGATATTGGTGCGGATACGCAAATCAACAATCCATTTATATCGGTATAATTATTACTATCCCGGTGTCGATTTGGATCGAAAAAGGATTGTATTTCGATGTATAATTATTGGAATTTTAGTTCTGGTCCAAATTTTTCCAATTAATATTATTGTTCTTGATAGCGGTTCGTCAATCAATTCATTCGAAGGATTATACATTAATGATATTTCGACCAGGGATTCCGGTATTCCCTATAATGAATGGAGTATGTGGCGGGGGGATTCGAACCATACGGGGAATGCAAGCAGTATCGGCCCTAGTTCCTGGAACCAACTATGGAGAGCAAGTCCAAAATCTAACATGTATAGTTCCCCTGCCGTTAAGTACGGACAGGTTTATATTGGAAGGAGCGAATGGATCTACTGTTATGACATAGCAACCGGATCAACGGTCTGGTCTTATAATCTGAGTACTACCACTGATTCCTCGCCCTTGGTTTTTGAGGGAAGGGTCTATATCGGCGGCGGCAGTAATCTTTTCTGCCTCGATGCCAATGGAACGGGAGGTACTACAACATTATACTGGACCGCTCCAATTGGCGGCCCGATCGAAACTAGCCCTACTACCGATGGTGACGATGAGATATTTATTAGTTCCAGTGCCGGTCATCTAAAGGCCATATACACCAATGGTACAGAACATTGGAGTTCCTTTTACAATGGTGGAGCCACCAGTTCACCGGCCTACTGGAACGGCAGGGTATATTTAGGAGGTGGCGGCTGGTTGGGCGGAGATAATATCGTATACTGTTTCAATGCCGACAACGGAACGCAAATATGGTCCTACGGGCTTGATTCGCCACCATGCAGTTCTCCTGCTTTGGCCTATGGTAATGTTTACATTGCCGGTATTAGTGAAACCGCCAATATATATTGCCTGGATGCAATGGGTTCCGGGGGAACGACCACCCTGATATGGAAACACAATATCGGTGGATCCTATGGTTCTGCCGCTGTGGGCTATGGGAGGGTTTATATCGGCAGTCAAAATGCAAACTTCTACTGCCTTGATGCATTTGGGAATGGTACGGGCGGGACAAGCCAATATTGGATCAAGGACCTCGATGACTGGATCCACAGTTCACCCATAATCACACCAAAATATGTTTACATGGGTGCCGCCGATGGGCGGTTCTACTGTTTGAACAGGACCGATTCTTCCACAGTATGGACGAAGAAACTTGGGACGAGCGGAGGTTCATGGGGCATAAGCTCTTCTCCAGCCCTGGCCGGGAACCTGATCTTTATGACCACCGATGGGGATGGGCTTTATTGTGTCGGTGCGAAGAAAGACATTGAACCCCCAAAGGTAATTAATACTTTTCCATTTCCTGATGCTGCGGAAGTGAGTACGGAGCTTGAGATAGAGATCATTTTTAACAAAGCAGTTGATCCTTCCTCTATTTCAGAAAGCTCGATTATTTTAAAGGATTCCCAGGGTCAACGCGCTACTGGGACAGTACGGTCGAACATTGCTGGTGATAGCGCCCACCTCAAGCCTAACAATACGTTAAAGTTGAACGAGTTATTCACTGTTACCGTCACAACCGATATTGTGGACCTCTTTGGATTTCATCTGGATGGTGACAAGGATGGAAACGACGAGGGAGCTGGTGTCGATGAGTACCGATTCTCGTTCACCACTGTTCCTCCATATCCACCCGAGATTGACCCGATCCCCACTCAACGACCCCCCGAGGATTATCTTTTTATGGTCAACCTCTCCTCATACATCAGAGACCGGGACACACCAAAGGAAACCCTTACCCTTGAGGTGAATTCGTCATACATTACCGTGGAAGGTATGGTTCTTTACATGATGTATCCCAGCGGAACCTATACCGAGTTGGTAAATCTTTCGGTAAGCGATGGCGATTTCCCAACTCCAACTTACAGGGATTTTCTGGTGAAGGTCATTTACGACAACTATCCGCCAGAGCTTTCTTCCGTACCTCAGCAAAACCTGACCGAAGATATTCCCTTCGCACTAGACATATCACCGTATATTACGGACCTTGATACTCCGTTTTCCAATATCACACTGAGTGACAACTCATCATATTCAGATATTGAAGGGCTTATTATCAATTTCAGGTACCCCAACGGGGTGGATTTCGACCTTGTGAACGTGTCCGTCTATGATGGAAACAACACCGAATATATGGAAATAAATGTTAGAATCTCACCTGTGAACGATGCACCAATCATTCTGGAAATTCCAACGGTGGAATTGGTTAAGGACGTTCCGTTCAATCTATCACTTGAAAACTACATATCCGACATAGATAATCATCCCGACGATCTTATAATAACGGTTGACTCACCGTATATTAAAGTTGATGGATTCATCCTCAAAATGACATATCCGGAAGGCGTCACAGAGGATTCTGTGGACATCAATGTATCCGACGGGCTGCTGTTTGACAACACTACGCTGATCGTTCAGGTATTTCTGGAAAATAAACTCCCCTGGCTTACAAACCCGCAGGTATCACCTGAAGAAGGGGATACCGCTACTGATTTCGTGTTCACTGTGGTTTTCACAGATATGGATATCGGTGAAAGGGCCCCATTGGTCCAACTGGTCATCGGTGAGGAAAAATACCCATGTGTTAAAGCCTCGGGTGATTACAGCCTGGGTGCAACCTTCATGTTCAATATAACAGTCCCTGAAGGCGAGCATACTTTTCATTTCACTGCGGATGATCATCGAGGTGGGGAGGCTTTCACGAGGAAATTGAACTTGAAAGTGTCCGATGTTAAAGGTGTTAATGACGAAGAGGATTCAAGTATAAAATTAGTTGATGGAGTTTTATTTGGTGCTGTATTTTTGCTACTTATTGTAGCAGTTGTTGTAATTATGAGGCTGTTAAAGGTAAAGAAGAAGGATAGGCAGCAGAGCGGAGATAATTTAAATACTGAGAAAGATGGGGATGATTATTGAAGTCAGAGATAGTAAATTTTGATTTATTTATGTGGATTTAGCCAATTTCGTCAGGTGTCCGGTACAATTTTACTGGCCAACTTTTTTTAATCGAACCTCGCTACATTTTTTCGATACTGATATGAGATAAATTAGGTTACCAAAAAAATTTCATGAATCGCGAACCCATGAGAATTATTTATTATTCCAATAATCATAAGCAAAAGGATACCATATATATCGGAAATACTATTATTATTATTCATTCGGAGAAGTTTATTGGAGCCAGGATATGCCCAAACAGGAAACGAATCCCTTAAAGATAATTATCATTTGTCTGATGCTATTCATCATTTGTTCAGGTTTTAGGGTATTTAGCGTAATTTCTCCGGAAAATAATGTCTATCTGTCAAATAACAGAGACCGGGAAAACTCTCATGAGAAGCTGCCTGAGACCCGGGGTACTTATGCAAATATCAAGCTCTGGGATGATTTGGGAGAGAACGCAGAGGACCGGTTCGGCATGTCTGTAGCTTCTGCAGGGGATATTGACAATGACAGCTATGATGATTTTATCGTGGGAGTCAAGTATAACGACGACAGTGGCATGGATGCTGGCAAGGTTTATATATACCGGGGAGGTCAAAGTACATCAAATAATCCTTTCTGGCAAAAGAGAGGAGAGGCATGGAATCATAAATTCGGCACCAGCGTCGCATCAGCCGGCGACGTAAATGGCGACGGATTCAATGACGTCATTATTGGGGCGCCAACCTTCAGGGATGGGAATACCTACAAGGGGAAGGCCTATATCTTCCTTGGTGGTGATCCCATGGGTGGAAGCGCATTCTGGACCTGCATAGGTGAGGAGGAGGGAGACGAATACGGGTGCAGTGTGGCATCGGCTGGCGATGTGAACAATGACGGATTTGATGATGTCATCGTCGGGGCCAAAGAACAAGACGGGAACGGGAACAGCAGGGGAAAGGCATACGTTTATCTTGGCGGTATCGAGATGTCCGATACACCGTACTGGCAAAAGAATGGCGAAGAGGATCACAATAATTACGGTGGATCCGTAGCTTCCGCTGGTAATGTTAATGGAGACGATTACGATGATATAATAATTGGGGCGGATAACAACGACGAAGGAGCCGACGGCGCGGGAAAAGCGTATATTCATCTTGGTGGAGATGAGATATCCCAGAGTCCGTTCTGGGAAAGAACCGGGGAAATGGAGTATGATAGCTTCGGTGAATGCGTGGCCTCTGCAGGAGATGTCAATAACGACGGCCTTGACGATGTAATAATAGGGGCTCCAAAGAGCGACGAATCTTCTGACAATGCCGGTAAAATCTACGTATATTTAGGGGGTACGCCAATGGGCCAAAATTCATTCTGCGAGATCATGGGGGAAGCAAAGGGGGATGAGTACGGCTCCATAGTTGCGTCGGCATTTAATGTAAATGGCGATGAATTCGACGATATCATCGTCGGCTCGCTCTTCAATGATGATGGGGGAAACAATGCGGGTAAGAGTTATGTTTATCTCGGTGGAATTACAATTAATGAAACAGCGTTTTGGACTAGGACAGGTGAGAATAAAGAGGACCGTTTTGGATACAGCGTCGCTTCAGCCGGAGATGTCAACAAAGATGGATACGATGATGTCATAATTGGTGCTTTAGGCCATGATGGAGGGGGTAACAATGCGGGAAAGGGTTACGTTTATGCTATCATGACGAACAATCCCCCCAAGGTTATGAATCTATCAATAGATCCTATGGAGCCGAGAACTGCCAATAACCTGACTGCACGATATAATTTCACCGATACGGACGACGACGTTGAGAACGGAACGTTTATTCGATGGTACTGTAACGGTCTTGTAGTAAATGAGCTATACGATAAACAGATCGTTCACTCAAACTACACCTCGAAGGGGGAGAACTGGTCGTTCACTGTTATACCGGGAGACGGCCTCACCACTGGCGATCCGGTTTCTGCATTCAATAGAACAATACTGAACACCCCCCCACAAGTCAATAATCTGCGCATCCTACCCAACAATCCAAAGACCACTGACAATCTTAGCATCAACTACACTTTCCATGACTCTGATAACGACACAGAATCGGGAACTTCAATTCGCTGGTATGAAAATGGTTCACTGGTTGAGGACTATAACGATTTGCTCGTCATTCCCGCCTCTGCCACCTCCCGAAATATGAAGTGGAACGTCAGTTTGCTTCCAGGGGATGGTGATGAATTGGGGCAAACTGTCCATTCATCGGAAATAATCATTGGTAATTCGCCTCCGAAGGCCTACGAGACCTTTATCATTCCTTCCCAAGCCAGGACCGGAGATAATCTCACCGCCATTTGGAATTATTCGGACGCCGATGAAGATATGGAAAACGAGACCGAGATAAAATGGTTCCGAAACAACCTTCACATGTATGATTATGATGATCATCATGTTATCGGTCATAATGCGACGGAGAAGAACGATATTTGGTATTTCACCGTAAGGCCTGGCGATGGGGACGAATACGGTCCTTCGCAAAGATCGCCGGAAATTACTATTCTGAACACCGCTCCCACCTGCACAGCCAGCTCACCGATGAACGGTACTGTTTTTTTCTCAGATGGGGTTTTATTGGAATGGAACGGCACAGATGCTGATAACGATTTTCTTACGTACAACGTTTATTTGGACAATGACAATGGAACGAACAAGGTCGTCTCCGACCTCGATCATACATACTGGGAATCCAAAGACCTGGTTAACGGTCTTTATTATTGGCGCGTGGAAGCCTTCGACGGTGAGGAAACGTCGAAGAAGATGTCCTCGGCCCTTAGCTTCTACGTAAATATCACAGCAGAGGATTTCATTCCCGCAGTCAGATTGGATACCCCTGAAAACAACAGTATAATAAACTATACAGCCACAGTATTGAGATGGACCGCTCTGGGCGATCATGCAACTTTTCTTAGATATGACGTTTATTTTGGTAGTGAAAAAACACCTCCTCTGATTGCAGAGAATATCACTTCTCAGAATTACACCATTGATCAGCTTAAGGATAAGACGACATATTACTGGAAGATCATTCCGAGACTGGGCGATATGGAAGGGGTCTGTATAGGCGGTACCCGTATATTTGAAGTAAAAGAGGGATTCATACTTGTGCATCATGTGGCACTATCCCTGGAAAGGGAGAACGTCCGGATAATCAGGGGGGCAGTCGGATCCGTTAAGCTGGAGATAAAAAACCTTGGAAACGGGCAGGAATCCATCAATATGAGTGTGTCGGGTGATCTTAAAGACAGGATAGTATTCACTCCCGTTTTTAACCTGGGCCCCAATAAATTTAACACGACTATTATAAAAATAATAACAAACGACCAGATGAAAACGGGAAATTACATTTTGACGATCCATGCGAGCTACTTGGGTGGAGAAGCTATAGCTGAACTCGAGGTGATCATAATTGACGAGCTTGAACAAACGCCTGAGAAATCATCTGGTTCCAAATGGCTCTGGTCATCTGTCATAGCGGTCATTCTGTTCACGATACTTGTGATCATAATAATATTGATCAGATCAAGGAAAAAGAAGGAGAAAAGCGACGAGATGGTGGAGGACTTTGCGGATATCGAGCACGTACCGACCGGTGGTTTAAAATCGAATATCCCCACTGCCCAGATTATCGCTCCGAAAATTGAAACAAGCAACATGGCTGGTTCCATCCAGCATGGTTATATCAGGCGCGAACCCATGATAAGGGGGCCATTGGAAAACCTGCCCAGTGTGCAATCTAGCGAGGGGAAACTATCAGCAGTTGGCTTTGAACAGTACCAAATGTACCCCTCAGCCTATGAGGAGACTATACAGAAGGCTGTAGAACGGGAAACTCCTGAAACCGACGCAGACGTATTTCCTTTGACAAATCCGGAAGCCCAACCATTGCTAGTTTCGGATAATGAAACATCCGAAGTTCATGTTTCAATACCATCAGAAGTACAGAAACACTTGGAACCGTTGGAACAGGCGAAACTCCCACCAGCAGCGAATTCGAAGGTATTATCGAGAGATCCGGAATGATCAAATTTAAAATTCATCCCTCAAACACGGTCGCCAAAAATTCATGACAATATTACCTGAAGATATGATTCATCTTAAAATGGAATGGGGAATAATCCCCTCGGAATAAAAATGGTCTATTCAAGTACACGTTTGTTTTGCTCAATAAGCGTTTCAAATCGTTTCAACCACAGTTATCCCAGCGTCAGGTTTGGAATTAAAACTATTATCTCCATGTTCCCAACATGTCAAATATTATTTTTGAAATAATCATAGATTACTCTTTACCCAATATTGACGCACACTTTATTATGAAATAAACTCACGTTCATCCATTGATAAGATACCTCATTATCCATTAGGTTCAAAAATTCAAATAAATAGATATAAGAGAAAACCGGAAATCAGGGGCAATAGCCAGGTGTAATAATGTCCGTATATTTTGGTATAGCAGGGATTCCTCTAACGTGCAAAGGGCGAACCCTCAAAGATAGCATCGATGACATTCACGCACTTGACCTCGACGCCATGGAAACCCAGTTACTGCGATTCCCCATATTCCAAAATGAGAACTGTTTAGAGCTGGGGATACTTGCGCGAGAGCTAAACGTTACCCTGTCAGTTCATACTCCTTATTATATGGATATCTTCGGCACGCCTGCGTCGAGAAAGAGAAGCCTTGAGAATATTCGCAAATCCATGGCTGTTGCCAGTGACCTGGGAGTGAGCTATGTTATCAGCCATCTGGGTCTCTACAACGAATACTCTCCCTCGAAGGCTATGAACCAGGCCATTGACGACGGAAGCGACCTCATTGAGTACATAGAGAAAAAGGATTACAAGGTTCGACTTGGTTTTGTCACTTCAGGCAGGGAAAAGGTATTTGGCAGTCTTGAAGAGATACTTACCCTTGTAGAAGAGGTCCCTAAACTGGTACCAGTGGTCAATTTCGGCCACATTCACGCACGCGAGAAGGGAATATTGAGAAAGAAAGAAGCGTACCAGAGCATATTTGACCAAGTTATCGCAACCACTGGCGAAAAAACCTTCTATACTCATTTCTCAGGTGTTGATCACAAGAACGGGAACAAGCGCATGGACACCCCGATTAAGAAGAGTGATATCAAGTTCGAACCTCTTGCCGAATGTTTACTTGAGAATCCCGATCTGGATGTGACCATAATCTCCACTTCACCTTTACTGGAACATGATGCGCAGTACATGAAACTGATTCTAGAGCGGATCCAGATGAGAAAAGAGGCAAAGGAGAAACGGAGAAAAGCAAAAGAGGAAAAAAAGAAGGAGTCAGAGAGCTAACTTTTAATATCTCATTTTGTAATCCATGATATGTTTTTCTCTTTGAAATCACATTTGTCAGGTCGTCTTTCTCGAGAATTCCACTGAATAATATAAATTTCACAGTGGTTCATTAGATAATAGAGTTATATAAGATTATTTCATACTCAATTGAAAATTTTTCGGCCCATTTGCCACACCAACGAAAAGGTGTAAAAATGCCTACAAATAATATAACAGACATCGAACGGAAGGTCCTTGACATAGTATCTGAAAAAACAGGGTATCCTCCCGACATGCTAGAATTGGACCTTGACATGGAAGCTGATCTCGGGATCGACACGGTTAAACAAGTAGAGCTATTTGCCGCCATACGGGAACAATACGAATTGGATACTGAAGAAGGCGTAAACCTGTCCGATTATCCCACTATTCGCAATGTTGTTGATTTTATTGCCAATAGAATAGGGGTTGAGATAAGGCCGGAAGCGACTGAGCCCGTTTCAATCGAAAACGAAAACCGCGTTGAGGGGCCTGCAAAAAACGATATCAGTAAAAGAGTTCTTGAGATAGTTGCCGGAAAGACGGGCTATCCTCCGGACATGCTGGAAATTGATCTCGACATGGAAGCTGATCTCGGAATCGACACGGTAAAGCAGGTTGAACTATTTGCAGCCATACGTGAAGAATACGATCTGCCCTCCCAAGAAGGTGTAAATCTATCCGAATATCCAACCATTGGCAGTGTTGTGGATTTTATCGCAGAGCGAGTCGGTGCAGTGGAAACGGGGGAACCTATCAAAGCGGAGCCGGAAGAAAAAATTGAGGCATCGGCCACCGAAGCTCCTACAGAGGGAATAAACAATGAGGATGAATCCGAAGAACCAGGGAGATCTCCATCCACAGATTCATCTGTGGGTGATCCACTGATCCACAACGAATTCTTCGAGGATTATTACAAATCAAAATTTGAGCCTATTGCCGTCATCGGTATGGGCTGCATCATGCCCGATGCTCTCACAATTGATAGCTTCTGGAACAACATCCGATCAAAGAAGGATTCCATCAGAGAGATCTTCGATGATAGATGGGATAAAGATATTTTTTATGACCCCGACCCCACAGTTCTGAACAAGACATACTCGAAAATCGGTGCTTTTGTGGATGGATTTCAATTTAATCCGCTCGCTTTCAGGATACCGCCAACCACAGTGGCACACGTGGACCCGATCCAGCTCTGGACCCTGGCCGCTACAAAACAAGCCTGGGAAGACTCGGGATATCACCACAAGGATATTGACCGAACCAGGATCGCGGTTATCATTGCTAACGCCCAAGGAGGGGAATATCGGGATATCAACAACAACAGAATTCATCTTCAGGAGTTCATCAAGGTAGCTGAGGAGAACGGATTATTCACTTCCGTTCCGGAATTGGAGAAGATCGAAGCCATTAAAAGGATGGAAGAAAAGTTTTCCATGGGGCTGCCCCCTGTAAATGAAGATACAATGCCCGGAGAATTATCAAATATTGTAGCCGCAAGGGTCGCCAGTGTATTCAATTTCAAGGGAGCAAACTTTACCACCGATGCAGCATGCGCCTCGTCACTGGCAGCTATAGACACTGCCATAAAGGGACTCTGGGCCCGGGATTATGACATGGTGATAACTGGGGGAGTCGACAGGACAATGAACCCTCCTACCTATATTAAATTCTGCAAGATCGGCGCTCTGTCCAAGGACGGTAGCAGGCCGTTCGATGCCGGAGCCAACGGCTTTGTCATGGGGGAAGGTGCCGGAATACTGGTCATGAAGCGTCTATCCGATGCCATGGAGGACGGAGATCGGATATATGCGGTGATCCGGGGGATCGGATCTTCAAGCGACGGAAAAGGGAAGGGGATAACTGCCCCCAATCCCCCGGGCCAGCTCCAGGCTATAGAGATGGCCCACGATAAGGCCGGTTATGGTCCCGAGACGGTGACGCTTGTTGAAGCCCACGGAACATCAACCGTTGTGGGAGATGCAGTGGAGCTCCAGACCCTTGCCGACATATGGTCAAAGTGCAATCTTGGGAAGGGATCTGTGGGAATCGGTTCCATAAAATCCCAAATTGGCCACCTGAAAAGCGCCGCGGGAGTAGCAGGGATGATAAAAATGATCCTGGCGCTGAATAAGAAGATAATTTCACCCACAATCAATTACAGAGTGCCCAACAATCAGATCGATCTAGGGAAAACACCTCTTTACGTAGCAACAGAGCAAAAGCCCTGGAAAAGACCAATTATAAACGGGAGGGAATATCCGCTGCGAGGCGGTGTGAGTTCTTTCGGTTTCGGGGGATCCAACTTTCATATAACCCTTGAGGAATACACAGGACAATATCCGGTATCCATACCCCAAGTTCAACTACCCCATGTACGGAAAACGCAAAGTTTGGATTCAATAGTAAAAACATCGGCACCAGATGTGCAAGAATATATCCCATCCGATTTCGATCTGGATGAGTATCTGGAGAATAAGGAGCATCTGGAAGGGACTATGCTTTGCCTAACGTCGGCCAACCTTAAGGAATTAAAAAAGATGGTTCATGAAGTCAAGGAGGGATTGGAGCGCGAAAAATCGCTCGCAGGATTCAGGCTCTCGGAATTCACCCATAATATTAACACTCATTTAGGACCGGTTAATAATAACGGATACCGCCTCAGCATTGCCTCCCCAAACCCCGAAGATCTCATAGCAAAACTGAACCTATCTTGGGAACATCTGGAAAATCGAGACAGGATGTTCGTTCTGGAAACCAGAGGGATATTTTATAACGACCCGGAATCGATAAATGAAATAAAATCGGGGGATGGAGATATTCCCACGGTGGGTTTCATCTTTCCGGGCCAGGGTTCCCAATATCTCAACATGCTCAGGGATCTGGGTGAAAAATACCGAATAGTCAAGGAAACCTTCGATGAATCCGACATAATTATGACGGGTATCAATGGAAGACCTCTAACTGATATAATTTTTTCGGATGATGGTGAAGACCAAGATATTGTCAAGGGGAAGATCGCCGATCTCAGGAAGACCGAGATCACTCAGCCGGCAATGATAACCGGGGACATCGCACTATATCGCTTGCTGAATCAATTCGGGGTTAAGCCCGCAGCTGTTGCCGGTCATTCACTAGGTGAGTACGGCGCTCTGGTGGCCAGTGGTGTGATGGATTTCGAGAGCGCCCTTCGTGCTGCTGCCGCCAGAGGCAGGGAGATGGCCAATGTACAGATAGACGATAAAGGTAAGATGGCATCAATCGGAGCAGATGAGATGAAAGTGCAGGAAGTACTGGATTCGATCGAAGGTTATGCAATTGTAGCGAACAAGAATTCTTACCGAGAAAACGTGATCTCTGGAGAAAGCCAGGCGGTAGTAGATGCTGTGGAAAAACTAAAGGAATCGGGCGTGAACTGCATCATGCTGCCCGTTTCTCATGCATTTCATTCCAACATCGTCGCCCCGGCAAAGAAACCTCTTCGGAGATTTCTCTCCAATATACCAATTCATGCTCCGAAAATACCAACATTGACCAATGTCCACGGCGGACTTTATCCCACCGGGGAAGACGCCCCGGAAGAGATCCGCGATATTTTGAAGGAACAGGTGGCCGGGGCGGTGGAATGGGTAAAGGAAATGGAAACCATGTACAATGAACTCGGGGTCAAGGTTTTCGTGGAAGTGGGATCAAAAAGGGCCCTTACCATCTCTGTTAAAAACATATTCAGCGAACGGCCTCACAGAGCAATCCTCACTAATCATCCGAAGAAGGGAGGAATCCAATCATTTAACGAAGCATTGGCCGCACTCAGTTCCTGTGGTGTTCCGATAAAACAGTATGACCCTTCCAATGACGGAAATCTCTTTACCACTCAATTTATATCAGCCGGCAGAGCCATGGGAGCAAGGGCTCCAGGGGCCCAAACCGACATTCATCCGGAGATGAGAATGTCGAAAGAGAGATTTGCACCGCCGCTTCAGATGACAAATAAGGTCGCAACCCCGGAGATAGCGGAATACATCGAACTTGGCAGGAAGGTAAAGAACTTGAACCTCTATCTTGATCAAATAGTTATCACTGGAGCCGGACTTGGTCTTCCGGGGAAATTCAAAAAAGTTTTCGATGAGAAGAATACCGATCTCATCCTTGATGGTGTAAACCTGATAGATACAATAGATAAGGAGTATCGAAAAAAGTTCCTGGACAAGAACATCGTAAAGCTTTTCAAGGCCAGTAACGGCCAGGCTCACTTTGAGAGGATCGAGGATGATTCCCATGTGATCAAACTGGCGGGCCAGATGGGGCGATTCGACCTTCACAAAGAATATGGGATCGAAGAAGAACTTATAAAGGCACTAGATATATCCTCCATGCTGGCCATTGCCGCCGGACTGGAAGCCATGAGAGACGCCGGGATACCTCTTGTCAAGAAGTACAACCGAACATCAACGGGTAATTATCTTCCAGGGAACTGGGAGCTTCCCCCAGAAATGCAGGAGGATACGGCGATAATTTTTTCCACCACTTTTCCGGGTTATGACCAACTTCTGAAATTGACATCGGAATATTATATGGACAAATACGGGCCCGGGGCGAAACGGGAGCTTCTGAACCTTTACGCATCCCTAATAAGCAGGGTGGAAAATGATGACATCAAAAAGGAGCTCACAGACCGGTTCGCCACTCTGTACTCGGACCTATCCAATGGACTCGACGATATGCCGGTTTACGAATTCAACAGAAAATTCATGCTCAATGTTCTCTCCCTCGGTCATGCCCAGTTCGCTCAGCTCATCAATGCCAGGGGTCCGAACATACATAATAACTCGGCCTGTGCAACAACCACTCAGGGAGTGGGTATGGCGGAGGATCTCCTCAGGATGGGTAGATGCCGGCGTGTACTTCTCATTTCGGGAGATGCTCCAACTGCAAAGTACAACATGGAATGGCTGGTAACATCCCTGTTGGCCAATGGAGCTGCAACTACCGAGGGAAATCTTGAAGAAGCGGCGCTTCCCTTCGATAAAAGGCGAAAAGGGCTCATAGTCGGAATGGGGGCTGCTGGGATGGTACTGGAACGGGCCGAAGATGTGGCAAATAGAGGCATGGACCCGATAGTGGAATTGATGGGTACCTACATGGCGAACAGCGCCTATCATGCCACGCGCCTGGACACAAAACATGTGGCGGCAGAGATGAATCATTTCTTCGAGAGATTGGAGCGCAGGTACGGGTTTGCAAGGAAAAGTCTCGTGGATGACATGGTCTTCATATCCCATGAAACGTACACTCCGGCAAGAGGCGGCAGTTCCAACGCGGAGAAGGACGCTCTCGAGGGCACTTTCGGCGAGGATTACAAGAAGATACTTATCACCAACACAAAGGGTTTCACCGGTCACGCTTTCGGATGCGGCATAGAGGATGTCATCGCTATCAGATTGCTCCAAAAAGGCAAGATCCCGCCCATAGCGAATTACAAAGTACCTGACCCTTACCTAGAGGGACTCCGACTCTCCAAGGGGGAACGAAAATACTACAAATACGCATTGAGATTCTCAGCCGGTTTCGGCTCACAAATCGCAATGACGCTTACAAAGATAGTGAACACTGATGAATTCAGGATTATTGATAAGGGTACATATGACGGATGGCTTCACAGGATATCACAGCAGAGAGTGGCCAAGATAGAAGTGGTTAACAAAACACTTCGAATAACGGACGATCTTTCCCGTGCCAAAGGGAGCGCAATTTCAAAAATCCCTGCGTTACCCCCTAAGGTAGTAGCGGCACCGACCCCTGTACCTTTGGTTTCCCCTTCTCCCTCCCCCCCCCAACCCTCCATTACTCCATCCACTCCTCAAGGTGGAATTGAAAAAACGGTTATTGCAATTGTAGGCGAGAAGACCGGGTACCCCATTGATATGCTTGAACTGGATCTCGACATGGAGGCAGACCTTGGTATCGATACTGTAAAACAGGTGGAGCTCTTTGGCGCTATCCGCGAACATTACGGACTCGAACAGGAGGAGGGGGTTAACCTTTCAGAGTATTCGACGATCGGCAGTGTCGTTGGTTATATCGCCGGCAGGCTGGGTGAATCATACCAGAGTGCCCCCGAAGATATAGTCATGGAACCTGGCAGTGTCACCAGCGGATTGGAGCAGGTCGTAATCTCCATAGTAAGCGAGAAGACCGGATATCCCCCGGACATGCTGGAGTTAGATCTCGACATGGAGGCAGACCTCGGCATAGACACGGTGAAGCAGGTAGAGCTGTTTGCCGCTATCCGCGAACATTACAAACTCGAACAGGAAGAAGGTGTGAACCTGTCGAATTATTCAACCATAGGCAGCGTGGTCCAATACATCGCAGGCAGCTTGGGCGAGGAAATCCCGGATACGGTAACAGAAACAATCGCCGGTGAGAAGGGTGCGGGGGGTGTTTCCCCCAGGTCAGACCATACCGCTACAACGACCGGCGTGCTGGGTACCGAACTCAGCGGGATCGAAAGGGTTGTACTTGACATAGTAAGCAAGAAGACAGGCTATCCGCCGGACATGCTTGAATTAGACCTTGACATGGAGGCCGATCTGGGGATAGACACTGTAAAACAGGTGGAACTATTCGCCGCTATCCGCGAACATTACGAACTAGAACAGGAGGAAGGAGTGAACCTTTCGGAATACACCACAATAGGGAGTGTTGCTGCTTACATCGCAGGGAGGTTGGGAATGACTAGCTCGGATTCCGCCAGTGAATCCATGAGCGTGGAGACAACTGCGAAGGAAGTATCCGTAAGTCAGGGTGATTTATCCGTTAGCGGGCCCAGTGGGATCGAAAAGGTGGTAATAGATATCGTTGCCGAAAAGACAGGATACCCGCCGGACATGCTGGAGCTTGACCTCGACATGGAGGCCGACCTGGGGATAGACACTGTGAAACAGGTAGAGTTGTTTGCCGCCATCCGTGAACATTATAATCTTGAACAAGAAGAAGGTGTAAATCTTTCCGAATATACCACAATAGGCAGCGTTGCCCAATACATTGCCGGAAGGGTTTCTAGTGATGACGTTTCCTTTGTCAAAGGAACGAATGAAACAGTAATGGAAGATCCTGCCCCCGAGGGTGCTGAGGTGGAGGAACCTGAACTTGTGGGAGAGGCTAGGGACCTGCGAAGATACCTCACAAGATACGTGCCGAAATCATTGAATGACGAAGTAAATCTCGATTTAAAAGGATTAAACCTGATAATAGTCCAGGATAAAAAGGGGGTTGGAAAGGAGATCAAGAAGCTGCTGAAGAAAGAAGGGGCGAATGTCATCGATTTCCTGTATTCAGACAAGAAAAAACTGAAAAAGGGATCGTACAGCTTCGATCTTTCCGATTATGAAATTCAAAAAGTAGTAATGGGGAAGGTAAAATCTGACTTTGGGTCGGTGGGTGGAGTAATTTATCTTCTGGGTCTCGACGACGAACCCGAAATTGACAAGATGGATTTTGATGACTGGAAGAGCGCAACGAAAAAGAAGGTAAAGTCGCTCTTCGCGATTTCCAAGGCCACCATAAGCGATCTTACGGAATCGGTTTCTAACGGTAGTTTCTTTGTGACAGCTGTAGAGATGGGAGGCTCATTCGGTGTGGAAGGAGACGGTACATATAAAACTCCCATTGTCGGAGGTATCACCGGGTTTACGAAGGCCCTGGGCAAGGAAATCGAAAAGGTAAAGGTGAAATGCATCGATATCGGCAAACTCACATCACCCGGTAAGGCATCTAAGCTTATTGTTAATGAGATACGTTACGGGGACGGGCGTTTGGAAGTTTGCTACAAGGCAGGAGTACGAAAGATAGCTCAGATGTATCATAGGGCGGTGGATCCAAGCAAGAAACCCAATCTCGATATTACCGGGGACTGGGTCTTTGTCATACCAGGCGGGGGTTTCGGTATCACAGCGGAGATCGCAAAGGACCTCGCGGCTCACTTCAAGCCCACTTTGATCCTTCTCGATATCGTTGAGATGCCCAATAACATCGAGGAACTTGCAGCTCTTGATGAGAACGGGTTAAAAGAATTGAAAAATAAAATATTCCAAGAGATGAAGGACAGTGGTGAACGGGCAACCCCGGTGATGGTTGAGCGGGAATTCAAAAAATATACCATGCCGCGTACCATTTACAACAACATGAAGGAAATGGAACAAATGGGGGCCACCGTGGAGTTTTTCACATCGGACGTGACCGATCATAATAGGATAAATGAAGTCCTTAGCAAGGTCCGAAAGAAATACGGGCGAATCGACGGCATAATACACGCTGCGGGTATTGAAATATCAAAGCTTATCACGGCAAAACCACCAGAACAGTTTGCTTTTGTATTCGACGTGAAGGCAAACGGGGCATTCAATCTATTCGAGAGTACGAAAAAGGATAATGTTAAGGCGTTCGTGACGTTCTCATCAGTGGCGGGCCGGTTCGGGAACATTGGCCAGGTGGACTATTCATCGGCAAACGATCTTTTGAACAAGTACATGGACCTTAACCAGAAACGGTACGGGAAAAAATGCAAATCCATAAGTACCAACTGGACCGGATGGAGAGGCGTGGGCATGGCCACCAGAGGCTCGCTGTTGAAGATATTCGACGATGCGGGAGTAACATTAATCCCTCTCGAGTACGGCAAGAAAAAGGTTCGTGAGGAATTACTGTACTCCGGACCGGAAAACGAGGTTACCATTGCTGGAAAAGTAGCGTTTCTGGATGCCGACAAGATAATACTTCCTGACGGACAGACACCAGAAAGCTGGGATCTGCAGCAAATTATTGATAATAACAAGCCGGAATACACCCTCATTGACAGGGTGGACCATCACGAGCCTGGAAAAAAAATAATTCTGGAAAAAAAACTCGACACAAAAGTTGACCTGTATCTTACAGACCATTCCATTGCCGGGACTCCCTACCTGCCCGGGGTAATGGGCGTTGAAGTGTTTGCACAGACTTCGAGATTGATGTTTCCGGAATTATATCCGGTGGAGATAAACGATATCGTATTCAAGATGCCTATAAAACTCCTGCGGAACCGCCCGCTTGAAGTGAGAATAATTGGCGAGGCGGCCAAAGTTAGCAAGAAAAAAGCAGTTATAAACGTAACAGTGGAGAGCGATTTCATCAATCCTCAGGGATTGAAAATGGGCGATCCAAGAATTCATTTTACCGGAACGGTGACAATGAAGAACGAACTGCCAAAGTCGGTGAAAGGGAAGAGAGGAAAGATCCCCAAGGGAGAAGTTATCGATTTCGACGGTATCTACAGCCGGTTTTTCCACGGTCCCACTTTCCAGGTGCTTGGAAGCGTGGCTGATCTCGGTAAGAAAATAAAAAAGAACGCGGTTGGATGGGGTAGGTTCAGGGAGCCGGTGGGAGATTTCTTCTCATTTACCGATAAATATCATTTCTTCAGCGGCCCCATGTTCCGGGAGTTCGGGTTCCAGACCTGCGGTATGTTCGACATGTACCACAGGGATAACATGTCGTTACCCAATGGTATAAAAAAGGTCGAGTTTTATGAGGTACCCAAGAAATCGAAGAATTTCACTTCACGGATCGTTTACAGGGGAGAAACCGGGGAGGATCCCATGAGGGTAACTCATTACGATGTGGAGATCATGGACGAGAAGGGAAATGTGATCGACCGGATGACGGACTACGAGATGATAAATACGGGGAAGATACCGGACGATAAGAAGTTCGGTTGATCCTAGCCGCATTCAGCAACTATTACCACGTAATTCTTGCCGTATTTCTTGGCACATTTGGGGCAGGTAGTGTACCACTGATATATCGTTTTCATATCAAGTTTTCTTGATTTTAACTGTCTTTCAAAGTCCTTGCACCATTTTCCGGTGTCCTTGTAGGGACCTTCATAGACTTTTGTAAAATATTTGCCGCTCAGTTTGACGTTGTCGGCCCCGGGAATCTCCTTGGTGACCGCAAGATACAGATCCATGTTCCATTTCGAAGTGTGATGGGACAGGCAGAGCCAGTCCGGCATCTTGGCATGGGCCTTTTCCACCCGTTCGCTCAATCTTGTCATAACCTTGCCAAAAGTTATCGGTATATGAAATAAGGTAAAAACCTTGTCCCTTATGAATTTTTTATCGTTCCATTCGATGATCTTGTCGTCCCAGGGTTCGGGGTCAAAGCGGGGGCAGCATTCTTCGTCAAGTTTGCTCATAGTACACCTCGGGAATGGATTTATATTTTTAAATATTTAAAATTATACACATTATTTTCCAATCAGGGGCGGACCCGCATCCCACTCGAAAGACCGTATATAGTAAGCAATGGCAGACCGAATGATTGTGAATCAAGGAGGAATGAGGAGATCGGAGAGGAAGGAGTTGATGATGCGGTGCCGAAAGGATGTCGCGATCAATGCTCTTTCCTTCTTTTAGGAGTTGATAGTTTGAAGGCGGCATACATTCTGGCAGCAATAATTTATTATACGATTTGTATATATGATACTGAATGAGGTGCTTAGCTTGGGACTCAGATATCGGATGAACATGGCCTTTCTGAGCCTTGCACTTTTTCTAATGATCGGATTCCTGGCCATAGGATTGATACTGAGCATTTCATGGATAATCATGATCCTGATCTCCATGGGTTTTATAGTGCTCCAATGGGCCGTTGCACCCTGGATCGTTGGGTGGATCTACAAGATCAAATGGGTGGGTCTGAAAGGCCTGGAGCCCGCAACTGCAAATTTTATTGTCAAGGTATGCGAAAAGAACAAAGTCAAGGTTCCCCGGATCGGAATCGTCGAGGACGACAATCCCAACGCCTTCTGTTACGGCCGGACCCGAAACAATGCCTTTCTGGTCTATACCAGAGGCATCGACAAGTACTGCAATACAAGGGAGAAGAGAGCAGTTATCGCCCACGAGCTCGGCCATATCGTCCATAACGATTTTGTCATTATGACCGTTATTAGCGCTATACCCATATTATTCTACATCATTGCCAGGGGATGTTTCGAGAGTGCAAAGAGACCCGGGGGAGGTAAGGGAAAAGGGTATGTGGCAATAGTCGGCGTCATAGCTTTCGCTCTATACATCATCACCCAGTTCTTTGTGCTGCTGGTTTCACGTTACCGGGAATACTGGGCGGACGGATTCTCCGCAAGGACCACCAGGGATCCTAACGCCCTCTCATCAGCGCTTGTAAAGATCGCTTATGGTCTGGCCTCCGAGGGGAAGGGGGATAAAACTAAGACGCACTTCAGGTACGAGAACGCTCTGATGATCTCCGATCCGAGGTCTGGGCGTGCCCTTGCCTTCAATGCGGAATCTCTCAAGAGAAAGGGCGGCGAATTTACCAAGGAGGACATTAAGGAGGCCATGGCCTGGGACCTCTGGAATCCGTGGGCCAAATGGCTTGAGTTCAAATCCACTCACCCGCTCCCGGCAAAGAGGATCACGGTGCTGGACAAGATCTCGGAGGATATGGGTCGTAAGCCCTATGTCGGTTTCGACCTTATCCAGCCCGAGTCTTACTGGGACGATTTTGCAGAGGACATCGCCGCCGGATATGGATGGACAAGCGGATTCCCGGTGGGTATACTGACCTTCATTTTCCTGCGTGGATTCTACGGAACCGATACGCCCATATATCTTCTTGCGTCGGTGGGAGTCATGCTGACCATCATAGGTTTCTTCCTGATGCTCTATCTGATATTATACAGGTACCCAATGGATTTCAGAAGATCCACTGCGGAATACTGTATAGACGATCCAAAGGCGAATCCCATTCGGGGTGTGCCCGTCATTCTTGAGGGGGAGGTCATTGGCAGGGGAGTACCAGGGCTGTTCTTCAACGAGGACCTAAAGATCGACGATGGTACAGCCCTGATGCTGGTGGACTATCATCAGGTGGTTAAACTCGCCGACCTCTTCGAGGGTATATTCAGGACCAAAGATAAGATCGGGAAGCTTGTAAGGGTGAAGGGTTGGTACCGTCGGCGCATTACGCCCTATGTTGAGCTTTATTCCGTAGAATGGGAAGGGAAGAAGAAGACAATGAGAACGCGCCCAGTTTTCATCACCCTATCCACTATCCTGGGTGCACTGGGATTGCTGGCACAGGTTACGATTCCCATCACCTTTCTTATATCGCTGGTCGGTATTGCGCTATTTCTTGGTTTTCTGCTTCTGATGAAGAAAAAGGTTCGATCCGATGCGGAAAAGAGAGCCGCCATAGGCCCTCACCCGTACAGGCACCTGAAATGCGTGAAAGATGCAACCCAAGTATACAATCTCTTTGAATTCACCAAACCGGTGAATGGGGATGTGATCCCCGAGGATAATGAGGATGCCCTGGAAGTGAAACCCATTTGAGTAGTTTGTATTGAATGTCCCAAATACGGGACAGAGAGGAAAAGGGTATCGTAAGAATCATTTAGGAATTTAGGGGAAAGAACGTATTTGTCACCACTTTCTGATGGTGCACGATGGGAGCAAGAGAATGTAATTTAACATTGGTATGAATTATTAAAAAAATATCCAGTATCTCCTTAATAATAATCTGAATTGTCTGAATCGCCATAATACTCATCGTAATCGTCCCTCTGGAAGAAGAAGGATGAGAAAAAAATAATGGCTATAATCATTTCCAGTATACTTTTGATTATTATATGCACAAAAAGAGGCTTCTTTCCCTCGTTATATCTTTCGAGTATCTCATCCTCGGTAGGTTCGGAGCTCTCTTCCACATAATAATTATAATAATAGAATCCTTCCTCTTCTTCCTCCTCCCCCTCTATAAAATCCCCCAGGTCCTGGTAGAAATCCACAATTTTGGGATACATGATCAACATATTGACGGTGCAGGCGATAAAGACACCGGCGAGTATTGCCGCAAGAATCTTCTTTCTCCGGGAGGTGTGTATCACTTGCATGATAAAGAATATCCCCCGAAGTTGAATAAATATCCTCGCGGTGGTCCAAATGGCGTAATTTTTTGTACCCATTCCAAGTATACCCTCAATGCCACCAAACTTGTATACAACATAGATTCCCAGGATCTGATTGAACACCAACAGGGCAATTCCCACTTTTATCGAGTGCTTGCTTTCGGGATATTCTTGTTTCATCCCCTTGCTGATCTGGACAAATCCAATGATCAATAGGACAAGCACCATCAATGATCTGATATAACAGAAGTTGCAAAAGGCATGCTGTATCGGATCGAAATAAGCGAGAAGAGTATCGCCTATTTCCATTATCATGACCAAACTTACGAGAATATAGCCTACCCTCAGACGGATACTGAAATCGCAGGACCTCATGGTAGTCGACTTATTATTATCAATCTATTTAATAAATTGCGTATAATAAATCCAAAACTTTTCATGTTCGTCCATTCGTCCAGGAAGATTGCTTAGGATATCAAGCAGCCCTTCTCGAAATCCCGCACACAGCCGCTACTCGCAGGCCGTTACGGTACGATACTGTGGGAAGGGGGTATCGTTAATTATATGACGACAGGCGAATGATAATAATTACGTGCAGTACTGCCATAATGTGGGTGATGAGCCAAAGGGGAACCTTAATGAGGTGGAAAAGACAGAAGGAGACAGAGAATAGTATCGGCACTCCCAAATAATTAATGATGCCGATATTATTAAGTATACCCAAATGCATATCGGCTATTGATGAAAATGAGCGATACCGATACGTTAGTAAATAATAAATTGTTTAATAGAATAATGAAAAAATTTCAGAAAGTCAATGAACTAAGACCACTTCACCCTGATCTGATAGAGATACTTTCACAGGATCATCGGACAAGACATACATATCATTCTAATGCTATTGAGGGCAACACCCTTACTTTACAAGAAACAAAAGTAGTTATTGAAGAGGGCATCACAATAGGCGGCAAATCATTGATAGAACACCTTGAAGCGGTTAACAACTCTCACGCATATGAATTAATTGAGGAAATGGCCAAGGGTAGGGTAGAAATAAATCATATCTCGATACAGGATCTGCACGAGGTTGTAGCCAGGGGAATATTGCTCGATGCCGGAAAATACAGGATTCACAACGTTCAGATCACGGGAGCTGTGAAGAGACCCCCCGATTTTGCAAAGATACCAAAGATGATGGATGGGCTGTTCAAGACGATAAAGGGAGGCGACAGAAATCCTATAGATATGGCGGCATTCCTTCATCACGGATTCGTTGCGATCCATCCGTTTTCCGATGGGAACGGCAGGGTGGCGAGATTATTGACAAATCGGTTTCTTTTAGAGCGCGGATTTAGCCCAATAATCCTAAGAAAGGAAGATCGAAGAAAATATTATGCGTTTCTCAGAAAAGCAGATTCCGGAGATCTTGGGCCATTTACCAATTTTCTTGCAAAAGCCCTGGAAGAGTCTCTGCTAGAATTCTTATCTGTAACAGGCGGTGAAGATGAACTTATACCACTAAAGGTTCTCTCAAAGTATTCAAAATATTCACAGGAATATCTTTCGCTGCGGGCGAGGCAGGGGGAACTTGCAGCCACGAAAGCGGGTGGAATATGGCATTCCACAAGGAGAGCTTTGAGGGAGTATGGCGATAAAACCGTATCTGCAAATAAATGAAATATCCCTGCTCCAAACCCGCACATAGTAACCTTTCGCAGGACGATCCCCAAATCGACACTGGTGTAAACCGGCAGATCATTAATTATATGACGGGAGGCAAATGATAAGAATTACGTGTAGTACTGCACATGACCAAAATCAATCCAAAAACAACCCAAACCCCAAACCCAATACCAAAACACACAAACCGCCATACCCGTCCCCAAACACCCGCTCACTCCACCGGAGGCGCCGCTGCACCATGACGACGCAGGGAATGGGCGAGCGCGTGGGGTAGAAATGCAGTGCAAGTGGAATGGAGATAGGAAAAACAGAAAGTCCAGTTGTCCATAAAAAAATATTTGAACAGATGTCTGAAATAACAAAAAACAAAACATATGTCGAAATAATAAAAAACTATTTGCATTGTTTCGATTTGAAACATCTGGATGTGGAAGGAAATGATCAATGTACACGAAATGAACCCTGATTTTAAGTCCGAAGTTGCAAAAGTTCATGGAGGGGAGAATATAAAGAACTGTTTTGCATGCGGCACATGCACAGTTTCATGCCCTGTTTTTGCAACGAATCCTGAATACAATCCCAGAAAGATAATCAGAATGGTGATTCTGGGAATGAAAGAAGTGGTGTTGAAAAGTGATTTTATATGGCTGTGTTCGGGATGCTACAATTGTTATGAACTGTGCCCCCGTGATGTGAAGATCACTGACCTTATGGGTGCTATCAGAAATATCGCAGTAAAGAATGGACATTTACCAGATGCACACATGGCCAGTTTGGAATTGCTGGAAAAATATGGAAGACTGCTGGAGGTATCTGAGTTTGAAAATAAAGTCCGGGAAAAAAAAGACATTCCCCTTCTAAAAGCAGAGATTCCAGACATCAAATCTCTCATGGATAAAACTGGAGTTATGGACATAGTTGGAGGAGACAATGATGAGTAAATATGCATTGTTTCTCGGTTGTACAGTCCCAGTAAGGGGATTGAACTATGAACTCTCAGCAAGAAAGGTTGCAGATAGGCTTGGAATTGAAATTGTTGACATAACCGATTTCGCATGCTGTGGTTTTCCTATAGCAGGAGTTCATCATGAGACAGGTTTAACGTTGGCTGCAAGAAATCTTGCACTTGCGGAGGCCCAGGGACTTGACATCATGACACTTTGCAGTGCCTGTACGGGACACCTGACAAAGGCCCAGAAACATCTGAGCAGTCCTCGAGGCACAGAGGAACAAAAAAAGATAAACGATTATCTAGGCGGTTCAAACCTTGAATACAAGGGAAATACCAAGGTAAAACATTTTGCCAGGGTGCTGTATGAAGATGTCGGATTGGACAAGGTAAAAGAGGCCGTTACAAATCCTCTCACCAGTCTTACCATCGCACCCCATTATGGGTGCCATTACATAAAACCCTCAACGATATTTGACGGCTTCGACGACCCCATAAACCCTGTGAGTTTGGACAAACTGATCGAGGTAACAGGAGCTACTTCCGTAAGATACAAAAACAGGCTCCAGTGCTGCGGCGGCGGTATACTTTCAATATCCGAAGACACTTCTGTAAAGATGGTCAAAGAAAAGCTGGACAATATCAAAACAGCTGAAGCAGATGCAATGACACTGCTCTGCCCGTTCTGCAGCATTATGTATGACGAGTACCAACCCACAATAGAAACAAGTTTTGATGCAGAATACAATATCCCCGTATTATTTTATTCACAGCTTCTGGGAATCGCCATGGGGCTGGACCCCAAAAAGGACCTTGCGGTAAAGATAAACCAGGTTAAGGTTTCACCCCTGCTTGAAAAGGTCCAAGCAAACGGAGGTGCCTGACATGGGAGACAAAGTTGGTGCAGTACTGGTGGTGGGCGGTGGAATAGGCGGTATGCAGTCAGCACTTGATCTGGCAGAGAGCGGTTTTAAGGTGTATCTTCTGGAGAAAAAACCATCCATAGGCGGGCACATGGCTCAGCTTGACAAAACGTTTCCGACAAATGAGTGTGCAATGTGTACGATGTCGCCTAAACTCGTGGATGTGGGAAGGCACCCGAATATCGAGATGATCACGTATTCTGAGCTTGAAGAGGTAAGTGGAGAGGCAGGAAACTTCGATGTCCGGATACGTAGGAAGGCGGGATTTGTAGATTTTGAAAAATGTACAGGATGCGGGGAATGTACAACTGTCTGTCCGGTTGATCTGGATTCCGAATTTGACGAATGCCTGGCAATCAGGCACGCCATATACAAATTATATCCACAGGCAATTCCGAACAAATGTGTTGTTGACAAGTTGGACAAAAAATCACCGTGCAAGGTTACATGCCCATCGTTTGTCAATGCACAGGGATATATCCAGCTCATCGGAATGGGAAAGTATGCCGAAGCTCTTAACCTTGTAAGAGAGAGAAACCCGTTTCCAGCAATTTGCGGGCGTGTCTGCCATCATCCCTGCGAGGACCAGTGTCTCAGGGGAACTGTTGATGAACCTGTTGCTATCAGGCCGCTAAAAAGGTTTGCAGCAGACTGGGTCATGGAAAATGGTGAGGGGAAAGCTGAAAAACTCATCCCTTTAAAAGATGAAAAGATAGCAGTTATCGGTGCTGGACCTGCAGGATTGACCTGTGCCCGGGAGCTCACAAAAAGAGGATATCCGGTAACAGTAATAGATGCTGCGGATAAACCGGGAGGCATGATGACATCCTGTATGCCCAATTACCGTATCGATGAAAAAACAACGATGTTTGACATAAACAGGATACTTGATGAAGGGATCGAGATAAAAACAGGAACGAGAGTTGGCAGAGATATCAGTTTTGAGGACCTGAAAAAAGAATACGGATCAATCTTTATTTCAATTGGATATCAGGATCCAGCCAGATTAAAGATAGACGGAGCTGACAGCAGTGGGGTTCTCTACGGTATCCCGTTCCTCAGAGATGCCAAAGGGGAAAAGGCACCTATGGGATTCGGAAAGAGGATCATTGTGATCGGGGGGGGCAATGTAGCTATGGACTGTGCTCGATCTGCAGTCCGTCTCGGGGCTGAAAAGGTAGATATCGTTTGCCTGGAGACAAGGGACCTATCAAGCCGCCATCGAATGCCGGCACATGCGTGGGAGATCGAGGAGGGTGAAGACGAGGGAATAAGCATCCACGGATCACTGGGTCCCAAAACCATCAATGCAGAGGGCGGAAAAGTTACAGGACTTCAAACGGTAAACTGCACAAAGGTCTATGATGATGACCACAATTTCGCACCGGAGTTCTCAGATGAAGCCGGGCCGCAATTTAACTGCGATACGGTGATCATTGCCATAGGGCAGCGCCCAAATAGAAATGGCTTTGATGAAATAGAAGCAAATCCATGGGGCACTATCAAGGCAAAAGAGATCACCCTGGAAACCAGTATTGAAGGAGTATTTGCAGGGGGAGATATCAGGAGAGGACCGGCCTCGGTTATTGAAGCTGTAAGAGACGGATTTGATGCTGCAGAGTCAATAGACAGATATATCTCAGGCAGGGATCTAAAGGAGGGGCGCTGTGCTGAAGAATATGCAATCGATCATCTCAGAGAAGAGGTGGCTGCGGAGGCAAGAAAACATATGCCCATGGCCCCTCCTGAAGAAAGGATCAAGGATTTCAGAGAAGTTGAACTCGGTTATGACGAAGATACAGCAATTGCCGAAGCTAAGAGGTGTCTATCTTGTTCAATTTGTTGTGAATGCCTTCAATGTCAAGCCGCTTGTGAAGCCGATGCCATCGACCTCAGCATGACAGATACTTTTGAAAACATCAATGTCGGATCCATAATCATGGCTCCAGGTTTTGAGATGTTCAATGCAAGACGAACAAACGAATACGGCTACAAGAGATTCGCAAACGTGTTGACATCACTGGAATTTGAACGGATCCTTTCAGCATCCGGACCCTATCAGGGACATGTCATTCGGCCATCAGATGAATCAGAACCCAAAAAGGTTGCGTGGATCAACTGTGTGGGTTCTCGAGACAGGCACCGCGGAAACAATTACTGCTCATCTGTTTGCTGCACATATGCCATAAAAGAAGCGGTGATTGCTAAAGAGCATGTGAAAACTCTTGAAGCTACAATATTTTACATAGATAGGAGAACCTTTGGGAAGGGCTTTGAAGCCTATTATGAAAGGGCTAAAAACGAGGGCGGTGTGAATTTTGTGAACTGCAGGGTTGCATCGGTTGAAGAATTAGAAGAAAGCAAAAATCTAGCAATACGATATGAAACCGAGGGGCAAATAGTTGAAGAGGAATTCGACTTGGTAGTACTGTGTACCGGATTTGAGCCCCCTGAAGAAGTAAAAAAGCTGTCCGAGATACTGGACATAGAACTCAATGAATACAATTTCTGTTCCACATCGGAGCTTACTCCGGTCAAAACATCAAAAAAAGGTGTTTTTGTCTGCGGGGCCTTTGCCGGGCCAAAAGACATTCCTGAAACCGTAATAGGGGGATCCGGAGCTGCTGCGGAGGCAAGTGCATTGATATCCCAAGAAAGGGATTCGCTTGTTGTTGGGAAGCAATACCCTCCCGAGATCAGTGTTGAAGGGCAGGAACCCAGGATCGGGGTCTTTGTATGCAACTGTGGTTTTAATATTGGAGGGTATCTGGATGTTCCGGGAATTGTAGAATATGCAAAAACACTTCCGAACGTGGTATATACCGAGGATAATTTGTACACCTGTTCCCAGGATACACAGAAAAAGATAACAGAAAAGATAACAGAACTCAACCTCAACAGGGTTGTCGTTTCTTCATGCACACCAAGGACCCATGAACCGTTATTCCAGAGCATGCTCAGAGAAGCCGGCCTTAATCCGTATCTATTTGAGATGGCCAATATCAGGGATCAGTGCTCGTGGGTTCACATGAATGTTCCGGACATGGCAACAGACAAGGCTAAAGACCTTGTTAGAATTGCAGTAACGAAATCCAGGCTGCTTGAGCCTCTTGAACCGATATACCGGCCCGTTATACAGAAGGGACTGATAATCGGAGGAGGGCTTGCAGGAATGACAGCTGCACTGGCAATAGCAGATCAGGGATATGTTGCATATATTGTTGAAAAAGAGGGGCATCTAGGAGGCAACCTGATAAATCTTCATTATACTTTGGAGAATGATAACATACAGGGATATCTTGCTTCACTGATAAATAGGGTTGAAGAGAACCCGAATATCAAGATATTTACCGACTCAACAGTAAAGGCTATCAATGGATACGTGGGAAATTATGAAAGCACGGTCCGTGATGGGATTTCCGAATCAATGATCGAACACGGAACAATCATAGTTGCTACCGGGGCCAACGAACTCAAGCCTGATGAATATCTGTATGGTAAAAACGAAAAAGTAATTACACAACTGGAGCTTGAAAAGAAAATAGCGGACGGCGGCCCTGTAGGTAAAACGGTGGTAATGATACAGTGCGTGGGTTCCCGTGATGAAGAGAGGCCTTACTGCAGCAGGGTCTGCTGTACGGAAGCTGTAAAAAATGCCATAAAGATAAAGGATGCGGACCCCGACACACAGATCTTTATCATATTCCGAGATATCAGGACTTATGGATTTAAGGAAAAGGCATATGAAGAGGCAAGGGAGAGAGGAGTCATCTTCATCAGATACGACGTGGATGGAAGACCGTTGGTTGAAAGTGTTGATGGTGTACTGCAGGTCAGGATCAGAGATAAAATACTGGACGAGGTACTGGCAATTAATCCAGACCTGTTGGTGCTCAGCGCCGCAATGGTTCCTCCGGAGACCAATGAAGAACTAGCAAAATTGTTAAAGGTCCCCACAAACACCGATGGTTTCTTTTTAGAGGCTCATGTCAAGCTCAGGCCTGTTGACTTTGCCACGGAGGGGATTTTCATGGCGGGACTTGCGCATTCACCCAGATCCATATCTGAAACAATATCTCAGGCCTTTGCTGCTGCATCCAGAGCGTGCACCCTGATATCTCATGACACAATGGAAAAATCACCGAGGCTGTCATTTGTTGTAGACAAGTACTGTGACGGATGCGCATACTGTGTGGACCCGTGTCCATTCAATGCAATAACGCTTGTTGAATACATGAGAGACGGTCAGATAAAAAAGACTGTTGAGGTCAATGAAGCACTGTGCAAGGGCTGCGGAGTCTGTATGGCAACATGTCCGAAGTTAGGAGTGTATGTAAGAGGATTCACGTATGAGCAGATAATGTCGCAGGGTAAAACAGCCGTGGAAATAACCGGCGAGGGGCCGCCTGAAGAGGATTTCGAGCCAAGGCTTGTTGCCTTCTGCTGCAACTGGTGCTCATATACCGGTGCGGACCTTGCGGGAGTTGCCAGATTTCAGTACCCCCCGAACGTCAGGATCATTCGTGTAATGTGTTCAGGGATGGTGCACCCCACCATTGTTATAGAGACACTCCTGGCCGGAGCTGATGGTGTTCTCATGTGCGGCTGCCATCCCGGGGACTGCCATTATCTCGAGGGAAATCTGAAGGCCAAGGCCCGTGCCGATACAATAGATCTATTGCTGGAAGATTTCGAACTGGAGCCTGAGAGATACCGGCTGGAGTGGGTATCTGCATCAGAGGGTCCAAAGTTCGCACAGATCATCAGAGACACCATTGAAGACCTCCGTGCCCTTGGGCCGAGCCCTTATCGGCAGTATTAGTTATGAAAATTATGTTAGATAGTCACGAAGTACCGGTACAGCACCACACCAATATTGATGGGGAGCGAAGTGGACGGAGAGCCGGGGAGTGGGGATTGAGGATGAAAAGAATTTGCAGAGTTTGGGGGAGGAAAAGGATTAAAGGAGCGTTTTTAAAAAAAAAAAACAAGATATTCAATAAAACTAAATAGTAAGATAGTCTTATTATCTTACTATAAGTAGGTGCTAACAATGAGTGAAGTGGCCATCACGAAAATGTCATCGAAGGGTCAGATAGTTGTTCCAAAAAGATTAAGGGAATTACTTGGAATATCCTCGGGTGAAATATTCGCAATGTTTGGAAACGATGATACCATAGTGTTGAAAAGGTTGAATGTTCCTTCCAAAAATGAATTCGAAGCACTCTTGAAATGGGGCGAAGAATTCGCAAAGCGGAAAAAGATCAAAAAGGTCGATGTGGCAAAGGCGATCGCTGAGAGTCGGGAAAAGGGAGGATAGGTTTTGTACAAGAAATTGGTACTCGATACGAATATTTATATCTCCGCTTTTTTCTGGAACGGAAATGAACGTTGAGTTCTATATGATTGTAAAAAAGGCAATTACCAGTTAATAACGTCACCTTCGATATTAGACGAGGTAGAAAGGGTACTTCTTGAGAAATTTGAAGTTCCGAACGACAAGATCAATGCATACGTTGAAGAGATTCTTATATTTTCAGAAGTTGTTTTTCCAACAAGGAAGATCGACATCATCAAAGAGGATCCTACAGATAATATGATACTAGAAGCTGCCTATTCGGGAAAAGTAGATCTTATTGTATCGGGGGATAAACACCTCCGTGATCTCAAGAGATACATGGGCATAGAAATTCGGGGTGCAAACGAATTGTAGGAAGTTTTACTTCAAGTGCAGATGATCGGGGATTATTAAAACGGATCGCTGACCGTGAACTGATGAAAAAGGTGGAAAACGGGGATACAGAGATTGGTAATAAGAAATTACGTGCAGTACTGCACATAACCAAACACATATAAAAAAAACCAACAGCCTCAAGACAAATATATGGCTCGCGCCCCAAATGCGGAGATGATCACCACTCGCAGACTGTGACGATACGACAAAAGTAGGAATGGGGGCATCGTACTTAGCGAAGGTAAACCTTCGGTTCACTTCTAAGTCGCCCATTTTAAAATAAAAAATGTGCTCCCTTTGGTGATGGGCAAAGGGGAGCCGGACGAAGTTGTGAGGTGATTTTGGAGGCATGGGGCAGACGGCCACATGATAGTACAAACGAAGAACACGACTTCGCATAAACCAATAAAATATCGGTTTTCACGAATTTGAGAATGCATAACGATGGTTTATTTATCGAAAAAAATCGAGGAAAATATCAGAAATAGATTTATATAATTACACATAATATATATAATTACACAGTTCAAGGAGATTAAGACAATGGTAACCATGACCCTTGCAGTCCCCAATGAAATGAAACAGAGAATGGAAGAGTTCCCTGAAATCAACTGGTCGGAAGTTGCACGCCAGGCAATCAGGCAAAAGATAATAGATTTGGAATTCTTACGTCGATTCAAGGCACAGAGCACACTGACGGAAGAGGAAGCAATTAAGCTGGGTGCCGAACTGAACAAGAAACTTGCCAAGCATTATATCGGGGAATGAGGGAGCCTTTATGGACCTCATTGTTGATGCAAATATTCTATTTGCAGCCCTGATCACTGAAGGTCTAACCTCTGAGCTTTTATTCAGAGAGGATTTTCAACTCCATGCTCCAGATTATCTATTTTACGAGTTTGAAGAATATCGTGTATATTTGATGAAAAAAACCAGAAGAAGCAATGACGATTTCGATGAATTATTGGAGGTTCTCAGGCGAAGGATTATACTCGTTCCCATCGAAGAGATCCAGCCCTATGTAGAGGAAGCAATAAAAATCTCACCGGACGTGAAAGACGTTCCCTACATCGCTCTCGCATTGAAACTTCATATTCCGATATGGTCAAATGACAAAAGCCTGAAAAATGGTCAGAATTCGGTTTTGGTCTACAATACAGGTGAAATCAGACATTTAATAATATAATGCCTCCTGGTGGTTGTTCACTACTCGTGCACAACATCTTTCGTTAAAACCAAAGTTTTTCATAGCACACCGATCTTCTTGAAGCACTTACACCACATACAAATTACTCCGTCCATTCCAAGAATTTCACACGTCCAATTTCACCATAGTGAGAATTATAATACGGCGCACCCTGCCCTAAACCCACGCATAACCGCCACTTGCAGACTATAACTATACGACACAAGCGGAAAACGGGTACACAGAGATTGGTAATAAATAATTAAGAAAGTCTGTTACAAAAGATTATCTGTTTGTAATAATTCCCCGTCATACTCAGATAGCTTTATCTCCCGTATGTGAATCTCGTTTGTGTAATCTTTGAGAAATTCAACAACTACATCAAGATCCGCCGAGCGCAGTAGTATCACACCACGAGCAAGTTTCCTGTATGGAATACTATCAAGTAAGCCTCTACGGTGATAGCGATATTTCCCTCCATGAGACGAACTGTCCTGGCCGTAGAACTTCTGGCAGAACTTCGATATCTCAGTGTTCCTGATTTTAGGAGGTAATCGGAATATGATAATTACGCCGTTCATTATGTGCAGTACTGCACATAACATAATAGAAAAGCGGAGCCGGACGAACCCGTGAACGAGCTAGCAGGCATGGGAGACACGCCAACAGCCTCAAAAAAAATATAAAACGCTCCCGCCCGAAAGTGCGGAGATAATCACCACTCGCAGGACGATAGTAAAGTGAAGCAAGGGGGAATGGGGGTCTCGTAATTTTTTGTTGATGATGGGGCAAGGGGAGCCGGGTTGTGTTGTGAGGTGAGTTTGGGGAAAGGGGGAGTTTTATATTTTTTCTATAAATTCCTCTCTGGTCATCCTCAGATCTTTCTTTATTATCTTGTTCAACAGTCCAGGACCGATCACTTCACCAGAATGGCAGGGGATTGTAGTTCTTCTACCATCCGGATGTTTAAAAAGCATATGACTACCGATGGTTCTGATATGTACAAAGCCGAATTTTCCCACGATTTTCGATAATTCCCTGCCTGTTAATCGTGGCAGTTACGTCAACACTCACACCTCAACTTGTTGAACACCTACAAATTCATCAAAAACAATAGGTTCGTCCATACTCGCGAGATAAACTTCAATCGCCTCTTTTGTACGTTCGATCAACTGATCCAAACTCCTAGCCTGAGTATGGCACCCTGGCAATTCCACCACCTCGGAGATAAACCATTCTTCTTCGTCCCTCTCGATAATCATGGTGTATTTTCTCATGTGTGTAATAAACACGAAATCAATATTTAATCTTTTTGAGTCGAAATATATTTATTGAAGTAAAGGAAGAAAGCCGGTTGTGTATATAATACGCACAATATCTTTCTTTAAACTCGAATTTATGCATAATATCACCCTATCCCAAACAAGTACATAACCGCCACTCGCAGACCTTAACGATACGACACAAGTGGAAAACGGGGATACAGAGATTGGTAATAAGAAATTACGTGCAGTACTGCACATAACCAAAAACAACCCAAACCCTATAACCTAAAACCCCAACAGTCTCAAGACAAATATATGGCCCTCCCGCCCCAAATGCAGAGATAATCACAACTCGCAGACCGTGACGAAACGACGCAAGTGGGAAATGAGGGGTATCAACCAATAGTAATAGAAAATTATGTGCACATAACATAATACAAAAGCCTTGAGAGCCGGACGATCCCATGATCGAGTTAGCAGGCATGGGAGACACGACTAGCTACAAGGGTGGATATGATCTATAATTGCAGATATCGGGGGGGGGTTTAGTACGTAATGCATAATCGTTATTTGGAGAATAATGATTTGTAAAAATATTTAGATCAATAAGGTCGATGTGGCAAAGGCGATCGGTGAGAGTCGGGAAAAGGTAGGATAATCTTCTCACTCCTCCTCAGTATCCCGCGATGTACCTTCCCATACCAATCATGACAACACAAAACTTAACTCAATTTGCGTTTTCCAGAGTAACAGTAATAATAGAAACTATTATAAATATTAAAAACATTTATTTAATTATGACCACTACGATAAGTATTCATGATGAAACAAAGCAACGTCTCAATGATTACAAGATGGGTTCGATGACCTATGACGACCTTCTTACCTATTTCATGGATGCAATAACCCTGGAAGAACTGGCCGAAGAGCATGTTCGAAAACACCGGGAACGACTCCATACGTTTCAGGCTGTTTCGAAGGATGATTTTAAAAAGCGGTTGAGGCAATCAACATAGGGTGATGTTGTGGTCGGACCATACACCGTCCTTGTAGATGCAAGGGTCGAAAAAGACCTAAAGAAAGTCCCGGAAAATATCATCCAAAAATTCATTGCCATAATGGACGAACTGGAAGTAGATCCTTTCCATAGGCGTCCGGGAGTGGATATCAAACGACTCAAAGGTCATGTGGATATCTTCAGAGTTCGACTTGGAAAATATCGTATTCTATATGATCTGAATCAAACCGAAAAAATAGTGAAGATCACCACCGTGATACACAGAAAAAAAGCCTATAAGAAATGACCTTTGAATATTCTTAGAGATTGAATTATATCACACAAATCCTTCAATTCTCCCTCAGTCCGAGCCCATTACCTCATTGCCCCCCTCCTGACGGTCATACCGTAACAATTGGTCAATAGAAATCGGCATTCATCAAGAATGTGTTTTAGAAAAATCACATCCCTATCCACACCAGACCACCTCTTTTTCGATAGTTCGCCGCAGATACGGGCTCAGACCTTTTGGAGTAACAAGATCCACTTCCCTTTTCAATGCCTCTTCGAGATAGAACGCAAGATCCATGAAGTTATCGAAAGTGGGTTCAGAGAACTCGACGAGTATGTCGATATCGCTGTCCTGGTTCGGAGTTCCGGTTGAATATGAACCATACACGCCGATCCTACGGACTCCGTAGCGTTCCCGGATGCCAGCTCCCTTTTATCTCAAGAAACCTATAACGTCCATTCTGACACCTTTCTTCTGTAAAATATATGTTTGATGCGGCTTATAGTACTTTCCAATTTAATCTCGTCTTTTTTCAATCCTCGATCCCATCTGTTGTGCGCATTCTGCGCACAACATCTTAAATACCTACAGAACTCTTCAAACCCACCAGACCCCATAGAATCACACACCATCAAACCACAGTACCAAATCCTATCAAAACCAACAATCCCGGACGGCCCTGTGAGCATAACCGGGAGACACTCCTACCCGGTAGATCACACAGAGCAACCACTCGCAGACGGTGACGATGCAACACAAGTGGAAAACGGGGGCATCACCCAACCTATTCTTGACGAAAGGCAGATTATGCAGATAGGCAAACAATAGTAATTATGTGCAGTACTGCTCATAACTAAAGCGACGGGACAAGGGGAGCCGGGCTGAGTTGGGGGGGGTTTAGAGGCATGGGAGACACGGCTGCCAGATAGGGAGAGATAGTCAATACTCGTAGATAACGTGAGAGGGTAATAAGAATGTGGCAGAATTTTGAGAATTATTCAGAATAAGATGAAAACATAATCGATGTTTATACGATTTCAACCAAAAGATATTTATGTGATTGAATTCAATTACAATCATATGAGTCAAATGGTATCAATCCAGGTTAGATTTCCTCCTGAAGAGCTTAAGAGAATTGACAGTTATATCGAAGATGGAGACTTTCCTTCCCGGGCTGAATTCATAAGGGATGCTGTTAGAAAAGCCGAGATGATCAGGTCCCTTTCCGAATTAAGAAAGATCATAAAGGATGAGGGTTTAACAGAAGAAGAACTTCTGGAAGGGGGGATTGAAGTCCGAAAGAGACTTTTTGTGGAAATGTTCGGATGAAGACACACCTTGCGGCGTGTCACACTTGACAAGTGGTGACTTGTCAAGGACGCCAAATGAATATTCTCGTGGATTCATCAACGATGTATTCGGCAATTGGTCACTCCGGCAAGGTCTCCATGCTACTAGATCTTATTATCGAGAAACATACCATCGTTCTGAGTGATTATATAATCGAAGAATTAAGAAGGAATTTTTCAGAAAAATTATCCGGAAAAGCGAGAAACAATGCGTTATCGCGACTTGATGAATTCATTTCATTCTTCATTGTAAAGAAAAAAGAAGAATATATCGGAAATCTCCGTTCAGCAATAAAACTTATCAGTAAAAAGGATGCACCGGTATTGGCCTGTGGAATGCTTACAGACATTGATTATCTTCTTAGCAGCGACAAGGAATTTAGTTCTGTTGTTACTGATAGAGTTATTATTCTCACTCCTAAAGAAGCAGAGAAAGTATTATTAGATCGATAATAATTGATTGTTCAAGGGAATCGGATAACCCTACGATGAGATAGTTTAGGAATAATTGGACATTTTTACAGAAGAGTATCGGTTTGTAATAATTCCGTGTCATACTCAGATAGCTTTATCTCCCGTATGTGAATCTCGTTTGTGTAATCGTTGAGAAATTCAACAACTACGTCAAGATCTATTGCGCGCAGTACTATCACACCACGAGCAAGTTTCCGGTAAGGGGTACTATCAAGTAAGCCTCTGCGGTGATATCTATATTTTCCCCTGTGTGACGAACTGTCCTGGCCGTAGAACTTTTGGCAGAACTTCGAGATTTCTGCATTCCTGATTTTAGGAGGTAACCGGAATATGATAATTACGCCTTTCATTATGTGCAGTACTGCACATAATAATTATATAAATTTCGATGGTAACAGCAAAAACGAAAAACCCCAACAGCCTCAAAAAAAATATAAAACGCTCCCGTCCCATATGCGGAGATCATCACCACTCTCAGACTGTGACGATACGACACAAGTGGAAAACGGGGGCATCACCCAACCGATTCTTGACGAAAGGCAGATCATGCAGATAGGCAAACAATAGTAATTATATGCAGTCCTGCACACAACATTGCACATAACATAATAGAAAAGCGGAGCC
>CAYFHS010000040.1:11706-38254 GCA_964342815.1 uncultured archaeon | reverse complement strand
TTTAGCTCCAGTTGCCCTTCCCTCAGCATCCTAGCTCTTGCCTCGCTCCTCTCATCAAGTTGCTCAACTGTTTCTTTGAATGTTCCCTCATCAATTCCATGGCTCACACTGATATCCTTACCGATCTGAGAGCGCTGTATCACGCTGTCCTTGATGGTGATGTTGTATACTTGTTGGGATTCTTCCTTTTTTCCCATGTCTTCTTTGAGTGTCTTCAACATATCTCCGAAGGTCTGGGTTAGTTGTCCTATCTCATCTCCCTTCTTGCCTGGGCCAACTGTTCCGTCCGGGGCGACCAATGCGAGATCTTCTTCCACGTCGTCTATCTTCATCTCTCCGGTCCCCAGCTTGCTTGCAATGTCTGTTAATCGTTTGATTGGCTTAACTACGGTATTTCCCAAGAAATAGGCTGTTATTCCCGTTATAATTATTGCGATCACCCCGATAATAATGAATGTCGTTGTTATCCCGGATGACCTATCCTCCACGTCATCCTCCAATTCCCGTGCATGTTCAAGTACTTCCGAAACCGGAACCGCTATACCCAATATGTATCCGGTGGAATTGATGGGAGCATACGCTATAAAACGATCCTTGTTCCCGGATTTGATCTTTTCTATGCCAACCTTCCTCGCCTTCATATTTTTCAAAACATCGTTAAATTGATCACCATCATCTTCAAGCTCCGTAACAGGTGTCCCAACAGTTGTCAGGTCTTTATGAGCAATGGTCGTCGAGCTTGAATCTATCAGAAAGGCATATCCGGATTCCCATAGATTGAAATCGAGTATGGTTTCCTTTATTTCATTGATCTTCAGGTCCACCGCGACCACACCTATGAATTTACCATTGGCAAAAACCGCTTTCGAACAGGAAAGGACGAGTCCCCCACCTGAAGCGTCAATGTATGGTTCACCCCAAATAATTTTATTTGTTTCCTGTTTCGCGGAAGTAAACCAACCCCGTGCCCTTGGATCATAATCTATACTATAGGGGCCATGCCATGGGTAACTCCTGTGCACTCCTGTCTCCATACCCATGTAGAGCCATAATAGTTCATCGTTCTGTTCCTTAAGTTCCCTGAACATGAAATCCAGTTTGGCTGAATTGTTGATCGAATCGTTTACTATGAAACTCGTATCGAGATAGCTGGAGCCATAAATGCCCAGAGCCAGTTTATAACACGAATATTTCAATGAGATTTCCCGGTTGTAACCGAGATCAGTATCATCGAACATATCGGGAGGCGCGGGTGCTCCCGAACGGTCATGATAATATGAGGTTCTATTCGGGAATGCGTCCGGATTCTCCCAGATACTTGTGGCGGTACTCGCTAGCATCTCGACTGAATTTTGAACATGGGTTAATTCCGTATCTATGTTCAAAGCGATTTCCTTCGTCTCCTTTTTCAGGTGGTTCTCTGCCTGGAACTCCAGCGAATCAGAGGCGATGTCCGAACCGAGTTCACCGATATTGTCGAAGCTCCAGATAGAAATAACAATCAAAGAGAATAACGACAGAATTACAAAGACGACCAGACTGGACATGATCTTTTCACGAATTCCGAATTTTATGGATTTTTTACCATTTATCATCACCTCCGTCAATATTCCTCCGGTGTGTATCCTTCTATCTCCTCCTGTTCTGCAAATAGCCGTTCGACATCCTTGAATGCGTTAGTTATAGATTCATGGACATCATGCCCTAATCCGATCTTGATATAATACCCACCATCCTTACAAAGATATTTCAAATCCTGTTCTACGCCTGCAATCTCCTCACCGACTCCCAATACGACAATGGTCGCATCGAGAGCGATCTCACCCATTAAATCCCGGATACCTTTTCGTTTCACCCTGAATCCGGATTTTTCCGTCTTTGGAGCAAAATGCTCACTCTTGTTATCCTCTCCGTCGGTCAATGCAACGATCCAATGCATATCTCCTACGGCTGTTTGGGATAATAATCGGACTGCATACCCGATAGCATCGTAGAAGGCCGTCATACCAAAAGGCGGGTTAGGCGTGATACTGAGAATCTTCGATATTATCTTCTCCCTATTATTTGCAGCAACTATGGGTTTGCATACGATATTAGGGTCATCGTCAAACTCGATCACCCCGACTTTATCCTTATCATAAATCCTATTGTTGACCAATTCAACGGCGCCTGCACGAACTGCATTGATACGCTGTGAGGTCATGCTGCCGGATTTATCAACCACGAAGATCACCGTCTTTGGAGGCTTGACAAATAGACTAACCTCGTCCGCAGCGTCCAATGTCTCCTTTTCCATAACCAAATCACCTATACCGCGATAATATTCCGCTATTAAGTGATAACTCGTGCTCACCATCTTAGGATCGTTCAATTCCCCCCCTATCCTCAAAGCTTCCTGGAGATATGCCATTGCCTCGTCATACATTTGTTTTTGCAGGTATGCCTTTCCAAGGTTGTTCAGACTGTTGCCCTTCCCACGTTTATTTCGGCATCGCTCATCGATCGATAATGCCTTTTCGAACTGATCAACTGCCTTATTAACATCATACTCCATATAAATCAGACCGATATTGTTCATCCGCATCGAAATTGACCTGTCGTCTTCGAGTTCCCTATCTATCTTTAGGGCCTTTTTATAAAACTCCAATGCTCCCCTTCGATTACCCTGTGCTTTCATAAGTATGCCGAGATTATTATTCCTCACGGCAAGTCCATGTTTGTCATTGATCTTCTTGGCGATATCCAATGCCTTTTTAAAATAATCTTTCGCCAACCCATACTCGCCCCAGTTACGATAGATATTGCCCATATTATTATAGCACATCCCAATACCTTTCCGGTTATCCGTGGTCTCGAACAGGACAAGTGCCTCCTTGTAGTTCTCGAGGGCCTTTTTCAGATCGCCCTTGTAATACGATGTGTTCCCAAGTCTCAACGTTATCAAGATATTCTTGAATGAATCTGCAAGGACAGATATTTCATCATTTGTACCCACACTTATACTTGCGTTGTAATTACCCTGGGTGATCATTCCAGCTACGTTTGTTAGTTGTTTTATCGGGCGGACCATTCTGATCGCTATGAAGATACCAACCACCACAACAATTATTATAAAGAATATGGATATGAGTATTAACTTCGTTATTGCGGATGCCGATTCCGAGCTGATCTCTTCTTTCGCTTCATCTATGGGCTCGGTGATCTCATGGCTGGGAACCACTATCGCCACGCTGTATCCTATACTGCTTACCGGGGAGTATGAGACATATTTGTTACCCTGGGGATAATTCACCTCTACAACGTCCGAGCCGTCATTTGTCATATCATTAACAAGATCCTGAAAACCTTTGTCAGTAGTCTCCAATTGGGTGATATGTATACTGGTTCCCGTCTCGTCAAGCCCCTGGTGAGCTACAACATTACCGACAGCGTCAACAAGAAATGCATAACCCGTCTGGCCCACCTTAACAGACAATATGTTTTGATTTATTGTTTCAATGGTGAGGTCAGCGGCCACGACACCGATGAGTTCTCCCTTTTCCGTGTATACCGCTTTCGAACATGATATCATCAAACCCCTACCTGATGCGTCCATGTACGGATCGCTCCATGAGATAAGCCCGTTTGCTTTTTTTGCTTCCTTGTACCAGCCTCGCGCTCGAGGATCATAGTCAGCTGAATATGGTCCATGCCATGGGAAGCTACGGTGTACGCCTGTCTCCATTCCCATGTAAACCCACGCAAAATCAGGATTTGCTCCCTTCGTCGATTGGAAGATATAATCCATATTGGCCGAGATATTGATGGACCTTTGGACTGACGCATCAATATTCAGGTGCGAACCTGAAAATACATCGGGAGCCAGTTTGTAACAGGAATATGTGAGAGAAACTGCCGTTTTATATTCGTCTTTATCGAAAAAAACATCAGGAGGGCTGTCACCTGCGGTGGCATCGTGGTAATAGGACATACGCGTCCCCCAATCATCTGGATTCGCCCAGAGCTCAGTAGCGTAATCAGCCATTATGTTAACGAGTCCCTCGCTGTATTCGAATACCTCGCCGACAAATTTAGCCTTCTCCGATGTAATATGAGCTATACTGACTTCCTCCCGTTCGATGAGGGCCTCGGAGCTCGTCTCCGTCATATCTGAGCTGAAATCATTTGTATTTGACACCGATAATATACTTATCGTGGCCAAAGGCACCAACAGCAAGATAATAAAAACCAATAATATCTTCCTTGATATATTCATCTTTCATCACCCGTATTATTCAGGTTAATATGATAAATTACGTCCCATGACCCCCCGAAATCTTATTCGACGAAATTAGTGTGTTCCGAAATGACTATTAATCTCTCACTATTTCTTTAGATATTTAACTTTTATGTGCTTTAATTAGAATATTTGATTTTATACCGACTGAGAAAGCTTGATTCCTAAATCCTGATAAATTAACAATTGTTATACAGATTTCAGTACCCTAATAGAAAAACATAGATAGGAGTACTGATAGTAGAATTATTGGACTTATACGTTTCTATAATGTTTTTTTTGTAAAACAAGATAGGAGGTTTAGAATGGCTATTATGCTTAAATGGGAACAGACTCCATCAATAGGACATTACCGCGGAAAAGTATACCGTGCAAGCATCCCTGCAGGGTGGTTAGTTGCTTACCACCCCATGACCGATGAGGGAGAAGGAGGCGGGGGAATTACGTTCGTCCCGGACCCGAAACACCAGTGGATTTAGATATCTTGAAAAGGTATAATATGACAAAATCAAAACAGCGATTTGTCCCAATCCTACTGTTATTGATCAGCTCAGCGGAAGTTTTCCATGTGATAAAAACTGATCCGAATCTCTCCATCGCAACACCTGATGAGAAATCGTCCAAGTATTTTGATGCAACCTGCTTCGAAAATTTTAGCCGTCCCTCTAAACATCGCTACAACCGAATTATTATCCGGAAAACAGTTGGAGCTATATTCAGTCGAAATAGATACGACGGAGAGACGTGCGATTACACTAACGAGATCGTATCGGGAGAACTACCACTTGGTCTCATCATTTCTCAAGATGGAACTATGTCGGGGTGGTTGAAGACTGGGACTTTTAAGTTTACAGTCAGAGTGACGAACATTGATGGAACGATTGATGAATGGACATTCGAGATTGAGATTGAGAAAAAGGAGGGATGGATATTTGAATTAATAAATGGAAATTAATCGAAACGAAAAAGAAAAGAATCATACAAAAAAGGAGGGCGAATCAATTCCAACAGGACAATATCCATTTGTTTGTTTTGGTTTTATCGGATTTATCGACTAAATATATTGTGTTTGGTATGTGATAAATGATATGAATAAAAAGCGGCGCAAGCCGACTGGTATGTGGATGCTAAGATGACGATACAGTCGAAAGTGAAAGACCGAGGAGTGATGAGTATATGGTAGAACGAAATAGGTTTAAGTACCCAGCACTTGAAGATCGTGGATGGCCGCAGGACCGTATTCGGGCTGGAAATGAGAAGGACCGAGAACGACCCTATAAAAAGAGTGTGAGACGTGGTGATAAGAAGACGGTAAAAACCGGATACAAGTTATTAGGTAGCGGAGCGCTGCTAACAGGGTTTTACACATTGATAGGTGGCGCATTAGAAAGCAGTAACGATACCGGATCAGGATCCAACTGCCTATGTTTTCTCCCATTGGTCGGAATGATTCTAGTTGTTGCCGGGAACATAATAATATTCTCCAGGAGAAGAAATCTTGGAGCGGGCAGGCAAAGAGGGTCCATATGCGGTCTTATCGGCGGGATATTCATGTGCTTTGTATTTTTCATCACTATTCTCATAACATTCCAGATGATGGGGGATATTATGACCTCCGCCGAAGTGGAGGAGGATACCAGTGTAATACTTGATGAAATTATTAGTTGGACCTCCACCCTGGCGTGGGCGAGTATATTCTTCGCTGTTAGTCAAGCCCTTGCCGAAGGGGGTCCTGGTTTTTGGGCCGAGAAAAAGTCTGCCAGAACCATGGCCGTTCTCGGTGGTTTTATCATCGTCATAATGAGCGTAATATCGGTGATAGTTTTCAACTCGTACATGCAGGACCTGCGAGCCGAGTACGGTGACAAGGATTTGAACGACGAAGAGGTATTGAAAGATTTCCAAGAGTCCCTGGAACCCGGAAATTTCGTTCCAATAAGAGATGTCATTACCTGCATTGGTCATATTCTAATGGCTGGCGCGGCCTTTATTATGATGGGGAGGGGATCCCGCCGAAAGGAATATCGGTTCGATAAGAAAAAGGAACCTAAGGAATATCCAAGGGATTACAGCGGATACGATGATGATATGAAAATGGAAACCATGGTCCTAGGGGTGCATTACATATTTGACGATAAATATACGGGTTGCGGATTGTATGGAGGTTTACCTCAGGTAATAACTACATTGGACCCGGACGAAGTTACCTGTAACATGTGTAAGTCAAAATTGGAGTTTCCGGGGGAAATTCCAGGGAGCAAAGGTTTTAAGAAAACGCAGACCTCGTCACGTCGTGAGAAGCTGGGTCACAGCCAGGTAAAAATAATTGAAGATGAAACGGATGAAAACGAAAATAAATGCTCTGGGTGTGGGACCTGGTTGGATGAAGATGAGACCTTTTGCTGCAAATGTGGAGCAGAATTAGAGAGAGTAAAAAGAGGCGGGATCAAAGGGAAGGGTGGGAATGATAGTTTGATAGAATTGACTGATCGGTTTGCAAGGGGGGAAATAACGATGGATGAATATATTGCTCTGCAGGGGAAATTGGAATAACAATTACATCCAAAGAAACCAGAAATCCAAACCGACATCCTCTGTCCCAAATGCAAGGCAAATAGAAAAATAACCTCCGATGTGAAACCCTACCGGCTGAAGTGTCCCGGTTGCGGTCTGCGGAGCGTTATGATGGGGCCTATGTCGAGGGGTAATAGGAAAAAGAGGGCGGTGGGAATGGAAGGAAAAGAGGTGGTGGATGAATGAGAGAACAATCTGTGAAGGAACTACCAAAAAAAGTGGAACATGGTTACAAAGAAATAAGCGCAAATATAGAGAAAGTGAAATCAAGAAGGGCTGTTTGGATTATCGTAGGGATTGGATGTTTTGGGTGGATAATATTTTTGGTTGTTTTTACTATGTTTACTTTTATGGGTTTTGAAGAGGAAATTGAGCTTTTGATAGCGAATCCACAAGTTATTGTTTTACCGATTGGGGTGGTAATATCAATCATTTTTTTCCTTCGTAATCATACCAAATTGAAAAAAATGAAAAAAGAAATGGAAGGAATGGTTGAATGACGGAAGAACGCCTTGAAAGTAAACAATGCGGTCCTGAAGAAATCGACGTTAGTTCTGGTGGCTTTCAGAGCCTTGTGAATGATGCTACATTCAGGCTTATCGTGTGGCGGGTTTGATACGAGCGAATTGCTCACTTCTTTATCTTCTTCGTTAAAGCACCAATTCCCAGTATCGCGAGTACTCCTGCAAGGACGATGCCTGCAAATATTCCAAGAGTTTGAGAGGAGAAACCCAGAACGCTCAGGTCGGAATCACTTACCATGACGGTCTCAGTAACTTCATTATTATTAATGCCGTTATTTTGGTCGTGCTTCTCGATGATCTCGTTATGGGGATCGATCTCTATGGTGAAATAATGCTCTCCCTCTGTGGCCACCCATGTGAAATACGTCAATTTCTCCTGTCCGACCCCTATTACCTGTATCCAGGTGCTGTCCACTTCCACCCCGTCCACCTTGAACACCACGAGAACCTCTTCCGCGTGTATGTCGCCAATGTTCCCGACAGTTGTGCTCACCGAATAGGTCTCGCCGTCCACCATGTCCTCAATATAGGTAAGGTCCGCAGCTATCCTGAGATCGGCATTTGTTATCCTGAACACTATGGTCTGCTGGTTGTTACCCTCGTCAACTTCCTTGTGGACCTTCTCCTGGTATGTGTCCCATGAACTGGCATTGACATAAACGTCAAGCAGTTCCGCCACCTGCTCAACGGGTATATGAAAACTGATGGTGATCCAAGCGCTTTCACCTATGCCGAGTTTGACCATTGCTGACGGTGTCCTGTTGATGTATAAATGATTGACGGGTCCCGAGATTCCAGTAAGATCCACCCCTTGTGCGTAGTCCGAGTAAACGATGTTTTCCGTAAGTGATGCCGTCCTTCTGTTTGCAATGCTTGCCAACCATACTTCCCAGTTAACCGGGAAACCGCCCACTGCCACCTTGATATTGTCCTCGGTATTGCCGTGATTGGTGATCTTGAACGTATATGCGCCCTTTGAACCCGGGTCGAGGTCAACCGAGATCGACTGGCTGTCATCGCTAATCTTTTTATCCAGACTAATAAGCGTCACGTCGTATATCTCCAATACCGTTATCTTCACAACACGATACCTGGGATCGTTTTCCGGCATCAATCCCTCTTTATGATCATCCCCCTTTCCCCTGGAAGTTATACCAAGGTCGAAAAGGCCCGCCACAGCATTCTCCGGTACAAGTACTACGAAGGTTAAGTGCCGTTCTTCCCCAATAGGCATGATGATATTGGAAACGCTTGCCTCCTCTTCCTCGAAATAACCGGTCCAGTAAACGCTTGGAAGATCTTTTACGTACAGGTATATTTCGTCCTGAGCATTCCCTGTGTTGTGTATGATAAAATCATATTTCACCATCTTTCCATTGATGGTCACCTTTTCCACAATCCCGTCGTCATCCTCGTCCACACTCACTTCATAATTGATTTCCCGACCCGGAAGGACGCTGTTGGTGGTCTTTGAAAAATTGATCGTATAATCGTATTTCTCGTTAACGATAGCTGTGAACTGCTTAAACACTACTGCACTGCTGTCATCCAGATTTTCCGCTTTCACATCCATGACGATCCGGGTAGCCTCTGCGTTCGTCGGCGCCCGGAGCATTATCCTGAAAGGCATTGGCTCGTGCTGTCGTAGAAACGTCGCGTGAGTGCTGGTAGTGCTGGCTTCCCAGTAAACGGTCCATCTCTCATTCACTGGAATGTCCTTGTCGATTTGCGGATTCAGCAGGTTCAGTTCAACGTTGGCACGGGTATTTCCACGATTCGTCACAACCGCCGTGAAGGCGATGGTCTCTCCGGGATCAACGTTTTTAGAGGGTTCGATCATTTCCAAAGTCAAGAGATTCGTCTCTTTGACAAGCATATCCACGGTGTCCGTCCTCACCACGGTTTCTTTGAAACTCTCCTTTGAAAGCAGGGATGTCCCTTCGATGGTAACCTGAAGGACTTTGCCCTTATCCGCACCCATAGGGCAGTGTATGTACAGCGGGAGTGACATTGTGGTTCCTTCAAGCCCGAATAGGCTGCAGGGAAGCGATATCCCTTTAATATCGTGTACTATAGGATCGTTGGCTGAAAAAGAAACGGTCCAACCGGAATCTATAGGCGAACTTATCCTGAGATCATAAGTATCGTTCAGGTTCCCTATATTTGTCACTTCCACCAGAAGCATCTTGTCCGCATCGGCAGCGATAGGGGCTATCTTTTTTTCCTGGAAAGGGTCCATATCTGCAATTATATTGATGTCCAGATCGACTATCAGATTAAGAAACGTCATGGTAGTGATGGAATCGGTAGCGTTGTTATCGGTGACGCTCATTGCAAAGGCATCGATGGCAGCGAAATCCCCGTAGGATACGTTCGCTCTGGGAGCCGTGACTACAAGCGAGAAGGACACGGATTCACTTTCCGCAAGTTGTATGTTATTGATCTCCTCTACTCTCTCGAAATTTTCAAAATGTGGATCATGGTGAACGGTGTCCGCATTATTAATGGGAACTTCGTAGGCGGTTAGGCTTGCCGTCCAGTTATCGGGAATGTTTTTTACTGAAAGATCGAACCGGTCCCTGAACATCCCCACAATAACGCTCTGGTGTCCTACGTTAGTTAGCGATAGATTGTATTCGGTAGTTTGTCCGGGTTCTATGAAATGGATCAGTGGTGATTGGATCGAGTCCGGAGTGTTTTCCTCGTCCACCGTAATGGACGCACCATACTCCAACGTGCCGTTGTAAAAACCCGTGTGCTCCCTGTCGTATCGGAACATTGGCCATGGCAGTGCGCTTGATGGAACCTGCCCATCGGTTTCAAGTACCCTGAGTGTTCCCGAACCGGTTGCAAATAGCACCTCAAGATAACCGTCTGAATCGATATCTCCGATTACCGGTGATGGGTCCGCAGTAACGCTGGATGTTGGAATGCTCTCACCGCTTGCATAGCTCCACATAATGTCGCCGTTCTCGTCGATGGCCCAGCAGGTTCCGTCATTTGTGACCTCTACCACCTCGAGAAGCCCGTCACCGTCAAGGTCCGCGATGGCGGGTGAAGGTTTGATCGCCGCCCCAAGATTTACCGACCATACCTTTTTTCCTTCATAATCGATACAATACAGATTTCCGGAGGTATCACCGATGATCACCTCCCACAGCTCGTCTCCGTCAAGGTCAGCGAGAGCAGCTGAGGACATGGAGCCCGATGACATGGTGAAATGCCAGTTCTCGTTCCCATTTGCTCCATCGAGACAGTAAAGGTTATTGCTGGCTTCGGATACCACGATAATCTCATTACGGCCGTCCTGGTCAAGGTCTCCGATGGCCGGAGAGGGATTGGTTGTAGTGGATGGAAATACTTGTTTCTCCCATAGACTGGCCCCTCCCATTTTTATCGCAAATATAGTTCCCGCGGCTCCCTGGTGAATGTATTCGAGACTCGTGTCATCGCCATCCAGCTCGGCAATGGCAGGTGACGAATGCCATCCGCCGGAATTGATTGAACCTCCTCCGATAACATCGTTGTCTCCTTCGTCGCTGATAACAAGCATCTTGCCTGAACTCTGACATGAAAAAAGGGTTTCAAGAGTACCATCGAAATTGAGGTCCCCGCTCGCTACCGAAGAATGGCAGTCGCTGTAGCCAGCCTGGGACCGGTAGTTGTACTGCCACTTAGTATTGCCCCGGTTGTCTATTGCAAACAGGGAGTCCGCCGATTCGGATATCATCAACACCTCGACTTCTCCATCCCCCTCAAGATCTGCTATGTTTGGAGAATTGTGAATCGAACTTCCAATTTGTTCTTCCCATCGCAGAGACCAGGTACCGTCTCCGTCAGGATCGTGCATACAGCGGATGGTATCGTGACTTCCCACTATTATCTCGATCTTTCCATCGCTCTCGAAATCCAGCAGTATCGGTGTGTACAGAACGTTTCCGGTTATAGGGCTGTCGGGATGTAGGTCTCCGGCAGTACGTCTGCTCTTCTGGCTGGCTGTAAACGACATAACACCTAATATGGATAATATAAGCATAAATACGAGAAATATCCCGATTCCGATTTTTCTATCTATAATCATTAATCCACCTTTGGATGATTTTTTAGCGTCATAATCTATGATATAAGTATTTTTATTAATCTATTTAAAATAATCTGTACGGTTTTTTAATCTTCCACGTTTCTGAATCCAACAATATTTCAGTAGGTATTTGAACATAAATTGGGGAGTCTTTTCCACTTTGCTTTGAGGATCATTACATGCCCAAAACCATAAATAAATATCCATGATTACCCGGTTCATGGCACTTCCCAGGGATCGAAAAAAGGTTCGACGGGTGGCATATTTCAGCATGGAAATAGCTCTGGATCAGCGCATTCCAACCTACAGTGGGGGTCTAGGTATATTGGCTGGTGATATATTAAGGTCCTCCGCAGACCTAGGATTACCCGTGGTCGGTATTACTCTTGCTTATAAAAGCGGTTATTATCATCAAATAATTACCGGAGAGGGTGTACAGAAAGAGTCCGATGTGGTATGGGAACCAGCCCAGGAATTAGAAAAAATTTCAAACTTTGTTGACTTGGTGGTAGGTGGAAAAAAAGTCCGAATCGAGGCGTGGCTTTATCGAATTATTGGGTCCACAGGTCACGATATACCTATATATTTGCTAACAACTGACGTGCCGGGTAACGATAAGGAAATGAGAAATGTAACCGGATCACTTTACGATTCGGACCCCCTAGTACGCCTGGCCCAAGAGTTAGTGTTGGGTATCGGGGGTGTGAAGCTGCTTAAAGAACTTGGCTATTCCGATATTGTAACATATCACATGAACGAAGGGCATTCCAGCCTGCTTACCCTTGAGCTGTTAAGGAGATTTGAAGGAGATGTCCAGGCTACTCGTGATTTGTGCGTGTTCACAACACATACGCCGGTTTCAGCAGGCCACGAGAAGTACGATACCGTGAAGGTTGAAAAGATATTGGATGGAGAATATACGAGTTTATTGCCCCATACAATGAGGATGAATGGATTGGATATGACCAAATTGGCCTTAGATTTTTCGAGATACGTCAATGCGGTGTCCGTAAAGCACGGAGAAGTGGTTGCCAATATGTTCCCGGAACACAGTTTCGATACTATAACCAACGGGATTCATACATTCACATGGCTTCATCCTAGGCTTCGTTCACTTTTTACTAGATACTTCGCGAATTTGAGTAATGAACCGGGTAATCTGCGAGAATTAAATATTATTCCCAAACAAGAACTCTGGAATGTTCATAAGGAAATTAAACGTGAATTGCTTAGCCATATCAAGGCAAGCACCGGAGCTGATCTATCGGTGGATATGCTAACCTTTGGTTTTGCAAGAAGAATGACCCGATATAAAATACCCCTATTGATCTTCCATGATTCGGATCGCCTGGGCCGGATCTGCAGAGGAAAAGTTCAGATTTTAATGGCGGGTAAGGCTCACCCTGCAGACGAAGCTGGAAAGATGATCATAAAGAAACTGATCCAAGCGTCTGAATATCTGCTTAGAGAGTATGGGGTGAGGATGATCTTCATTGAGAATTATGAGATGGAGCTTGCCCGAATGCTGGTAGCGGGAGTAGATGTCTGGTTGAACACACCGGAGAGATATCTGGAAGCATCCGGTACAAGTGGTATGAAGGCAGCACTCAACGGCGTGCCTAACTTCAGCGTTATGGATGGATGGTGGATCGAAGGTTTTAATATGTCAGGGGGAAAAGGTGGTTGGGCAATAGGTCCCGGACCTGAAGTGCCGGGCGCGGAGCATAGAACCAACGAAGAAGATGCCGAAGATATATACTGCATTATGGAGAACGAGATCATTCCTAAGTATTATAATGACCGGGAACGTTGGGTTGAGATAATGAAACAAGCAATATACATGGGTGCTTATTTCAATACACACAGGGTCGTTCGGGAATACGCTGATAAAGCATGGCGGCTGGGTGATCGACAAGGTTAAAAAAAAATTCATCATATTTATCGTTACGGACAAATAAGACCGCTTAATCTCTTATTATTCGATACGTTTTTATACCGGTTCTATTATCAATGTCTTTTGTCGAACTATAAGGGGGAAATCGAATGAAAAGCAGCTTCCAGAATATAATTTCCATAGCAATTTTAATAACCCTGCTACTGATAGTTTTGCCTCCGGCAAGCACAGGTGGATCTTTCCATAACATTAGCATTGACGGTGATCTTTCCGACTGGCAGCAGGATGAACTTATGGACGTATCATCATCTTCGAAACTTTATCTTACATGGAACGCAAGCTACTTGTTCATTGCCGTGAGCGATCAGGATTGGAGGGATAACGACCTTGATCACGCCGGTGAAGACGGGGACCTGATGATCTATTTCGACACGGTTCGAGGCGGCAGCGCACAGAGTGATAACTGGGATGGCATTAACACGCTTCCGTTCGAGGCGGATTGGTTATTCACTCTCGAAGATAATCTTTATTATAACCTGAGGAATTTCAATCAGAGCACATCTAACTGGGATCAAGATATACCATACACAGGTACCATTTATTCGGGTAACAGTGCAAACAATAGAACCGAGATAAGCATTGCCTGGGCGGATATCGGTAGTCCGGGATACTTCGGTTTGACCGCATATGCCAAGTGGGAGGACTCGAACACTATCTGGGGTGTATGGCCACCTGAAAATCCAACCGGTTCCGGCCCGCTGAAGCTGTCGCATTATTATTTTTTCCCCTCTCACGGGAACGGGATCTCGCCATCCGGAGCCCTGGTACTGAACGGTAGTGCATCAGCATTGGTGGTGAACGAGGCTGAAACAGCAAATACGAATACGGTCTGGGCCGAAGTGTATCCCGGAACCAGTGCCGATAACAATGCCCAGAGCGGAAGCGACGGCTCACAGAGCAGCATGACCTTCTATTTTACCCTTGATGGAACCGAACCCACAGTGAACAGTGCCAGAATCGCAGGTATTTTCGACGGTCAGGCGGGGATAAACGGAAACAACGATAAATATTACGCCATCATCCCGGCCAACAGGGATCAGTCGGTGAAATGGTTTGCCCTGGGAAACGCATCCAGCGGCGGAAATAACAGCAGCACCGTACGAATGTTCATTTCCAGCATCCCTTTTTGGATCGGATCAAATGGGGAGGATCCCGATACAAACACGATTTGGTCCGAGGTCAATCCAGGGTCCAGTGCCGATAATAACGCACAGAGTGTTAGTGACGGATCTCAGACGTCCATTACCTTCTATTACACCGTGGACGGATCGAACCCCACACTTGGAAGTACCAGGGTAACGGGTATATTTGACAGGCAGAACGGTACCTATGGAAACAATGATAAGTATTACGCCATCATCCCGGCATCTCACGGGCAAACCGTTAAATGGTTTTCTCTCGGGAATGCCTCAAACGGCGCGTTCAACATCTCCGACATAAATTACTTCATCTCCAAAACCTTGGAAAATTACGCCTGGATAGGTTCAAAGGGAACTGATCCTGACACGAATACAGTATGGGCTGACGTATACCCAGGTACGAGCCCTGATGACAACGGCGGCACGGTCAGCGACGGCTCGCTAAGCTCAATGACCTTTCATTATACTCTAAACAATCAGAATCCCACTGTGAACAGTCCAAAGATAACGGGTATTTTCGACGGGCAGAACGCTACGAATGGAAACAACGACAAGTACTATGCCATCATCCCGGCTTCACGCGGGCAGACCGTAAAATGTTTGGCGGTGGCCAATTCCTCAACAGGTGGTGTCGCCACAAGTTCCGTTTTTTCTTTTATATCCAAGATTCCATTGGAGGAGTCGTGGGTGGGTTCTGAAGGAATGGACCCGGACACCAATACAGTATGGGCGGACGTATATCCCGGAGCCAGTGCCGATGATGATCTCGGGACTGTGAGCACGGGATCGGGTACGTCTGTGATCTTCTACTACACCCTGGATGGAAGCGCTCCCTCCCAGGGGAGTTCCACCATATCGGGCATATTCGATCGTCAGAACGGTACGAATGGAAACAACGATAAATATTATGCCGTGATCCCCGCTTCAAGGGACGATACGGTAAAATGGTTCGTTTACGGCATAGGTAAGGAGTCATCCGGAATTTCTGGAAATGTATTTCAATTCGTCTCCGAGATCGGTGAGGAACAGTTGGATACCGATGGAGACGGAACCCCCGACACATTGGATGATGATGACGACGACGACGGTATGCCGGACTACTGGGAGAACAGCAACGGGTTGGACCCTCTGGATGATACGGATGCATTGAAGGATCTGGATGATGACGGCTTGAGCAATCTTGAAGAATATACGAACGGTACTCTGCCCAACAATGCCGATACGGACGGAGATGGGATCCCGGACGGATGGGAGATCTCCCATGAAATGAATCCTCTGGATTCTGGGGATGCTGTGAAAGACCCGGATGAAGATGATCTATCTAACCTGGGTGAATTTCTAAACGGTACAAATCTTCGTGATGCAGATAGTGATCAAGACGGGATGCCCGATGGTTGGGAGGTAGCGAATGGCCTGGCTCCGCTTACCGATGATGCAGCAATTGATAGCGACAGCGACGGGTACACCAATTTTGAAGAATATTTGAACACTACGGATCCTTGGGATAAGTACTCCTTTCCGTCATCAGGAACGGGTGACGACGACAGCGATGATGATAGTTCCGGTGACGACGACAGCGATGATGATAGTTCCGATGACGACGACAGCGACGACGATAGTTCCGGTGACGACGACAGCGACGACGATAGTTCCGGTGACGACGACAGCGATGACGATAGTTCCGGTGACGACGACAGCGATGACGATACTCCCGGAGATGATGATAGTGATGATGATACCTCCGTGGACGACGATGTGGATGACGATACTAAGACCGGCGATAACGGTGACAAGAGCGACAAAAATAAAAAAAGCATATTCGGAGACATTTCAACCAGTTTGATAATTGCAATATTGGCGGTGGTATTTACACTGGTTTTCGTTCTCGTTTTGCTGTTCGTTAGATTAACGCGCATTCGTAGGTTAAACCAGCACGATGATGAACTTGGGTATGACGAAGAAAAACATCTCGAAAATGTGTATTCAGAGGAGAAAAAAGTACCCAAGGTGAAAACAGAAGCGGTTGAAAATAACGAAATTATAGAGGAACTGGAAATATTATTTAACGATTACCTCGATGATGATTTTTTAATTAATGGAGAGGTGCCTGGAAAGCGGGTTAGCGGCAAGAAAAAAGAGTGTGAAAATGGAGAAATCTTCACAACAGCCACTCGGGAAAGTAGCTCTAGTAACAAAGGGCCGGTCTCAGGGCAAGCAAAAAGGAAAGAAAACAAAATAATCATGAAACCTCTTAAACGGAAAGAAATTACGAAACCCGTAAAGCGAAAACCGGGTACGGAAAAGTTGGATCATAATGTCGTGAAGATTTTTAAGGACGAATAATATATATCGATGATCGATCTTAACTGGTACGGGAAAAAATGGGACGGAGGAAAAAATCAAACAAGGACAACGGTGATGTTTCCACCGTTCTTACTGATATTGCCCTTGGTATTTATAACCAGATAAACCGGGGATATATACCCGAGTTGGAGGTCCCGTCCCGTACAAAATCCAATATTGTATTTAATGAGAAGATGGGTGTGTGGAAATACGGCCCAAACAAAGTTTCTCGTTCTGCAAAAACCCTGGGGGGGGCCTATGGCATACTTAGATCAATGTGTGTGATCGATTTTATAAAGGAGATGATAAAGGCAGAAAAATCCTCGACTCTAAGGGAGATGTACTACATCAGTGAGGGCTGGGATCTTGCGAAATTTCACTCACAGGACGAATCGAACAAGGTGGCTGAGGATCTCGAAATCATATCCAGGCTCTTGAGAGTGGATTTCAAACTGAGGCCGGAGGAGGACGGGGCGAGGATAATGGGTGATATCACAATCGAAGAAAGGAACCGCAAGGGCGAGATTAAGAAGATCAACTGCCGTGACGATGTGGGTGATTCGGGATACTCAATCCCGTACAACGTAGAAAAAGAAAAAATTAAACTGAACAGTGTGGATGCAGATTTCATTATCGCTATCGAGACCGGGGGTATGTTCGACAGGCTCGTGGAAAATAAATTCGACGAGGATTTCCGCGCGCTCCTTGTCCACCTGAAGGGTCAACCGGCACGATCCACGCGACGTTTTATAAAAAGAGTGAACAAGGAATTGAACCTCCCGGTTGTAGTATTTACCGATGGCGATCCTTGGTCCTATAGAATATTCGCATCTGTGGCATACGGTGCCATAAAAACAGCACATATATCGGAATATCTTGCCACACCATCGGCCATGTATCTCGGGATCACTCCTTCCGATATAAAGAATTACGACCTCCCAAGCGACAAGCTTACTAAACAAGATATTTCCGCACTGAAATCGGAACTTGAGGACCCCCGTTTCAAGGAGGCTTTCTGGCAGGGTGAGATCGGCTACCAGCTGAAGATCAAGAAAAAGGCGGAACAGCAGGCTCTGGCGAAGTACGGTCTGGATTTTGTAACGGATACTTATTTACCTGAGAAACTCGCTTCTATGGACATTCTAGGACAATGATGATTAATCGTGGTGATTCATGACCGGAAGGACCTCTCTCATTGTGGATGCGAACATTTTCGTGGAAGGGTTACCCCCTGGTATGCTGGGTGTGGAATACGAACTGCTGATGCCTCCTGAGGTGGAATATGAGATACGCTCCAAGGGAGCAGAAGCTCCACTGGACCTCGCTATTAGTGCGGGATTGCGCATCTGCTCGCCAACCGAACATTTCATGGAGATAGTGGAGAGAGCAGCGAGGAAGACCGGTGACGATCTTCGTCTATCATATGCGGACCGTGTCTTACTGGCCCTTGCGCTGGAAGAGGAGGGCGAGATAATGACCGATGACTACTCCGTTCAAAATCTGGCGCAAGTTCTAGGAATACCTATTAAGAGGGGCTTGCAGAAAGGAATCGAACAGGTTTTCCGATGGCAGAAGAAATGCACTGGCTGCGGTAAAGCATTTGAAGAAGGATCTACTGAGAAAGATTGTCCGGTATGCGGTAGTGGTCTCAAAGTTGTGAGATTGAAGGAATAGTGTACTTGTATGGGGAAATTAACTCGGTTCGGGATTCTTTTCGTTCTTGCTGGAATTCTACTTCTGAATGTAACCAGTAACATCTTTTATAATTCCATATGCAGCTATACTTACCTTATCCTGTGGATGCCACTTCTCGGGGTTTATTGTATTTCCAAGGAAAGGAAAAACTACAATATTGAGCATTCCCGATATACTGCCTTATCCCTGAGCTTGATGATAATTTTTTTTCTTATTTACCTAACATTGGGATTGCTCCACGTATATTTTCTTAGGAACAAAGTTAATTACCGGGTGGTAAGGTTAGTTTTTTACTCCGTAGAAGCATCGTATTTTTTGTTATTAGTATCCAGCATTGTTTCTCTAATGGGGCTTGGAAGTAATCGAAAACAGAGAATGGCGATTTTAACCATGTCGATATCAGTTGTTCTGATATTGGTTTCATTGTTTCTTATTCAATCTCCGACCGAGGAATACGTGGAGGGATTGAAAACCATTCGGAGTGATCCACATTTGAAGAATTTTCAAAAAACGGCTATGTACGAAAAAGAGGTGGAAAAATATAACACGAATTTATTTATTCCCCGGTTACCACAAGTCGCAGCAGGTATTTTAACTATGATATCGGTTATCCTACTGGGTAAAGAGCCAATTTGTGGTTTCAAAACTGTTTTAAAAATGAGATTTCGGGGAGCTTTTAGATAAGTTTTAAAAGTTAACGGTTTTTCCACCTCTTCGATTATCCTTTATAATCTTGCAAAGAATATTCATTCTAGGCCCTCATTGATCGCTGCAGTGATTTACAGCAGATCGCCTATTTCATCCCGTCTATCAGGTTTTGGAGGTTTTTAAAAACGTCCGTATCATCGCTTGGGGCTGGTGGTTCGACATCGGGAGGGGGAGCAGGTGCCATGGGTTCCGAGGGAGTATGGGCCTCGTTATCCATAATCTCGAAATCGGGTGGAGGGATTATTTCCATTTTTTTCTCCGGCTGCTCAAATACCTTTAATATCGTATAGATCTCCTCTAGGCAAATCTCCAGGGAAACAACATTTTTCTGGCCAAAATACTGGTTTGCCAATTGAAGCTTCTTTTCAGGCAATCCCGTATCCTTCCCTTCCTGTCTGTACTTTATAAGTTTGTTCTGGATGTCCAATATCTTACCCGTGATCTCCTGCATCTTTTCAATACTCATCTCCTGCGACGTTGCTCCGGGAGCAGTTTTTTGAGCTTGGATCGGCTGAGCCGGAACCTTCCTTTGGATAATGACGTTTTTATTCACTTCATTCATTCCCTTTGAGATGGGCGCCCTCTTGTCAATATCCTTCACTATGGATGCCATAGGAAGGGCTTTTATTGCCTGAGCTCCCTTTGAAGTACTGGTTCCAACTGCAACATCCGGAACAAATATTTTGGGACCACGCGTTGACTCCGGTAGCTGAGGTAGGTTGCTGCTTTTCGGTGTGCTTAGCTGAGCCTGCTCAGCACTGTATATGGCCATTGCAATTCTCTTTGCCCTTGGGTCCATGATGGGGGTCTCCGAAATACGCGTTACCGAACCGGTCTTTTTCTTTTTAATCATTGATTTTTCCTTTTTGATTTCAACCATTTCGGTGAAATGCCCGGTGTTGTATTCTCGACCCCGGTTCTTCCGCCTGACAATCACGAGTATAATTAATAATACTCCGCCCAGAAGCACAATCGCCACCAAGGGCCAGAACCATGATTTATCGCTAAAGCTCTCCAGCCATCCACTTGTGCTTATCTCGTTCTCCTTGAGAACAAGCAAACTCGTGGTTGCCGTTCCGGACCGGGAGACGGCAGTCACGTTAATTACCTGATCTGCAAATTCGAAGGAGTCTGTGAACTTGATCAACAGAATAATCTCCAGATATTCGTTCGGTCCCAAAGGAATATTTCCAAGATCATAGCGGTCATTCTTGCTCTCGACAGAAATACCGGTCAATCCCGGGAGAATTATATTTATTCTGTCCGGAATTGTCCCCCGATTAGAAATGTTGACTTTTACCTCATAGCTGCCCCCTCGTACTACTGTAAGTTCCATGGGAGTGAACAAGATCGCCGGTTTGAAGGTACCAATGTACAATTCCTGCTGGTACACGCTTGAATTCGCCATTCCATCGCCTGTCTTTACCTGGATGTAATATACACCGTCGGGAAGGAACGTGGTGACGTTGTAATACGGGGTGGAGGTCATCTGCCACGAGAGGATTTCATTCCCATCGGGTTTAGCACCTATTTGAATAAAATAAATCAATTTTCCGAGGTCTTCATCGTTCTCGTCATGGGCCCCCTCCCACATGATATCTGGATAGTGCTTTACGGTGACGTTCGGGCCAATACTCTGCGGAGCCGTGGGTGGAATATTGCCGGTGATCCAGATATTCAATATCTCTTCCAATATCATTGATTCCAACTTGGAATCGCTGCATTTTACCTGCACGTAATAGGTTCCGTAGGATAGGTTGTAAGGCACCAGATAACTCGTCTCGGTCCCTGTTGGTAACCAGTGGAATATATCACCGCTTCCGGGGTCGCTTCCCATCTGTATGAAATATGTTAGTTCATCCCCATCAATATCGAATCCTTTCGACCAGAATATAGTTGGAGTTGGGTCTCCTGTCACATCGGGTGTGATTCCCGAGGGAGCTTCAGGTTTATGATTCCCCATGGTCAGAACGGTGAGTTTCTCCTCCACTGGGTGCGATTCGGCTTTACCATCATATGTCCATATCTGTATGAAATATTCTTTTCCTCTTTCCAGGGGTTCTTTTATAGTGATCTGTTCTAAAGTCCCGGTTGATTGTTTTGCCAGTATCTCTGACCCACCCAATGTTTCTCCTATCTGTATGAAATATGAAAGTTCGTCACCGTCAATGTCGAAAGCACCTGACCAGCTTATTGTGGGAAATATATCTTTTGTTGTATCTGGGTATACGGATGTTGGAGGTCTTGGTGGCGTATTGGCACCTGGGTCTATGCTTAACTTTGCCTGAAATACCGATGATGTGAAGTGTTGATCCTTGGACCATACCTGGACATAATAATCCCCGTAGGGAAGAGGTAGTGTAAGGTCATAAAAGTTGTTCTTCCCCGTGCCGGTTCCTACGAGAACGTCTTTACCGAAAGGTAATGTACCGATCTGAATGAAGTATACAAGGGAATCATCATCCGGATCATTCGACTCGCTCCAGACGATCCTTGGTGTCTGTTCGGCAGTCCTTCCAGGAAGGATCCATGTCGGCGAATCAGGTGGTGAGTTCATGAGGAGTGTCAATCTGACATCGGTCTTTTCGGTTTCAATATTATAACTTGAGCCCATGTTGTCCTTTACCTCTATATATATGTCATAAAGACCCTCTTCGGTATTGTCCTGTGGATCAAAGCTGTATTCGAATTTATACGAATGGCCTCTGGTTTCCACTAGCTTCAATCCTTCTGTTTCATGAAGTTTTTTATCCACAATCAGATCATACTGGCCCGAACTGTTCAATTTCTTCAACCTTATAGTGAACATGAATTCTTCTATTGGGTAGGGATCCTCGTCTTGGATTTCGAAAGATATTGTCGTATTATAACTCTCCTTAATTGGGAGTATTAAGGGATTAACATTGAGAGCTTCTGGAGGAAGGATAGTTTTGAAATTGGTAAAAATCGTCAGGGTCTCTTCAGTATCATTAAAATCCATTGCAATCTTATCAGTAATACCATCTGATACCTCGAAGTAAGTATTCCATGTACCGTCATGGATGTATTTTTCCGGAGTGAAAGTGTAGTTGATGATATACTGTCCCGGTTCTACCTCCATTATCTCGCAGTTATCACTTTCGATGAATTTGCCATCTAAAAGTTCCATTTCGACATTCATGGACTTCTCTTGTAATTTCAACTTCCCTGCAAATATTTCAGTATTGTGGATGTCCGTATCTCGAAACATTGCCGAGATTATGGTGCTCATTCCATCAGCTGCATTGACTGTGTTTGGAGTGATACCTAATTGCAGATCTACAGGGGATTCATCAGTGTGATATTCTATTTTAACACTATCGAAAACTGGAGTAAGGTGAAGGGCGGATTCCTGGTTTTTTAAAACGATCCGCACCCGGATCCATTGGTTACCAGGTGAAGTGATCTTTTCTCCGGGATATGGATAAGGACCGCTCCATTCGGTCCAGGAGCCTGGAATATCGGGGTTCTGCTGGTTCGCTGGTGCGGTCTGGGTATATACCTCCACCGAGGTTTTTTCAGGAGCTTCGAAGGAGAAAGATATGTTATCAAAATGGGGACTAGGATTACCTGTGTCCATGGACTTAGATATGTATTCACCTTCTGGAAGATAATCAAGGGGGAGTTCGAAATTCCTGTTTTTTATAGAGTAATTGCCCGAATCGCCGTTTTTTCCTACCGCTCCAGTATAGAAACTACCAGTTGGTGTTTGACTCGCCAATCCACCTTTCCCTCCTTCAAGGTTCATAAAAAGGCTTTCGATTCCATTTATCGGTTCTTCGTTGAATATTTTTATCCGACCACCTGCACCGCCCCCTCCTCCCCCTCCGGAACCATATCTGGCGGGGGTTCCACTCTCACCGCCTTTCCCTCCCTTTGTCGATATTTCGGAAAAACTGCCAAATCCAATATACCTGCCCTGAATAAGCACACCACCACCTGACCCTCCCCCTCCCCCTCCCCCTGAACCATCCGCTGAATTGCCTGAAGTGGACCCCTCTGTGCCATCGCTCTTGATCGTGCTGTTGATAAAGATATTTTCAGCGACCAGTTTGATGACTCCGCCGCCTATTCCTCCTTTAGCCCCATTTGAAGAACTATCTCCACCCTCGCCGCCTTTGCTTCCCGCTGAAATATCATAATCATCGATTACCCAAAGTTTTCCCCTCCTTCACCTCCGGCTCCACCGGTTCCCCCCCGTATCCACCATCAGCACCCTCACCTCCGTACCCTCCACCGCCCCCTCCCCCTCCACCACGCCAATACCGATCGGCGTTTTTTCCATCTTCCCCCTTACCATCGTTGATACCGCCTCTCCCCGTTACATCTATGATACTCCCTCGTTCCATTACGAGATTTCTTGCATACATCTCTATATTGTCTCCACCTCCGGAAGGTATCACCGAGGCACCGGCTTTCAATGTCAAGGTCTCCGCGTAGATGGGCTCCCCGCTGCTGAATGAACCGGTTATTGTGATATCCGGGATATTTGTGGAAAGTCGCAGACTCCCATCGTTCCCTTCTTTGATGAATGTTAGATTCTGGGTTGTATCTTTCATGTCATTTAGTTCTTGGAAGCTGTCTAAAGTAATGTTCAGGATTTCCGGTATGAATACTGTTTTAGAAATCTCATCTTCTGGAAACTGAGCTCCGCCTGGACGGTAGATCCGTAGAATTGAGCCATGGTTGAGGGAGACCATTAAAATAATAATTACCGATAGGATTATTGTTAACCGCGTTATTTTTGGGAAAATGGTATTCATTATATCACTCCTACTGTCACGTTACATATGCATGTATAAAATCCGGTACAATTTATATTATTATTAAATTTTTGCACTATCAATAGGTTATCGATAACATATATTTTAAATTTTATAGAACAATCGTCGAATTATTCTATTAGTTTTTAATCTTCTTAGGGTGGATTTATTAACTCCATGGGGAAAAAAAAAAGGAATACTCAAATACTCGAAAAGAAGTTGCGATGATGTCGGTTAAATCAAACTCGCATTATAGCCTATCACCCCGGAGGTTGAATCCATATCAAAGACAATTGGTACCTTTATTGTTTTTTCCCTGGTGATCACTGTTTTTTCTCTTTCGATCTGCATCAGCAGTGATGTATTTGTGGGAGCAGTTAGGGTGGTGAAACCAGATCTTGAGATAGGTGATAATGAATCGGCAATAGGATGTGTTGAATGGTCACCAGACAACAACAAGATCGCAGCGGGTTTTACCGATGGTACCATTAGAATATGGGATTGGAAGACATCGGGGGAAATAATCAATTTCACGGGCCATACTGAATCAGTTTTGTCACTTAACTGGTCTTCCGACAGCAATCGCATCGTGTCCGGTTCCGCTGACGGGACCGCAAAGGTCTGGAACTTGGATACAAGGGATTTTCAACTGAACTTTACCGGCCATAAAGGCTCCGTTACAGACGTTGCTTGGGCACCTCAAAGTGATATCAGGATCGCTTCGGCTTCAAACGATTCCACGGTCAAGATCTGGAATTCTGAAACAGGTAGTGAACTTCTAACCTTTACGAATCATACCGGACCCGTTCGGTCACTGTCGTGGTCCCCTAACGGCGCTGCCATATTATCTGGTTCCGATGATGGGTCGGTGAAGATATGGGACACATTATCAAAGGAGGTCTCCCTTCATTATTTCGGGCACTCCAAGAGTGTCGTTTCCGTCTCGTGGGCTTCTCCCGCCGGAGCTTGGGTCGCTTCGGGTTCGGTGAATGGTACGGTAAAAGTTTGGAATTCCGTTTCTGGAAAAGAGATGGTAAATTTCAGCCATAGTAATAGCATATTAGATACGCACTGGTATTACAATAGTACTGTGTTATTCTCTGCTTCATTAGATAATAATATTGATGTATGGGATGCGGAGACCGGTAAGATATTCGTTACTTTTATGGCGACAATGAGTGATCTCAAATGTGTATCCTGGTCCATGGATAACAGAATGGTGGTATCTGGTCACGCAGATGGAAGGATAAGAATATGGAATTCGGATATTGATTCAGACGGTTTCATCAAGGACGATTTCCCCCTTGATCCGTCCGCTGCAAAAGATACTGATAGTGACGGTTTTCCGGATTTTTGGAATCAGGGAAAATCTGCGGATGATTCTAATACGAATATCGAAAGATTGGATGATCTTCCTTATGATCCTGCTGTGAGCCTCGATACAGATGGAGACGGATACCCTGATGAATGGAATACGGGCTATAATGAAAGCCTTCATACTCCCAGTCTTCATATTGATATGTTGCCAGAAGAACCGACTCAATGGATGGATACCGACGGTGATGGGTTCGGAGACAATAATGATGGAATGAATTCTGATATTTTTCCAGATAATTCGACACAGTGGAATGATACCGATCTGGATGGTTGGGGAGATAACTACCACAATCTTTCTTGGACCTCCGGGCGAAAAATAGGAATTCTTGTGGAGAATGCTTTTCAACCCGATGCCTTCCCTGAAGATCCAGCGGCCAGTATCGACAGCGATGGAGATGGTTCGCCCGATTGGTGGATCACCGGCAAGAGCGAAGCTGACTCTACAACTGGCTTGAGATTGGATAAATATCCCAATGATCCAACAAGATATATCTATATACCATTAGAAAAAGTAAAGGATGATGATGCCTGGGTTTTTCCTGCCGTTCTGATCGCCTTATGTCTACTCATATTGTTGATAATAAGTACACTTATAGTTAACTTTTTTAAAAACCGCTGGACCATGGAAGACTTTGGAAAAAGTCCGAAGACTTCAAAGGTAGATATAACTGATCTTCAGGATTCTCGTAAGCTGGATAGAGCGTCTGGCAAACATCGAGGTAAAGATCCAACCAAATTTGAGACCGTAAAGAAAGCTGAAGCAGGTTTGGAACAAAGGACCCGTCGCAGCGATGATCGGATAGATAAAGGTCATGTTGATAAGTTTGACCGGTATGACGATCATGATGACGATGATCATTTTAAGAATAGTCGGGCACGTGTTTACAAGCATAGAAAAAAAGGCAGGTACCGGGATTATGATGACGACGATGATTATTATGTGGACAATTGGGATCATGGTTATCGGGATATGCGTGGTAAGCGAAAGGATGATGGTTACTATTATACCGACGATGACGATGGCTATTATGAAGACGATGACTATTATGAAGACGATGACGATGACTATTATGAAGACGATGACGATGACTATTAT
>CAYFHS010000040.1:0-11606 GCA_964342815.1 uncultured archaeon | reverse complement strand
CGATGACGATGACTATTATGAAGACGATGACGATGACTATTATAAAGACGATGACAATAGCTATTATGAAGACGATGACTATTATGAAGACGATGACGATGACTATTATGAAGACGATGACGATGACTATTATGAAGACGATGACGATGACTATTATGAAGACGATGACAATGGCTATTATGAAGATGATGACTATTTGGAGGATGAATGGATATAGTGTTATGAATATGTAGTCGAAATCAGCGCGATCATAAATGGAATGTGATTAGTAATGTACGATTCTGGGAACTTAACAATTAAGGGTAATTCCAAGTCAAACAGACTCGGCTTTTCAAAGCAGGGGGAAAACCTAGAAACCAGAGGCCCCCTAGTGCTTTTCGACATGGATGGGACTCTCCTAAAACCTGATTCGTGGCGTGAGAACGGGGTTGGATATCTCTATGATGGTGTGGCCGATCTAATTTCTTCCTTTGTTGAGCTTCATCGTTGCGGTTTACTCACCGGTTGCGAGATTTATAGGGTCGCTGGGGCGTTTAAGGCTACGGATTCACGGTTGGAACACTGGCTTTCCACCGGTCATTTTTTCTGCGAAATGGGATTGGTCCAACTCATTGACGGTGAAAAAAAAATTGGCGGGACAAGGGAACAAAGGGAAATGCTCGAAGAGCTGCGGCATGAAATGAAAAAGCATTATGCTCTATTTCCCGGCTCTGAGGTTATGGTGACCATTATTCCACGTTACGAACTTGATGAGACCATAGACGGCCTCAAAGAAGACTTTAAGTTAAACCACCCAGAATGGATTGATCGTCTTACAATAACAACTTCGACGGAAGCTGTGGACCTGATACCCAGGGGATTTACAAAAGCCAATGGTATCGAAATGGCACTGTCATACGGGTATTATCCCATACATTTCATAGCGGATTCGTGGGGAGATATGGAAGCATTGGAAAGGATCAGGGATCGGGAGCTGGGTCTTGCGGCACTAGTTGGACAGGCAAAGGATGATGTCAAAGAAAGATGGGCAAAAGGTTGTGCAAAGCACGACAATCCCAGACACCATGTCCAGCTTTCAGGTAAGCGCGCAGAAGCTGTAAAAGAATTTTTCAATGTTTTGGAACAGCGGTTCCAGGGTGAGTATTGAAAATAAGAAATCTATGGGAAAGTTTTTCCGCATGAATAGCATTTATTGGACACACTAAGATTAATAAATCCCCCGCAATCGGGGCATCGTTTTATAGCGGCAAAGGTCACTCCGGGAACTACTGGTGCCGATCTTATTGTTTCTTTTGGAGGTACTGCCATTTTTTTCCATGAAGGCTGAACGTACTCAGACGTAAAGGTGTTGTCCTCCTCGTGTCTAGTGATTTCAGAGGGTGATCTTACTTCTGTAAACTCCCTTTTAGCGAAACCAGTGGTTCTGGTTTCCCGGACACCATTATCCTTTAATTTCTTCATTTTTTCCCGTTCGCGTTCCTTTAATTTATGTAGCTTTTCCTTACGAAACCGACTGCGCCTTTTTTTACGTTTTTTCTTTAGTTCATTAAGGTTTTCCAGCCTTTTTTTCTTCACTTCCACCAGTTGGTTCCAGGAAACGTCACCTTTCTTTCTCTCCTGCAACCGTTTTTTTATGGCTTCCCGCTGTTTCCTCTGCAATTCCTGGAGTCTTTTCAATTCATTTTCCGCTATGGCTGCCGTGGGACTAGATGACTTTTCATTAAATGGCCTTTTCAACAAACCTCTTTTGGACATCATGTCAGATATTGATTCTTCCTCCGATATTCTTTTTCCAATATCCGCCAGTATCTGAATTTCCGTGGCCTCGGATATCCCGTCCTTAGGCTGGGAGAGAGGTATTACACTTTTTGGTTCCGGATCTTCCGCTTGGGGTTTAGTGGGAAGTTCGATTACCTTCTGAATATCCGCAACCGGGGTGGTAGGGACCGATTTTGAGGGCAGTTCGATTGTCTTTTCCCCCATATCCTCAAGGTTTTTTGGAGGAGTAACCTGGAGATTAATTACTCCAGGAGATGTTTCGATCTCTTTTTCCGGGGTAACAGGCAATCCAATGACACCTTCTTCATGGACGTGAACATCATCCTTTATTTCGGATTTATGAAGGGATTTGGTAAGCAGGTTCTCGAGATCTCCATATAGCTGTTTCATTTCCACCAAAATCATGTCATCCATATTATCCTGCGTATCGCTCATGGACTCTGTATTCTCACCGTCTTCTTCACCCGGTTTATTTTTGGCATAATCCTCAATTATCGAAGGATATTCATCAAGAAAGGAAAAAGAGAAAGGATCATTGCTATCGATCTCATCCGTAGCTGCATCTTCGTGGCTCCCTAAACCTTTCTCCCGCCCTATTTTCTTTGATTTAGTACCACCTTTCGAAGCGAAAAGAACGATTGATAATATCTGAAGGTACATGGTATCTCCGGGGAACACCTTTTTTCGGATAGCTGTGTAATCCTTTTCATTATATTTCTATTTTTATATAAGCCTTGTCATCTCCTAGGCCATGAGTATAAATTCATACCTCAAAACTACAATGATGGAAAAAGACTAAATAGCATAGGTTCTCTAGTATTAATATCTGGTAAACAGAAAATGATTCAATAGCTTACAATACATGGGATGCATAATGGAACAAGGGAATTCCGTTAATGATCGAAAGATTCTCAAATTCGTTTGTCTTATGCTTATATTAAACCTCTGTCTCGGGTGTCTGGTCTACTTCGAGGTAACCGATGATGAACACGTGGCACCTGTCAGAGGTTTATCTATGACCCATGGTGGTGCTAGATTCGGTGTTATAGATCAAGGGGACAGTCTCTTTGTGACACCATATGAAAGCAAAGAGAGCATTGTTACTGTAAGAGAAGGGATGAAGCAAGGAAGGAAGTCGTGTGGATTCTGGGGGGATGTTATTGTTTTTGAACCAAATGGGAAAGACTCCATAAGGATTTGCCATCGGGTGCTTATCTATATTGAATTCAACCTCACCCAAGCCAAGGTCAATGATATTGATTCGGTCAAGATCGATGTACCGGAAATCGGGATTTACGGGGCTAATTCAATATACATATTTTCCGTGTCTAACTCTTACGAGCTCGAGGTAGAGAAACTCATCCAGCCATTTCTGTTCGAGTCCAAACTTACTTACAACAGCATTTCGGAGCTTGAGTACGGTTCAGGGTACATTACCATGGGTGACCACAACTTGAAAGTGGACCAGGAACGTATGAAACCAGTAAGATACGAGTGGATTCAGGGGAGAGCGGAAGTGATAGATAATCCCTTTGGAGTGCATGACGAGCATTCAATGTATCTGCTTAGCGTTTTTATTATTATGTTCCTTGGGATCAATCTTTGGTCTTACCTTAAGATATTTGAGAAGGGCGAGTATATTGATCTGAAGATGTTCAATTTTTTCTATATTCTGATGTTAATTGTATTTTCTTCCAGTTTCTTCGTCCAATTGATCAGGTTACGAAACATGTTTTTTTTATTAATCTCTATCTTTTTCTATGTCATATTGGGAATCGGTATCACCATGCTATGGGGACGGTTTGTGCGTTGGAAGGGTAAATCCCGGAAAGTCTCTGAGCGAAATAAAAATTCGGTGATGAATTTATTGACATCAAATCGACATTGGGGGATATTTCAATCCATGGCCGGGTTGCTCATCGCCTATGCATTGATGAAATTTGGTCTGTATGTAATATCAGAATCCATGATCTTTGGTATTTTGATGGTCACTTTCTACAGACTGTCAATTCCGATCTATTTTATTGATGAAATATCACTAAAAAGAACCGGATGTGATGTCAGGGACTCGGAAAAGGTGAAGAAGAGAGAGTATAAGCTTCTGGATTGGACCGTTATCAGCCTGCTTCTAATTCTTATTGCTCTTTTACACTTCATAGAGGGCCTGGGTTTTATTTCTCTATTGATCGGTGCTGCTGTATTTGCAAACCTGATGTTCATTAATTGCACACTGGATTTTTTTAGCTGAGACTTTTGGCCCAACATATTAACAGTTAAGGGATGTCTCATTCCCTGAGTTCCGGAATCTCCTTATACAACTCTAATGCTTCCGGGTTTTTAAGAGCGTCCCTGTTCAATATCGGCCGATTCTCGATCATTTTCTTCACGGCCAATTCGACCTTTTTACCGCTGATGGTGTATGGTATGTCAACGATGGGTATGATCTTTGCTGGGACGTGCCTCGGTGTACAGTTTGTTCTTATGGTTGTTTTGATCTTCTTTACCAACTCCTCAGTTAGATTTACACCTTCTTTAAGTTTTATGAACAAGATGACCCTCACGTCATCCTCCCAGTTTTGCCCGGTGGCAATGCTGTCCATTATTTCATCCATTGCTTCCACCTGTCGGTATATCTCCGCAGTCCCGATCCTTACTCCTGCAGGATTTAATGTGGCATCGGACCTTCCTGATATTATCATCCCATTATGGTCGGTGAGCTCAACGTAATCTCCGTGCCGCCACACGTTATCATATACCTCGAAATAGGCATTTTTATACTTATTTCCGTCCGGATCGTTCCAGAAGTAAATGGGTTGAGAGGGAAACGACGATTTACATACAAGTTCGCCTTGCTTGTTCCTTATTGAATTTCCCGATTCGTCGAACACATCCACATCCATACCAAGCCCTCTTGTTTGCAGTTCTCCCGCCCATACCGGGGCTATGGGATTTCCCAAGGCGAAACAAGAAATCATATCCGTACCTCCGGAAATAGATGACAGGCAGAGATCATTTTCTATATCCCTGTATACGAACTTGAAACTTTCAACCGACAGGGGTGATCCGGTGGAAAGGACTGATTTTAAAGAACTTAGATCGTATTTCTCGTTTGGTTTAAGCCCTGTCTTTTCCAAAGCAGATAGATATTTTGCGCTTGTACCGAACACGGTCATTTTAGCATCTTCCGCGTAGCGGAAAAGTACTCCAGGGTCCGGGTAGAACGGAGAGCCGTCGAATAGTAAAACCGTGGCTCCCACCGCTAGAGAGCTGACCAACCAGTTCCACATCATCCACCCGCATGTACTGAAGTAAAAGATATTATCCTCACAATTTAGGTCGGTGTGGAGTACCAGTTCCTTGAGATGCTGCAGCAGCGTTCCCCCAGCTCCGTGAACCATGCATTTGGGAATCCCAGTAGTCCCGGACGAATATAGAATATAAAGTGGATGGTCAAATGGGAGTTGAGCGAATTCGATCTCGAGATCATTTTCATTTGATAGGAAATCATGGAATAGAATGGAATCAGATACGGAGGAAATATCCGGTTTATCCTTCAGGTAGGGGATTATGATTATCTTTTCTATTGATGGAAGATGTTCAAGGATACCATTAATACGGTCAAGAGAATCGAAGGGTTTCCCATTATAGAAATACCCGTCAGCGGTAAACAGAATACGAGGTTCGATCTGGCCGAAACGGTCCAGAACTCCCTTAATACCGAAATCCGGTGAACAGGACGACCATATCGCTCCGATACTGGCTGCTGCCAGCATTGCTACCACCGGTTCTATCATATTCGGAACGAAACCGGCGATGCGATCACCTTTTTCAATTCCGAATTCCCTCAAGGCTTTTGCCAGACGGGCAACAGCATCATAGAGCTCTCCATAACTAATGTCTTTTACCGTACGACCTTCACCGTTGAAAATCAGTGCTTTGCGGTCGTCTCGGAAACGCAATAGATTCTCGGCATAGTTCAATCTAGCTCCTGGAAACCATTTCGATGCCAACATCTCATCAGGATTCTCCAGTATTTTATCATATCTGCGGGATGCCTTAATCTCACAAAAGTCCCATAGAGCGGCCCAGAAACCAGGGCGGTCGTCAACAGACCACTGGTAGAGATCATCATAGTTTTGTATATTAAGGCCGGAATCCCTGATAAAATTTATAAAACGCGTCATATTGGCCCGTGCGATTCTCTCATCACTCGGGGCCCAAAGCGGTTGTTCCATCATGTAACTCACCCGTATATTTTTCTCTTAACGAAAACATATGATTGGTTATCAGATCACATGCATATTGTTAAGGCTATATAAAAAACTTCACACGGTAAAAATGATTTAATAGCTATATATATTCGATTGTGCATAGTTTATACACATACCTTTCCTCCTTTCTTTCAGGTATAATATCTCCTTATTTCAGGAATTCATGCCGTGGATGAATATTATCCCATAGAGGTGAGAATATTGTTCCAATGGTTGTGCAATTTTCCGCACAATTAGTTGGCTTCGAGAATTTTTTTACGAGATATCTCCGAGTATATAATTATACATATCCTTTTTGAATGAAAAAATAATCCGACGGATTTGTTTGTTTATACGCTTAATTGATAATGCTCTCAATAATTCGGGTGGATCCGATAACCTGTCAGACCCCTGCTGTCATCAATAGGATTTCTGTCTTTTATCACCTTTTTCTTCGAAATAAATTTGAAGAACCTAAAATTGCCGATCCCATCGTTCGCTCTGCTCACTTCGCAGCAAGCTGCAGGGTATTACGGCAATTTTCAAGACGGTTCTTCATTCATTACAATATGGTCCCATCCGCAGCAAGCTGCGGGGTATTGAACCCATATTGTAATAAATAACGAACATTAAATAAATCATTGGAGTGGCATAAAACATTGATTAAATCTATGGAACTACATAATCTCAAATAAGGATTATTTCACTATTATTGATTTTACCTGCTTTACTTCACGCGGCGGCTTGCAGTTAGCCAACATCTCTGATTAAATTAATGGATTGAGACAAATTAATTATAAAATCAATAGAAACTATTGATTCGCTTATTGAAACAAAAAAATCGTAAAAAAAATAAAAAACAGGATCGTTGATACTAATAATCCCTGTTCGCCTTAGATTTCTGATTTGTGTTATACCTAAGTAAAACTTCAGTTTCTAAGGGAATAAACAACGCATTTTCAGGGATCCAAGGCCGTGTTAAGAATCTTTGGAGAATAAATTAAACTAAATGACATTCGTCTTGATTCAGTTAAGGGAATTCCCTACTCAACTTGAAATAATCAGAAGAGGGTTTGTTGTGCCCCATTTTCGGGGGTTTCGGTTTCCTCGCCCCCCCCGGTCTCTTCAGATATGATCGGTTCAACCTTGTAGACAACTTTCCCCTGCCATCTTACTTCGCCAGTAGTATAAATGGGGTTTGAGCGTATACGTTGTATCATGGATCGGCTCATATCGTATTTATCAGCCAGTTTCTTCAGCGACATTAGGGGTATGTCGAAATCACGGAATAGTGCTCTTATTATTCCTCTTTTAGTCTCATCAATCACCAATTTTTTGTCCACACTGGCATAACCAAAGGGCGGTCTCTGAAGGGTTCTCTTCTCTCTCTTGGCTCGCTCGATCCCATCCATTCTCTTCTGTCTGTACTTGTCCAGCTCCATTTCCGACAATACATCCTTGAATTTATCGAGGTATTTTTCTTTCGAATCGTCGAGAGCCATTACAGTGACTCCGAGCCTGTTGAGGGTGATCCGGATGAATCCCATGAGATCCACGTTTCTTGCAATCCTATCCCTGCTGGCCACCCATACTTCATTTATCTCTTCAGACTGAGCCATATCGAGTATTCTGGCAAAGCCAGGTCGTTTTTCCGGGTCGCTGTCTCCCGATACATCCTCGTCCTTTATTATATCAATAAGTTCGTATCCTTCTTTCTGGATGATAGGGGTAAGAAGGTCGATCTGGGTCTTTGCAGTTTCCTCTTTTTCCTGATCTTTGGTAGACACGCGGGCATAAATTACTATTTTTTTGTCTTTTTTGTTCGAATTAGACTGATTACCGTCGTTTTCACCGGGGACCATATCGAAACATCTCCTTTTGAGTATCGAGGCCGATACCTATAACAATACCTTCCGATACACTGCCTTTTTATATATACTTTTCCATCATATTTGTAAAAAAAAGGAAATATGCTGATAAATATATATTCTTCCTCATTTTGCTAAAATAATATATATTTCACTTTAGAGGGCGGGAAAATCCCTTTTAAAGAAATAAATGGATAAATATAAAAAAAAATATATTCCCAATAGGATAAATATATTCTATCAGGAATTTGTCAATTGATAATTAAAAATATCTAAATCGCCCAATTATTTTGAAGAACTTGTCAAGATGAGTTTGCGTTGATTTTCTACTATCTTTCATGATATTCTTTCGTAATTTAATTTCTCGTAAGGATCTAATCTCATGCTTCAGATCAGAATCACTGGAATTGATACGCTCGGTGTTGGTCTGCTGCAGCTTACGTAGGACTTCTCTCCATTTGCCTTTGTCGGACTCAATGAATACGGGATAATCCGAAATTTTCCGCTGACGTCCCCATCTGAATTTGTTCAGATAGTGCAACATTCCTTGTTTCTTGTCCCAGGCGATGTCCGCCCTGGCTTTTATCAACTGCTCGATGAAGATATCCCCCGATTTGAATCCTTTCTCAACTATTGTTCGGAGCTGTGGTGAGAAAGTTTTGACTAACTGCGTTTTCTCCTCTCCGGGAAATCCATTACCCGAATATGGCTCGATGTATACGGGACCGTCGATACTCTCAATCCTGGTGATCTGCCCTATGACCTTTCCCTTTACCAGTATGCAGGCTCGGCCTTTGTGGGAAACGACGAAATTTACCGAATTGGGGCATTTCATTGAGTAGGCAGTCATAGAACCATGCCTAGTATGGGCACCTCCAGCGGTTAACTGATAAGTTTCTTTCCGAAAAAGCCCAGGGTCAGGATTCTCATTCAGGCGTCGCAATGCTTTTTCACACGTTCTTTTTGATACAAGGATCATACACCCTACGTTCGTGATCTTCCCGTTCACTATGGCACCCGCTCCGTCCAAGGCGATGAGTACGTCACTGAGTGCGATTTTCACCGATGAAAGATCAACTCCCATGTTCAGAAGATCATTCTCCTTTTTGCCAAGAAAGTATTTGTTTACAGATCTTGCCGACCGATTGATCGATAATCCCGCCCCATGGTGATATCTCTGTGCCAGTATACTGGCGAGCCCCATGATCTCACACGCATGCATGAAATCTTCAAGGCTTATTCTGGTCTTTCTATGGATCTCAAAGAAATCGTAGAAGACCGCTGCTTCCATTTCATCAATTATATCTGTGTTAACCTCCTGTTTGTTTTTCATATTCATTTAAACCCTCCCTCCGGGTTTATTGGTATAAAGCGTCTTCGATCCAGCCAGAATCCGGGTTTGATTTCACCCTTTCAATCCCGGTTCAGCGTTTACGTTCAGGGGGAAAGTGTTCCATGAGAAGGAGCCGTAAAGCATATAGTATTACTTCATCCTCGCGAAGGAAAATGGGGCTTCTTTTTCCTTTCTCATTCTCACGATAGATCAACTGTCTCATCAGGTCCAACAAGCCAACCGGGATTTTTATGACTAGATTTTCAGTTCCTTCTTCCGGTTGGTGTATATTGAAATACTCGCTGAAGATGATGCGGATCATCTTCGATCTTGTGGAAATCTTTTTCCGGTCCTGTTCCCTGTCGAGCATGTCCAACTGGGATGGATACACGGATACGGATATTCTCTCCTTGTCTTTCATCCATTAACCCCCGTTAATACCTGTTTTTAGCCACTTTCCGATGCCCGAAAAGATTTTTGATTACAGGTGTATTACGAAACCGGCAGTTCGATTCGCTCTACACGTGAAACCATTCCTTAAAACCTTTATAAATATTTCTATATGGATTTGAAAAAGCCTAAAAAATGCGCGTTTTTTTCTAAAAATAAGGATAACTAATAACTTCGTGTTCAATTTGAGGGGTGCGCATTCGCCTTGAAATTCGCTTTTGGACGGAAAATATGTATCATAATCCAGAAAATGTGCCCATATTTTTTATATGGGATTCTGCCGTTTACGCAAAGAGGAAGGGAAATATATGAAAGTTGACATGGAGCGATGTCTCAGGTGCGGCGCATGTGTTGGCACATGTAATGATAATGCAATAAGACTGTATGAGTGTGGAATAGTTTTTTACATGGATTTGTGTGTGCAGTGCGGAAGCTGCAGGCTGGTTTGCCCGGTGGGCGCAATTTCAGAGGGGGTTTCGAAATGAAAATGGATACGGATGTCCTAATCATCGGTGGGGGTCCCGTGGGATGCACTGCTGCACGTTTTGCGGCTCTTGGAGGTGCTCGTACACTGGTGGTAGAGAAAAGGTCAGAGATAGGGTCTCCCGTGAGATGCGGCGAGGGAATCGCGCCGGATATCTTCGATGAAATAGGTATTAAAAAGGATCCCCGATGGGTTAGAAATACCGTAGACGGTGCCCGTTTCATCTCACCAGCAGGCCATATGTGGGTTATCGAGGGCGAGGCGGTTTCTGAGGAGGTAGGCCTCGTGATCGACCGCGACAAATTTGACAAGGTCATAGCGTTGAAAGCTCTAGACGCAGGGGCGAAATTAATGCTGAGGACTCATGTAGAGGAATTGATCATTAACGACGGCAAGGTGACAGGTGCAAAAGGGAAATGCATGTCGGAAGAGATCATCATTTCTGCAAAGGTGGTAGTGGCAGCCGACGGTTATGAATCGGTAATTGCAGGACAAGCCGGGATCGACACTCGTCTCGAGAGCAAGGACGTGGAGACCTGTTTACAATACACGATTGGCGGAGTAGTGAATCAAGACAGGTACTGCGATTTTTATTTTGGAAACTCTATCGTCCCAGGAGGTTACATATGGATATTCCCCAAGTCAGCGACCGAGCTAAACGTCGGTCTTGGTCTTTTACTGTCAAAAGTAGAGAAAAAGGGGGCCGTGAAGGAATACCTTGATGTTTTCATAAAGAATCATCCGGTACTGTCGAAAGGCTCGGCCATCTCCATGGTGGCGGGGGGTGTTTCGGTATCCATGCCCATGAAGAACACTGTAGCGGAAGGTTTCATGGTTGTAGGGGATGCGGCAAGGATGGTTGATCCTTTGAGCGGCGGGGGTCTAGCAAACGGAATGCTGGCAGCCAAGATCGCAGGAGAGGTGGCCGCGAAAGCCGTACAACGGGGCGATGTAAGCGTGGAAGCACTTGAAGAATATGATGCGTTGTGGCGAAAGCGTCTCGAGGAGAAGATGTATCGAAATTACATGGCCAAAGAACTTCTTCTAAAACAGAGCGACGAGACCGTGGACAAGGTTATAGAGACATTGGGAAACACGAAAATGGAAGAGGTGGGCACTTTCGAGATAATCCAGGCAATCGCGGAGAAACATCCCGATGTGGTTAGAGAGATCGAGAAATACTTTTTGTAGGATATATTAATGATGATATTTTTTTTAAAGTCCCTCATAACCTCCTTTTCCAGTCCTCTTCTTTTTCCTTTTCGATAAGCTTTTTCAGTTTCTCCCGTTTAAATATCCAATATATCATTAATAATATCAGCAGCACAAGTACGATGGAAGCACCGATTCCCACATTTATCGAGAATGAACTCTCTATAACGAATAAGGCCATGTATACTACCACCGCCATTAAAAGTATCAGGACGAACAGCATTATAATG
>CAYFHS010000039.1:0-39813 GCA_964342815.1 uncultured archaeon | reverse complement strand
CAAAAAAGGAAAGCTCCGTAACAGATGAAGATAAGAATGTCGAAGTAGATAAAACTAAAAGGGAAAGCTCCGTAACAGATGAAGATAAGAAAGTCGAAGTAGATAAAACAAAAAAGGAAAGCTCCGTAACAGATGAAGATAAGAAAGTCGAAGTAGATAAAACCAAAAGGGAAAGCTCCGTAACAGATGAAGATAAGAATGTCGAAGTAGATAAAACCATAAAGGAAACATCCGAAGCGGAGAATGATAAGAAAGTCGACGAGATAAACAAAATGGTCGAAAAGGATGAAGAACCAGATACCTCGTCGGTTCCTCAGCAGAATGAGAAGCAGCAGGCAATTCAGCCTAAAGAATGCGATCTGGTGGTACTTGTACCCATCGAAGAAAAAAGTAATGAAGAGACTGTTCACGATGAAAAAAAGAAGGGGGAAAACGGGGTGGAAAAAAGCGAGCGCACACCGAATAATGTAGAAAAAAAGAGCAGGTAGACGAAAATGTCCGCAAAAGTGTATGAAAGCAAGGATGAACTTGAAAGGGACCTCCGGAAAGTGGAAAAGAACGCCTTCAAAAAGGAGAGCGAAGTGAATCGGATAATGGGTCTCATCGACGAGAAAAGAAGACGGATAGACGAACTGTACGAGGAAAAGAAGGAGATCCTCAACAATATTCGGAAACTGATCGGTGAAGGAAAGGACCACAGGGATAAACGGGATGAACTTCACACAAAGGTTTCTCCCAGAAGAAAGTATGTGAAGGCCCTGAAAAAAGAGATAGATGTTCTTTCGGAAAAGGTGTCGCAGCTGAAGGCGGAAAGAGATAGCTATAATAAGAAAGCAAGGGGAAAGGTGGAATATTTTAAAAAACAGATCACTGGACAGTTCAATACTCTTCTTACCATGGAGATAAGCCTCAAGGAGGAAATCCTTCTTTTCAACATGATCCCGGATCTGCAGAAGAGAATAGAGGCGGGAATGAAGGCGGACGCATTCCACAAGGAGATGGTTGCGAACTATAAAATTTTGAAAACAAAGCAGGAAGAACAGTGGAACGCCTATCAGGAAATAAACCAAGAGAAACAAATGGCGCAGGAAGAGCACTTCGCATCACTGGGTAAGTTCAAGGAGAAGGGTCGCCTCAGCCGTGACATGGACGTGCGCTCGAATGAGATCTCGCAGCTCAAAAAGGAGATCAACGACCTCTACCTGACCATCGAAGCGGTTAGGATCGCAAAGACAAGGGTGCAGGCCGAGGCAAGATATCTCAAACGGCGAAAGGAACATGCACGGGGAAACAAACTGAGGTTGAGCAACCGTGAAAAATTAACCCTAGCCAAAGATAAACTGGAAAAGGAACAGAAGATGGGACTCGATGATCTTAAACTGCTTCTTTCATCCGGTACCCTTGGTGGAAAAAAGAAAAACGGGCGAAAGGACAGACGGAGATGAGGGAAAAGACTTTTATTTCATTGAAACATTATTAAGCTCATGCGTCGTCCGAAAAATTTTATCTCATTTTACATATTTTCCACTGTCGTCATTCTGTTACTTTTCAATCTCCAAGCAGTGATTCCAAAGATAGAGGATGCTAAGGGCCATACACTCAATACCATAGAAAATGATCCGGAAGTCAGGGCGGAGGAGAAGATTTCAACCTTTATCGAGGCATTTCCGCCCCCCAAGGTTTTTAATGAGCATATCTATGGTATATCGGGCCTTCTCATGACCACGGAGGAGCACACGCGTCTCCTGGACAAGAAAATAAAACTATTCTGGGACAACGAACTGGTGAGTGAGACCACTACCGGAAAGGTTGGGGGAGATCTCGGGAGATTCTCATTCAATCAGACAGTTCATAGACCCCCGGGTGAATACACCGTTTTGCTGGTGTTCAGCGGAGATATGACCCACGAATATTCGCAATACCGAGCTACCGTAAAGGTAGAAGAGAACGCCCCTGATCTTCTCATCAACTCGAAACATATATTCGTGGAACCCGATCTGCCCACCGTCAATTCCACGGTCCAGATAAACAGTTATGTTCGGAACATAGGCGGAAGAGACGGGCATTGTCGCGTATCGGTTTTCCTCGACGGGACTTCATCTAAAAATCTTATCGGAGAAACGTTTTTGAATGTTTCCCAAAAAGGCCAAAAATGTGTTTCCTTCAGCTGGAAAGCGGTCCCGGGCAATCATATCATTTGGGTGAGCATCGACCATGTTTCTCCGGAAGACCTTGATCCGACGAACAATCTTGCCTGCCGGAAGATATACGTAGACCCGGTGGATAACAGCTCGTGGCCAATGTTCAGACACGACATATATAACTCGGGTTTTACCGGTTTCGACGGACCCCGGGGAGCAGAGCTGCTGTGGTCTGTGGATAACATCAACATCGGGAGTTACACCGCAGCCAAGAGCTCTCCGTCCGTCCACGGGGACAAGGTGATCGTAGGCGGGGATACCGGGAAGGTATCGGCGTTCAACAAGTTCACGGGAGAGGCAATCTGGGAGTTTCAGACTGACGATTCGGAAAAAGGCATTCATTCCACCCCATCCATTACAGAAGAAATGGTTTTTATAGGCTCATATGATCACAATGTATATGCTCTGGACTATGAGACAGGGAAGGAAATATGGCGGTACGATACAGGCGGCTGGGTGGGTTCATCCCCCACGGTATACAACGGAAAATTATTCGTGGGCTCCGATGTGGGGACGCGGAAGGGCCAATTGCTGGCCCTGAATTCAAAAACAGGAAAGCTGCTGTGGGCCTTCAATGCTTCCGGCGATATTCATTCATCACCGGCCATCTCCCCCGAACTGGGATTGGTTTATGTGGGTTCAAACGATAACGATATCTATGCACTGGACATGAACGGTATGGCAGACGGCGACCAGGGGCTGCAGGGAAAATCCCTTAACGGGTCCGATCTTATCTGGAATTTCTCAACGGGACATGCGGTCAAGTCATCGCCGACCTTCGACCCCACAACCGGGAACGTGGCAATAAGCTCCTGGGATGGTTTCGTATATATGTTGAACGGATCTGACGGCCAAGGTATCTGGAAGACTTTCATCGGTGATTTCCTCTACTCGTCTCCAGCTGTTTCCGGAAACCGGTTATTCGTGGTAGGACATCGATCGGACGGGCAGGTTCACGCTCTCAACAAGTACGACGGTACGAAGCTGTGGAGTTACAATACAGGCGCTTATGCAATAGCCTCTCCCACGGTAGCAAACGGGACCCTCTACCTGGGTCTCAAAGGAAATAATATAATCGCCCTGGATGTGGATACGGGCAGTCACAAATTTACCTACGAAACTGCTGCGGACGTAACGGCGTCCTCCGCAGTGTCTTCCGAAATAATGTTCGTAAGCGGCGATGCCCCGGACGGCAAATTATACGCGTTCGGCAGGTCGAGAGCCATGATAGAATTTTGCCGGGAAGACGTTTCCATAGAACCGGAGTATGCTCTGGCAGGTCAGCCGGTGAAGCTGAAAATGAAGATCAGCAACGTCGGCACCCAAAACTGCAGGCTCCTCATAAAAGTGCTATCCGGTAGGTCGAATGTTTCACGGGCTGTGCGGGAGGATGAGGCCGAAATATTGGCAAGCGGAAGCCTGGACGTTGAACCTTGGAAGAATCGCGAGATCTCTTTCGAGCTGTTCTTTCACCAGGAGGGGCAGCATCGGCTCCTTATGGAACTCAGCCAAATTGAAGGTACCGGAGCCGAGTTCCTTTTCGGGGGTTCCGTGGAAATATCGCTGAATGTAAGCAGAGATACGGACGAGGATGGACTGCCTGATGCCTGGGAACTTGAATACGGGAGCGATAAATATTCGGATGACCGCTGGGCTGACCCGGACCGGGACGGACTTTCAAATTTGGAGGAATACTGGAACGCTCTTCAGCCTGCCGAAGCTGACTCCGACCTTGACGGATTAGCGGATGGAATTGAGATGGAACTGAACTGCGACCCCCTCAATCCCGACACCGATGGCGATGGGATGCCGGACGGGTGGGAGCATTACGCTGCGGGCGATCCCACGGTGCAAGATCCCAATGGTGATCAGGACGGCGACGGGCTTGATAATGTCGGGGAATTCGAATGGGCTTGCACCCCCGTTACCAAAGACAGCGATAGGGATGGGATACCGGACAAATGGGAAACTACCTACACAAGATGGGATCCGAACAATAGCAGCTACACGATGGATCCGTCAAGTAATACGGACGCCGGGCTGGACGCGGATCGCGATGGATTCGATTGGAACGGGGACGGGGTTCTGGACGAGCGGGAGATACTGTCAAATCTCGAAGAGTTTCATTATGGAACGGACCCGGGAAGCTATGACTCCGATTACGACGGGATACCCGACGGTGAAAAGCTCTATGAGAATGATCTCGACCGCGACGGAATGCCCAACTGGTGGGAGGAACGTTTCTTTCTGGAACCATTCTCGGGAGAGGATGGGATCTGGGACTCTGACGGGGACGGGGTTCTGAACTACCTGGAATGGACTGTCGGCACACACCCCACTGATCCCGATACCGATAACGATGGTATTTGTGACGGCAGCGAGCTTGATATGGGAACCGATCCGAATAATGCTGACAGTGACTCGGACGGGATGCCTGATGGGTGGGAACTCAGTATGGGTACGGACCCTTTGAGCCGATCCGACGGTGAAATTGACCACGACGGGGACGGGCTTGATAATCTTGCCGAATACGCGGCGGGGACTGATCCTTTCGACCCGGACAGCGACGGGGACGAACTCGAGGACGGGGACGACCCGGACCCAATGGATTTCACACCAATTTCCATATTGAGGATCTCTGCCGGGATGAGTTCCCATAACCCTTCGGGCCTTTTTTCCACCGAGACACTTACCAGCATCCTGTTTAATGGATCCCTCTCGTTCGATAAGAATAATAATATTACTCAATACTTTTTCGATTTCGGGGACGGGAACAACAGCGGCTGGACCTACTCGGCCCTTATGGAGCATATATATTACAAATATGGCTTATATAAGGTTGAGCTTCGCGTGAAAAACGATATTGGCAAGGTAAATGTGATCCCGAATAAGCGTGATATATTCATATCCAACAGACCTCCGGTCGTCAAAGCAGCGCTCAACACCAATGAAGCCAAAACTTTCTCCACCCTGTTTCTGAACCTTTCCGGCGTGAGGGACCTGGACGGCTTCATCATCAATTTATCCGTGGGATGGGGGGACGGGAACGATACATATATTTCATCAATGGGATTATCTTTGCTGAACTACCGAGCGAGGTTTAATATCACAAAGGAGCATCGTTACACCGATGACGGGACCTATGAAATAAACATCACTGCCATGGATAACGACGGGGGGCGCAGCAGCCATTTCCTTGAAGCTGAGATACTGAACAGGGCACCAACTGCAATATTTTCGGTACCGGATAGGATAATAACGGGACAGAAGGTTGTGTTTAATGCTTCCGCCGCATTCGATAGAGACGGGCGGATCGTCGAATTCGATTGGGAATTCGAAGATGGGAGAACCTACAGGGGAGAGACAATAAAAACTTCTTTTTCATATGCGGGTAGCGTCACTGTCAAGTTGAAGGTGACCGATGACGACGGCGAAGTGGACGAGTTCGTCGATAGCTTTACGGTAGCAGCACAATATGCAGAAAAGAATGATAAGCCAAGAGAAAAGATGCCCGATGGCTCAATTTATATACTTGTAATCATGGCAGTTCTTTCTACCGGGATCGTGTTGAGCTTGATTGTAAAAAACCATTGGAAGAGAAATGAGGAACTTGTGATCGAGGGGTGTATTATGAAGAATACATCACATCACGCCGTCCGTAAGATAATGGTCCGAAAAAGGGTGAAATTGAAAAGCACTGCAAGGTCCGTCCCTGGTGATGAATGCGGAGATAAATCTGCCATCCCGCCTGAGACAAAGAAATAGACCCGAAAGTATATTTAATAGTGAATCACTATAAGATAAATAGGTAATTACTATGACGACCCTAACAGTGAAGTTTGAAGGAGTCCAGGAGAAGATACTGGATTCAATCACCGAAAACGGCATTGCTCAGACAAAAAGTGAAGCTATCAGAATGGCCTTATTGAAGTTTGCCCTCGATACCGGGATCATAGATGTCCGGGAATTGGTGAAATCAATTCGAGATAATCTGTCTGGAACTAGCAAGGATCCTCAGGAAATATTGAGCCAAATCGAGAGTGTTAAGAATGAGACTATTTCCGGATAGTTCTACCATTATTTTCAGTTTCGAGTATGAGGAATCCAATTCCGCAATTATTTTTAACATGATACTTGAGGGGAAATTTCAGGGAATTATCAATGAGAAGGTCATTGAAGAAGTAAGAAGGTATATGAAAAGACAAAGAGGTAGAAATTTTGCTTACATGATTGAATCAATATTGCGGACACATTTCGAGGTACATTATCTCTATGAAATTGAAGGTGAAATGAGGAAATGGGAAGGGAAGATAAAACGTAAGGATCTTGAGCATATTGCCACTGTAAAGAAATTTGATATACCGTATCTTATTGCCTTCGATGTCGATTTTACCGATTTTGATGAATACTATACCCCAAAGGAATTCCTAAGCAAACTTGGGATTGAGGGATTTGATTCAGACTATTAAACATTCATTTCAACGAAATCTAAACTGCTGAAACTCATACTCTCTTTCTCTTCTTCTTGGTAAACGAAGCTTATTCGGTCAAATGAGGTTTTCCCCCGGAAAACCAGGCACTTCATGTATTTTGTATAACGTGGAGCGGGTGGCAACCCGACCATGAGCCGAGAGTCATGAAGTGTCCTCCTATTTTACATTGTCCTCGGCAGAGGGTTCAGTTTACCATGATTTCTATTCCATCCTCCGAAAGGAGGAAAATTTCATACGTATTAACATATGAGTTACAGTTTATTCCGTAATCATCAAACCACAAAACAAAAGTATATGCGGCGTAATATATTACATACTTGGAGGATGAGTATCTATGCCCAAAGTGGAAATATCATTGCACATCGATGACGGATGCTTGGGTGGGGGTGAGGATGATATTACAGAGGGGGACTCCGAAGATTTAGCGATTAGCGATGCAATAGATATTTACGACGATGACCCTAACAATGCCAATGATCCCGCACATTTTTTAAGTGAACGAAAACCATTTTTCTCGTATTGTTTATTCACAGAAGGTATAAACAATCCGGATGATCCAAAGAATGCATATACACTGGAAGCTGGAAAAGCATTTGTTCTACCTGTTGATAAATGTTCCGCATCACAGGTTGCGGAGGGATTTGGGAATTACCTTGCATTCCATAATTTGGTTGATTCAAATACAAAGGATGCTTCGGGTAAAAATGACTCTGATGGAGATGGTTTAAAAAATTGGGCGGAAGGATGGTTCGGTTCTGATCCTAACGATGCGGATAAGGACACCGATGAAGACGGGATTGATGACCTATGGGAAGCAGAACACAGTTTTTATCCATACGAAGCGAATCCTACCCACAAAGATATCTTCGTTGAAGTTGATTGGATGCCATATTATAGCGGTTGGCACTGGAGCTATCAATGTAAATGGTTTTGTCCGGGTTTAGGGGGGATCTCGCCATTTCATTATGGATTTTACACTTCAGATGGAATGAGTAATGATGCAGCTAAAGATGTAGTTAAAGCATTTTCGAAAAAAGATATAACACTCCACATTGATAGAGGAGGCATGGGTGGGGGTGAGAGTATTGATTTTGAATCAAGTACAACATTTGATGAATGGAAAGACATGTATGATGACCATTTTTTTATCTTCCCAGATGGTTCATCTTCAAATAGAATTGGAGTATTTCATTATTGCACCATGGTTAACAAACTTACAGGTAATTGGTGGGGAAAGGACTCCTCGGGATGGGGTGCCGCAGGAGAATATAATGGCGATCAAATTGCCATTGAAGGAGGCGCAGGAGATTCTGTTGATATTGCCAATATATTCATGCATGAAATAGGGCATAATATTATCGGGGTTGAATCCACCAATCCTTTAGCGGTCCACCTTGATAATTCAGGCCATTGTAGCAATAATGACTGTCCTCTTCAGAGTGTAGTTACTGATGGGAAACCAGGTTATTGTTCCAACTGTTGGAATGCAATTGATTTCACAAAAGTATCATGGGGGTGATAATAATGAATAATGATTCTGTAATCATTATTCTAAATATTTTAATCATTTTTATCTTTAGTACTGGCTGTGTTGATAATGATCGTAATGAAACAATAGAATCAAATTATTCTGAATTAAAAATCGAAATTACTTCTGGAATAAATTTTACATTGTTAATTCCTGTGTTATATGAGCTAGACACAAATCAGTCAATAGAAAGTGTTTACAATGAATTAAAGGTTGTTGAAGGGGAGGCCGTTTTTCAAATACAAAATAGTTTTTATGGGATTGGATTAAATATTTCTGGAAATGGTAAAATTACATTAAGGTCTTATCTCTCAAACTCTGATTTTCTACATTATCCATTTAGTATGCAAAAATCTATTGATAATAATATCAATAAAAATGGAAATATAGAATACTGGATATATATGGATTCATTTAAGAAATCGGATATTGAGATTGATATCGATTTTACATCCACTCATGATTATGGAGGCTATATTGTTAATATTAGAGGGACAATAACAAATGGGTGGAATATTCTAGAAGGTCAATCATATGCAGGAGGTGCATAAAAATATTAAAATAAGATTATTGCGCCTTGAAATCTAGCAAACATACAACGCGGGAGCACATTTGCCAAAGTAAGAAAAAACTTAAACTTGGAGCAAGCATTAATTCAATGTCCCCATTCCCCCCTGCGTCATCGCTGAACGTCTCCGATCGAGTGGCCTTGGATCCGATGACAGGGGGGAATTCATGCAGACTGTAGAGATTCGCACGGAGGGTTTGGCGGAGTGAGGAAGTGAATCATAAGGCGCATGAACCAGGGTCTAATCAGGAATGATGTACTCCTCAAGATACTTCCTCATTCCCTCCTTGTCGTGGGGCATATCGCGAAGTAGTTGAGTTTGTTGGAATGGAATCCAAGCTACTTTATGGCAACGTTTGCTAGAAGTAGACTTCGGACTATTGGGTAGTTGAGTATTATCGAAATACCGAGCGCATTGGAAGTAAAATATTTGTTCTCGATTTCCACCAGATTTATGAGTGCCATTTTTGTATTTCACCTATACCGGCCTCTTGCATCCGGGGCAAACCGCCCAGAAAACGTCGATCCGCTTGCCGCAGTTCGAACACGATTTCTTCTCCGTTTCATCCTCGTCAACGGTATCTCTGGCTTCGGGAAGCTGCGGCTGCTTCTCTTCGATATCGATTATGCGTCCACCCAATGCCTCCACCCCATTGGACTCCGACGGTACCTTGGATAATTCGTTCTTGAGAGAACTCAGGTCAACATCGTCAAAGAGGGTTTCGATCTCCCTGTAGGTCTTCAACTCGGTTTCCGTCACGGTAACGCTCACATCCAGACCGGGGGAAAGAGAAGGTGCGGCGGATGTGGGGGCTATAGCCAACTGAAGAGCTTCACTGTCCGGAAAAATCATTTTTGGTTCCACCGTTTCTCCCTCTTCCTCTAAGTCCGCCCCGTTCTCGGTAAGACCGTTTTCCGGCATTTCATACAACGCGAGGACACCTTCCACCATATCCGGCTCGGCAAGATCTTCTTCAACCATATCCTGCTCGACGAAGTCCTCTTCCTCATAATCAAAATCAGGTGAATATTCTTCCTCAACAGCGTTTTCCGAGAGACCTTCAACCAGGGCGTATTTTGCCAGATCTGCGTCCTGCGAATACAATCTGTCGAACTCCGATTGACCCTTTTTCACCCTCCTTTTCCGTATCTTTCTTCTTATCTTCACCTTTCGGACCTTCTTAACTTTTTCACTACGGGTCCAGAAGATTGTGATAACCAAGAGGAATATCAGGATCATGGCACCCACCAACAGCATAAGACAGCCGTTGTCCCCAACCCAGCTCATAAACCCCGCGTCGGTTTCCGTGGGATCCCCACCTGCCGACGGCATTAACGGCACATTTACCTTGAATGTTCGTATACCGTAATTTCCTGCCTCATCGGTTAATTTCAGAGTGACATTGTGTTCACCGGGATCAATGAACTGGTAGCTGATGGTTCGACCGAAGTTATTGACCGTTATACCACGATATTCAACGGTCCATCGATAGCTTATGATGCCAACATTATCCGTGCTCCCCGATGCATTCAGCTCTATCGTGGAAGGTAAGAGAAGATTATATTGATCCTGATCCCCCACCTCGATGTAATCCCCCTTTACATAAACAGTTACAACAGGGGGGGTAATGTCCAAAATAGTAATGATCACGTGATCGATACCAATCAATCCTCTACCATCTCTTACAGTAAGTGTGGTGTTATATCTCCCAGGCGTATTAAAAGTGAAATTGGTCTGTTTTCCGTAAAGCACTCGGTACTGGTTCGATTGCAGGAATTTCCAGCTGTAATTTACTATCCCCACATTGTCGGTGGATCCGGCCGCGGTCAGGGTGACAAGGCTTCCCTCGGGATAGCTCAGGTCCTCTCCCGCATGTGCGGTTGGGGGAGTATTGTCCACCACAGTCACGAGAATAACATCGGTATCGTAATATCCGGATGTATCGGAAACGGTGAGAGTAATCGGATAATCACCCGGAGTGTAGAACGTATAGGTGGCCACGGCCCCTTCCAGCACCACGGGAACATCATTGTGAGTGAATTTCCAAACATAACCGGAAATCCCAATATTATCCGTGCTCCCGCGCCCGTCGAACACCACCTTCCACCCGGGCTCGGTAAGATGATCGGACCCTGCTTCCGCCACGGGTGGTGTCACGTCTAGCACGGTAACGGTCAGGCCGTCCCGGTCCCAATTTCCTGTGAGATCGGTTACGTTCAAAGTCACAGAATAAATTCCCACAATATCGAAGGTGAAAACGGGTTCTTCACCATAACGCAGCACCAGGCTCCCGTCATAAAAGAAAGACCATTCATATCTGAAAATCCCGATGTTATCCGTTGTCTGCGTACCGTCGAAGGTAACATTCTCGTGCTGGTCTATTACGATGGATGGGCCCGCCACCGCCACGGGAAGTATGTTATCGTGTACCTGAAAGGAAACATTGTCCGAGCTTATATTGTTGTTGGAAGCATCGGATATGAGGAACGAATATTGAAAATAGGTGGAGTCAACGGGTACCATTATGGGAAGTTTCCAGGTATTACCCCTGGTGCGCTGCATTGAGCTTGTGAATTGGTTTTCATTGTGCATGTAGTTCAAGATCACAGATACCGGACCGACATTGTCAGTCACATTCACCGCAACGGTGAACTCTTCTCCAGTTCTGGGCGTCCCCACGGTCTCATCCGTAAACTCAGCGGGGTCGTTGTCAAGTACGTTCAATGATGTTTCATTGGTGATATAGCTGTTTTTCGCTTTATCCTCCATATCGAATTTATATTTTAACAACAGCGCGTCGTCGGGAACCGGTATCTCCCTTGACCAGGTTCCATCAGCCCCAAGCCCCATCTTTACATAGGTGTTTGATATTCCATCGAAATTATACACCAACCACATCTCCATTATCTTTATGTTGTCACCGGCACCTGCGATAATGTTGAATGGGTCCCCCGTGGACGGTTTTCCCACAGTTAGATCCCTTATCAGATAAGGTGCATCATTATCCACGATCAAGACATTGCGCGTATTGGTCCTGTTCCAGTTGTTCGAGGTATCCTTTGCTGAGAAATGATAGCTGAAAGCAGTGTGATTTTCCGGTGCGATTATGGTAACGTTCCACCTGGTATCCACATCGTGTAGAACGGAAATATTGTAGGAATCTTCTTCAACGGTATAAAACAGGTATACTTCACTGACGGCAATGTTGTCGTCCACGTTGATGGAAAACTCCATGGGGTCCCCGGTGGTTCCGGGTTTATGGAATGGAAGTCCCAACGTTGGCCGGTCCCTGTCTGCCACGGACCTTTGGACATTTCCGGTGCGATTCACGTTTCCGGAGGTATCCCGCACCCAGTAATAATATTCAATGGAAAACGCGTTCTCCGGTATTGGAATGGGTAGGTACCATGAACTGCCGGTATGGTTACTGACCGACCAGTTTACACGAGGACCGCCGTTTATCGAGAAATTGAAAGCTATGTCCTGAAAACCAATATTTTCGGTGATATTCGCCGAAAAGAGAACGGATCGTCCCGTGGCCAGTTCACTGTTCCAAAGGGTTCCGAATTCGGGTCTATCGTTATCAGTGACGGGAGCGTTCCGCAGCGGCCCGACATCATAGTTGTTGGAGGAGTCGTTGATACAGACGATATAATTCAGATCACCGATATTATGGTCCAGCACGATGGTGCCCCGCCAATAATCACCGTCCCTTTCCAACGAAAAATTCCCGTGTCGATTACCATGGACCCAGTTCACATATACCGAATTCGTATTAATATTATCTGATGTACTGATATTGAAATCAAATGGATCTCCGGTGGTGCCGGCCTGATCGGAATTATCATCCTCGATGGTGGGATTATCGTTGTCAGTCAAAACCACGGTTCGCGTAGCTTGCCGATACAGGTTTCCCGAACTATCGTTCACCTGGACTGAATACGTCATGGGAGTCATGGAATGACCCAGGACCACCGTTTGACTCCAGGTTCCGTCCCCATCATTATTAAGAGGAAGATTACCACCAAGGTTCACGTGCTGCCAACTTACGTTGAGACTGCCAACCCCGATATTGTCCCAAGGGGTCAGATCGAAAGCATAAACGTCGCCCGTTGTCCCCTGGACTGGCGAATCGTCGCTGACTATCCCTGGAATATCGTTATCCGTTACAGTAACCTTCCTTGGAAGTTCTCTGAAATTACCACCGAATGTATCGTTCACCTGAACAGTATAGGTCATATCAGCAAGGCTGTGGTCCAGGAAAATTGTAAGGCTCCAGGTCCCGTCACCGTCATCCACCGTAGCGTTATTTCCCCCTTTACCGCCGTGGCTCCATGAGATCATGACGCCTCCGATATCGATGATATCCGAAGTCCAAATATCGAAAACGAACGGGTCGCCCGTTGTCCCGGTGGTGGGACTGTTGTCCTCATCAAGATTCAATGGTCGGACAAGTGGATAATAATCGACATTTGCCGCACCTCCCCATGCCCCGTAAGGGACATTCCACACCTTCACCACATAAGAAGCTCCGGGATACCTGCCCGTATAATCCGACCAGTAGTTCCCTTCACCAATAGTATCATTCAATCCCGAGCCCGTACCGTCATCGTATACCTGCACCCCGGTACCGTTATTGGCTATAAAGTTGTTATGATGAATATAATTACTGTCACCCGCATAGATATTGACACCATAGTTGGTATTGGAATTAATGGTATTGCCCGTAACAGTGTTTTCACCTGATGACATGTATATACCGTAGTCGTTACCGGATATGGTGTTGTTTTTTATGACAGTATAGAGAGATTCTGGCGGATAGAGGTGGATTCCCTTCTCCATATTCGAGACGCACGTATTATTCGATATTACATTATATTGTGATCCCGACAAACGGATCCCGTCATCGTTGTTCGACTTGAAAGAATTCTTGTCGATGGTATTGTTGGTGGAGGAGGATAGGTAGAGACCGTAGAGAGTATTGGAATCAGCCTGGTTATTGGCTATGAAATTATCATCGGCTGAAATAAGGCGAATACCTTGTTGATTGTTAGTCATCGAATTATACGTGATCCGGCAATGATCCGCGCTATCCAACTCGAGTCCCCCGTCATTGGAGTTTGATCCGCTGTTTATTAACCGGAGGCCGGTAATGTTCACCCAGCTGGCAGTTACCCTCAGGACGTCCCCTGTTCCCCCACCGCTGACGATGGTGTCAGAACTGCCGTTACCGATAATTGTAAGAGCTTTGTTCACGACTATGTGCTCGTTATAAGTCCCAGCGTGTACATACAGGACATCTCCTTCCACGGCATTATTGATGGCTGATTGAATGCTGGCGTAATCCCGCTGCCCGTCATCATCCACGATAATGTTGGCTCCTCTAGCTGAGAAGGTAGGTGTAATACCTCCCGGAAAAAACAGGTCAGCACCTATCAACCCCTGACTGAATAGCATTACTGCAAACCATACGATAAAAACGTTTTTCTTTTGTTTCATTACCATCCCTCTAGCATATAGTTCACTATTTCATATGAACATACGAAACAACCAATAAAAAACGGGGTCTCTAATATTAATAGTTTTTTATTTTTTAAAAAAAAAGATAACAGGGTTATCAGGATTCCCAAAGCACTTAAAACGATGACAAACATTATCTATTAATTCAACATTATAAAACCATACTCTTTTCAGGTGTGAACATTACCGATTATCTAATAAAATCGATCTGAAAAAATATCGAATAAACAATAAACTGCCAAAAAGAACATTTTACGGTGATTCATAATGGATTTCAAGGATAAACGACATTCTCTCACACTTTTTATCGGGATATTCATTTTATCGGCTCTGATCATCTGGCAGGGCAACATCTCCCCTTTTACTCTATCAAGATCGGATGATGATATAGATATAATCTCAGATCGCGGGGTGCGTTCAGAGGAAATTTCCACCGGAACGACCCGAGCATCGTTCAATTACCGTCAAGAGCTGAACGTTCCCTTCAGGTGGGAAGAACCGCTCCAGGGAGCAGCCAAGATACAATTTACATCGAGCGATTATGTAACAGTTCCCCTGGGTTTCAATTTCCCGTTCTACGACGGATCATACAGTTCGATCAACCTTTTCACACACGGATATGCAAGTTTCACATCCACATACAGCACCAGCAGCAATGTAGAATTCCCAAGCAACGACGGAAGGTTTGCAAAGATCATAGCCCCACTGTGGGATTATGTCTATTACTGGAACCCCGGTCCCATTGCAGGAATATATCACAAATCCCTTCAGAACCCCGAACGATATCTGGTAACCTGGTATCAGGCCCCGTACGAATGGGGCGGAGGTACTTGTACTTTTCAGATGGTGCTCTACAAAGACAACGGCAATATTCTTATCAATTACCAAAGAGTTACTCAAAACATGCGGCCAACGGGCGGTTTGAACGACGGTGACGGGGTACATTACAACATGCCATTTTGGAACAATCAGAGACCCGGAAACTCTCAATCCATCGTCTTCGGTACCATTGAAAACGACGTGGCAATGGACCAAGTACAGGGTCCGGAACCGGGCACGAGAGTGCTCCCCGGAAGGGATATCCATATCAACGCCACCGTTATCAATTACGGTTTCAACGCCAGGAACAACGTCCCGGTAGAACTTACAATAACATGCGATGAAGAACCCGGTTACCTGCATACAAACAGCACGGTCACCTCGGGAAACCAAGGTGTAATGGAATCCCGTCCGATTTCCTTCAAATGGGCCGTGCCGGGTCAGGAAAACCGACATTATACTCTGAAACTTGAGACCGTTCTCAGCTCACCGCCTGATGAAGTTCAAGCGGGGAACGAACTTGAATTCCGCATAACGGGCAAAACATTTTATGATATTGGAGTCTGGGAGGTAAAACGCGTAAAAGGTGAATGGTACCCGTACCAGGATATACCTGTTACAGCCAAAATAGCCAACTGGGGTAATATCGATACAAATTGTTCCGTCAAGATGACGGTTAATGGTAAACACCAGCGGTTCAAGGATGCTCCCGTGCTTGGGTCCGGCGGTATCGAGGGGGTGGTGGAATCCCTCATCTTCAACATTTCCTTCACATGGATGGTGACCTCACCTGGAAAGTACACCATCGGAATAACAACGGTGCTGGACAACGACGAGGTAGCTGGAAACAATATAAAATCGGTGGTAAAAGAAATTGTCGTCTCTCCATTCGATGTACGATTGGCTTACAACGGATCGACATTGAGCGGCAAACCCAACAGTGTGGTTTCATTCAAGTTAACGGTATACAACGACGGTGAGAAGAAGGACGATATTCAATTGAACGTCACCGAATACCCAAGCGAGAAAGGATGGTCCATACCAGTGTTCGATCACAATATCCTTCGGTCCATGGGCAGGGAGACGTCGAGAGGGGTCAGCCTCATCGTGGCCATCCCTCCATTGGCCGCGGCGGGACTGGCAACGGTTCGCTTAAAAGCACACTCGCTTAGCGATGGCAATACCAATGTTACCCTGGGTCTTCTCGTTAATGTGCTGCCGGACCCAAAGGTGTCGGTGATGGCCCCCCAGGGTATGAGCCATTATCCGGGAAAAACCATCAGATATAATTTCACAATTAAGAATACTGGAAATTCGGCGGATTCTTTTTCCATTATGACCAGTTCATCCAATAATTGGAACAGTAAGGTAATTGGATCCGCGATAACGGATGTACTGTTCCCCAACAGCGATCAGGATAATCAAACCATCCAGGTCACAGCCACTGTCCCCGATAATTCCCTATACGGTTCAACAGACATTCTCACGGTAACGGCAGCCTCTCTTGAGGATATCAACGTCCAGAGCTCCTCCCACGTTAGCACCACCGTCCTACAGTACCACGATGTGAAGATAAAAGCCGCTATCAGCGAGTATGCCGTACATACTGAGAGGGACGTTTGGATCTCCTTCAACGTAACCAACACCGGTAACGGAAAGGACGAGACCATATCCTTTGCTGTTGATACACCATACGGTTGGCACACATATATAGATGACAGCAAGCTCCACGGGGGCCTCGAACGCCTCTACTGGGCCCAGATACTCATGAAGATCAGGGTTCCCCGCGGGACTGCCAATGACGTCTTTCCCCTGAGTGTCGCAGTGCTTGCGGAGGACCCGCCGGTGGAAAAGGACACTTTTACCTTTTATTTCGAGATTTTACCAGAATTTGGGATCAATATCAGCGCAACCGAACCCTTGAAGGTCTCTCCAAGTGAGAAGAATGTCACCTACCGGCTCGAGGTCAAGAACACCGGAAACACCTACGAGGCTTTCACCGTGTTTGCCGAATCCAAATGGTTGAGCTTCATTTATGATGGAAGTCCTGGAGATGTGTGGCTCAAGGGCAATGAGACGAGGAGCGTTGAGGTTGTGGTGAACATGCCGCCGGGGACCGAGGCGGATTCGGACAATTCCACCCGGGAGATCAACCACCATACTTTCATGGTCGAAGTTGCCTCCTCATCGAATCCAAAAGCAATACGCGATTCCACCAAAATCCATCTCTCAGTGGTCCCCCACCACGATCACATTCTTTTCGGTGGGTTCGGGCCACTTAAAGTGGCAAGAAAGCTGAAGGATCAATCCATCGACTACCAGCTTTACGTCCAAAATACTGGTAACGTTCAGGATATCATACATCTGAAAATGAACGGAAGTGTCTACGGACCTTTATCGGCTTCGGTAAGTCCAATCAACGTTCACCTCTCACATGGAGAAACAAAAGCGGTAGTGCTGACACTCAAGGTTCGTCCAGACGCCGCGCTGGGAACCTATCATCTCGCGATAGATACCACCTCAGGAGGAAATGGTTCCTTCGAAAAGCAGCTAACTCTAACGGTGGATGTGGTGGACTATGATTTTCGTACTAGAGCCCTATCCATTGACGGAATTGAAATTTCTTCCGCAAATACCCCCCGATTGAAACGAAATCATCCGATATCCGTCGGTGTCATTGTGGAAAATCTCGGTGAAGACCGGTTCGAAGGAGTTTACGGAAACAATCTAACCATAGCATTCTATCTTGGAACCACTCCCATATACTCTCGAAAGATCGGCAGCCTGGACAAGGGCGAAATAAAGAAAATATCCTTTGAATGGAAACCCAAGGTCATAGGAAAACGTGAGCTTGTCGTGGTTGTTAACGACTATGACGGCATCCCGGAATCCGTCACCGACAACAACGAAATAAGAGCGGAGATCGAAGTTTTAACGGACATTCACAGCCTCGGTGACGAGAAAGGCAAGGAGAATGCACCGGAATTTTTATTTTATCTAGGGATCATTTTGATAATATTACTTTCGGGAATTATCGTATTTTCACTATTGTTCCTGCTGAGAAAACGAAATTTAATGGAAGGTTATGACGAGGACGGAGAGTACAGACCCGATATTTACCAGGGACGGTTGGAGAGAAAGGAGATAGGTATCGATTTGGACGAGTGGGGTGATATGTATTCGGAATCGAATGAGGAAACGGAAACTAGGTCCGAAGGCTATTTCGTAGGTAAGGGGAAAGGTCTTACTCCGCCTATAGTAAAGAATAAGGAAAAGGAGGGGAGAGGACCGGACCTGCCCTCGCTTCCCACGGTCACAACGGTCCCGGTTACTCGAGTCCTTCCAGTGCATTCGGATGAATCACCCACCTATGAACCGAACCATGGAAAAATCCCCGTTCATATCCCAGATAATGATATAAAATCACTCCCTCCGGCAGGAACGGATATCAAAACAGATGAACATTCCGAGAAAAGAAGGACAATAATTACAAAGCCGGTATTGGTTCCGTTCTTAAAAACAGCGGAAAAGACACCAGACGCATCAGTTACTATGAAAAAGGTCACAACGAAACCTGTAGGGATGAAAGGTGATATTTTACCGAAAGCCATCACTATTCCCGTTAATAAAACCACCACCGGACTACCGCTCATCAAGTCAAAACCTTTGTCTGCAAAACCCAATCTCCCACCAGATGATGACAAGGCGGCTGCCGACACTGGAGACGAAAAACCGCCTGCAAAAACACTGACTGCCTCGGTGAGAGTTATCACGAAACCTGTTAGCACCAGTGATACCTTGATGACAATACCTGTTTTAACCAGTGAGCCTGTTGTCGGAAATAATATTGAAGAATCCACTTCACACACAGTACAAAAAAAGACTGGCTCAGGGATAATCCCAATTCCTGGCGCCGTGGTCACTAAGCCCGTACCCGAAAGCAGCAAAGGGAAGAATCCCGAGGAAGCAACAATACCTTCGTTATCCACGAAATCGGAAGATACAGAAACAGTCCCAACCGAAAATGTACCGGAGAATTCCAAACCGATCAACAGCACAGAGACGATCCCTGATAAAATTAGCTCGGAGGAAGATGAAGAAATAGGGGATGAGATCGATGAGCTGTTGCGCGGTGTCGAGGATCTCGAATTGTGATACATGCATTTTATTAAACCGGTACAATATAAATCCAATGGACAAGGGAAAACTCAAATCCATAATAATAAATATAATTCAAATCTATTTATGGTCATTGAAATTATTTGAATAATTACCATCAATATCTTCGGTAGACGGTGAGAAAATGAAACGCTTAATATTTGGAATTTGCATATCTTTTTTACTGCTCACAGGGCTGTTACCGGCCTTTTTACTCTCCACGGCAGATGACGGGGCCATAGAAGGATCGAACGAAGCTTCCGGAATAGCCGAATGGACCTTCATGGTGTACATGGCATCCGACAACAATCTTGAAGGGGCCGGTATAGAGGACCTTAACGAGATGGAAACGGTGGGATCGTCCAAGGAACTGAATTTTATCGTGCAGGTAGATCGGGCGGAGGGATATGATACCTCGAACGGCGATTGGAAGGGAGCAAAGAGATATCGGATGGAAAAGGACGAGGACACTGCGATTGTGAATTCACCGGAGCTTGCGGACATGGGGGAGATAAACATGGGCGATCCCTCCACCCTGGCCGATTTCATCATTTGGGCCTATGACAATTACCCGGCTAAACGTTATTTTCTCGACCTCTGGGATCACGGTGGCGCTTTTTGGGGTATTTGCTGGGACGACAGTGAGGGAAATGGAGACCCAATCACAATGACCGAATTGAGCGAAGGCCTGGAAATTTCGAGAAAACACATGGGGAGAGGATTCGACATGATCGGTTTCGATGCCTGCCTGATGGCTCAACTGGCGGTGCTGTATCAGATCAAAGATTATGCCGATTACTCAGTGGCATCCGGCTTCGTAGAGCCCGGTGACGGCTGGCCCTACGAGACCATATTTGCCGGTATGGACAAGGATCCCCAAATGAATCCCGAGGAGCTCGGGAGCGAAATTGTGAACGATTACCTGGACTCATACACTGACAAGGCCAGCGATCCGGATGATTCGTACTCGGTGACAATGGCATTGTTCGATCTGGATAAGATAGTAGAATTGACCCAGGAATTGAACAGGTATTCCATGCTTCTCGCTACCAAGAACATCAGACATAATCTTCAGGTGAAAGGAGCCCGTTCCGTGACAGAATGTTATGCCTTTCCACCCAACCCGGGCCCTTTCAAGATCAGTACATACACGTTATTCGACATTATCGATCTCATCGACAAAATCGATGCCCAGGTTGTATTTGACAGTGAGCTGGATACGGCTGGCAGAAAGGTACAGGAATTGGCATGGGAAATGATGGTAGAGACCCGGTCAGACCCGTATCACAGAAATGCCAATGGGCTTTCTCTTTACTTTCCAAATGGGATAGACGCCGTCTACGATCCCCTGTACAGCGAACTGGATTTTGCCAGTGATAGTTACTGGGACGAATATCTTGAGCTGTTCCCCGACCTGTTGAGCAACGCGGAGAACACTCCTCCGTCCATCACCATCAATGTCAAACATGGAGAGTCCATCAAAACGAATAACGATTCATTCCTGGTCACAGGGACCGTATTCGACCTCCAGGAGAATCCCACGGTCCATGTGAGGATCGATGGGGGGGAGTGGGAAACGGCTGCCGTACTGGATGGGGGGGAGGATAAAATGGCCTGGCATTTCCAGTGGGACCTCACCGGTCTCGTGGATACTAACCACACTATCGAAGTCAAGGCCAGCGATAATTCCGGTGAAGAAACCGGGATAATATCCCGGGAGGTCCTGCTTGAAAAAGGTTTTGAAAACAAGGGAGTCGAAAGTTCTTCGACGTGGCTAGGATTCATTGTGCTCGTGGTGGTGGTAACAGCCCTGGTAGGAGCAACAGTATATCTCATGAAGAACAGAAAAGGGTAATTAAAACTGTTCGTTCAACGCCTTAAGGCGCCTCACCTCGTTTTCGACCCTCAACATTTCTTTTTTCCGCATTCTCTGCTGAGAAATTGAATCGAATAATTTTTTCACCGGGGACACAAAAAATCTCCAGTTTCTGATAATTACGAGAGCGGTCCCAAGGATAGTGAATATTACAACCATGGAGATGACCAATCCGAAGTAGGTTGTGGCCTCGAGACTTTCCGCCAGTCTCAAAGAACCCATGGCCCCGAGGAATGTCGTACGGTAGAATACCACTAGGCCCAGGCTCAATGCAATGACTATCAGCACCACCATATACACAAAATACTGGCTCAGTGTTTTATTGAAGAAATAGATCTGGTCCCGGTTCTCACGGTCATCCGGTATCTCTTGAGCAAAGCGGTAGTATTTCACGGATGAATCACTGCATTCCATATAAATGAACAGTATTATCGCATACAAGAAATACATGGATACCCGGCTTTCCTCCAAAGAAACTTCCCTGTAAATATCGTATGCGTTGGAAATAATGACCACCAGCAGCATCAGTACCGTTGTTAGGATAATTAGCCCCTCGCTGCCCTTTCTGCCCCATATGGCAAGTACACCCAAGAACACCGGAGAAGCGTATAACAGAAGGAGCATCACTTCCCCCAGTATGATAAGCATTTCTACAAAAGAGTCAACGGCACCTCCCCAGCCCGAAACGAAAATCAGATTCATAAGCGGCAGGAAAAGCAGCACAACGAAGGTAATTACCACTAAAGAGAGCTTGATAATGCGTTTGGGTTCTTCCCTTAAGGATGGGTAAAGCGACAGCATCAAACCAAGAACGGCACCCAGAATGCTGGTGACCAGTGGAGTGAACCACTGGAACCATTCATGGAACTGGGCCTTGGAAATCAAGGTTTCTATTGCCGGACCTCCTATGTCAAAGGAAATATTGAAAAGTTCGATCAATGCGAGCATTGCAATAAGCTGCATCGCAGGAAGTTTCATACCGAAATTACGGAGGATAAAGGGTTCGTAGAAAATATTCAATATCCGATAAAGGGTAGGAACGGTCCCCTTCGCCTCATTTTTCTTCCGCCAATCCTTTGGGGCATATTCCATGTAGAGTTCCTCTTTGGGCATTGTAGGGGTCTTTTTCATAAATCGTTCACCGGGAAGGATCATACCCGGAGCCAAATAATCCTGCTGAGTCCTCGGCCTGTATTGTTCGGAATATGTCATATAACCCCGTTTGTCCTCTGCACCCCTTCGGTAAAAATCTTCATCATCATCACGTTCGTAGGGGAGGTAATCCACATCCTCACTGTCATAAGCACCGAACACGACTCGATCTTCCTCAAATTCCTCTTCGTAATAGGTATCATATCGGTCATATCTACCCTGAGACGCGGGGCGGCGACGGGCGGGGCGTTCATATTCTCTGACCGGTTCCTCGTAAGATCCGTGGTCGTCGTAATCATCATACGAATCAGCCCAACCTATTTCAGGCTCCCGTTGGCCGTATCCGCCCTTCGGATAATAATCATCGGGATCATCATCACCCCAATCCACACCGGGGCTCCGATAGGTTTCGTAAGAATAATCTTCATCCCATTGGAGGTCTTCTCTTGGCCGGCGGGGGGAAGCCTGGGCTCCCCGTCTTCTTCTGTATGCCCTGGTCAATAGGCCACCTCCGAAATTATATCGCTCACGGTCCTTTCCGGCGGCCAATCCACAACCTTCACACCCATTCCCCTTATCTTGGCCAGTCGGTTCTGCCTCTCCATTTTTACCAGGAGATACTTGGGGGAATATATGCCTGTTATCAATCTTTCAAAATCCACTATGGAGGGCGTAAGCAGCGTAATATGGTATTTCTTAGAGAGAAGAAGCTGGATCGCGTCCTCGAGCGTATCGTCCCGCTGCAACGGCGTCATGATTATAACCGGTGATTTAGGGGTGAGGAAGGGCGTGGCCCGCTCCAAGGCCTCCTTAAAGGTCCTCTTTCCCCCAGCGTATGTTGCCGTAAGGGTTGCAAGCAGGGTCTCCATCTGGGTATTGGAACTCCCCGGCGGCAGTATGGTAACATCCTTCCCGTAGGTGACCATCCCCACCCTGTTGGTCTTCTTGATAGCTGCACTGGAAATACTGGCGGCGGCCTTGATCATATATTCAAGAGAATTTCTTATTGGTGTGCCGATCTTGGTCACATAACGGGCATCCAGGAATATCATAAGGTCATAGACATCCTCCAGCTCGTACTGGTTCACCATCAGTGTTCTCTTTTTTGCCGAAGCTTTCCAATTAATCCTGTTGAAGGGATCGGTGCTGACGTAGTTCCGGATAGAATGGAAATCGTTTCCCATTCCAAGAGCCCGGATCATCACCGAGCCGGGATTTATCTTCTTGTACCGTGTGTCAACATCAAATCTCCGGGCGTCCTCGATCCTGGGGTAGACTGTTATAGGCGTGATGTCAACTCTTTCCCTCTCCTCGCTGAATAGACAGAACATATCTCGGGACCGAACCAGCATGGGACCAATGTTGAAAAATCCCCGCAGGGGGCACTCAACGGAATAATGGATCAGCGCCCGATCGCCCTTTCCAAGCTTCAATGTGGCCTTGTTCGACCCGCTCACGATTTTCATAGCGCTGGGCAGCTTGTCATAGACCTCCACCAAACCAAAGCCGCTTCCCCGGTTGATCACAGTAAGCCTGACGCTCATTACGTCATCCTCGAACACCTTGGGATTGAGTATTGTTCGTACTATCTTGATATTCTCCGACACGGCGGCAAAGGAAAAAAATAGGATACTTGAAAAAAATACCGAGATTACGATAAAGAAAATATTGAAAAGGACCAGGCCGATAAGACCAGTAGCCAAAGCCATGGAGATAAGAGTAACGCTCTTCTTAGTCCAGATAGACATCACCCCCGAAGAAAGTATTTGGCTTCCAGTCCCGGATCACTACAAGCAGGCCTTCCAGCTGGTTCACCGTATAGCTCTTTTCCCAATCCAGCAGGAAATCAGTCAGACTGGTATCACCCACCATCTGTTCCAGGTCGGGTGCGGACATCTCTCTGAACTCGTCCAGGTTCATTCCCGAAGCCAAACGGATCTTTTCAAGAAATAGTGCCCTGATTCGATCGGCATCTCTGGTATTAATATTGGGAGTTCTCAGGTTGTATAAGGCAATATGCTTGATATCGAAACGGTGCCGGAGCCTGGGTGGGTTATCCACCACAATTATCCAAATTAGAAGGATCATCACCACTACCACCGGGGTGAGTATCCGGAGATTCGAATCGGTAACCAGCAACACTAGATACGTATATACCGTCTGACGAAAGGTGGACTTCGCAGTGGCCGGGACATGACGCGATTCGTCGAATATAACTGTGGTCTTCCCTGACGAGATCGTCTCATCACCCAATAAATAGCTAACGATGTGAGTGCAGAAGTCGCTGTTGTTCTCACGGCCCCACATCTCGTTCAGAAACAGGGACGAGTCCGAGATGAACAGTGCCCTACCCTGATATTCCTTACCCGTTATACGCTGGTTTAACTCGTAGACCAATGGATATCCTCTGAATTTCTCGCTCTTGAACTCGTTCTGATCCCGTTTCCCGTTGCCGTTAAGGTCGATCCAACTGGATCCCAGGGGAGAAGAGAGAGCCTTGATACGGGGATCGTTGGGCCTTGTGGACGGCGGCGGCTGCATTGCCGCCGGTTCGTTGAGCAGGATTGTTCCGTGAAAATCCATATCGTTTATTGGTACCTTGACGAAAAGGGGATTTTTCTCATACGTATTGTCCCAAAGTCTCGCAGGTAGGAATTCTATCTCAAACATCCGGTCAGTAACGGAATTTGCATATCCGAAATCGTCTGCTATGATGATCTTTCCGCCGCGGAGATAGAAATTATAAATTGCCGCGGCTTCGGCCAAAGTGTATTCTTTCTCGATACCGATAGCAATGTAAAGAGTGTTCTGGACAGGAATATCGCTTGTTTCCAAGATGGTATCCAGCAGTGTTGGTGAGGAAATTATGTTCGATACTGTTATATTTTCACTAGTATCCAAGATACCGGTCCTAAAATCCGATATGTCATCCCAGGAATCCCCGTAGGCGCTTAGATCGCTGGTCTTCTCGGCCGGTCCAAGGAGGATTATGGAAGTGGCGAAAATTGCAGTGAAAATTAGCAATACCAGAAGTAGACGAAATATTACACTTTTCGCCTTCTTCCTTCCGGTATTAGACGGCCCTGCCATATTAAACCCCATTTGTTGGATAAATCATATCTTTACTTGTAAAGTCACTACTTGACAAGTTTGGCGAGCCATGAGGGTCGCCTTTACCAGCAAAAGAATTCCAGTACCAGACATATCCAGCGAATGATGTTGATAATATATAATATTTTTAGAACGATGTTCGAATTATGTAATGTATGAACTTACGCGGTTCAAGACAATTATAGGAACAGAACCGGGCCATGATAAGAAAAAGAGCCACAGCGATTTAGATACACACGGAGTATTCTGTTAGCGAATATCGTCCACTGAAAAATCAACGCAGACATTGGCCTCTGACGGTGAATAGCTTCTTACGGTTACCCGGGCTTTTTCACTAATTTGGCAGCCTTGTTTTCCGGCACTTGCTATACAATCATCAACCATATCGTCGATACTGCTCAGCTCACGGATCACGTAGAGATGAATCTTCGTTTGTATTTTCGAGCAGGCGAGTGCTATCTCGAAAAAATCCAAAGAGCTGTGGGGCAGATTCATTATGATCCTATCGAATTTGTATAGATCGGAAAGCGATTTGCATATTTCCACAGCATCTCCGAGATGATATTCTATATTTTCGATACGGTTAAGCTTGATATTCGTTTCCAGATAACGGATTGCTTCGGGATTGATATCTATGGAATGGATGGATGACGGCCGTGCATGACGAGAAATGACAAGGGAAAAAGGACCGATCCCGGTAAACATATCGAGAACCAATTCACCCTCGCTTACCTGTTGGGCGATCCTCCACCGCTCCGTGGCAAGCCTTGGGCTGTAGTATACTTTCGCCACGTCGAGGTTCATAATTATTCCGAACTCCTTGGCCGCGGTCACTGTATTTTCATCCCCGCCGATGTGCTCCAACTCCCTGATCCGGCAGTCACCCGATATTTTTTTTACCCAGTATACTGAGCGGATGTTCCCGTGCGCTGCGAGAAGGGCTTGGGAAATTTTGGTTTTGAATGAAAGTATTTCGTCAGACAGCTTTACGAAAATAATATCACCCACGACGTCCCATGATGACGGTAGAAATTCAAGAAATTCTTCCGGGATGTCGATAAGGTCGCGAAAGCTGTTGATCTTTTTCGGTTTGAGGAGAACGCGGCTCACTGAAATAGAGAAGTTACGAGAATATAGGCGCAGTACCGAAAATAATTGTTCCTCGGGAATTCCCTTATAGATGGGAAAACATACCATATCGCCCTTAGTTATGATCGAAGAGTCGAAACGGAGAATATTTTCCTGTAACAATTTCCGCCGGACAGGCTCCGCATACTCTTTTCCCACTTCAAGAAAGGTAACATCGGCGTATTCATTACCGCGGATATTCTCGCCGGTATCCATACCGGGACTATGATGGATTTGATATTAATTTCTTCTTGCATATTGGTCAGTAAGTGAGCTATGCTCGTATATTGTCAAATGAGCAAACTTCGACAAAAAGTCGATGTTTGTATATTTGATAATGTTAGCAGAATCGAAGCCTGTAGATTTCTGGAGGAAATCGAAGGCTCAGTTGTGTCGAAGATACAACAGAGCGAAGTGGGAGTCCGTAGGAACCGATTCTGCGGAATATCTATGATTCAAATTCACCAATAGGTTTATTTATGGAAATTTCACTACCCACGGCGGACTTTGGGTGTATGTAGAGATGAGTATTCATTCTCTTTCATTCACTCGTAATGGGCCCGTAGCGTTGCATCCTCGGCAAGTATGCCTTCGGATACAACTGACGGGCCCACAACCACTCGCTTCGCTCAAGCTTGTGGGCCCGTAGCTCAGCTAGGTAGAGCGATCGGCTCTTAACCGATCGGCCGGGGGTTCGAATCCCCTCGGGCCCGCTTTGTTATTTTTCGTTTTCACAGTTCTCTACCTCATTTATCCCCTTGGATTCCTTATCCCGTTCACATGTAGATCATAGCGGGCGCCATTTTCTTCAACCTCAATCCCCACATACCTTTCTCTATCCTCACCCAACTGACATTTCCAGCCTTCTATTCCAAACTCAGTCCTGTTATCCAATGTGAATCCAACTCAACCGCAGCGGATACAAGATATTCATCGCTACAGTAAGAGCATACTACCCGCTCAAGGAGAGACCTGATAAGAACCCGGATTTTGAATGAGAAAATAACATTCCGGGCAGACTTTGATAAGCTCTGCGGGGTCCACGTACACAGTTACAAAAAACAACTATCCCCGAAACGGCCCGTCCTCTGTGATGAAACGACCCACAGCCAGGGGGCGGCGAAAGCCTTGAGGGTCTACGAGCCATCACGGGGATAGTGAAAAGGAAGGATGGAGAGGGTCATTATATTGTTTCACAAAAGGTGAGTGAAAGTAAAGATTTAGTGAAAAACCGGATAATCAACCAGATTTACTGTGATCCCGTTTTCAATCCTTATTTGCATTAGTTGATGTTGTTGTGAATCTCGCGGTTTTTCTTATAGGTATGTTCTTGCACCCAGTTCACCTTCATCCCATGAAGTAAACCCAATTCCAACAGTTCCATGATAACCCGGCCCATCTATATAATTACTTAATATATTAGGTCTGTGATCGGTTTCCCATACAGTATCCCAGTAATACTTATTCCCAACAACGTCGTATAATGGTTCTTCGATTGGGGGTTCATTGGGAATCTCTTCCGAATGTATATCTGTTGGATTATAAAGTGCAGAGTTATCTGCAACATCCGATATATCTAAGTCTATTCCATTGTCATCATACATGTAATAATTTTTTGGATTATCATCGAGAGCCTTGTCAAAAGCATAATTATATGCCTCCGAAACTGAAACAAACCCATCTTCTAAACCGTATATATCGGTGTCCGCATTAATTTTATCTGCATAAAAGTTACGGTATGATAGAGCCCCTATGAAGCTATTTGTAAGGTATTGTATACCATTACTTTTCATCCAACCTCCTAAATTATACGGTGAAGCTGTCATTATTACTCTATCTTCATTTATATCGCTGAGGTCATCCATAAATCCTGCGGCATAGCAATAATCCAATAAGATTACCATGGTTCTGTAATTTGATATTCGGTTCACGTCATTTGCTAAATCGTCATCGTAGTAAAAATTATTATCATCCCACTTAATAAATGATTGAGTATAATCATCCTTCACGTAACCATGATCTGTACCATATATGAAAATGAAATCAGAGGATGTAGATATTGAATTGATCTCATTCATAGCAGTTTCAATGGAATTATCATTGATAATATCATCTACAATGTCCGCATAAGTCCCTGAAGACGGGGGATCATTCTTGTTTAGCACTCGTATGTCTTCATCATGGTATCCAAGTGCTTTCAGTGAAGAATAAGTAAATGTAAGAGCTTTCCAAAAAGCATTGGAATTATCTTCATCATCCCAGCACATCAATACAGAATGTCTTCCATTATGCTCTTTTGGATTATATTGATTTGAATTCACAGACCTCATTATCTCATACATATCGGACATTCCATCTCCATCGGTGTCTTCATGAAAAGACCTTGGATAATTAGAGATTCTGACTTCGTCAATTATACCTTTAAAAAATCTACAATTACCGTTAGAGCGCCCAATATTCAATCCATAATCATATGAATATTTCATATTCTCATCAATTAATACAATATCCTCACAGATGCGATTTATATACAATCTTAATGCATATCCATCATAGACACCAGCTATGTGATACCAATTATTGATCTCAATTTGTGTGGTACTAAATACATTTGAATTACCCCACGTGGTATATATTCTGAATTCAATCTTATTATCATCTTTTATTCTTAAAAAATAACCCCCGTATGAACTATAAATGTGATCTGCAGCATCAATGATATATTGATGACCCGTAGCCTTCGGATAAATCCAGGCTTCTACTGATATAACGTCGGGTTCGAGGGAATCTGGAAGTGTAGAACGCTGAATAAAATCGCTATGGCCATCAAAATAAAGGCCACCGCCGTATTTGCCATTTGTAATGTCCACTCCAGTGGAATAAGTAATATCGTTGTCATACGGAGTTTTATCATCAAGAATACCATCATCTTCATCACCATTGAGATCAGTACCCTCAAACGGTAAGTATAATACGTCGGCACCGTAATCTCCTTGATCGGTGCCCAATGCATTTCCATCATCAAAACGGAATTGTTTACCATAATTCGATATCCTAACTTCGTCAATTATACCTTGAAAAAATCTATATGGATCCACGTTAGAGCCTATATGCATCCCAACATATTGCTCATAATGGATCGAACCGCTATACGAGACAGTATCCTCACACACGCCATTAACATACAATGCAAGTGTCGATCCATCAAATATACCGGCTATTTGGTACCAATTATTAGCACTAATTGTTGTTGTACTAGTAACACTAACGTGGGTACTCCCAGAGGTATATATCCTGAATTCAATCTCATTATCATCTTGAATTCTTAAGAAATAACCCCCTTTCGGACTGGAAAGGTGATCCGCACCATCAATGATATATTGATGACCAGTAGCCGTTGGATAAATCCAAGTTTCCACAGTAATAATATCAGGCCTAAGTATATAATGGGCACCTACATCTACATAGTCATTTAAGCCATCAAATTCTAATCCCGTTCCATACCTTCCGGATACCCAATCATTATCATCCATATTTCTAAGCTGCCCAACAATATAGTCACCTATTGGAGACCTGTTTCGAACAACATTTCCAGCTCCCTCATTGAAATTCCAGAATGCAATGGTTCCGCCTACCTCTCGAACAACATTGGATATACGTACTTCATCGATATATCCCGGAAAAAAATGATTATATCCTTCCCAGCTACCGATATAAATTGCATCTTCAGAGGTACCATCTGGTTTTGAATATTCATTTATCTCACCATGAACATCCAACATCCCATTAATATAAATCTTTATACTATCAGAATCAGTTCCATCTCCATCCCTAGTTACAGCAATATGGGTCCATTCATTTTCAGGAATTGATGAATGGCTTTGAACATAATCCCAATATGGGTTTCCACTTTCAAAACGCACTTTATCATTATCCTTGCTTATATGAAGGCGAAAATGTCCTTTCTCCATTACAATAGTACCTCTTGATCCGCCTACTCCATCTCCATCTTCATAATTCACCCAGGCTTCTATCGTAAGGTCTTCAGTGATATGAAAACTACTATGAGCATTTGTCATTGTGTAATCACTTTCACCATTAAAATACAGATTTCCTCCGTAAAGACCATTACCTGTTTGTTTAGCTCCCGATACCAAGTTTATGTCCCGGCCTTTTCCGGAGTCGTCCTTTCCGACATTATCCATATTATCAAAACTATAATATAAAACAACTTTATTATCCGAAAGAGCTCCAATAAGCCCTTGTCCTTCGGTTTTTTTTATCCCTATCGATATAATCGGTGATAACAGCAACGAGATAGTCGCAACAACGCAAAATAAACCGGTTTTTCTATCGTTTAGATTCATCATATTATATACACCTCGATTTATTATACTAACTGTAAAATATATATTGTTTTTAGGACAACATTCGAAAACCTTTTATTCAATCATATTCTCTTTGAAAATCCTACTGCACACTTCCATCTTCATTCCTCATAACTCACTCACCTGATCGAGCATTATACTGAGAAATATCGTCATAGCAGGATCATGGTTACATTGATAGGATTCTGCGGCATCTGCGTTTGCACACGATACCGCGAACATTGCCAAGCTGTGAATTTCGAATTATCTTCGAACTTCACACCGTTGACAATATCCATCACTCGCATGCGCCCGCGCCCTGTTCATTATCCTGTCGAACAAGCGCTGGTTGTCGGAATTCAATCGACGGCGGTAAATGCCCCATCGTCCGATAACCTTCTCCATCTCCCACCTGTAAGTCGGTACGGATCTGTCCATAAAAGAAAATAGTAGATGAAAATATATAACGGCATTGAAAGGGTGGGTGAAAGTAAGGGTTGATAAATATATCGGAAAATAACAAAAGGAGCGCCCTTTGGGCATCATATCTTCCCGAGAAATTTCCAGGAAAGACAACAGTACTGATCAAACGGGTTCCGGAAATGGCTTCGCCTGAATTCTCACCGTTGAAAAGACGAACGGAAGCTTATGTAAAAAAAAGAAAAAAAAAGACTCGAAGCTCAAGATTCTTTGGGCCTTTTATATGAGTCGATCTGCTATAGTGAGGCGAGGGACTATAAACAGGATATAATCCGTTTATGTATCTAAGGGATTATTTTTCTATTACAGATAGAGTTGCGATGGTATTTGAATCCCCTTTGAAATCTGTGGTTCCCCCCCACCCCTGTCGTAGCACACGACATTACCCATATAATGTGCTTCTTGAATTGATATGAATTTATCTCGATAATAAATGCTATCTTCTCTATCTCGATTACCATTTACTCCAGAGATTCCATCAGCATTATTAATTTCTTCATTTCCATCGAATGGTGGATAGTGATCGTATTTATTTTCCCTTAAACTTTGTCCTATTTGATTTCCGATTAGAGTATCGTCCGTATCGGGTTCAAATATTCGATCACCATCATCTTGGTATTCTTGATAATTATAATTATAATACACGTCAATTCGCCCATCTCCATCAAGATCGGTCCAATGCTTTTCCTCACATATGATTTGGTCGGTCATAGATGCATCGTCATCAAATACAGCGTAATGTACATTAACATCGCCGCGAATTCTGCCGTAAAATAGGTATTTATAACTGCCGCTGATAGTATAAGACGTGGAAGTAACAATTAGACGTCTATCACCAGTAAGACTATACCTATACATACCGGAATCACAAAAGTCGAGGACACATGCCATGTACTTACAATCAACGTCGTTATCTAATCGGGTATCAAGATCCGTTGCAGTCCAATAATCGTTTTCATTAGCTCCATAGTTATTATGGGAATAAGTACCAAAAATATAATTATTATTTTTTAAACCTCCGTGATTTCTCAGATATAACAAAAAAATATCTTTATTCGTTATTTTAGAAAAGAAAAAAGAATTCCAGTTGCCGTTGGAATCCTGGAGTTTATATGCTCCACCATTTTTAAAAGCGTCAAAGGCAGTATCGTGCTGTGCAGATCCATCTAAATTATCATGATAAGCTTCTCCATCAATCCAATCTCCGTTATATTCGTCTCCAAGAGTTAAACCAGTTCGATCCGTATCACAAGTTAGGAATATCATGTCATCATCATTCCAACCTATACTTTTTAAATAATGACGCATCTGGGTGATATCATATTTAAACTGAATATCCTCATTTTCTCGAACTGGTGCAACTAGTAATCCATACCTACCGTTATGTTCCATCGGATTGTATTGATTTGATTCTATACTCCTCATAATTTCATACATATCGGACATACCATCTCCATCAGTATCCTCATGGTAGGATCGCGGATAATTCGAAATCCTTACTTCGTCGATCAGCCCTTCAAACCATTGTTTATCTGCCTTGTAACCACATCCAATAAATAAACCCCAGTCCTTCCCATAAAAAATTGTCCCCTGATATGGTGTAATACCCTCACAGACGCCATTTATGTATACCCTGAGATTGTAACCATCATAGACTCCGGCGATGTGAAACCACCTGTTTGTTGTTACAGCCACATTACTGGTTACCGATTTTGTAGTATCATGGTCAATGTAGAAATAGAATTGTATCTTGCCGTCTTCCCTTAATCGTAATATAAAACCTCCTCGATCCCCATAAACTGCCGCCCTATTAGAATTATCGACGATACAGGCTAATTCCAATTTATATGGATGTATCCACGCTTCAACTGATAGCATGGCTGTAGGATTCATCGAGGGATCAAGGTTGGGAGAAGTGTACAGGTAATCATCGATACCATCAAATGCGTGACAACCACCATATTTACCATAACCACTACCATAATCTGGATTTCCACATATTGAGGAAATATGATTATTATGGGGCGAATGGTCCTGCTTTCTTTCGTTATATGATCCACCTTCGAAAGGCAACAGTAAAACGTCTCCTCCATACCCATTGGTTGCACCGAAGGTTTTCACATAATTTGATATCCTCAGTTCGTCAATTCGACCTTTAAAAAAATGATTGGTCCCACTCCAACTACCAATATAAGTATAACTAGGCGAAGTACCTGTTGGTTCATATGTGTCACCTTGAACATTCAACATACCGTTAATATATATTTTTACGCTGTTACTACCTTCTCCATCTCCGCTTCGGGTCACGGCGACATGGGTCCAAACATCATCTGGTAATGCAATCGAGCTTTCAACAATCGGCCACCACGGAGAATTGCCACCTTCAAAACGGACTTTCCCCGTAGATTTATCATAATGAAATCGAAAATGACCCGGTTGAGCTACGATGGTACCACGGGTCCCACCACCGCTTCCCGCATCATATCGGACCCATGCTTCAATGGTCAAATCCCCTGTCAAATGCATACTATCCTCCGGTGCGACTATGACGTAATCATTGGAGCCATCGAAAGTAAGAGCTTTTCCATATTTCCCTGTACCCCATGAAGCACCACTAATCGTCCCACGGGGGATATTTTGGGGAGATCGATTTCTTACAGACGATCCCGATCCTTCATTGAAATTCCAGAATGCAACAGTTCCGCCTCCCTTTCGAACAACATCGGAGATACGTACCTCATCTATATATCCCTGAAAATAATGTTTTGTGCCTTTCCAACTACCTATATACATATCATTTGTTAAGCCCCCACTAGGTGTAGAATCTGGATTGATACTGCCCTGGACATCCCTTATCCCATTAATGAAAATCTTTATACTATTTGCAACAGATCCATCTCCATCCCTTGTTGCAACAATATGGGTCCATTCATATTCAGGGATTGATGAAGAGCTTTGAACAAAATCCCAGTTTGCATTTCCACTTTCAAAACGCACTTGATCATTACCTTCACTATTGATATGAAGCCGGAAATTACCCTGTTTCATAACAATAGTTGCTCTTTTTTCGCTAGAGGGAGGTTTTATATAGTAAACCCATACGCTAATAGTAATATCCTCAACAATGTTTAGATCAGGATCAGCATTTGTTTTGGTAAAATCGGCATCTCCGTCAAAATATAGGTTTCTTCCATGTAGACCATTACCTGTTTGTATGGCTCCCGAGATCTGGTCTATGTCCAGACCTTTTCCAGAGTCATCATTTTCGACATCGTTAATGTTATCAAAACTGTAGTATACAACAACTTTATTATCCGGAGGACCAGAAACAAATCCTTGTGCCTCGGTAGTTCCTATCCCTATTGATATGATAGGGAATATCACAAACGAAAATATCGCAAAATAGCATAACAGGCCGGTTTTTCTATCGTTAAGATTTATCATTTTATAGACACCTCGATTTATAATACTAAATGTAAAATATATAATGTTTTTAGGACAAGATTCGAAAACTTTTCATTTAATCATATTCTCTTTGAAAATCCTTCTGCACGCTTCCTTCTTCATCTCTCGAAGCTCCCCAAGCTGGTCGAGCATGATGCATAGAAATATCGTCATCGCAGGATCATGGTAGCATTGAAAGGATTCAGCGATATCTGGCGCTTGCACACGATACCGCTAACATTGTCAAACTGTGAACTTCGAATTTCACAGCGTTGGCAATATCCATCACTCACATCCACCCGCGCCCTGTTATCATCCTGTCGAACAAGCGCTGGTTGTCGGAATTCAATCCACGGCGGTAAACCCCCCATCGTCCGATAACCTTCTCCATCTCCCACCTTTAGGTCGGTACGGATCTGCCCATGGAAGAAATTAGGGAATTAGGATATATAAGGGTGATCTAGAGATGGGTAAAAGTAAAATAGAGAATTTTTTTCGGAAAATAATTGGTTCTTGGCTATCCACCCGGGGATTTGTGGAGGTCTGCCCATCGGCCTGCAGTCTGCAGGATACTGCGCACATGACCTTAATCATTGGATTGTTGTTTTCTTGAATTTCTTTCAGGGACGCCTTTTGAGTTTGCATACTTTTTAACTTCACTAATTATGTCCATCATACATAATCTCAAAGTATGGTATATATGTACAAATTCTTGGTTTGTAAAGGTAATTTCCTCTCCTTTTTTGAATATCTTTTTACTTTCAACAGGTCTAACAGAAACAGTACCGTTTTTTAGAGTACGAGGTTCATTACCCAAAACCACTTCTTTACCATCTGGTTGTGTACGAAATATTGTTAGAGTTTTCCATTTGACAATTAAAACATCACCAGAATTAGTATCTAAATCGGAGACAATTCCATTACGATGGACAACACAATTTCTGGCTTTTTTTATTGATCGAAGACATTCCGAACTTTCTGGGATTATATTAACTCCATATTTGTCTGAAAGATAATCAAGTTTATTGGGTAGACCAAATTTGTGAAATTTTTTAAGTGGGCCGAATATTTCATTATTTACATCAATATCTTTTGAAATAATGCCTCCTTCACTTAAGGAAATAAAGGCACAAATTTTTCGTACTTCTTCCAAGGACCAACCTACCGCTTCAATTAACTCATTAAGACCGTTAATCAATAACCATCTGTTGAAAGCCTTTTTTATCGAAGGTAAATCTTTCCAGAGAATGATCGGAGGCTCAATGGAAAAAGTGACACCTGGGAAGGGAGGTGATATTTCAAGGATATTTTGAGAAGCATTTAAACCGACAGATGTTAATTGAAGAACTTTACCCAATGAAACGTCTAAATGATATTGTATTGCATCAAGATTAATATGAGCCTTATTTGTTTCTTCACTCGTGGAAATCCCTCCAAATATTTCATGATATGAGAACAAATCAAGTCAGTAGACGGTACTGAAATCCGTATCTTTCATCGGGGTTCCGCCGTTTTTCCACCACATCCTGCAGTTTCAGCCTCCTCAACGATTCCACAACGGCAGCTCGAGATATATTGATATTCTCCCATATCTCTTTTGAAGTGAACCATGAATCAGCATGATTTCTGAGGAATTCGACAACTTCGGCCTGGCCCAAGGGAACCACCAAAACATACTATTTCAGAAATTTATTACCTTATCCGAGTCAACCACCCATTGAGTTAATTGTTTCATATTGCTGATCTCAATGCCGTCTATGATATCGAGCTGCTTGATCCCTCTAGCCCTTGCACAGGACCCACATGCTTTAATCTGCCCGCCATCCTTAATTACCGCTTTCATCATTCTTTCGATATTATAATACCCATTAGGTGTCGATTGACCGGTCAAAGCAGAACCCAGGGAATCGGCCATCAAGAACATCCTAAGTTCAACTGCTGCATGTTCTCTTTGAAGGGTCATAGCCAGCCGTAGTGCGTTGTATAATTTCTCGTTCCCGTAAGGAGCATCGTTTACAATAAGTAATATCTTCATATCGTTTCACCTCGCCTACTAGCTTCTTCCTTAAAACTGTAAACAATCAGCTTTCCGCTATCGTCTTTCTTCATAAAACGAATCTCTTCCTTTTTACGCAAGGCCCTAAGAGCAACACTTGCAGAACCTTGAGACACCCCCAGCGCATTAGAAATCTCTCTTGTAGTAAACCACTTATCGGGATGTTTCTCAAGGAATTCGAAAATGTCCGATTGTCCCATAGAAATTCACTTCTTGGACTTGTAGAGATACATTTTTTGGGGATTTCGGATCTCTCGATATTCTACGAGATCGAGCATCCGTAACTTCTTAAGCGCTGCTGTCACGGAACTCTGTGTTCCCCCGATCTGCCGGCGAATTTCAAGAGAAGTATGCCATTTATCGGGATGTTTCTCGAAATACTCAATAACTTCAGCCTGCCCCATCTCAAGAGCAATCATATAACACAATTATATATATTTCACTAAATCATATTCTTTTCAAAAATATTCAGACGATCTCTTGGAGGGATCAAATGAACCTGGAGAAGTCTAATAAATATGTCACCGCACAGATGCGACCGATTACATCTACACCGATCATGGCTTAATCCTGTACTGAACTTTGAACGTATCTTCAGGATTACGCCGTTCTTCCACCACTCCCTGCAGTTTAAGCTTCCCCAATGATCTACTAACAGATACTTTTGAAGTATAGATTACACGGCTTATCTTTATTGCCGTAAACCACTGCCGCGGGTGATTTTGAAGTATCCTGACAACTTCACTCTTTCCCATTATGAATATATTAGTTAATCAAAGATATAAAACTTTCTTGAGAAGCGATTCTTCCAGAAATTATTCTCCCATATTTCCCAAATTCCATCACACAAATAGGTGCAGAACGGCCCATGGATGAACATAGGGGATAGATATATATAAGAGTTAATAGAGGTCTGCAAACGTAAAGTTAAAGAGTTTTTTCGGAAAATAATTATGTCCAGTCAATCGGCTCGGGGATGCGAAGAAATTCAGCAGGAGCAGACTTGACGGAATCACTATCTCTGACGCTTGTAGACCCTACCGGCCTTCTCCGGACCCTCGATATCGACTTTGTATACCGTAACATGATCACGATCACATATGACCACATCCATTCTCCGGCCCCCCTTCCCACACAGCAACCTTTTTCTATCTGCAACAATATATTATCAATCCCTACCCCACTCCCTCTGGGTATCAGGGCGCCCCGGTGAATGGGTTCTCTTATCGAAGTACGCCGGGGCGATATTGGAAATTGTGGATTTGTTGAAGGTGTGTTTGGAGGGCGGGTGAAAGTAAAATATAAGGTATTTTCCGGAAAATACTTTCTTCTCCGCAGTAGAATGCAATCAATCCTCTTCACTTCACTATTTGAATAACGAACCGATATTATTGCCGAATTTGACACACTCCTCTCTACTATCACTGTCGGGATTCCACAATGCCTTCAAGCCGTCGTTAACCACGTCGAATCCCGAAGCAGCCAAAATTTCCGAAATAGCTTTAACAGATTCCCCGCTCCAACCATAGCATCCAAAAGCGGATGCCTTCTTTCCCTTGAATTTTAATCCTTTGATTTCTTCCAGAATGGAAGCGATTGCCGTGAGAATTCCCTTGTTTATCGTAGGAGAACCAACCAGAATACCCTTCGATTTGAATATTTCGGTGATTATATCGTTCTTGTCACCCTTCGCCACGTTAAATAGCTTTACGTTCACTTTGTCATCGTTTTGTTGAATGCCCTGAGCAATGTTTTCGGCCATGATACGGGTCCCGTTCCACATCGTATCATACAGAATCGTGATCTGGTTCTCCTTGTAATCGTTGGCCCATTCCAGATATCTTTCCACGATCTGGGTTGGATTGTCTCGCCAGATCACACCGTGACTCGTACAGATAATATCGACTGGCAGACCGAATGACAATACTTCCTTTATCTTCTTTTCCACGAAGCCGCTGAACGGCGTGAGGATATTGGCATAGTATTTCACGCATTCGGTGAATAATTCAGATTGGTCAACGAGATCGTTGAACATATACTCCGAAGCGTAATGCTGGCCGAAAACATCGTTGCTAAAAAGTATATTATCGCCCGTCAGATAACAGAACATGCTATCTGGCCAGTGCAGCATTGGGGCTTGTATGAATATCAACCCTTTTTCACCGAGACTTATCTTATCTCCCGTTTTTACCGCATGAAAATTCCAATCTTCATGGTAATGCCCCTTCAGTGATCTTACACCGTTGGCAGTGCAATATATTGGGGTATCTGGGATATGTTTCATAAGTTCCGGAAGACCACCGCTGTGGTCCGATTCCGCGTGATTTGCGATCACAAAATCAATTTTGTCCAAATCGATCTCCCTTGATAGTTTTTGGACGAATTCCTTCGAGAAAGGCGACCACACTGTATCGACGAGGGCAATCTTTTCCTCGCGGATCAGGTAGGAATTATAAGTAGAACCACGATGAGTGGTGTATTCATTACCGTGAAATTTTCTCAATTCCCAATCAATTTTTCCTACCCAAAATACATTGTTCTTTACCTGGATCGTCATTTGATCACCACTTTTTTCAATTCTTGAATTAGACTCATAATTACACCGCCCTTATATATTTATTCCGGGAGAAGACTGTTATCGGATAATTTTCCCGGATATCAGCAGGGCTACTTTCCCTTGGATCATGATAACACCATAAGCTCTTTCATTTTCACCCACCCAGTACTATCAGCCTTCCTTTCCCGTCAGCTCCTTTGCCCTTAGTTGATCCAGTTCAACCGCCTAGGACACCTGATGTTCATCGTTACTTGAAAAGCCGGGTAATACTGGCCCGGTTTGAAAGTTTGACAAGCCAACAGGTGTGTCTTTACACGTAAAGTCAGGAACATTTGGACTGACTTCTTGGTAAAG
>CAYFHS010000038.1:0-43748 GCA_964342815.1 uncultured archaeon | reverse complement strand
TCTTGGCTGGAAATTCCAGGATTCTTTTTGATGATATCCGCAGTCTCTCGCATCTTAGCATTTATTGACATGGGTTTCCATTTTTCCTTCATGGATATGGGGAAGTATCTTTTATGACGTCCATTATGTTCGGAGAATACTTTATTCTCGTTTTCAAGACTAAGTATAGCATTTCTCATCTGACGGATAGATAACTTGAGCCGGCGGCCAATTTCTCGGCAATGTATCCCCGGATTATTAGTGATGAAGCTTAACAGCCTTGCCCTGTTTCGCTTGGCGTTCTCCCATTGATTCTTTTTTTGGACCTTCTGATTATTCATCCGGATTGAGGATTTTTTTACTACACTTCCATTTTCTTGTTCACGACAGCGTTTGACCGCCTCTGCGATCCGTCCCTGGCTCACGTATCTCTTCTTCCCTGATTTCGTCGTGTATTCTAATTTCAATCTTGTCTGTCTTATCGTACCTTCCCGTAAATACACATCGTATATGTCTTCGTCTGTAAAGGGCACCGGTGGTCGTCCCCACGCCTTGAAATTCCCCTCTTTATGTGCTTTCGTTATTCCTTTTGAAATTCTTTTACGCCATTTAATCAAGCCGAATATGATTTCTTGGTGCTTGACATCGAGGCCATTCAATGCCTTCTTCCATTCAATCCCCTTATACATCAACTCACTATCATCGACACTGGGTCCCTCACTCTCCTCGTTCACACTATACCAAAATGATTGATTATCTCTTTCCACTTCTTTCAAGACACCCATTATCACGAGTTTTTTCAATTGATAATCGATTCCGCCATTAGCCATTCCGAGTGACTCAGCTATCTCCTTGCTGCTACTAGGTTTTTTTGAGAGAATATCTATGATTCTCTGTCTAACAGGTGTAAGGGGCAGTAAGAAATCCGTCGTTCCTGCGGGATAGTAAAATTTATGTCTCTTATGGGGTTTTGAAACAATCAATTCCTCCTTCACCAATTGCTTTAAGTGGTACAAGACGGTTTGTTTGGGTATGTCCAGAGTTCTTACCAATGCACCGAAATGGTTGCCTGGATTTTCAATGACGTAGTTGAATATGGCACATCTGTTTTCGTTGTAAAGTTCATCTGATACCATGCCATCAATCCTCGTTCTAATCTCGTGTCATCATTCCTTGAACCGATAGAGAATGGGTGTTCCTTGTTTGCCAGTCTTCCTGTAATGAATCTCATCTCTTTCTCGAAAAACCTTCAAAGTATTTGTAACAGGTCCTCTACCGATCCCTGTCGCTTTACTGATTTCCTTGGATGAGTACCATCGATCAGGATGCTTTTCCAGAAAAATCGATACTTCAACTTGGCCCACAAAAGCTCACTCCTTAGACTTATAGAGATACGATTTTTGGGGATTTCGTATTTCCTTATATTCAACAAGATCAAGCCTTCTTAACTTCTTGAGTGCCCCCGTCACAGCACTTAGTGTATTTCCGGTATGCTGGCGTATGTCCTGCGAACTATGCCATTCACCGGGATGTATCTTGAAAAACTCAAGAACTTCTGCTTGTCCCATCGTGAAGCCTATTATTGAACACTGTAATAAACCTTTCACTTGATCATGTTATCTTCGAAAATCCCTTTGCACTCTTCCCCTTTCATCTCTCTAAAATCCCTTGCCCAGTTTCATGAAACTTCTCGTTGCATTTTTTTTTCTGTGTTTAAAGAAGGAACAATATTCGTGTTTTTAGAACAAAATATGTTAATAATAAGTAACATTAATCCATCCCCCAGCTATTCCCATTTCTCACAATGTATCTGGAGAATATCCGATGAATCACAAATCATTCGTCTTAGAATATATTCAGGAAATCGATGACTTGCTTAATTTTGAATATGGTTCTCCAGATCATAATAACAAGGATGATCCTTTGGATGAATTATTCTTCATATTGTTATCCAGAAGAACAAGGAGAAGTGGATATGAAACCGTCTACGATGAGTTGAGGGCTGAATATCCCACTTGGGAAGATGTAGCCAAAGCATCAGATCGGGACATATTCAGAATAATTAATAGTGCCGGGCTCGGAAATCTGAGATTAAAACAGATAAAATATAATCTCGATACAATCAAAAAACGATTCAAAAAATATTCACTTGACCGATTATACCGGTGGGGAGCTCCAAAAGTGTTTGAATATCTCACATCGCTGAAAGGCATTGGACCCAAGAGTGCCTATTGTGTAATGATGTATTCTTTCAAAAAAGCAGTTTTTCCGGCAGACACCCATGTACGCAGGATATGCAAGAGACTCGGATTGATTGACGCCAATCTTGACCACAAGAAAGCACAAATTAGGCTTTCGGATATGTTTCCCAAAAAGCTGCGTTATTCGCTCCATGTAAACATGATATCTCATGGCCGAAAGATATGTCGCAAATCCAATCCCGATTGTAAATCATGCATTATCTCTGGATTCTGCATGAATATCCGGGATAATTCCTTTAAAGATACGGAACTTGGTTTCATGGACCTATTTGCGGGCCTGCTCGTGCGTTTTCGTAATTGCCTGGATGAAGGGGGATATGAATCGGCGGAACGTTTTATAAAGGAGATACTTCCCAGTTTGAATCTGATACTCGAGAGAATCGATGATGAGTTGGAGATATCGAAGAAGAAATTCATTAAAAGAGAAAGCACTCAGGATAACCGGGTTACAGTAGATCTCGAGGATGTATCCAACATCATTTCAAACCTGTTGATAAAAATACCTCATGACGAACCTTCACCCCGGGCTGCGGTGGACAGAATACCTGCCGAAGCGGGTATGGAAGAAAATCCTCCGTTCCAACGGCCCGATGGAATTATTCAGACAACTCTTCTCCCGTTAGACAATGGACCACATAGCCAGAAGGTGAAATCTTCATCCGGCCCACAGGATTCTGCAGGCGTGACACAAGCATCGGACCGTCCATCGGAATACGTAAATGCGGCATCGCAGCCCGCAGGTGTGACTTCACCGGTTAATCAGTATACAAATCCTCAATCCGTTCAAATACCTACGGTGGAGACTGTGCAGGTCTCTCATGTTTCGGGGGAAAAAATAAATGTAACGCTCCCGTCAACAGAGACAAGATCGGTTCCCCAACAGATAATGGAAACAGTTCCTGTAAATCCTGCGGCCCCTGGAGATATCCCTGCCACCAGCGCTCTTGCCCATGTAACGAACTACGACGGGCCCGGGGGAACTCCCGGAGCTTATTACATCAGACCGATGGAAAGGGATGAGACTGGCGGGACCTCTCTCGAAACCAGGGAAGCAACCGAGAGTGGCGGTATGTATTCGGCGGAAGAGAGTTCTCCCAACCAGGCGGGAAGCGGACGGTATTCCTCGGAATACAACGCAGTTACGGACTTTTTTATTCCGGAAGAAACCGGGAAGTACACACCTGGGAAGATAGATATCTATATAAGATACAGCAATCTTCACATGGAACAGGGGAATTACGACGAGGCCTTGAAATTCATTGCCATGGCCAAGGAACTGCCCGATTACTTCGAACATGAATATTACAGAGCCGAAATTATGGAACTTGAGGATACCATCGAAAGAAACAGGTATCGGGGAGTAAACGTCGGCGAAGAAAATGTCATTGATCTGAAGTACACCGGTTTCGATTACATCAGCCAAAAGGGAAAGACTAAAGCCTGGCACGAGGATGATGATTTTTAAAAAAAAAAAGGACCCGGCGTTCAATCCGTCCAGGTCCTTATGATCCGGAACTGTAGATAACTTTTTTACCCTTACTTGATGAAGTCCAAACCAAGTCCTCCTCCGCTTACGGAGGCGACCCCACCCGTGAGATCACTGTGTTTCAGTTTCACACCGGTGAGCACGAGCATTACCTTTAACTTATTTTCCAGCCGTTCGTCGATATATGCACCCCAGATGATAGTGGCGTTCTCACCGATCCTGTCATGGATCTCGCCTGCGACGTTCTCGGCCTCCTTCACAGTCATATCCCGTCCCCCGAAAACGCATACCAGAGCGCCGTTCGCTTCGGTCACATCAATGTCAAGCATTGGGGAGTTCAGTGCGTCGTTGACCGCTTCACGTGCCTTGTTGGGAGAATCGCTGGCAGTTCCCATGCCGATGACCGCCGTTCCGCCGGATTTCATGACGGTCTTGAGATCGTTGAAGTCCAGGTTGACCAGACCGACCTTGGTTACCATCTCCGTAATACCTTTGATTGAGTTCATAAGTACCTCGTCTGCGACCCTGAAAGCCGCGTTTAGAGGCAGCCTCGGTACAACTTCCAATAGCTTGGAGTTGGGAACTACAATGACAGTGTCGGCTTCTTCTTTCAACCGATTTATGCCCCAGATCGCATTCTGCATTCGGACCACTCCTTCTCCTGGGAATGGTGTGGTAACGATTGCAAGAGTTAGGGCCCCTAAGAACTTGGATATCCGGGCGGTTGCGGGAGAAGAACCAGTCCCGGTCCCACCCCCCATACCTGCCGTGATGAATACCATATCCGCTCCAGATAGAGAATTGCGGATCTCCTCTTCGTTTTCCTTTGCTGCTCCCTCTCCCACATTGGGATTGGAACCTGCACCGAGTCCCTTTGTCTGTCTCCTTCCTATCAACATCTTTGTGGGAGCGTGTACCGTCAATAAATGCTGCGCATCTGTGTTGATCGCATACATATCTGCTCCTACGATGCCTTCTTCAACACATCGAGTTATTGTATTGCATCCTGCTCCGCCACATCCGATGATCTTGATTGTGGGTCTCGTTCGCAGAAATATATCCTTGATCTCCTCGTCATCAGTGGAGATCGGTTGCGCTTCTGCAGTCTTCTGCGGTTTGGATGCCGGAGTATTTGCAGTATCTTTGGATTGCTTTTTTACCATTTTTAAGAGTTCCTTTGCCATCAAACTCATTTATTTGCCTCCGATTCGATTCTAGCCGGGAGGATTGTGTCATCACCCCTCTGGTAGTCCTTTAAATTACATATCCTCGTTTAAATAGTTTTCCTAAAAAAAAGTGGAGCGAAGGATAAAACACCTTGCTCTGACCCTATTTTTAAAAGATACGAGAAATTATATATACAAAGCTACGATTCCCCATCAGAGATTGTTTCGGTAGATCCATCCATACGGTATTGGAAACCCATAAGAACTTCCAATATCCCCCCATAGATGAAAATTTTGAGGGCGGATAATCGTAACGGTTGGACGGTACGGCCGGGATATCTATTCGGGTTTACCCTATATGGGCGATACCGATACATAGTGAACGAGAACCATAACTATCTCGAATTTACGGGATTAATGGTCGAAATATTCAAGTCTGAATTATGATCCGGGAGGCATCCCATGGCAAAGAGACATCATCCAAACCGAGGTTCCCACGGCTTCTGGCCCCGCAAGAGAGCCAAGAGAGAGACGCCAAAAGTCCGAAGATGGCCTGTTTCGAACGACGATCAACCCAAGATACAGGGATTCGTTGGGTATAAAGTAGGGATGACACACGGATTTATTGTCGATTATCGAAAAAGAAGTACCACCTCGGGCATGGAGGTTGCAGTACCTGTGACAGTAGTGGAAACTCCGCCATTAGTGGTCTGTGGTATCAGGTTGTATTGCAATTCTGAGAACGGGCTTCAGACCATTGGTGAGGTGTGGGGGGAGAAACAAGACAAATACCTTGAAAGAAGGGTCTCTCTACCCAAGGAAAAGAAAACTGTGGACCTGGATGAATTATCCACAAAGGATCCGGATGAAATTAGATTGCTGGTTCATACAAAGCCCGCACAGGTTACTGGGATACCCAAGAAAAAACCGGAGATCGTTGAATTGCGGGTAGGCGGTTCCTCCATTGAGAAAAGACTCGATTACGCATCGGGTCTTCTCGGAAAGGAAATACATGTGAATGAATTTACCCAAGAAGGTGCAATGGTGGATGTGCTGGGTGTGACAAAAGGTAAGGGTTTTCAAGGGCATGTGAAACGGTTTGGCGTAAAATTGCTTACTCATAAAAACAGTAAACATCGTAGAATGATCGGTACATTGGGTCCCTGGCATCCTCCCTATGTTATGTCAACCGTACCTCAGGCAGGTCAGACAGGGTATCATCAGAGAACGGAATACAATAAAAGAATATTGAAGATAGGCAAGAATCCAGATGAGATCAATCCAAAGGGTGGTTTTTTACATTATGGTTTGGTTCGGAACGACTACATACTGTTCCATGGCTCGATACCGGGGCCAACGAAGCGATTGATAAGAATGAGAGATGCTATTCGATTCAAGCGTGACAAGGTCTCTACGGTTGAACTGTCATATATATCCACACAATCAAAGCAAGGAGCATGAGGAAGGGGAAAGTAATGGCAACCAGGAAATCTACCACGGAATCAAAGTTCAAGAGGGGGAAGAAAAAGACCTCACTCCTTTCTATAAATGGTGAAAAGATGAGGGATATCTACCTTCCCGCTGTTTTTGATCACGAGTTCAGACCAGATCTGATCCGACTTTCAGTTACCGCAATAAGAGCAAACCGCCGCCAACCCTACGGTCCCAAAAGGGACGCAGGGATGTGTCATGCGGTTTCCACTTGGGGCAAGGGACGTGGCGTCGCCAGGGTCCAGAGGTTGACCCAGGGAAGAAACGCAGCCGAATCACCACCCAATGTTGGTGGTAGGCGGGCCCACCCGCCAAAACCCGAGAAAATATGGCATAAAAAGATGAACCGTAAACAGAGGAACAAGGCCAAGCTCTCGGCACTTGCCGCCACTGCCAACAGAGACCTCGTACAAGCACGAGGACACAGGATGGGAGATAAAATATCATTTCCTGTTGTCTTCTCGAACCAACTTGAAAAGATAAGCAAGACCAAATCCCTTGCAGACGCGCTCACATCCATAGGACTTTGGTCCGATGTGATTCGAGCAAAGAATGGAACTCATATTCGTGCGGGAAAAGGTAAAATGCGGGATCGTAAATACAAAAAACCCCGTTCTTTACTCATCGTGGTTGGTGATAATGTTCCCGTAGTAAAAGCGGGTCGAAATCTTTCCGGAGTAGATATCACACCCATTTCGAGGTTAAATACCGAGATGTTGGCCCCCGGTGGAGACCCTGGACGGCTTACAATATTCACCCAGAATGCCATTCAGCAAATGGGAGGTTGGTAAATGGTCGAAAAATCTCCTTACAAGATACTATTTCACCCCCACGTGACCGAAAAGGCCATGGACCATATGGACAAGGGAAATAAACTGGAATTTCTGGTGCATAAGAATGCCACGAAATCACAGATCAAAAAGGCCTTTGAAAAGATATTCGAGGTTGAGATCGTAAGTGTGAATACGCGAAATCTGCCGGACGGGAAACATGCGGTCCTTAAACTATCTGAAAAATATTCCGCTGAGGAAATCGGTACGCGGATTGGAATCTTCTAAGAAAAAAAGAGAGGCGATGTGGATGGGAAAACGAATCCGGGCACAGAGAAGAGGGAGAGGTTCTGTATTTAGAACACCTTCTCACCGATTCAAGGGTAAGATAAAATATCCATCATTGAATAGCGGTACAGCGGTGGTGGAGGAAATAGAGCACGACCCAGGAAGGACCGCTCCAATTGCTAAAGTTAGATTGGAGGATGGACACAAACATTTCATCATAGCCCCGGAAGGGATTTCCGTCGAGCAGAAGGTACACTTCGGCAAGGATTCTCCATTGGCGGTGGGGAATGTTTTACCTCTCTCCATGATACCCGACGGGTTACCCGTGTTCAACGTGGAAAAGAATCCGGGGGATGGGGGAAAGTTCGTTCGCTCCGCTGGGACCACCGCCGTGGTCATCAGCCACGGGAAGATGGTGATACTACAGTTACCTTCCGGCAACTTCAAATCCTTCCTGCCTGATTGCCGGGCGACGCTGGGACTGTCCGGCGGCGGTGGTAGGAGGGAGAAACCCATTATGAAAGCCGGAAAAAAGCACCACTCCTTACGATCAAGAGCAAAGTGCTGGCCCCGGGTAAGCGGTGTTGCCATGAATTCGGTTGACCACCCACACGGGGGCGGCGGGCACCAGCATGTCGGGAAACCCAGTACTGTCTCGCGAAACGCGCCACCCGGTAGAAAGGTGGGTAATCTGGCTCCCAAGAAGAAAAGACGCAAGAAAAGAAAAAAGAAAATGAGGTGATAGAATGGGGAAAAGAAGGAAGAAAGGGGCAACAACGCCGCGAGCTGCAAGGAGAAGGGCAAGGAAGAGGAGGGAGCGAATTGCGGTGAGGGAAAAAAAGGTATTCACCTATAAGGGATACACCCTGGAAGAACTGAACAAACTTACCGTGGAAGAACAGATCGACCTCTTCCCCGCCCGACTCCGTAGGACACTGGGTCGGGGTTACAACATCCGGAATAAACAGCTCCAAGGAAAGATGCTGGGGAGCCCCGAAGGTTTGGCAGTCAGAACTCATTTGAGAGATCACATCATTATGCCGGCATACGTGGGAAAAACCATGGCGGTTTACAATGGAAAAGAGTTTGTTCATATCAAGATTATACCAGAAATGATCGGGCATTATTTTGGAGAGTTCGCCCTCACCCGGAAAAGCGTAAAGCATACCGGGCCAGGGGTAGGTGCGACACGTTCATCCAAGTTCATGCCCTTGAAGTAAGGTGATAAAATGAGCCCCTACTCGATGAAGGCGGACCCGAAGACAATGGCCAAGGCTTTCGGCAGAGAACTTGATATTTCTCCGAAACACGCGGTAGAGCTGTGTCGTTTCATACGAGGAAAAAAGGTTCCCATAGCGGAGAAGCTTTTAAATGGCATCGTAGAGAAGACAGTTGCAGTTCCCTTCAAAAGGTTCAAACATTCTGTGTCACACAGGAGAGGGAAAATAGGCCCTGGTAAGTATCCCGTAAAGGCCGCCGCTCTATTGTTGAAACTTGTTGAAGATGTGAAGAGCAATGCGGAGTTCAAGGGTATAGATCCCGAGTCTACCGTCATCACTCATCTATCCGCATACAGAGGTCAAACAACGGAAAGTTATTTTCACAGAGCACGCGGTCGAACAACACCAAAGGTCAGAGCAACTGTAAATATTGAGATAATTATCGAAGAAAGAGAGGAAGAGATATGACCTCCGAGCGGAAGTTTATCAAGGAGAAGATCCGTCGAGTTCTTCTGAAGGAATCCATCAAAAAAGATATCGAGAGAGCAGGTTTTGGTGGAATGGAGATCCGGCGTACACCTCATGGAACCCGTATCGTATTGACTGTGGAAAGACCGGGTCTGGTTATAGGCAGAAAGGGAATGACCATTAAGAAATTGACCCAAGATGTCGAAGAAAAATTCCATTTTGACAATCCTCAGATAGAGGTAGGAGACTCTGAGAATCCCAATGTGAACGCACAGATCATGGCGCAGAAACTGGCTTCCGCCCTAGAGAGAGGATGGCACTTCAGAAGAGCCGGACATTCCACGGTTAGACGTATCATGGACGGGGGGGCAAAGGGGTGTATGATCATTATATCGGGGAAACTGACTGGGCAGAGACACAGAACTGAAAAATTCTCCCGAGGCCATATCAAATACTGCGGTGATACTGCTCTGAAATGGATGGATATAGGATTCTCAGTGGCAAAGAAGAAGCTCGGTGCCATAGGTGTGAAGGTAATGATAATGGATGCCAACGCCAGACTCCCCGACGAGGTGGAGATAAGGGAACCCGATCCGGAAGAAGAAGAGGAGTTGATACTGCTGGCACCAAAGGAACCGGGTGATGGAGATAAGCAGAAAGAAGGTCCGATTGAAGATACTGGGGATGCTGTGGTGGAGATGATCATGGCTGGCGAGGAAGATGATGGGGGGAAGGAAAAAAAGAAGAAGAAAGCGGGGAAAAAAGAAAAGAGCAAAGCGGTTAAAAAGAAGAAAAGCTCGAAAAAGGAAGAAGAATCAAAGGTGAAATCCAAATCAAAGTCCAAAAACAAAAGTGACAAGGTGGACAAGAAGGAAAAAGAAAGTGTAGAGGCCGCAAAGGTAACGGATGGCCCTTCAGCCGATCCTGCAAAAACGGCCGAAAATAATTCGAATGAAGATTCTGACAAATGAGATTAAATGAGGTGATATGGAATCAAATTTTTATAACACCAAGGAGCGTGTGATCACAAATGACGGTATTGAAAGGAAATGAGATACGAGCCATGAGCAAGGAAGAGAAAAAAGAAAAGCTGGAAAAACTCCGTGGTGAACTGATGTACGAGCGAGGTGTGGCCGCCATGGGAGGTGCACCTGCAAGTCCCGGGAAGATCCGGGCTCTGCGATCCGATATCGCAAGGCTCCTGACCATCATGAGGGAGGAGGGTGAGCGCTGATGGGAGAGATCTGTATAACTTGCGGTCTTCCAAAGGAGATCTGCGCTTGTGAACATATAGCCCGGGAACAGCAGGAGATACGAATATTCACCACAAAAAGGCGTTATGGGAAGATAGTTACCATCGTGGAGGGTATCGACGGAACTGCTATCGACCTGGAGGATCTTGCAAAGACACTGAAAACAAGATGTGCTGCAGGTGGTACCGTAAAGAAGGGCAATATCGAACTCCAAGGGGACCATTCCAAGAGAGTGACCGAAGAATTAAAAAAACTAGGCTTTTCAGTTGAGGAGAGATGAGGAACGAAAGAAATTTGCTTCAGCATGAATTCATTGGACTACCGGTAAAGGTGAAAGAATCTCGGGCCGAAGGTTACCTTGGGCTCCAGGGGACCGTGGTGGATGAATCGAAGAACATGCTGGAAATCGACATTGGAAAAAAAAGAATCAAAATACCGAAAGCGGGAAACACTTTCGTATTCACCATTGAGGGTGAACCGTTCGAGGTGGATGGAAGTACTATACGAATAAGAAGCGAGGACAGAACGAAACGGTTGCGACCTGTGAAACAGAAACGAGGGAGGCGATCCCGATAAGGGGATTCCCTTCGTATACATGGTATATCCTAAGAAAAAATAACTATTCAAGTTGGTGATCAAATGGGTGATGATGACAAGTCAGCGAAGAAATCGGCCGGAAAGAAAAAGAAACCGACGGCCGGCACTGGCAAAAAGACAACGAAAGGGAAGGCGGACAAAGAAAAAAAATCGGCCTCGGCCTCAAAGTCGGCCAAGAAAACGGTGAAAAAGAAAAAAACCTTACGTACCAAATCCATCGTGAGGGCGAAGAGTGAAACGGGAGCAGAAAAGGCCAGAAACATTGGCATTTCAGTCCCATTGCCGAAAAAAATATGCCAAGATGTCTACTGCCCTTTCCATGGAAAACTCTCTGTCCGAGGACAGATACTAGAGGGGATCGTGTCCAGCACTAAAATGAACCAATCCGCCGTGGTTAAGAGGGAGAGGCTGTACTACATTGAGAAGTACGAAAGATACGAAAAAAGGACATCTAGGCACAGTGTACACAATCCACCCTGTCTGGGAGTCCGGATCGGAGACAAGGTGAGGATCGCTGAATGTCGACCCCTTTCAAAGACAATATCCTTTGTCATAATCGAGCGGAGGAAACCCATATGAAAGGATTAGCCGGAACTCAGACAAGGGGTCTGCCCACAGGGGCGAGACTCGTCTGTACGGACAACACTGGTGCCAAGATCGTGGAATTGGTGAACGTACTGAAATACCACGGAGTTCACCGGCGGTATCCGGCGGCCGGTATAGGCGATCTTATTATCGTATCGGTGAAAAAAGGGACTCCTGAGCTGAGGAAAAAACTAATAAATGCCGTAGTAGTGAGACAGAAAAGGCCTTTTCGAAGAACGGATGGTACCATGGTCCAATTCGAGGATAACGCTTGCGTGCTGACGACGCCCAATGGGGAAACCAAAGGGACTGATATAAAAGGCCCGGTAGCAAGAGAGGCGGCGGAGAGATGGCCCCGAATTGCCTCCACCGCGTCTACAATTGTGTAAATAAATGAATTTCAAGGTGGTACGGATGCCGATAAAATCTTCAAAGAAGAGAAAACAGCGTAAATATCATTACAATGCGCCTTTACATGTTAAAGGAAGGCAGTTAAGCTCACATCTCTCCGGGGACCTGAGGGAAAAGTACAAAAAAAGGTGTGTCCGGCTAAGAAAGGGCGATACGGTCCGGGTTATGAGAGGTGGTCTCAAGGGACTGACCGGTAAGGTTTCCGAGGTGCATATGAATAAAATGATGGTAGCGGTGGAGAAGGCCGCTCTTACCAAGGCAGATGGCAAATCAATCCCAAAGTTGATCCACCCGTCCAACCTGGAAGTGGTGAAGCTGGACCTCAGTGATCCCAAACGGCGGGAAAAATTGAAAACTAAAACGGGGGGCAATGAGTGAAAAAACATCAAAAGAGATTGACCATTCCGAGGAGATGGAAGCTAGCAAAGAAGACCTATAAATGGGCGCCGAAAACCTCGCCGGGTCCGCATTCCAAGGATTGGTCCGTACCGGTTCTTGTGGTTTTACGGGACATGCTGGAACTCTGCGATAACGCCAGCGAGGCAAGGAAGATACTAGCAGCGAGGGACGTATTCGTAGACGGAAAGGTGATAACCAATCCCAAACACCCAGTTGGTTTCATGGACGTATTCTCCATTCCCAAGAACAATATCTTTTATCGAGTGTTGTTTGATAAAAGGGGTAAACTGGTCCTCACATCTATTCCGAAAGAAAACTCGATCTGGAAGATGGTAAAGATCATGGATAAGAGCACTCTCAAAGGAAACAAGATCCAACTGAACCTTCATGACGGCAGGAATATTTTAATTGAGAAGGACCGTTTCAAGACTAAGGATGTTCTCAAGATAGAGATCCCCAGCCAGAAGATGCTCGGAGCTTACAAGTTTTCCAAGGGTAACTTGGCAATGGTCATCGGCGGCGCACACGCGGGCAGCATATATAGGATAGAAGATTTTACAATAACCAAATCGTCCAAACCCAACATTGTGACGCTGGAAGGTGGAATATCGACCATAATGGATTACATCTTCGTCATAGGTAAGAAGACTCCTGAAATAACGGTGCCGGAGGTGACGGTTATATGAATGGTGCCCAAGAGAATCCCATGAGGGCACTGGCCATCGATAAGGTGGTGGTGAACATTGGCGTGGGTGAAGCGGGTGAAAAGCTTATCCGGGCAGAAAAGGTAATAAATCTGTTAACAGGGAGAAAACCAGTTAGGACCATCTCCCGCACTACCAACAGAGATTTCGGTATAAGGAAGATGATGCCCATAGGCTGCAAGGTCACCCTTCGGAAAGATGATGCTGAAGATTTTCTGAAGCGGGCGTTCTGGATAAAACAAAACAAGATCGCCAGTTATTCCTTTGATCTTTGCGGCAACTTTTCCTTTGGGATTTCGGACTTTACCGATTTCAAGGATATGAAATACGACCCTGAGATAGGGATTTTCGGAATGGATGTCTGCGTTTCTTTGAAGAGAAACGGATATCGTATTTCAAAAAGAAAGATGAGGAGCCGTAAACTTTCGAGCAAACAGCGGATCTCGAAAGATGAGGCTTACGAGTTCCTGAATAAGGAGTTCGATGTGGAAGTGGTTAAACTGGAGTAAAGGCAGGAGGCATTCATTTGGCAGAGAAAGGTTTGAGACCCACCAAAGAATACGGACGAAAAAAAGGATGTTTAAGGTGCGGTAGAAAAAGGGGCATCATCAGGAGATACGGGATGCATCTATGCAGGCAGTGTTTCAGAGAGATCGCACCAGAGATTGGTTTTAAAAAATTTTCCTAATAAGGAGGGGTAAACTTGCAACACGATCCACTAAACGATGTGATGGTCGGCTTGAAGAACGCCGAACGCGTAGGCAAGAGGCATTGCCGAATAAGACCCGCTTCCAATTTAATTGGTCGGGTACTGAAGGTTATGCAGGAGAATAAATATATCGGTTCGTTTCAGCACGCAGAGAACAACCGCGGTGGTTTTTTCGAGGTTGAACTAATTGGAAACATCAATAACTGCGGTGCGATAAAACCGCGATACTCCGTGAAAAGGAAGTTCATGGAAAAATACGAGGCGCGTTTTCTACCAGCCCAGGGTTTTGGGGTACTCATACTCACAACACCCCGCGGAGTCCTTTCTCACAAGACTGCCAAGGAAAGAAATACCGGAGGCAAACTTTTAGCCTATGTATATTAGGGGGTGCACACCATGATCAAACATTATTTCAGGGAAAAGTTCATCAGTCCTCCGGATGACGTGATGGTGTCCGAAAAGGACAATGAAATCAAGGTCGATGGTCCAAAAGGGACGCTTGTTAAGTCCTTTTACCACCCCCGTATCCAGGTTTCAGTAAAAAAGGGAGCTTTACGAATCTATGTAGAGAAACCTCGAAAGAAGGACGCAGCTCTCTTTGGGACCTATCAGGCCCATCTTAAGAATATGATACGGGGAGTAACCGAAGGTTTTGAATACGGTATGAAAATAGTTTATTCTCATTTTCCCATGAAGACCACCGTCAAGAAGGACGGTTTCTATATCGAGAATTTCCTGGGTGAAGCAGCACCACGCAAAGCGAAGATAGTTGGAGAAACAAAGGTACAGATAAGCGGTGACGAGGTAACGATAAGGGGTATTAATAAAGAGGAAGTGGGCCAGACTGCAGCAAATATCGAGTTGGCCACATATATTAAACATTACGATCCTCGGGTCTTCCAGGATGGTATATACATAGTAAGCAAGGGGCGATAGCATGGCACGAACGAAGAAAAAGGAAACAAAGCCTGATCTTGCCGAAACCCAGGATTCTTCCGATGTGTCCGAGAGTCAGGAGGAGGACGAATATCTAGAGCTGGATGAAGAGATTGAAGATGGAGAGCTTGGCGGACCCGGATACATTGTTAAAAAGAAACCCGATCTTTCACCGGAAATGAAACATACACTGAACCTTCGCAAAGCCCGTAAAGCTAAAAAGGGAACCTTCAGGCGACAGGAGTGGTTTCGTTATAAGCGTCTGGGAACAAAGTGGCGCAAACCCCGAGGGCTTCATTCAAAGATGAGACGGAGCTTAAAGTACCGTCCGAAGATGCCGAGTATAGGCTACGGCTCGCCCAGAGAAGTCCGGAACCTTCATCCATCGGGCTTCAAAGAGGTCCTGGTATACAATCCCAATGATCTCGAAACAATTAATCCTTCATTGGAGGCTGCAAGAATCGGTCACGGTGTAGGAACGAGGAAAAGGAAAATCATCGAGAAAAAGGCAGCCGAGTTGAAGATTCGGATACTCAATCCGGGGGTGACGAGATGAATCTGAGACTGCAGAGACGCATGGCCCGCTCGTTGTTGAAATGCGGTTCGGACCGGGTTTGGCTGGACCCGGCTGCCATGGAGGAGATCTCCGAGGCGGTTACCAGAGGGGATGTCCGCTCCCTCATCAGTTCTAAATTAATCAAGAAAAAACAGAAAAAAGGCGTATCATCGGCTAGGACGAAACACAGGGCGGAACAGAAGAGAAAGGGTCGCAGGAAAGGTCATGGAAGGAGAAAGGGAGCAAAGGGAGCCCGCGCGCCTAAAAAGGAGCGGTGGATGAAGACAATCCGTGCACTTCGGTCGCAGTTGAGAGAATTGAAGGCCGATGAAAAGATCGATTCAACAATCTATCGGAGATATTATCGAAAGGCCAATGGCGGAATGTTCAAATCAAGGGCACACCTCATGGCTCATATGAAGGCCGAAGGCGCCTTTGAAAAGAAGAAAGAGCTTCCACAAATCCAATTCGGTGCTCCTACGAAGAAGGTAGTTCGTAAGGTGGTTCGGAGAAAAAAGATCGTAAAGGGGGTTGAATAATTTGACAAAGAAGAATATAATCACCCGAGTGCCTTTCAGGAGGAGAAGGGAAGGGAAGACCGATTATCGGAAACGATTGGCCCTTCTAAAGTCGGGAAAGCACCGGTTAGTTGTGAGAAAGACCCTTAGTAAAACCATAGTCCAGGTCATCGAATATCACCCTTCTGGAGATCTGGTGCGGGCAACTGCCCTGTCAACGGAACTTGGCTCCCGTGGATGGACACACTCTTTTTCCAATACCCCAGCGGCCTATCTCACGGGTTTATTGGCTGGGAAACGGGCTATGAAGAAAGGCATCTCTCAAGCGGTGCTGGACATAGGATTGAGCGTACCCGTGAAAGGTTCCAAGGCCTTTGCTGTTCTGAAAGGGGTTCTGGATGCCGGTGTGGATATACCTCATGGTGAATCAATATTACCTTCCGGGGATGCGGTCCACGGTAAATTCATAGGTGAAGAGATTGCAGCTGATTTCGATAAAACAAAAGAACTAATACTCGAGAGGGGGTGAAAAGATGGACAAGAACAAGCGGAAATTGGACGAACAGGCGAAACGCAAACAGAAGAAAGAGGCCAAAACGTCCAAGGGCGAAGGGCAGAACGAGAATGACAATGAGGAGATCATAGAAGAGCCCGTGAAAGAAGTCCCTGAGGATTCGGTTGTTAAAGCTATCGATACAAAGGTCAAGGAGGTGGACATCTCGGAGGCGGCAGTGGTCAAGAAAAAACTGGTGACGGGTATCAAAAAGAAGGTACGGGAGACTGGCAGCAAGGAAGATATTCGACAGCGCAGAGCAAGGGAGCGTTACGAGATATGGGAACCTTCTACCCGTCTCGGCAGGTTGGTGAGAAGTAAGAAGATAACCGATATCGGTGAAGCACTGGCCACTGGCCTTCCAATTCGCGAACCGGAAATAGTGGATGTACTGCTTCCCGACCTGGAGGACGAGGTCCTAGATGTAAATATGGTTCAGCGAATGACTGATTCCGGTAGGAGGGTACGTTTTACCATAACAGCTGTGGTTGGAAACAAGGATGGCTATGTTGGCATTGGGCAGTCCAAAGGAAAAGAGGTCGGACCTGCCATCCGCAAGGCCATCGACAATGCGAAAATGAAAGTGGTGGAGGTGAAAAGGGGATGCGGCTCGTGGGAGTGCGGTTGTGGCACCCCCCATTCATTCCCGTTCAAGGTCCATGGAAAATGTGGATCCATTCGGGTATCTTTCAAACCGGCCCCCCGGGGCATCTCTCTCGCCGTGGGTGATGTGGCCAAACACATTCTGAAACTTGCCGGGATCGAGGACGTATGGGGATTTACCACTGGTAAAACCCGTACGACGGTTAACTATGCGAAAGCAGTACTCGACGCTTTGACGAAAACTTCCAGCACGCGCACCATGAAGGACCAGGAAGATGACTTGAATATAGTACTAGGGAAGGTGGATAAATAATGATGTACGCAGTCATCAGGGTCAGGGGAAAAGTAAATGTCAATTACAGTATCCGGGATACCATGAAATATCTGAGGTTGAACAAGGTTAACCACTGCGTTCTTATACCGGATACCCCGTATTACACGGGAATGCTTAAAAAAGCGAAAGATTATATCACATGGGGTGAAGTGAGTCCGCAGACTATCCGCGAATTGATCATCAAGCGAGGCCGTTTGGTCGGTGACAAGCCGCTTACTCCTGGCTATGTCCAAAAAAAGACCGATTTCAAGGATATCAATGAGCTGATCAAAGCCATTCATCGGGGAAAGGTGGATTACAAGAAATTAAACGAAATAAAGCCTCTTTTTCGACTCGCACCACCCTTAAAGGGGTACGAGGGGATCAAACGCTCCTTCGTGGAGGGCGGCGCATTGGGTTACAGGGGTAAAAAGATAAACGATCTGATCGGGAGGATGATTTAGATGAGTAGCAAAAGATCGGAGCGATTCCGTGGAAGCAGGACTCACGGCCGGGGGAAAAAGGCGGGGCGTGGTGCCGGTATGAGGGGGGGCCGAGGCAATGCAGGACTTCACAAACACCGTTTCATGTGGCTCTTGAAGAATGATCGAGACCACTTTGGACGGCATGGTTTCAAGCGTCACCGTTCCATAATGGATCGGACGAAAGCCATAAACCTCACAACATTACAAAACATTCTCCAGACACTGATAAAGGAAGGGGCGGCTAAGAAAAGAGGTGAGGTAATAATAATCGACCTTACAAAGGCGGGGTACGATAAACTGCTGTCGAAAGGGAATGTAAGGCATAAATTGAACATAAAAGTGAAGAAAGCGAGCAGCAATTCCGTGGCCAAGATAGAAAAAGCCGGTGGAAAGGTAAAGCTCGTTAAGTAATAAAGACCAGAAGCTCCCAATCGTCCCTTATGGTGAATGACCATGGTGGAAAAAGGAAAAAGCAAACTGTACTACCTTGAACCTATAATTAAGAGGTATCCCTCCATAAAGAAACCGGTAGGGCATGTACATTTCAGAAAGAAGATGCTCTGGACCGTGGGGATTCTTTTATTTTATTTCGTACTGACCAATGTTATGATATATGGTCTCGGCGAGACCATGGATATGTTCTCGGAGTTCCGTGCCATTATGGCGGGAGCCTCCGGGAGTCTCATGCATTTGGGTATAGGGCCAATCGTCACTGCCTCCATCATTTTGCAGCTTTTCGTGGGTGCGAAAATTATAAAACTGGACATGAGCGACCCCGAGGACAAGGCGATCTATCAGGGAACGCAGAAAATACTGGTCGTTGTGATGATCTTCGTTGAGGCTATTCCCCAGGTATACGGTTACCTGACCCCGTCATCAGCCTTTTCTGGAGCTCTTGGGAGCGGATGGGCCAAATTTTTCATCATAATACAATTGGCCATTGGCTCTTATATCGTGTTTCTGATGGACGAAACTGTTTCCAAATGGGGTATCGGAAGCGGTATTTCCATGTTCATCTGTGCAGGCGTCGCCCAGGCCATATTCACAGGTACTCTGAACTGGATGCCCACCACGGCTGGTCAGGCTCTAAGCATAACAAATCCACCCTCGGGAGTGATACCCAAGACCATTTATTTCATCGGGAACATGAGCATAGGTGAGTTCTCAGGAGGTGGTTTCGAGAAACTCTTCCTGCATCCGCCGAACGCGGTGTTGTATCTCATCGGTACCGTTCTGATATTCCTGGTTGTGGCCTATCTGGAATCCACCAGCATCGAGATCCCGCTGGCTCACGGACGGGTTCGGGGTGCCAGGGGCCGATATCCCATCAGGCTGATATATGCATCCAATATTCCGGTTATTCTCATGTCGGCTCTTCTCGCCAATGTCAACATGTTTTCGCTTCTTCTGTGGAGCCATCCTACTATGAGCAAGATCCCTCTGATAGGGGGGAAATGGTGGATAGGCGCTTATCATGTTGGTGAAACAAAACCTTTCGCAGGGGGAGCGTGGTACGTGTCGAGAGTGGATGGCGTTCACCAGTGGTTCCTGCCAATGCTGAACTGGGACGGTTATAAAAATTACGTCCCGGACCATAATTATTGGCAGGTGATAGTGCACGTGCTCGTCTATCTCGGTATCATGATATTTGGCTCCATCCTCTTTGCGAAGTTCTGGATCGAAACCACGAATATGGGTCCCGAGGATGTGGCTAAACAAATCCAGAACAGCGGTATGCAGATACCTGGTTTCCGTCGTGATCCGAGGGTACTGAAAAAGGTATTGAAGCGGTATATACCAATGGTGACGGTCATATCCGGTGCATTCGTTGGCGGTTTGGCAGCTATTGCAGATATGATAGGAACAGTTGGAAATACTTCGGGTACGGGCGTGTTGCTCGCAGTAGGAATTATAATACGTCTGTACGAGGAGATCGGCAAGGAACAGATGATGGAGATGCATCCTGTGCTGCGCGGTTTCTTCGGTAACGAGTGACGAAAAATTTATTTACAACTTTTTCGTCACTCGATTTATTAATTACTTAATCATCCAATTTCTCTCGGGAAGTTGTAGACCATGAAGATGATCATCAAATGCGGGAACGATGAGTGCCGAAAAGAATTTTCCGCAAATACGGTGGAGCCCTACTGGGAATGCCCGGACTGCTCGCGCCGGATCGAGAATCGTTTTTTTCCTTTTCTCAACGCCAGATTGATGGAGGCAAAGGCCAATCCCGATAAGGCCAACTGGGGCAAACTCTTCAAGGAGCATCTTGGAGTGATTAACGGCTTTGTTACGGAAAAACGGGAACAGATCGGCTTGCTGATGACAGATTTTGATATTCCCGAGGAATACGGGTTGGATGATTTTAATAAATTGGTCGAAGAGAAGAATTTCGGTCCCGAGACCTTCGACCAGCTCCTTAAAAGAGGTCATGCGGTGGCCATATATCTAATTGATGTTCTAAAGAAGGCGAAGGATGGAAGAAAATAATTTCTTTTTCATTCCGTTAGATTTTCCTTAGTCTAAGATCAGGTGGTACGGATGGCAAAGATCAAGACCTTGCGCGCGGAAAGATCATTTGACCGGTTCATAGACCAGGACCGGTGTGCCGTGATCGTATATCATTTCCTTTGCCCGGCCTGTGTTATCTATCACGACGAAGTAAAAACCAGGATCGGTGAGTTGGGCGAAATTCCTCTGGGCCGAATCCATCTGAATCTGGAATGGGTCATAAGAGAGGCTGGAATGGTGGGTGACGTTGAGGAGGAAAACACTTTTCTCGTGAAGCGGTACAAGGTGGGGAATCTCTTTCCAGTAACGCTTTTTTTTGAGAACGGAAAAGTCGTAAAAAGGGTGGACGGGGCCTTGACAACCGACCAGTTGAAAGCCCTTTTTAGAGATACTTTCAAAGGTCAGTCTGATGAGGGGGATGCACCTGGAGGAGCGGTCTGCACGGAAGATTCTTGTATTCTAACGACTGATAGATAAATCGAATGAGGAAAATAAAGTCTGTGTTATTCAGTCTAATTTGGAATAAAACAAGAATTTCAATAACATTCCAAGAAATACCCGTGCAGGTTTATAAAGGATAAAAGCTATATTGATTGATAACATGAAATTCTCTCTTTACTAACAATCACTTACTCCCAAAAAAGGCTCTCTAAGGGGTATATCCAGCATGACGAAAAAACGGCTCGAATTGAAAACCATTCTAGTTATCGGTACGCTGATATTAATCCTTCTGCCCATGAGTGCTGGGATCAAAGTCGAATACCGGTCCAGGGCACTTTCAGGTTTCACCGAATCATCCACAGGCCTCCCCGATACGGGAGTTTACGTTACTGTAGGACTTGGCCTGTTCAATAACGATAATCAGCCAGATATTGCCTCGGGTCTTTTCCCACGGGATGGTTTAGCTGGTGCTGGTATGGGCGCATGGCTAAATGTCAATGGGGCTGGCTCTTGGACGAATTCCAGCGTCGGACTTCCCGACGAAGGCGCATTCGGCCAGATTGCCATTGGTGATATAGACGGCAACGGGGCGGATGATATCGTGGGTCCCTACGAGACGAGATATTCCGTGGAATCCACAACCGGTATAGGTATTTGGCTCTCAAGCGGGGGTCCCACGGTCACGTGGACGTCCGGGAATAGCCCAACTTCCACGGGATCGTACCTGGCGGTTGATATGGGTTTCGTCGATTCGGATTCCGACATTGATATTGCCGCTGCAGGTGAAGGAAGTGGGATTGAGGTTTGGCTAGGAAACGGCGGCGGTTCCTGGACTCCTGCATCCACAGGTCTCCCCTCAAATGGAGAACATTATGGTATCTGCCTTGGAGATCTGAACCGGGATGGTAATACGGATCTTGTAGCCGGTTCCGACTCGGGAGTTAAAGCTTACTTGGGAAACGGCGGCACTGGCTGGAATTCCGCCTCTTCCGGTCTCCCCGGCAGCGGTACATATCACAGTATTAATATTACTGATGTGAACAATGACGGAAACCACGATATAGTGTCAAGCGGCCAGAATGGGATTTATATATTCACAGGAAACGGCGGGGCCGGAGGAACCATGAAGTGGGAATCGAACAGTTCGGGTCTTCCAAATTTCGCCACTCACGGCCAGATCGCCACTGGGGACGTGGATAACGATGGAAATATCGATCTCCTCACAGGTCAGATGGATGGAAACGGTGTGAAGCTGTATCTTGGCGATGGCGGTGCAGGAGGAGCATGTGACTGGACAAGGTACACCCAGGGGCTTCCCACAGCAGGTGCCTATTCGGGTTCCTTTATGACTGACGTTGACAACGATGGAGATCTGGATATCATCGTATCCGATTCAAGTCTGTCTTCAAGTTCGTCCATAGGAGTCGAGGTATACCTCAACGATATGACGTCTTTCAATAGACCACCGGTTCCTGACGCTGGAAACGACCTGACGGTTACCGTGGGAGAGACCGTTTACTTGAACGCTTCCGGCAGCAGCGATCCCGACGGGACCATCGTGGATTACAGCTGGGCATTTGTCTCGAAACCTCCAGGGAGCGTGGCGGAACTGTCTGATGATACCTCTGTAAATCCATCCATATTGACAGATGTCGTAGGCCAGTACGTTATCGAGCTTGGAGTGAGGGACAATTCCAGTAAATGGAGTCTTTGGAAGGATGTTGTCAACATAACCGCGAACCCTCCGGCAAACCTCAGACCAATCGCTAATGCCGGATTGGATTATTCCTGTAATTCAAATACATCGGTGACCTTGAACGGTTCCAGCTCATGGGACGGCGACGGAATAATAATCACATGGGACTGGAACTTCACTTCTCACCCGACCCTTCCCATTATCAACGAAAACTCATCATCCCCGACTTTTACGCCCACGATGCCGGGGATATACGCTTTAACTTTGGTTGTTAGGGATGATCAGGGCGCCTGGTCTGAGGAAAGCCAGGTTAACATTACAGTGATAGAAGTGAACCGACCCCCTATTGCTAACGCCGGAGGGGACGTTACCGCATACACCATGGAAAGGGTGGACCTTGACGGCTCCCGGTCGTGGGATACTGAAGGTAAAATTCTTGCGTGGGATTGGAACTGCACAAGCCATGCTGTGGTATTGAACGATTCGAATTCCTCGACTCCTTATTTCGTACCGCGGATGTCAGGAGTATACGTATTTACTCTGAGGGTCATGGACGAGATGGAATTCTGGTCATACAACTCCGATGTTGTTAATGTTACCGTTCTCGAAAAACCGATTTACGTGAACGAACGGCCCGTGGCAAATGCCGGAGAGGATCGGATGATACGTGTAAATGAAACAGTGGTCCTCGATGGTACCAATTCCTTCGACGAGGACGGCAACATCACGACCTGGGACTGGAACTGCACTTCCCATCCGTCATTGTTATTTGAAAATGAGAATTCTTCCACCCCCAGCTTCCGCCCTTTAAAAGCCGGGACCTACGTCATCACACTGGTTGTGGCGGACGAGGTGGGCGCCAGGTCCTCCGAGGATACCGTCGTGATGATCGCTATACCGGAGAACGTGTCGGAACCGGACTTGCCAAAAATCAACACACCCCCTACCATCACCATAAAGGCTATCAGTTCCAATGAGGCAATACCCCAAATATATAAAATCGAGTGGACCGCCCACGATGCGGATGGAGACTCGATGCTAATATCCCTCGAACTTCTGGATGGGGAGATGAACGTCATAAAAACTCTTGCTAGTGATCTCAATTGGGAGGCGGGATCATGGGAATGGTCGATGGAAGGGGAAAGGGAAGGTCGATATAAAGTCAGGATCACGGTATCCGATGGAACCGACGAGGCCCACGTCCTTTCTCCGATTATTACTCTAGTTGGTAAATCGGTGGAGGAACCGGACAGTAATGCGAACGAGCAGGGTTCCAGTGTCCTTGGTCTTGGACTTTTGATAGTCGGTCTCGTGGTGGTTTTACTTGCTTTGCTAGTGATCTTTCTGGTCCTGAGGGGTAAAATGAAAAAAAGATTTTCTTCTCTCCCCGAGGAAATGGTTGATGAATGGAGAAAACCCCGCAAAGCTTCGCGAAGGTCTAGCTCATACGATTATAATGCCGCTGATGATCCGCGGTATGATGAAGGTTCGTTGGAATCCGATTATGGGTTCGATGATGATGATGACCGGTGGAATGATGGAGTGGAATGGGGATGAGAATCATGCCCTTTCCCTCTATCATTTCGTTCACTTTTTTCTAAGTTTCTTTTTTGTCATCTTTTTCCATTTTCCTATGACAGTATCCCTGTTTTCAGCCCCTAGAAAATTAATATCCACCTTGACACCGTTTGTCTTGATTATTTTCCACTCCACGCTCCTCCCAGCTCGAAATTTGTAGAACCCTTTTATATCATTCCATGCAAGGAAATCATATGTCAGGAACCTTTCGACGGGTTCCTCGTAGTACATATGAACACCCTTTTGAGACATTGCGAAATCGCTGGGACTCAGTATACTCCGATTGAAATAAACGCCGGTAGAAATGACTAGTATGGGAAAAACCAATAATCCATAAGCAGAGAAATAGATAAAGTCATTTACTCTGTAAGGATCGACGTACAAGTATATTATCGCGAACCCCAGAACTACCAGGATCCATATTATCTTCAGAATCTGACCACCCCTCTTGTAAGTAAAAATTGGTTTATTACCCTGCTTAACCCAGAATGACCTAAGATCATACCAGTCCAGATCGTCGGGTTTGGGTTTATCCATATCCGTAATCGGGACCTCAATCCTGCTTACTTTAGATCCGTCGTGTTCCCAGCCACGATAGATGCAAAGGATCATTACGAAAAAACAAACAAGAAGATAAAGTGCAACACTACCTATGCTCAACGCGGCCAACGGATATAAGGGAGGAATGTCCTCTTCGTTCGTACCCATCCATATTATCTGCAAAGTCAAATTCTTTTTACCCTCCACCAGCTTTCCGATGATTATGACCTCATCTCCGCCCTTGTAGACTTTCTCCGCCTTGTTACCTCCTTCGCGAATAGCGTGAGGACCTTTCTCTATTTCCATGTACCGATCCGTTCTGGCCTGCACAGAACCCGTAGAATCGCTGAATATGAAATTATTTTCATTTTTATTTGAAAGTTTCTCGGGGGGAAAGATCACGCGATCGGTGCTCTCGTTCATGAATCCTTCCAACCTGAAAAGCCTATCGCCAGTAATGTTGACAACATCCGTACTTTCAAGAGAGCTCCATTCATACTTCACGTAATAATTATAACAGCCTAAAAGGGAGAATGGCAGTACAAAAGAAGCGATAATCGTTGCTATATAAAATAAAACCAGGGGATTTTTGCCTATATTTTTTGCACCCCTTGCATGCCCCTCGCCGCAATGTTTGGTCCAGCAATGCTGACACACATACATTTTTTCTTCTTTACACCATAATAACATCATGCGGTACGGAATCCTGAATGCCCTGCTGCAAGCTCCACACAATCTTACCATAATAACGACCTATAGACTCTGTCCTATGGCGGGTCTTCCCATGGTAATCTCACTCAATATTAGTGAAGAAGCAGGAACAGCGGAGCAAATACCAGGGAAACTATGCTCATGAGCTTGATGAGAATATTTAGTGCCGGGCCGGATGTGTCTTTGAACGGATCACCCACGGTATCACCCACCACCGCGGCCTTGTGCACATTTGATCCCTTGCCTCCCAGATTTCCCGCTTCCACGTACTTCTTTGCGTTATCCCAGGCCCCGCCGGAATTGGCCATCATAATCGCCATAAGGAAACCCACCACAACAGCGCCTCCCAGAAGTCCGCCCAATGCTGCCGGGCCCAGGGCCAGACCCACTATCACAGGAGCTGCTACAGCAAGAAGCGATGGGAATATCATCTGTTTTAGGGCGCCACCGGTGGCGATATCCACGCATTTTTTGTAATCCGGCTCCGCTTTTCCCTTCATAAGACCTTTGATCTCCCTGAACTGTCTTCGAACCTCCTCCACCATTGCCATTGCAGCCTTGCCCACTGCATTCATGGTAAGGGCCGAGAAGAGGAATACCAGCAAAGCCCCTATGAACACACCGGTTATCACCAGCGGATCCATAAGAGATAAGCTTCCGAATGACAGGTGGGTGGCCTGGGTGTAAGTGGAGAACAATGCGAGAGCGGTTAGAGCGGCTGAGCCGATGGCGAAACCTTTGCCAATAGCCGCTGTTGTATTACCCACGGCATCGAGTTTCTCCGCTCTTTCCCGAACCTGGCTGCCCATTTTTGCCATTTCGGCGATACCTGCGGCGTTATCCGCTACGGGACCGTAGGAATCGGTGGCAAGGGTGATCCCCAGGGTGGACAGCATACCCACCGCTGCCAGAGCGATACCGTAAAGTCCCGCCTGCCAGTACGAGAACACGAGAGCTACACATACCATGACCACCGGTATCACAGTGCTGAACATTCCTAATGACAGTCCGGCAATTATATTTGTTGCCGGTCCGGTTTTCGATGCTTCTGATATACCGCGGGTGGGCTTGAATTCGTCAGAGGTATAATATTCCGTGATAAGACCAATGACAACACCAGAGACCAGTCCCGCCATCATAGCACCCCAGATGCCGAAATAATCGGATCCCATCCAGAACCTGATCACAAGGAATGAAGCGATGCTCTGAAGTATGGCGGCACCGAAGATCCCGGTGTTCAGTATGCTGTGTGGTTCTTTTTTCTCCGATGAACTGTTGACTATAACAACCCCGATTATGGAACATATAATACCAATACCTGCGATAATTATGGGAAGCAGAACCGCCTTTCCCGCCACGCCGCCAAGATCGAAAACACCATTGGCTCCCATCACTCCCACAAGACCGAGTATCATTGCTGCAATAATTGAGTCGACGTATGATTCAAAAAGATCGGCTCCCATCCCAGCCACATCTCCCACGTTATCACCCACGTTATCGGCGATTGTAGCCGGATTTCTGGGATCGTCCTCGGGTATTCCCTTTTCCACCTTTCCCACCAGGTCCGCTCCCACGTCGGCGCTCTTTGTGTATATTCCGCCGCCTACACGGGCGAACAGTGCTATTGAGGAAGCACCGAATCCGAATCCGAAGAGTATGTTTGGATCATTGAAGATTATGTAGAAAATGCTGATTCCAAGTAAACCGAGGCTGACAACGGTGAGTCCCATGACGGCCCCGCTGGAAAAAGCGATCCTGAGGCCGGAAATCATTTTTTTCTGAACCGCCGTGGCAGTCCTTCCATTGGCTGCGGTGGCAATTCGCATTCCAATATTGCCTGCTATGGCCGAGAAGATTGCACCTATTACGAATGTTAAAGCAGTCAAATAACTCATTTCATCTGTAAATCTGGCCGCGGCGAGAAGAATTATTGTTACACCCAATGTAAAAAATAGCAGTATACGGTATTCCTTGTTCAGGAAGGCCATGGCGCCCTTATGGATGTGATCGGATATTTTCACCACTTCTTCGTTTCCCCTGTCCTTTTTCATTACCATATTCCTCAGGTAAAAGGCGAATAAAAGGCCTATCACGGCAGCGCCCAATCCAATATACATTTCCCACGGAAGCTTATCTTTCATGGATATCTCCACTGCAAGGTCTCCCTCGTACTGCGCAGAATCAGTAGAGTCCAGGTTACCTGAATTATCGAATACTGACATTTCGACCTCCACCCGGTCCCCCAGCGATACGCTTGAAAGGGGTTGCACCTCGATTGTGAATTCTATCTTTTCGCCGGAAGCAAGGCTGAAGATCAGCTCTTTTCCGGCGATCTCCTCACCGCTTCTCGCTAGGCTGCTGTCTGTTAGATAAAAATCCACGGCTTCGTGTTTAAGCTGAATGTTTCCGTCCATGATGCAGGTAATATTCCAATCGGCTCCGTTCGTAACTTCGAATACGATTCTGTAATTTTCATTTCCGCTAGGCTCCGTAATATCAACATCCGGGTCGGCAACAGCTGCCCGGTCGGGTTGAAAGCTGACCTTGAATCTAACCGGTTTTGCCATGTTAACCAGCATTATCGGACTATCCTTGCTAACCTCTACTTCGGGATTTTTCTCATCAGTGATGGAGAATATCTTATCGATCCCAAAGGTGCTTGCATCGTCGGTTGCATCCTGTGCGGTTGCGGAAGTTGCCATTATTGAGCCCATCATTATCAAAATGATCAGACCCAGCAATATTTTCATTGAATGTTTTTTTGTAGAATCACTTATTTTTATCATCGATTCACCTGGAATTATTTTTCACCTGAGAATTCGGCTGAAATCACATTAACAGTTAATAATTTTTTCCTTATAGATTCCAGGGGGCAGCGATGATCTTATGGTTTGTCACTTAAGGCCTGTGTGTATATGGCTACAATTTTGGGTAATCCGAGGATATAATTCTATTTTAAGACCGTATCCTCGAATCCCTCAAGTGTGGTGTATTGGAATTTGTATCCATATTTTTTTATTAACTTCGAGGGATCTACGATTATTTCATTTATGCAGTATTCCAGACCCGCCACATTGATTTTTGATATTCTCAGCGACCACAAGATCGCAATTATAAATTTTAAAAACAGAATTGGTATCGGCAAATAACGTTTTTCCGGAAAAAGTTCAGCAACGGAAATGTAGCTGTCCGGCGCCACGTTGAACGTTCCTTCCATGGTCTCATCTTCCACGATCCGGTCCATAAGAGCATTCATATCATTTTCATGAAGGAGTTGAAATCTGAAGTTTTTGATCTTTTTTATAAGAAAAGGAGATTTAATGATGGTCATTACAGCTCCATTCTTTTTGGTGCATGACGGAGTGACAACGATACAAACTCTTAAGATTACGATCTTCAGATCATTCCTTTTTGAAAAATTATTGAAGTAATTTTCGGTCTTTTTCTTGTTCAAAGCATATCTGTATTTTCCCGGGGCAAGTATCTGCTCTTCTTTTATCCATAACCGGTTCTCCTTTCTGGCACCGTAAGCGCTCACGGAACTGAATAGGATCAACTTCTTTACCGATGGGGTTTTATTCGATATTCTCAATATGTTTCGGGAGCCGGTCAGATCAACTTCATCTTCCATTTTTCCATTGTGCATTGGTTTCAAAATATATGCGAGATGTATCACATGGGTGGGTTTTTCCCGCTTGAAAATATATCTTAGCTTCTTTTCATCCAGGATGCTGCACTTGTAAAACTTGTAATTGTTCAACTCAGAATTCCCGCTGTCCTTTATGTCCACTCCCACAACAGCTATTCCCTTTTCAGAGAAAAAGCCGGACAGCATTGACCCAATGTACCCCAATGAGCCGGTTATCAATATTTTCATCAATTTGCTATTATCATGACATTATTTAAAACATATTGAGCGCTTTTCAATGGAATCGTGAATATAGAGATTGAAATTCTATTTTACCGCTTTTTATAAAACCAAATATCAATGAGGTAATCTCAATGGATACTGAAGAATTCAGACGTTTCGGTCATGTATTTGTCGATTGGGTCGCGGACTACCTGGGCGGGATGGAGGCCTATCCGGTTTGCTCACCGGTAAAACCGGGAGAAATTCGCAGCGCTTTATCTTCCGAGATGCCCCGGGAAGGGCAGTCCATGGAAGCCATCTTCCGGGATTTTCAAGACTATATTATCCCTGGTATCACTCACTGGCAGCATCCTTCATGGTTTGCATATTTCCCTGCCAATAACAGTCCTCCTTCCATTCTTGCGGAATTATTAACTGCAGGTCTCGGCGCCCAGTGCATGGTATGGAAGACATCTCCTGCAGCAGCGGAGCTTGAAGAGCTCGTCATGGAATGGCTTCGGGACATGCTCGGTCTGCCCGAGGGAATGACGGGGGTTATCCAGGATACGGCGTCAACGGCAACACTGGTTGCATTGCTTACGGCAAGAGAAAAAGCCACGGACTTCGATTCAAACTGTCGTGGGATCGAAATTCCACTGGTCGTATATGCCTCGGAAGAAGCTCATTCAAGCGTTGAAAAAGGGGTGAAGATAGCGGGATACGGAAAGGATAATATTCGGTACATACCCACCGACGAAAACTTTGCTATGATCCCCTCGGAACTGGAAAAAGCAATAATGAAAGACAAAGAGCTGGGTTTCCACCCGGCCTGCGTTGTTGCCACCGTTGGGACCACGTCATCGCTGGCCATGGATCCCTTGTCAGATATCGGCAAGATCTGCAGTGAACACGGCATATGGTTCCATGTGGATGCAGCCTTTGCGGGGACGGCCGCAATCCTGCCTGAAAAGAAATGGATACTGGATGGTGTCGAGTACGTCGATTCGTTCGTCTTTAATCCCCATAAATGGATGCTGACCAATTTTGACTGTTCCGCCTATTTCGTTGCCGATCCGGCTTCCCTGATCCGTACTTTCGAGATAAACCCCGAGTATTTGAGAACCGGACAGGATGCGGTGGTACGGAATTTTCGGGATTGGGGGATTCAGCTCGGGCGGCGGTTCAGAGCCTTGAAATTATGGTTCGTTCTCCGTTCTTATGGACTGGAAGGACTCCGGAGAATGGTGCGGGAGCATATTCGCCTTGCCCAATATTTCCAAAAAAGAGTGGCTGAACATGATTTCTTCGAGCTTATGGCCCCGGTGAACCTCAGCCTCGTATGTTTCCGCCTGAACGACGGGCGAAGTGAAAACGAGCTGAATGCCCTCAATGAAGAATTATTGACAAAGATCAATCAGACGGGAAAGGTATTCTTGACCCATACCAGTCTCAGGGGAAAGTACGTTCTGCGTATGGTAATCGGCTCCAGAACCACCGGGGAAAAGCAGGTGCGTGAAGCATGGGAATTGATCGATGCCGCTTCCATGGAATTGCTGAATTAAATTATTAATATAACCGGAATGGAAATAAAAAATACCCATGAAATCGTGGATGGATTCGTCCGGTAAAAATGAATTAAAATGGAAAATTGATTTATATAAAATCCCTTCGTTCCCCTCTTGTCCAGTCCACGGTGATCCCATGGAAAAAGAAAAGATCGGAAAGACGGGAAACAAAACTCCCGGTAAGGCTTTACGTAGACATAAGAGAAAAGTTATCGCCTTTTTCGCCTGCAGCGTACTGCTGTTTTTATTTATTCCAGTATTTTTCAACCCCACCACAGGGGACAGTACGTCCCTGACAACTGCAGAACTACCCGGGCTTCCTGACTCCGGGAAGTTCAACTACGTCACCCTGGGTGACGTTAACAAGGACGGTTACCTGGATATAGTTGCCGGAGCGGGCGGTTATCCCGGCGGTTCCCCCGGCGGTCTCTACCTTTATCTCAATGATGAGGGGAAAACCTTTATCAATTCGTCTTCGGGGCTGCCTGCTCCGGGTAATAATTATTTCGGCAGCGCCCAGGTGGTGGATGTGGACGGGGATTCCAATCCGGATATAGTGGCAGCCTATGAATCGGATTGGTCCGAGGGAGAATCCAATGGGATCGGCATATGGCTGGGAAACGGCGGCGCCGGTGGTTCCGTTGTTTGGGAAGAAGCGGAATCGCCTGCGGATTCCGGCAGTTATGATTCCGCATACTGTGCCGATATTGACGCCGACGGACACATGGATCTGGTTGGGGGAAGCGTGAACGGCCTCCATGCCTGGTTAGGCAGCCATTCGGGAAAAAGCCTTTCATGGGTGGAAACGGCCGACGGTCTTCCAACTTCAAACGAGTATACCGGGGTGACTCTCGGTGATATCGATGGTGACGGTAATCTTGATATCGTGGCCGGTTCCTATGACAACCGGGGCATTACGGTTTATCTATACGGCGGTATCGGCTCCATAAAGTGGACGGACGGCCATACCGGCACGGTTCTAAAGCTTACCGGGAATACTTTCGATAATCGATTGATCGATCTTAACGGAGATTCGCACCTCGATCTGGTTTCCACCATCAGAGGCGGGATCAGGGCCTACCTAGGTAACGGCAATTCTGGTATCAGGGGCACTTGGTGGACCGAGGTCAGCTCCGGCCTTCCGAGCTCCCGCGATTATTTCCAGCTGGATGTAAGTGATGTGAACGGTGACGGCAAATTGGATATCTGTTCCAATCTCGAGGTCTGGTCCAATTCGGGCAGCATGACCGATTCCAACAGTTATTCCTGGGAGGAGCTGGATCTGGGGATAGAGTATGATGATCCGGTGGGGATCGCCGTTGGAGATATTAACAATGACGGCCAAAATGATATTGTAGGCTGCGGTTGGGGTTCGGGTATCGTTTGTTATCTTCTCGAGGAGGATTCCGGGCCGGGACTGGTGGATAAATATTACATCAGGGGAACGGTCACTGATGATGCGGATGGCGGCGGAATTGAAGGGGCGGGTGTCGAAACAGATGTCGGGGGTTATTTTACCAGTACCGATAATAATGGAGTTTACGAGCTGTATGTGGAGGAGGGCTTTTATGAGGTTGCCGCGTCAAAAAATGGTTATACTGGCTCCACTGCAACAGTCACGGTCTCCGGGGATGACGTTACACTGGATTTTCAACTTGCGGAAAAGTCAGAACCGTCCGAAATGGAATATGAAATAAGCGGTGTCGTCACAGATCTGGAAACGGGGAATTCAATACGTGACGTGTTTGTCGAGCTCACGTCGGAAGGATTGACCACCCGCACGGATCATAATGGAAAATATTCAATAAATCTCGGTAACGGTAATTACGTTATAAAATTCTCTTCGGACGGGTATGAGGATAAATCGGTCACTATAAACGTCGATGGAAAGGATGTGGTCAGGGATATCTCCCTGAAAGCGGTTCCCGTAAAGGAGAAGAGTGAATCCGGCGGATCGGTAATTTCGTTAATTCCAATTGTGGTGATCTCCATAGTAGTCCTTTCGATGATAATCATAATGGTCCTGATAATAATGAGACGGAAAGGATAGTATAATAATTAATCCACGACTTGATTTTTATTTTATTCTGGTGGAAAATGCTCACCATTTTGGGTTTCATAATCGAAAGGCATTCATACCGGGAAACACCGCTTTCACACCCAGTTCTTCCTCGATGCGTATAAGTTGATTGTACTTTGCCACCCGGTCGGTTCTGGATAGGGATCCAGTCTTTATCTGCCCGGTGTTCATGGCCACGGCAAGGTCCGCTATGGTGGTGTCTTCCGTCTCCCCGCTTCTGTGGGATATGACCGATGTAAATTTATTTCGGTCAGCCATTTCTATTGCTTCTATGGTCTCCGTTAGCGTTCCGATCTGGTTCAATTTTATCAGAATGGAATTCGCGCTTTTCTCATTGATACCCCTCTGGAGCCTTTTCGTGTTGGTGACGAACAGGTCATCGCCCACTATCTGTACCCTGTGGCCTATCTCGGCCGTTAACTGTTTCCATCCGGTCCAATCGTCCTGCGCCAGGCCGTCCTCCACGGATATAATGGGAAATGTGTCACAAAGCTCTTTGTAGTACTGGATCATCTCACCGGAGCTTAATTTCTCCTTTCCCATCCCTTCCTTCCGGAAAATAACATATTTGTGGTCTTTTTCGTCGTAGAATTCACTGGATGCCGGATCAAGCGCAATGAGTATCTCCTTTCCCGGTGCGTATCCTGCCTCTTCTATGGCGCTCATGATCACCTCGAGAGCCTGGTCGTTGGCATTGAGGTCGGGTGCGAATCCCCCTTCGTCACCAACACCGGTATTCAATTTCATTTTCTTTAGAACGCTCTTCAGCGTATGAAAGACCTCGGCGCCTATGCGCACCGCTTCCCTTACAGTTGGTCCTTTCACCGGCATTATCATGAATTCCTGGAAATCGACGTTGTTATCAGCGTGCTGTCCGCCGTTGAGGATGTTCATCATGGGGACCGGGAGTGTTCGGGCATCATCTCCGCCTATATGACGGTAAAGTGGGATCCCCTGGCTGGCCGCGGATGCCCTGGCAGCCCCCAGTGATACCGAAAGAATCGCATTTGCACCCAGTCGGGCTTTGTTCTCCGTACCATCCAGCTCAATTAAAAGTTCGTCCAGTTCCCGTTGGGATGTGGCATCCAGGCCGATCACCTTGTTCCGTATGATGTCGTTCACGTTGCTGACTGCTTTTAAAACCCCTTTTCCACCGAATCTACCTGTATCGCCGTCCCGCATCTCCACAGCTTCATGTTCCCCTGTGGAAGCCCCCGAGGGTACTATAGCTCTGCCCATCAGACCATTGGCCAACAGGACATCGGTTTCTACCGTTGGGTTTCCCCGTGAATCAATAACTTCTCTTGCTCTGACATTTTTTATCGATAATCCCGACATTAGTATCACCTTTTTGTATTACGGGCCCGAAAGTATTCAATCCTCTTGAATGTTTTGGAGGTAATTTCATTGCTGCATACGGAAGCTTATAATTTTGAATATTAATGGAAAGTTTTATCAAAGACATAAACACATTTCATGTATATTCACTAACCGTCAGGTGGTAAACATGATACTCTTACAGAATGAAAGAATAAAAAGTGTGATATTTGCTTTGATGACAACAGCTCTTTTCTTATCGGTACTGATACCTTTCCATTCCGCTTCACCATCTCTCAAACGGACTCGGGCGACAATAACGTGGAATGGTAACGTTTATCTGGACAGCCACACCAACATTCCAAAAGGGACCTTGTTGATGATAGAAGCTGGAACGAATATAACTCTCGAATGGGGAATCGATATTTGGGTGCATGGAACCATAGTGGTTAACGGGACCTTTGCTGAACCGGTCACCTTCAAACGGGCCACCAACGAGGACCCTTGGGGCTCCATACATATATACGCGGACAGCGAGAACAGTATCATCAGGTACGCCCATATCTACGGCGCGGGGTATGGGGTCAGAGGCGATGGAGGCCGCTTTCTAATTGAAAATTCGTTGACCTATAACTGCAAGTACGGTATTGGGGCAGTTGCTAACAGTCATATTACGATAAAGGATTCCCTCATCAATAATTCCTGGTATCATAGTTTATTCGGTCAGGCATCCACGGTTATCTTCAACGATACGATCATCGGCGCGGCCAGGGAGCCCAGTATGTACCTCTCCGGGAAAAACGGGACCGGGTGCACAGTCATCTTCATAAACGGCAGCTATGACTTCAATACTCTCGATATTCAGGACGCGCAGACTGAAGTATATCGGTGCTGGCCGGTGGATGTGAGCGTCAAGAACTTGATCGGTGAACCCATGGTCGGCGCAAAAATCACTTTCGAGAGAAATAATCTCTATAAGGAATTCCAGGGAATTACGAATGATCGGGGTGAGGCCGCCGACATAACACTGACCCAGATGATGTACAAGAAGGTTGGGCCCACCACCTTCAATCCCTTCAAACTCACGGTGGAGAAAGAGGGTTACGGGGATAATGTCACCACATGGAATATTATCGCACCTAGGAATATTCGATTGACAATGGAACCCAGTAACGAAGGACCCGCTATAGAGCAGGGTATTGGCAATTTCACCACATTCCAGAACTCCCCCGATAAACGTCTTGCGGACCTCCGGGAATTCTTCGAGGACGATACCACCCCCGATGATGAACTGAACTTCACGATAATCTACAATTCACACCCGGATGACGTGTGCTTTTCAATAATCGATTCTTATTTTCTCACCGTCAATACGACCTGCAATAAATTATATAACGGGGTTGTGAGCACGAAGGTCAGGGCAACCGACGCAAAGGGCGGGTCCACCCTCAGCAACAAGATATACGTCACGGTTATCAAGGTTCCTCTCCCGCCTGAGATAAATGCTTTTCCCGATTTCGAGCTTGAGGAGGATTCTTCATTATTGGCCGCTCTCTACCTCTACAATTATATTGATGATCCCGATACGAATTATGAATATCTCTCGGTATTCATATCATCGAACGGGCATGGTGAGAATGTCCTGGTGATATGCACCAACGACGTGTTGAGGATAATTCCCATTGATAATTATTTTGGAAACGCGCTTGTGGAGATAACTGTAAGTGACGGAAATTTCACAAATAGCGATTGGTTCTTTGTCAATATTACTCCTGTAAACGACCCGCCGGAGCTGGTCCTATCTTCACCGAAATACGGTGATCACGTGCTACCGAATGTGACGCTTGAGGGTGTGGCTACGGATATCGACGGCGACGAGCTTTATTTGATAGTCAAATTCGAAGGCACCGAACAGAAATTTTCCATACTAAGTTATTTTGTGGTTGAGCTTGACCTTGTGGATCATATGGGAAACGAATTATGGATATATGTCAAAGTCAATGACGGAAAGGAGAACTCCACCCCTGCCGAACAATTGAAACTGAACGTTATCGACATTCAGGCCTATGATTCAGACGGAGATGGTCTGCCTGATGATGTTGATGAGGATGACGATGGTGACGGAGTGCCTGACCTCAGCGACGATTTTCCAAATGACCCGGCTGCAAGTAAAGATACCGACAGCGATGGTTATCCCGACGAATGGAATCCCGGTCAAATAGAATCGAATTCCACCACTGGCCTGAAATTGGATATTTTTCCGTACAATCCAACGGAGTGGATAGACTCGGACAGCGATGGAGTGGGCGATAACAGCGATGATTTTCCCGAGGATCCTTCCGCATCCCTGGATTCCGACGAGGACGGCTTTCCCGATGAGTGGAATCCCGGGTACACCGCGGAAGATTCCGTCAGTCTCCTGCACTTGGATGCATTCCCCCATGATCCTGCTGCATCCCTGGACCGTGACACCGACGGTTATCCGGACGTGTGGCATTCGGGGATGAATGAAAATTCCAGTACCACCGGTTTGACCCTCGATCTGTATCCTGACGATCCGACGAAACAAACGAATGAGATTGTTGCTCCCGGGGGAAACGGGACTACGAGGATCGATGAAGATACTCCCGGCTTTGGTATGATATCAGCTTTAATATTCATTCTGATGGTGATAATCGTCAAGAGAAGACGATTTTCCTAAGATGCCCATAGTCATCGGTAAATAGGCGAAGAAATCAGATTATTTTCAGTTCTCTACCGGCTTTCTCGAAAGCGTTCAATGCCTCATCCAGGTCTTCTTTTGTTAGCCCGGCATTCATCATGGTCCGGATACGCGCCTTGTCCCGCGCCACCATGGGGAATACGATGGGTAGGGCGAACACTCCCATTTCGGCACATCGGGAGGATAGTCCCTTTGCCTTGTGGGATTCACCGCACATGACGGGGGTGATGGGTGTTTCCGATTCACCGGTATCGAATCCCATGCCATTAAGTTCCTTTTTGAAGTAATTCGTGTTCTCCCACAGTCGTTCCCAGTGTTCAGGTTCCTCAGAGAGCACTTCAACGGCCGCAAGCTGAGCTGCGGCAACCTGGGGGGGGTGCGAGCCAGAAAGGAGCCAGGTCCTTGATTTGTTGTATGCGAAATTTATAAGATCCTGGCTGCCGGCCACCAGGCCTCCAACAACTCCGAAAGCCTTGGAGAATGTCCCCATCTCGACGTCCACCTTATCTTCAACCCCGAAATGATGACCGATCCCCTTTCCGTGGTGACCGAGGACACCCTCACCATGGGCGTCGTCCACGTAGGTCATGGCCCCGTACTCCATGGCGAGCTTGCATATCTGGTCCATGGGTGCAACATCTCCATCCATGGAAAAAACGCCGTCGGTTACCACAAGGATGCGTCTTTTTCCCTCACGGTCTGCCTTTTTCAACACGTCATCCAGTTCACCCATGTCCTTGTGCTTGAATACTCCTCGAGCGGCATGGGAAAGTCTAACACCGTCTATAATCGATCCGTGGTTCAACTCATCGGAGATTATTATGTCCTCCCTCCCAGGAGCAAGCTGAGGGATGAGTCCGGCATTCACAGCAAATCCCGTCTGATATATGAGGGAAGCTTCCCTGTCCTTGAATTCGGCCAATTTCCTTTCCGCTTCAAAATGAATGTCCATATTCCCGGCAATGGCTCTGACTGAACCCGATCCCGCACCGTGAGTGTCCAGTATATCCCTTGCCGCCCCTATGATCCGTGGGTGATTACTCAGATTCAGATAATTGTTCGAACAGAGCATTATCATCTTTTTACCGTCTACGTTGCATCGGGGGGTCGAACCTCCCTGCAGAATTCTCAAGTCCCAGTTGAATCCCTTTTCAACGAGTTCCTGATACTCTTCATTTAAAAAGGCTGTCGGATGTCTTTCCATAATGATTCTCTCCTTGTAGTTATCAAAGGGTTAATTTAATTCTCAGGTTGTAAAGCATATCTTCGGTCATGGCCGGGAGATCGTAACAGGGTTCCCAACCCCATTCTTTTCGGGCGGCGGAATCGTCAACGGATTTCGGCCACGAATCAGCTATTTCCTGGCGGAAATCCGGCTCGTAGCTGCATGTGAATTCCGGAATAAATTCTTTTATCGAAGCTGCCAGTTCTCTTGCGGAAAAGCTCATTGCCCCGACATTGAAATCGGAATGATGTAATAGGTTCTCAAGTGGCGCTTCCATTATATCAATGGTAGCCTTGATACAGTCAGGCATATACATCATTGGCAGCATGGTATCCGGTCCGACGAAACAGGTATATTTTCCATTTTTTATTGCCTCATAATAGATGGCCACCGCGTAGTCGGTAGTGCCGCCCCCCGGTGGTGTTTTGTAGCTGATGATACCGGGATATCTAAGTCCCCTGACATCCACTCCGTAACGGTTGAAGTAGTAGTCACAGAGTAATTCACCAGCCACTTTGGTGACTCCGTACATTGTTCTGGGCCGCAGTACCGTTTCCTGAGGGGTGTTGTCTCTCGGGGTCTCCGGACCAAATGCTGCTATGGAGCTGGGTCCGAATACCTTCAGCTCTTTTTCTCTGGCGATCTCGAGGATGTTGTATAATCCATTCATGTTAACTCGATACGCAAGCTGTGGATTCTGCTCTCCAACAGCTGATAGTATGGCTGCCATGTGAAATATAGTATCGATCTCGTATTCATCAACAATATTGATAAGTTTTTCTTTATCGGTAATGTCACCCCAGACAAAGGGGCCTCCCTTCAGCAGTTCCTCAGAGGGTTTTGTTCTTCTACCCATGGCTACAACATTGCCGCTACCGTATTTTTTTCTTAGTTCCACGGTGAGTTCGGAACCTATCTGTCCCACTGAGCCGGTCACCAACATTTTTTCAATATTCCTTACGGACATGATAATCCCCATTTTACCAATTTAGCCGTTCGAGCTTATGTGGGTAATTTCGGTACCCGGTTGTATTATTCTTGTTAATAATAAACATTTTGGGTCTCTTCACGGATAATCGGATTGGAAACCGCCGGGTGAGATGCTTCTTTTACTGTACCTTACATTTTCATGGGTAAAATAGACTTCGTTTCATTCCATTTATCCGGCCTCCATGGCTTTCAATGCTGTGTATGGCAAACAGTTAATTACTCCGAAATACTTAACCTTAAATGAATTAGGTGGATCGCCGGTTCCGGAGGATATGGAATGTCAAACATCATAGGCATCCGAAGGGAAGATAAGAGCGTATGGGAAAAAAGAGTTCCATTGGTACCGCATGATGTGGAGAAGCTGATCCGAAAACACGGCGTCTCCTTCGTCGTGCAGCCAGCCCTTAACAGAGCATATCCGGATGGAGAATACGCCAGTATAGGAACGAAAATAAATGAGGACCTGTCAGGGAGTTCAATAGTGGTGGGAGTCAAGGAATTCCCATGTGATTTTATCTGGCAGGGCGGTACATATGTCTTTTTTTCTCACACCATAAAAGGGCAAAGACCAAATATACCCATGTTGAAAAGATTGGTAGAGATGGGTTGCACCCTGATAGATTACGAGTTGGTGAAGGACGCTGATGGTAGGCGGTTGATTTTCTTTGGCCATTATGCAGGGCGAGCAGGTATGATCGATACCCTGTGGGCACTTGGGAGAAGACTGGATTTCCTGGGATTTAAAACACCTTTTCTTCGTATTAAACAAGCCTATAAATATTTATCAATGGGAAGGGCAAAGGATGCTCTCCGTGAGCTTGCCCATGAGCTTAATAAAGGTAAATTGCCACAGGAACTTCGACCGATGATATTTGGAATCGCAGGGTACGGCAACGTTTCAAAAGGGGCCCAGGTCATATTGGACATTCTCGAGCCAACTGAGGTCGATCCACTTGAATTGGATCGTATTTCTCCCCATACGAACGCTAATGGAATCTACAAGGTAGTTTTCAAGGAGGAACATATCGTCGTACCAAGAGATCCGGAAAGCTTATTCGAACTGCAGGATTACTATCGATCGCCCCAGAAATACCGCTCGGTGTTCGAAAGATACACACCTCACCTGACCGTTCTTATGAACTGTAATTACTGGGATGAAAAGTATCCACGGCTGCTCACGAAGGACTCCGTGCACCGTCTCTTCTCAGGGAACGTCAATAATAAACTACAAATTATTGGGGATATAAGCTGTGACATCGAAGGCGGGATAGAATGCACCACTCATTGCACACAACCGGACAACCCTGTGTATGTTTATGATGTGGATACCGACTCAGTTATGCCCGGATGGGAAGGGAACGGACCATGTATATTGGCTGTGGATAACCTTCCGGCGGAGTTCCCCTGGGAATCCTCCATGTATTTTTCCGGAGTATTGAAGAATTACATTCCGGCCCTATCAAGAGCCGATTTTGACTCCTCCTTCGAGGCACTCCGACTCCCTAATGAGATCAAAAATGCCATAATACTCTATAAAGGTAAGTTCACTCCTGATTTCAAGTATATGGAAAGTTATCTGGGTTAATTCCTAGGTCGTGTATTTTAGCTGATATTCTGCGGACCGATTTTCCTCGATAAGGTATGATCAAGATGAGAGACGTTCTAATACTCGGTGCGGGAATGGTTTCAAGACCTCTCGTAAGATATCTTTTGGAACATTGCGTAATAAGAGTAAAAGTGGCCAGCCGAACCATGGCTAAGGCAATAGCACTTATCAACGGACATTTACGGGGCGAAGCCATGGAACTGGACGTTACAGACGAGAATGAACTGGAACGTTTTATAATAAAATCTGATCTAGTCATCAGTCTGCTCCCATACTACCTTCACGTCAATGTAGCTGTACTATGCATCAAACACGGCAAGAACATGGTGACAACTTCCTACGTAAGTCCTGAAATGAAAGAGCTGGACCTAGACGCGCGGGAGAGAGGAATAATATTATTGAACGAATGCGGTCTTGATCCAGGCATAGATCACATGTCAGCAATGCGAATCATACATGATGTACAGAAACGCGGGGGAAAGATTATCAATTTCAGTTCTTGCTGTGGTGCCCTACCCGCCCATCAAACCAATACAAATCCCATGGGTTACAAGTTCTCCTGGGCCCCGAAGGGGGTTATTCTGGCAAGCAAGAATTCCGCCAGGTTCCTGAAAGATGGTGTCGTGGTGAATGTTCCAGGTCCGGTACTCTTCGATGGATATGAGTTCAAGACAGTTCCCGGCGTTGGTGTATTCGAGAATTATCCAAACAGGGATTCACTTCCCTACGGCGAGATATATGGAATAGCGGATTCCAAAGGTGTGTATCGGGGAACGCTGAGGTTTCCGGGATGGTGTGAAACGCTGAAGGCTATTGTAGAGTTGGGATATATGGATGAGACTGTCCGGGAAGATTTAGGTGGAAATACATATGCCCAAGTTCTTCGAGGTTTGGTTACAGGTAATGGGGATCTCGTCGAAGACCTGATCAGTTCTCTGAAGCTCAGGGCCAATTCTGCCATTATTAAAAGACTGAAGTGGTTAGGTCTTACCAGTGATGAAAAGATACCGGTGAAGGACTGTTCGCTTCTTGATGTACTCGCCTCGAAAATGCTTAAGATGATGCCAATGGAGGAGAATGATATAGATATGTGCGTTCTCTTCCATGAATTTACCGCTGAGTTCCCGGACCGACATCAAGAGTACACAACGTCCACTTTGGTCGATTATGGCATCCCAAACGGGGATACGGCCATAGCGAGGACGGTAGCGCTGCCAGCAGCAATAGGGGCAAGGATGATTATTGATGGTCAAATATCTCAGACAGGCGTGCGTATACCCGTGGAACCTGGGATATATGAACCCATTCTCGAAGAATTGGAAATGATGGGGATCAGGTTCGTTGAAAGGACCGAGGTATTGGAAAAGATACAGGTATCGCCTGAAAGAAGGTAATCCGATCCATCCAATATTATAATACTCAATTCAAGATATGTATCAATATTTATTTATACGAGTATGATGTTAAATAATTCGACCTATTCTAGACTGTAATATCGGTGATTCATATGGAAAACGTGGGAAGTCTTTTCAAAAGAATTATGATAGCGAGTATAATCGTGCTGTTCTTGGTACCTACAATTATGGCAGGTATGCGAATTTTTCATGAGGAACGCGGTTCAAGTGTCATTTATGGAAATGATATGAAAAAAGAGACCAGTCGTGCAAAGTACGACCTGGAGGACGTAAAAGAAGCAATAGAGCGGGGACTTGTATATCTGAACGAAAGCCAGTCACCCGATGGCGGTTGGGCTGATAGTCGTTACAGCAAGAATGCCAACTGTGCGGGGAACGCTCTCCGATCTTTTATAGATTACAATGCAACCGACCCCAGATGGCAGGATGCAATTGAAGGGGCGGTTCGATTTTTAAGATATATTTGGCATGATCCTGCGGATTATCCCGCTGGACAGCAGAGAGATCGATTGGGTGGTCTTATAAACAATGATAGGTTCGCGCCCCAATATACTCATGGTGCCATGTACTCGCATGGTGCTGCCACAGCAGCAATAATTGATTATTATTTCCATACCCACGACATTTCCATAATTCCTTACATAAATGCTTCTGTTGAAATGATCATTCGCGCCCAGAACACCCCTCGGAAACCAAATACAATGGGCGGCCCCAGGAGCCAGGGTGGATGGAGATACCAACCGGAGACCACATCGTCGGATACCTCACTTTCAGGATGGAACATTCATGCCATCGTTCTTGCTGAATCCGCCGGTATCTACGATGTCCCAGATGATGCTTTCGAATATGCTATAAAATGGTTGAAATCATGTTCAAGCGGAAGCGGTTACGGTTACAGCGGTGCATACACATCGAATACAAATACTGCTGTGGGGACCTACTGCATGTTCTTAATGGGAAAAGGCGACGACCCATCGGCACAGGGTGCCAAGAGATCACTTTTGAATTGGGGTCCGACATACCAGATATCCCGGCATTACTACACATACCATGCCACCATCTCCATGTATCTTGTGGGCGGCGAGGAATGGAGGACCTGGAATGAGGGAGTTCAGACCGGTCTCCTGGATGCTCAACGACAGGATGGAAGCTGGAGCGGATCATATGGTGATAAATGGGGAACGGCAATGGCCATTAATACCCTAAATCTCGGTATAAGCCGGCCCAACGAGGTCGCTCTTTCACCGCAGAAGGATGCCGATACGGGTGAAGAGGAACCTATGGTTAAACTAGTGGAGCCCGAGCATACTGTATCGTTCAATATCACTGTGGGTTCAGAACTGGGTTTCGTGGAGAATCCTCTTGCAAGACCTTACGCAGAAGCAGATACGATTGAGCTGACCATTACTGAGCCCCTTCCGGGATGGTCCGCCGACCTCGATACTCCAAACACACCTAACGACGGTGTAACCCAACCCGATGGCAGCAAGTTGTGGTGGGTGGAGCTCCAAATGAAGGAGATGGATAACATCACTCTCAGCGTTACAGCACCTCCGCTTGGAAGAATGAGCGAGCCGTGCGTGGTCAACGTAATTGCGAAATTGGAGAACGAATATGGTGTTACCACGGCAAAGATCGCAACCATATCCATATTGGACATCGACGTGGATTTCAATCTGGAATTCCTGGCGAACCGCGACGAGTTCACCGGAAACAAGATAGGGGATATCGCACCGGGCGAACGGAA
>CAYFHS010000037.1:0-43910 GCA_964342815.1 uncultured archaeon | reverse complement strand
CCAAGAGCTATTAGTATCAATACGATCGTTGTTTTCATAATCCATTGCATAACAATACACCTTTGCAAACTTTTATTTGATATCCTACATGAGAATTACTTAATATAAAACGAACAAACTCTTATGTTCAAACCGATATACGGAGTTCCTTTCATCATAATACTCTGAACATTCTCTGCGTTTTCTCCTCTCCCAGGGATTAATGCGTCCTAAATTTAGCCATTTATTAACCAATTATGCTTTTATATAGTTATGTATTACATTATTATCTATTAAAACAAAAAGTATGTTTTGATGGTGAAATACTCCGGAATTGCCGTCCACTGCGACTACGAATGCAAAGGTTTTCTCAAGCAGAAACAAAATTCCCTTATCTCTCTTCCTCTATCAATTGCGGTATCAATTGCTTTATCTATTTCTTCGAAAGAGAAACGGCCTCCTTTCGATTTATACATAACACACAGATCAGCGTTCTCATCCGTGTATATTATTTCTCCCTGTACAAATGTTATCTTCATGCAGCAATTCGTCATATCGGCTACCGTCTAACCGGATATCGTTTTCTTCATTCAACCGTGTCAATACTACTACTTGAATCACGTCCGTCTCAGCCCTTCCGCTGCTGCAGTATCAACACAAATCTACTTAATTATTGGGTATAAATGGTATTCTTATTTCTCCTTTTTTTTTTAAGGAGAGAATTAATATCTATAATGAAATAAACTATCCCCAATTCTTTATAAAGTATCATACGATTCGCTTGTTAAGATTCGATCTAGCTCAATTGTTTGAACTCCGATAACGATAGGAGGCGAGAGAATTTTTTCAAAGAGTGAACTGGAACGTGCTCTATTTGGTAGGAAGGCTAGCATTTTTAGAAAAGAACAGGTTTATATAATTGAGATTTCTTCCCAAGCCAATTGCAGCCAAGCTTGTCCTGCAGGGGTGAACGTGAAGAGCTACATCAAGCTAATCGCGGAGAAAAGATACGAGGAAGCCCTCCACCTGATTCTTGAAAAAAATCCATTTCCGGGAATATGTGGTCGGATATGTACACATCCATGTGAAGAGGCGTGTTCCCCAGGTATGGATCCTGGGCCGATCCCTATAAAAGAATTAAAGCGCTATGCCGCTGATTACGAACTTTCCCGGAGGGAAATTTCCATTAAGAGAAATCCTATAAGATACCCCGAAAGGATTGCTGTAGTGGGGGCGGGTCCCGCAGGTTTGACAACTGCAGTTGATCTTTTGAAATATGGTTATGAAATAACAGTTTTCGAAAAAGGTGTTGATCCTGGAGGGATGCTGGTCCAGTGTATACCCAGGTACAGACTGCCGGGGGAAATCGTGAATTTTGAAATAGAACATATAAGGAGAACGGGAGTCAATATTGTAACTTCCTTTGAGATAGAGAATCTCGATTCACTGTTTGAATCCGGATATTCAGCTGTGATTCTCGCGGTAGGAGCACAAAAGGACAGGAGATTGAATGTCCCGGGGAGCGATCTGCCAGGAGTATTGGAATGTTTACCATTCCTCAGGGAGATCAATTCAGATGATCAAGTTAAACTGAATGGCAATGTGGTGGTTATCGGAGGAGGCAGTTCGGCTTTCGATGCTGCAAGAACCGCAATACGAATCGGAGCCGATAAGGTGACCTTGGCATACCGGAGAACTGAAAACGAGATGCCTGCCAATATAGAAGAGATAGAGCAGGCAAAGGAGGAAGGTGTGGAAATAATCACTCTGACATTACCTAAGGAGATAATCGGCAAAAACCATGTTAAAGAAATAAAATTCCAGAAAACCAAACTTGGTGAAAATGACAGCAGCGGCAGGAGAAACTTCTTACCAATGAAAGACAGCGAATTCACTATTCCAGCGGATTGGGTAATACCGGCAGTAGGCTACGCTCCAGATGTGAAGAATATCACGGAAGGATTGACATTGACGAAATGGGGTTCAGTCAAGGTCGATAAGTTCGGAAGAACTACAAAAGATAATGTTTTTGCTACAGGAGATGTGGTCACCGGTCCGTCGACAGTTATCGATGTTGTTGGACTGGGACATCGAATAGCCGATATTATTCACGGGTCATTTCGGGGGAGTACGATCGTAGAAGATAAGCTACCAGAAATGGCAACGGTCCTCAGCGAAGAAGGTGTAAAGGGGAAATGTATTTCAGTTAATTGTGTCCCGCTGAATCAAGGAAATGAAAATTTTACTGAAGTAGTTCGGGGATTCGGAGAACTTGATTCGATACAGCAAGCTCAGAGATGCCGGAGCTGTGGATCATGTTACGAGTGTTCAATCTGTCTGAGTTCATGTGATCATGGACAATTATTCGCAAGAGTTGGCGAGCATGCATTTCTCCTAAAAGCTCCATCCGTACTCCGGGACAAGGTCATCGTAGGTGAAGAGGATTGGAAGATTGAAACTTCAGAAGGTCGTTTCCCGCTCACACTCGAATCCTTGGTACCCAGTGTTGATGAGGAAAAATGTATTGCCTGTGGAAGATGTGAGGAAGTCTGTCCGTACAGTGCGGTCCAAGTACGTCTGGTTAAGAAAGAGTACCCGGTAGCAGTTGTGGACCCCAACGTATGCCGAACCTGCGGGATATGTGTCACTTCATGCATCTCAGATGCTCTTGACCAGAAACCTCTGTCGACAAAATCTTTTTTTTACAAAATAAATTCGGTATCTAAGGGAAAAACCGAACCAATGATATTCACATCTCCCTGGTCTGTGAAAGGGGAAATCTTAGATCGGAAAATGCTTCAGATGATGAATATAAATGCAATCACTCCCGCTCTGATGATCGATGGATTGGCAGCGGGAGCATCTGGTATATTGATAATTGCACCTCCGGAATATGAAAGAGGTCATTATCTCGAATCCGAAAGAAACATAGATGAAAATGTGCAGCTAGCTAAAAAGTTGCTGTCGTCTATAGGGATGGATCATCGGAGGATTAAGCTCGAAAGAGGGCCATGGAGAAAACAGATTGAATTTCTTGATGATTTTAATGCAGAATTGGACAATTATTGTCTAGGCCCAATAAAAAAATGCCCTTTTCCGGTTCCGGATAGAGATTCCCCGATAATGCACACCTTGGCCCAAATGGAATGGCTTAGCGCTCAACCTGACGGTGTCGGAAGGAATTTATTTATTACAAATAATACTACAATTTCATATTTACAATGCTTGGATAATCTCTTCATGGCAAAAGGATATTTCGTGCTTCGTGACATGGTATCCTCAATAGAACGTAATTTGATGAAATTCGAAAAAGAACCGGAAAGATCAACCTTTATCGATTTGGTAAATCATTTATCGCTTTCCTTTACAAATGTTCCCCAAAGTTTTGGAGGCTCGAAGCGATTCGCATTTCTGAGATGCAAGAGCGATGAAAAGTACGGAGCCGATATTCTGAAAAACATATTATTTCGGCTGCCAGGTCTTTCTGTTACAGAGATTCCAGCCGAATGTTACGGACCGGATTGGTTAAATTTTCAAGACGATTATCCAGGCCACGGGGATGAAATATTTAAAGAGTGCGAAAAACAAGGTATTGGTACGTTAATCACCGTAACTCCATTATCCACTGCCGCATTGAGATTATTGATCCGGGGTGGTTGCTGGCGGCGGTACCCTGTTGAGGTTAAGGACGTTTTTTCTTTTCTTTTGGAAATTAAAGACAAAAGGGCAGGTGGGGGCAAATGAGCAAACGTCTCGAGGAACACCCAATCCTCGATATATCTGATAGGGAGAATATCAGTTTTACCTTTGATGGAAAGAAATTGACTGCCTTCAAAAATGAAATGATCTCTTCTGCGTTATTCGCCAACGATATACAGGTCTTCGGTAGGCATCATTTCGATGGGTGGCCGCAGGGTATATTTTGCGCCAACGGTCAGTGCGGTCAATGCCTGTTGCTCGTCGATGGAGTTCCGAATAAAGCATGCATCACACCGTTGTCCGAGGGAATGAATATCCAATCTCTAGATGGTTTGCCCGAGCTTCCGGAGGATGATGAACTGACCGGAATGAAAGAGATCGAAATAGAGGCTGTTGAGGTTTTGATCATTGGTGGTGGTCCAGCTGGGCTTTCTGCCGCTCGAGAACTTGGCAGCATGGGTGTCTCCACCTTAATCGCTGATGATAAAAATAAATTGGGCGGAAAACTCTTCCTCCAGACCCACAATTTTTTCGGTTCCATAAGAGATTGTTTCGCAGGGACCAGGGGAATGGATATTGGGGAAATTTTATCGGATGAGGTTGATAAATTCCCCTCTGTTCGGATCTGGCCGGACTCTCCCGTGGTGGGAGTTTTCTCCGATAGGACAGTGGGCGTAGTAAGGGAGGGTAAGTACAGAATAGTTCGACCAGAAAGAATCGTTATCGCCACCGGCGCTAGGGAAAAAATGCTGGTATTCCATGGGTGCGACCTACCTGGGATATATGGAGCCGGGGCTTTCCAAACGCTAGTTAACCGGGACCTCGTAAAGACTTCGGAAAGCATATTCATCATCGGCGGCGGTAATGTTGGTTTAATCGCCGCTTACCAGGCTCTGCAGGCAGGTATAGAGGTCAAGGGTATCGCCGAAGCTCTTCCGTTTTGCGGTGGGTACAAGGTTCATCTCGATAAGCTTCTAAGGTTGGGGGTAAAAATATTCACTTCCCATACCGTACTCGAAGCCAGGGGTTCCGAACGCGTTGAGAGTATCGTAATCTCCGAGATTGATAATCGCTTTCAACCAATTTCCGGCACTGAAATGGAGTTTAAGATTGACACGCTCCTAGTGGCAGTAGGACTTTCACCTGTTGACGAGCTTGCAAAAAAAGCGGAAGAGTGCGGTTTGAAGATCTATAATGCAGGGGATGCCGAGATAATTGCGGAAGCATCAGCAGCAATGTTCAGCGGTAGGATCACGGGCAGGAGAATACTAAAAGAAATGGGAATGAACGTATTTGTTCCAAGCGAATGGGATAAAATTCTTGGTGTTCTCAGGGACAAACCGGGAGAGGTGCACGCGGCAGGTCCGGTAAAAAATGAAAGAAAGGTTCACCCGGTCATAAGGTGTTATCAGGAGATACCGTGCAATCCCTGCACAGAGGTTTGTCCTTTGGGCAGTATGTCCATAGGATCAGGAGAAATAATCGAACTGCCAAAATTCCAAGATAAATGCCTGGGATGTGCAAAGTGCGTGTCCATCTGTCCCGGACTCGCCATAACGCTGGTGGATAGAACTTACGATAATACCGGCGAATACGCTTTGGTAATAATTCCCTGGGAAATGCCAGACGGAATCATATTACAAGGAATGGAGGTGATCACCTCGGGGCATAAGGGTGAGATAGTAGGTTCAGCAAGAGTAATTGCCATCAAGCAGGCAGAATGGCAGCAACGGCGCAGACTGGTGGCTCTCGAGGCCCCAATGGAAGACGCGGAAAAAATTGCTGGGATAAGGATCATAAAACAGGTGGATGGGAATCGGAACGTCGGGAAATTGATCAGCAGTGGCGACGACGATGTGATATGCAGGTGCGAAAGAGTTGGCAGGGGCGAGATAAGAAGGTTGATTCAAGAAGGAGTAAGAGACATCAACGATCTGAAGGCATATCTGAGGGTGGGTATGGGCCCATGTGGTGGAAAGACCTGCATACCGATTCTGAAACAGGTTTTCAGTAAAGAAAAGATCGATCTTCAGGAAGTGACGGACCACGTAGAACGTCCTTTCACCCAGGAGGTTCCCCTTAACGCTTTCCTCGGTAAAAAGGAGGGATCGGAATGAGCGGTTACGATGCCATAGTAGTAGGTGCTGGCAGTGTTGGAGTTCCAACGGCATACTTCCTTCAAGAAAAAGGATTTAATGTATTATGTCTGGACCGGCTTCCATCATCCGGGCAGGGGCAGAACAAGGCCGCCATCGGTGGTGTGAGAGCAACCCATTCGGACCCTGCAAAAATAAAAATCTGTCAGGAGAGTCTAGATATTTTTTCTTCCTGGGAGGAAAGGACGGGGTTCAACATAGGCTGGAAAAAGGGCGGATACTGCTTTCCGGTCTACCGCGAAAACGAGGGAAATATTTTAAAATCGATACTTCCGATCCAAAAGAAATTCTCGCTAAATATCGATTGGGTCGATGGAGATAGGATACAGGAAAAAGTCCCTGGGATAAATCCAAGGGATCTCCTTGGAGGAACCTACTCACCGGATGACGGTCAGGTTAGTCCTCTCCTTGCAATTGCTGGATTTACTTCGGAAGCAAAACGGTTGGGAACCGAATTCAGATATAACGAAACCGTGACGGGGGTAATGGTAGAAGAAGACAGTGTAAAGGGTGTGAGGACAGATTGCGGCGAATATCATGCAGACGTAGTTGTGAATACAGCGGGCGCAAGGGCGACGGATATATGCAGTATGGCGGGCCTTGACGTCCCCGTGGTTCCAGACAGTCACGAAGCGGGGATCACTTCGCCTGTAAAACCGTTCCTGGACCCGCTGGTTGTAGATCTTCGTCCCGGAGCTGAGGGGAAGACTGCGAACTTCTATTTCGGTCAAGTTTTATCCGGGCAGATAATATTCTGCTATACACCCATTAAACCCATGGTTGGGGAGGATCGAAGATGCACCTCGGAGTTCATGCCGGTAATTGCAAAACGTCTTACTGACCTTATACCGAGATTCAAGAATCTGCTGGTGCGAAGGTTATGGAGAGGGCTCTATCCCATGACACCGGACGGCGTACCGGTGCTTGGAACAACTGGTAAGTTGGAGGGATTCTACATGGCGGTGGGTATGTGCGGACAGGGTTTCATGCTGGGCCCGGGTGTTGGGAGGAACCTGTCTGAGTTGATAGCGCACGGTAAACCACTGCTTGACAGCGAAATATTCGAGATGCTGTCACCGGATAGAGATTATTACAGGGAAAGGAAAGAGATGTTGAAATAATCGAAGAAGATAATTACGTGCTTATCCAAACTGAGTTTGCATTTAGGGGTTTATATTTAATACCCTAAATAATTTCGGAGAAATAAACATGGTCGATTATATCGTTAGACCAGTTCGAGATGAAGACAAAGGATGGATTTCAGATAGGTTGACGAAACATTGGGGCTCACCGATAATAATAACACGCGGGAAAATTCATCAAGGGGATGAACTTCAAGGGTTCATAGCTGAAGAAAATAGTGAAAAAATTGGTTTAATTACTTTTAATATTGAACATAATAAATGCGAAATTATTTCTTTGGACAGTATAAAAGAGAGTATTGGTGTAGGGTCAATTTTAATTGAATACGTCAAGACAAAAGCTAGTTCCAGCGGGTGTGAAAAACTCTGGCTTGTCACCACTAATGATAATCATATAGCAATTAGTTTTTATCAAAAAAGAGGGTTTAATTTGGCAGCAGTTTACCCGGAGGCCATGGAGAAAGCAAGAAAATTGAAACCTGAAATTCCTTTGATCGGACATAATGGCATAAAAATAAAGGATGAAATCATACTTGAAATGAAAATTTAAAGAAAAATAACATCGTGGTGATAAAAAATGAAAAAGTGGTCTTCGACAATGCTTTTATTATTATTCATTTTTTCTCTTACAACTGGATGTATAAATAAGGAAACTGGCTCGGAAATTGATGATAACGTTATTGAGGACGATTTATTAATTATTGTTGCAGAAGAAGGGTATTTTGGACCTGATTATCAGTGGATATTTGTATTGAATAATTCAACTACCTATAAGGTAATTACGCAAGGGGCCCGTGGTAAAAGTAAATCGCTTTCTGGTGGTGAGAAAAAAACTGCCCTTAAGTTGTTATCATATGCTAACCACACGGATGAATATGATCCGCCAATTGATATAATGAAAAAAGAAATCGACCAAAATGTAACCGATGAATTATTTGACAAAGTTGTCAATTCGGATTTTTATACAAATCATACTTTGGATGGTTGCTGTGATGCCGGTTATTATTTTATTTCAATTTTTTTAGATGGTTATGAAAAGGAAGTAAGATATTATAATGGGATGCAACCTAATAATGAGACGCAAGAATTGGCCGATTATGTTTTAGATATTTGGTAATAACGGACGTCCTTCTCCCTCGGCTAACTCCCTTTTCCATATTCACGCCAATTGAAAAAATTATTGTAAAAACCATTGAAAGGTGTAGGGTATAAACAATAGCAACTGCTTACAAAACAATTATATGTTCATGGTTACATGAGGTGGCTGCAAGAATTCCTTTAGGGTATAATTATGGAGGAATGAGATGAAGGAAAAAGAAAAATCATATCGAAAAAAGAACCAATACCGATCAAAACGGTTTAGGTTCGATGAATATACAGTTCCTTTCACAATTAACGAGGATGAACTTACTATTTCTCTTGAAAAAGACAGAGGACAACTTATCTACAAAAGGGATTATCGGGGTGATAAAGTAGATAAGATTATACTATCGAAGATGGATAGCATAAAGGTCAATCCCGTCGAACCTGTGAATTTGCCCAAGAAAATTACATCGCACTATCTTGTTGAGTTTGAAAATAGTCTAATGATAGAACCTGAAATGAAAAAAAAGATTTTTTTAAAATTCCCCATCGAAATAGGGATTTTTATTCAAGGAACGGATGAGCATGAAATACTTGATATTGTAACTTTAACAAATCAGAAATATACTCTATATGGTGATCTGCAAAATGGAGTGATATGCAGATATTATAAGAGTGAAGTTTTTTCTTCCTTACCCCATACTAATAATTTATATGAAGGAATCATGGAGCTTCAGATATACAATTCAAGTAGTGATTGGATTGAGCTGACAAAAGCGGTTTTCAATGCTTGCGGCATGACTCTCTACTACAATGAAAAATGCGTGTCAATGAAAGGGACAATTAAGATAACGGGTGAAAAATTTGCCGTGACTAATTTTTTTGACACTCCTTTAAGAAAAGGGATGAAAAAATCCATTGAATTGTACACACCCAATACTGTCTCGATATTCACGCCAAAATTTTCCATGGAGGGAGGGTTATGAACTTTAAAATAGATTTTAATTATGTTGTTTACTCGAATGTAACCGTTCTGGATCTTATTTTTGCTGTAATAATAATTCTTGTTTCGCTCCTTATATCCAAAATAATTACATCGTACTTAAAAAGGGCTCTTAAACACAGGTTATCAAAAGATTATTACAAGCTCTTCGTAAAACTTATCCACACAGTCATTATTTTTCTTGTTATCCTTTCGGTCCTCCCTTTATTGGGAGTGAATCTCGCAGGATTGTTGGTGGCTGGGGGTATTGTGGCACTAGTGATCGGTTTTGCCAGCCAAAGCACGGTCAGCAACCTGATCTCTGGAATTTTCCTCATGATTGACAGAACTGTCAAGATAGGTGATTCGGTAAACATTGGCGATGTTTCCGGCGTTATTGAGGATATCAGCATAATAACCACTGCTGTGAGAACCTATGACGGGTTGTACGTCAGATTACCGAATGAAAAGGTTTTCAATACTAACATCACAAACTATGTCATCAATGTTGCCAGAAGATTCGAATATACCATCAGGATCAGGCACGACCACGATGCTGTAAAGGCCATGGAGATAATCAATGATCTCATCGAAAAGCATCCCTTTGCTCTAAAGGATCCGACACCAACGGTCTATGTAGACGAGATTGGGGAGAATTCGATTATAATAATTACCAAAATCTGGGCCCCGCTGACCGAGTGGTTTAATGTTAAAAAGGACCTTTTATGGAAAATTAAAATTACCATGGAAGATCACGGTATAGAAATGTCAATCCCACAGCGAGAAGTTTGGTTTGCAAACGATCTGAAAACGGAACGCTTTTGAATTATCAAACTTAGATGAATGAAAATATTTAATGCATCGAATTCGTAAAATGATAATATACCTAATAAACATAGTAAAAAATTATATTAATTATAAATATCCGAATTGTTCATCCATTTATACACAGGATAATTATTGGGTGTGCCAGGTTTTTTACCTTTCCACAATTGATCTGTTTCTTTGTATTTTATTTTCCATTGCTCACCCATGGCTTTTTTTAAAGTTTGGATTATTATTATATTTCTTTTGTAACAATAGTTTCCGAGAAAATTATAAACATTCAAATCGGCAACAATACGGTTCTTACCATTGAATCCCAAATCTAATCGAATTCCAGATTGGCCACCATCATGATGAACGTAAATCCCTTTTATCCGTTTGAAAGGTATTACATACCGGTGAATTGGACCTTCAATACAATATGAACCATCCAAATTGTTTCCTTCCGGATTAAAAGTTAAAATAGGTAATCCTTTTTCATATACAATGAAACGCCATTTATAAGTGCATCTGAGAATCCCGCTTGCAAATGCCAGGCTACCTGTGAAGGTAAGAAGAAATAAAATAGCGTAGAAAAATGAATTACAATAAGCTTTAAAATACGTACTTGCGAAATAAACTAAAAAGCTTGTAATAACTATTTGGGACCAACCGAGAATAATGACTTTTAAATCCCTTGAATCATAAATTTTCTTACCTAGAACTGGATGTCTGGTGGAAAATATCATAATATCCAACTTCTTGATATTCATTCCCATCAATCTATATAATCTTGGATATGATGTGGATTCTCGACTTTCAATAGGGTAATTTTCACAATGGGTTTGTAATGACTGGTCCTAATCATAACCTTTCTTGTCGTCGTGCAGGTGCCGGTTCCAGTAGTTGTACGGTGATGCACCGCTCTTCTGTGACGAGGTGATATCCCTGCCAAGGGCCTTGTAATAACTCCCATATTTCAATTCGATCTGTTCCTCGATGGTTAGGGCACGCTTTATGCTCTCCTTAATATGCGCGGCGGTTATGTATGGATCGTCGTTCATCACTGCCAGATCTCCGGACGTCCGGATCAGACCGCCGAGTTCCCTCAACCTCAGAGTATATGCCTTGTCTTTCCCATCGAAGACCTTGGCCCTTCTTTTTGAATCCTCCAATATCTCCCGGACTGCGCTCCTGTCAGCATGGGGTATCCTGCCGTCTATCTCGATCTCTTGAGATATATACTGTATCATCAGGCTGGTGGTATGGTCGTCTACCTCAATGAAAGTATCAACCAGGACTTCATAACCCTCCCCAATTATCCTTGAGCGCAGCGGTGAAAGAATACTGCTGAGATCCTGTATGTTGCATGCACCTACCAATATGAAATTGCACGGGACATCATCTGCTCTAACAGAGGCACCGGCGCTCTGTGGATTTCTCCCGGTTATGGGAAATATCTTTTCCTGCATCGCCGTGAGTATATGTCTCTGCAGCGAGCCCATGTGCGGCAGTTCATCCACAAAAAGAACACCCTCATGTGCTTCATGAACAGAACCAGCGACCACACGCTCGTACGGTGGAGTGCCCAATCCCCGATGACCTCCGTAGGGATCGTGCCTAACGTCCCCGAGAAATTCTGTTTCAGAGGCGCCTGTGGCGAGAACGAATGGGTTTCGGTTAAGTGGAAGCAGGGTCTTTTTCGGGGATTCCCTTTTAAGCTCTTTTCGCTTCTCCAGGGCTTTTTGATCCAGCTCTCTTATTCCATCCCCCTCTCTTTCGTATATGACAACCTCCTCGCCTCCCTCTTTCTTCCTCGTAGTTGTAACTCGGTTCTGGCGGTCAGACTTCATGGGATTGAAAGCCATTTTTATATTACCGAATGATATGAATCGTCCATCGCTCCCCCTATCACGATCCGTCTTCTGCTTTCCGCAGCCGGGACGTGGGCATATCGGGACATCCGGGGGTGAATATGTCTTGCAGTATTTGCACCTAAATCCCAGCTTTTCAGCGATCTCGGGGGGAACCTCCACGGCAGAGACCAGCTTACCCTGAGCTCGACTCTTCTGCTCGCGGATCTCTTCTACTTCATTCTTTCCCTTCACCTCAACCATTGGTCTTTCGGGATTTTCCGGGTTGTGTACTATACAGACCTCTTCAGTAGGCCGCGGAAGATGAAGCGACAAGGCCTGGGCGATCATGGATTTCCCAGTGCCAGGAGGTCCCACGAGAAAGAGATGTCTTTTTTGTCTTGCGGCTATCCGAGCAAGTTCCACCGCCTCATCCTGACCGATGACCCTCTTTAGGGGATCCCCTGGAAGCTCTATCTGTGAAGTGTTTTCAATTTCATCCAACCGGATACCCTTCAAAGCAGATATCCTAGGCAGTTCGTCAATGTCGATTTCATTCAATGTAATTTAGATCACCTTTGATCATTTAATACCAAATCCTCATTCCGAATCCCAGTTCACGCCCATCCGGAACTATAAGATTTACCGCCCTTAACGTTTACATTGCTTTTTCTTTTTCGGGTATTTTTTCATTTATTAGCCATGTTTAGTCGAAATTCGAATTATTCATCACAGCAATTTCTCTTTAAAATATTTATAGTTGAAGTTACAAATACCTTGTGAGGGCAAGGATACACTCCGGCTGTGTGGCATGGATGTGCAAATCCTACTGAAGATTAATGCCAGATGGAAATGAGGTATTGAAATGAAATTCCTAAAACGAGTCAAGAAAGATGAAGGGGAAGAAGTGGAGCCCATAGAACTTGGTGCGACTCCGGAAAAATATATCGACCTTGGTAAATACGAAGGCGGAGGTCTCATGGAGGAGAGAATCGCTTCCGTAAAGATGGCGGAGGTAAAGAGTTTTCAGGATATACGCGGTTTGACCAGTATGATGTATCACGGTCATATAATGCTCCTGGATATTACCCATCTCGCCAGCGATGAACTGGAACTTAAAAGGATCACCTCCGAGCTCAACAGAGTTATAGATGACATCAATGGAGATCTGTGCGGAGTTAACCGGAATCTATTACTGGTCACTCCACGAGGAATAAAGATAGACCGGGAACGTATAAAGAGTGCTGTCTAGTACCCATAATACTTCTTCTTATACATTTGTAGGACTTCTCAGATAGAATAGAAGCTATCGTGACAGAGTCATCTATACAATTCTACTGCAAGAAAGGCAAATTATGGATCCGGAAAGAGTAGCATTCCGGAAATTTCTTTTTCTTCCGATATCTTGAATAATTTAATCTTTATAGGAAGGGGAATATGTATCTGGTTGTAACGTCGAGCCAAGATCTGGCCTCTATGAATATAAGGGAAAAACTTCTTTCACTGGTCCCGTGGATAGAGAAAAGCAGGTTCAAGGGGATGCCTGTGTACGAGTATAGGAACATGTTCCTTCTCACAAACGATGAATTCCACATATACGCAGAAGAACTTGACGGGGAGATACGAGCGAAATTGAAAATTGATTTCGACAGGATCATCTTTGCTTCCCGGCATAAAGCTGAATCAGGTCTGCAATCACTTACGGTCCATTCTATTGGGAACTTCTCGAAGGCAAAATACGGTGGAAAAGACAAAACCCTGGTTACAAGTATGCCCCACGAGATCAGCCATGCCTACCACCGCCTTCTCGTTAATGGTGCAAATCTGGATTATATGATAACTTTCGAGGCGACCCATCACGGCCCATATCTTGATACGCCTACAATGTTCATTGAGATAGGCAGCGACGAGGAAGGGTGGAGGGACGAAAAAGCCGGGACAGCAGTGGCAAGAACAATAATGGAGATCCCTTCCTTTAAAAAATCAAAAGACACTTTGGTCGGTGTAGGTGGTGGGCATTACTGTCCCCGGCATAGTGACGTCGTGAAAAAATTCGATGCGGCATATGGACATATCATACCTGGATGGGCGCTTAGGGAAGCTGACGACGAGGCGGTTTTAATGGCCATCTCATCCACACCCGGAGCCGAAAAGATATATCTGCACCGAAAGGCATTGAAGGGAGCTGATAGAAGAAAGCTCGAATCACTTTTCGTAGAAAATGGATTTAATATTGTTCGGAGCTCTGAGCTGACTCTCAGGGAATAATCTGAATTTCCGCTATTCCTTTTTTGTATCTATATTCTTTTCGACAGTCTCCACACTTTTTCCCTTTATCCTGTAATACGTCAGAGGATGCGTCATCCATTCTTTCCTGCATAGACCGTCGGGTTTATAGCAGATACCGTTCGTCTTCAGTGTGCCACATGATGGAGGAGTGTATTTCGTTCCGGAAATGTCGCCGCGTATGTGCTCTAACTGATAAGCTGCAAGGGAGGCATCGAAATCGGGAGATTGGGAAAATATCGCTATTACCTTTGGCATATCGAGACCCAGGTGGAACAGGAATGACGCCATGAAGAATCGAGCTTCGTGGGACAGGTTGATATTTGCCTGGATCTGAGAGACAAGATGAGATATGCAAGGTGGAAACCGTTCAGTGGAGAATTCACCCATGTCTTCTTCTCTGAACCTCTCCTTCATCTCTTCGGTCTTCATCTTGATCTCGGCGGATATCTCATGCAAAGCATCGGTTATTGTCCGGTTGACGGGTAGAGGTAATTCCAATAAGAGGCGTTTTCGGATCTTTTCCTCAATAATGCGAATCAAGGTCCTCCCGGGAAGAGCAATATAACCGTGGACCAGTTCTCTATTCACCATCTTCCATTCTGGGGAATTGAAGGATGACGAGGATTTCAAATAATCGATAAAATCTATAACCACCTCACTTTCTTTCGATATATCCGCATCTGCTATTTTTTGGTGAATTTCTGGAGGTAGATATTTTTGATTGAACACACCTTCGATTCCGACATCTCTTGCCATGTCGAGTTGAAATTCAAGAGTTTCCCGCTCCAGGTTTGTTGACGCCGATTTCGCTTCGGCAAGACAATACCTTGCAACAAGGAAAGAGTCATTGACGCTTGAAACCAGCATTCGTGCTAGTGGATAGGATAATATTTCGTCCAATATGGCGTCTTCGTCGAGCAGAACCGCGGCAGGAATCCTCCCTTCTTCGAGAGCGGTACGGACACGAGTGAAACCTTTTTCTCTTATTTCATAATACAAAGGATCCAAAAGAAGTTTATCAAGGGGGGGGGCTTCCCGCATTATATATTCCTTGGCCTGAGAAAGAAATGGATACCTGGCCAGGATTCGAGGGTCCATCAATCCACCAATTATTCCTTAGAACCTCACCCACGCATCCTCTGGAATAGAATTGTATAGTTTTGAAACCGGGTCGTCATTCTTCTGTTCAGACCGCTTTCGATTGGGATCGGCAAGTTCGAATACTCGGTCCTTTTTGAAAAGCCAGTAATGTATCCTCCAATCTCTTCCATCGAAAAGCGTGGTTTCTTCTCTTGCGGTGACCATGAGCCCGTTATCCTCCATCATGTAGAACAGGTCCCGATCATCGGGTTGGAGAACGTTATCTATTATTCTGTCGCTGTATCCAAAGAAATTCAATACGTGCTGGGCCATGTCCTCCGCTTCATCTTTGGACATATTGTATTCGCCCATACTGCTGATTATCGCTCTGCTGAGATGTTCTACAGTCAAAATATTCATTTTCAGTCCCCTTTTTCCTAAATTACCGCACCAAATGTATGTTTTATTCCTGTGACATATATTCGAAGGGACACTATATTAATATTATGCCTCAATTCGAAATGTCGAATAAATCGCACAAATTTACAATGCCATCGTATATAAATTAATTTAACAGACGGACCAATAAAAATATAATATTGTATTTATAATGACCTACAATAAGTATAGAGATTCAATTTATCAATTTTATACCCGGTTGTGGTGTCATGAATAAACCTGCCCCCTATTCAATAAGAGTACTGGCGTTATTGATAGTCGTTCTAACTATGTTATCATCATTCGATCTAGTACTCGTGTCGCGTATCAACGGATTTGATGATTCAGAGACTTCTAATTTGAAATCCCGCACCGAGTATGTACCCGAAATTTTGAACTTTAGCATGGCTGATCTGAAAGATTTCGAAGATTTCGAGGAATTATCAGAAAACGTGACCCTACTTGAAAAAGAGGCGGGGGACGGCAAATTAAGACTTTCGACAGGTCTCCCTGATATGACTATTCAGGGTGCATTCAGCAGTTCACAACCGGTGTATGCTGAGACAATTCGAGTGAAAGTCGGCACCGTTTGGGTTGCTGACAATGTCGATCGTATCGAGATTTATGCTAGAAACTTCATCATGGAAAGGGATAGTACAATAAGTGTAGCGGGAGTTGGTAACAATCTCATAGGCGGAGGAAATGACGGTTCCAACTCGCAATCTTCCGGTGGCGGAGGAGGAGGTGGCGGCAGCTACGCAGATATTGGAGGTGTCGGAGGGAAAGGAGCCCGACAGTACGGGGGGAATGGTGGTACCGCTGGAAATACGTACGGTTCAAATGATACATATGATATACTGACCGGAAGCAGCGGCGGCAAAGGTGGCAACAGTGCCCATTATGGTGGAGCCACCGGTGGGCACGGTGGGGGAATTATAAAGATAATTGCCGATAATATGGTACTAAACGGAAGTATAATCGCAAACGGTGAGAATGGTGAGACATCGCAGAACACACAGAGAGGGAATACGGACTCGGGAGGAGGAGGGGGAGGGGGAAGTGGAGGAGGTATTCTTCTTCACGGAAATACAATTACTGTCGAATCCAAGTGTCAACTTTCCGCAAAAGGAGGTAATGGCGGCGGGTCTGGAAGAGCTTTCGGGGGTAGTGGTGATTCGGGTGGAGGCGGAGGAGGAGGAGGGGGCGGGAGGATTAAGATTTTCACTGAAACGAATATCACCGGTGTCGGATTCCTTGATGCTTCAGTCAATAAGGGATCTGGAGGTACTGCCGGACCCGGGCCACATGCTGGTCGAACTGGACGTAATGGTTTGGACGGCATGCAGGGTTCGCTGTTCATCGGGGAGCGAAAATTCGAATCCCAATTGAACTACATGGGTTACGGTTTCTACATTTCAAAACCCCTGGACACGAATAATACAACACCTCATTTCGACAGCATCTCCTACTCATGCGATAAACCTGTCGGGACATTGATGGACATCTACACGCAGACGGCATCTTCAAAAGATACGAATCCCAATCTACCCGGAAACTGGTCCGAATGGTCCAACAGTTATTCGGATGATCACTCGGAGGTACTTTCATCGGATCAACGTTGGATACGATTCAAGATAGTATTCAGGAACACAGGCGTCGACCCCCATGCCACGCCTTTACTGGACTGGATCAAGATTGAATATCACACCGATGAAGCACCTTCGAATTTTAAACTTGGTATTACACCTGCAAAGATCAATGCGGCAAAGGGAGAAAGCTCTCTTTTTACTTTCCTCTTTACGGATTCGGATGGTCTATCTCCAGCACTATTTTCCGGTCTGATAAAGTTGAGGAATAACTCTACCGGGGAGGAACTGACGGTGTACAACGGTGTTTTCAGCAGCAGCGAAAACTCTGATTTCAGGTTGATGAATAAGGGTGAATACTCGCTTAACTATACATTTGCCCCAACACCTTACGTGAATGACGGGCTCTGGCAAATCTATTTCGAGCTGTATGACGGTGTGACAGAAAAAGGTATTATCGATTATAACGACACCGATAAAAAGTTGGAAATATTTTCAAATTTTCAACCGAACCTTGACCCTACATCGCTAATGGCAAACCCAACAATTATCCCCATCAAATGGAATTATACCACTACCATATCATTTGAACTAGAGGACGAGGACCCTTATCCCATTGAGGATTTCAAGTTTACAATATCCATTAAGATGGTCAATGTTTCAATTGAATATGAGATCGTGAACGGGAAGAAAATTGCCGAAATACCGGAGCTAGAACTCGTGGAGACAAGAGGAGTGTACCGCTTTAATTACACCTATGATCCCCCGGAAAATACTGAAGTGGGAAAATATGAAATATTTATAGGTGTGGAAGACAGCCTCGGTGCAACCTCAACGATTGATGTAACTGATACCGACGTTATCTTGGATCTTATGATGAACACTCCCCCCTCGCCACCCTACTGGATACTCCCCAACGAGACTGCTGAGCAAAATCCGCGTATTGCCTGGAGCAAATCAACGGATAACGATGGGGATCCAGTATCATATTCGATTCAGATAGGTACGAAACCGTATTCAAAGGATGTACTCGTCAGAACTTCTACTGGAACGAACAATTTCTATGATGTTACAATACCCCTGCCCTATGGCAATTATTATATACAAATATGGGCAAAGGACCCATATTTTACTTCACCAGTGTTTCAGGAGAAGATAATTATCCAGGAGGGTCTCAATTCTGCTCCAAGACCGCCCACCTCCATATCCCCCGATTTCACGGATAAGGTATTTCCAAACATAACTTGGAGCGGAGCCTATGATCTCGATGGAGACCAGCTCGAGTATTTCATACAGATAGGTGAAAGAAGCGGAGGGGGAGAGATCATTTCCAAGCAATCCGCGGGACATTTAGAATATTTCATATTAATGAAACCTTTGGAGAGAGGGGTGGATTATTACGTTCAGGTCTGGGCATACGACGGTAACGAAGAGTCATATCCCCGGGAAGAAATTCTTTCAATACTTACAAAGGGTAATCACCGACCAATCCCCCCCACGGCAATTTATCCGGATGTCACAGGAGATCAGCTACCTAAAATATTCTGGACCGATGGTATCGATGTGGATGGAGATGAACTGACATATTTTATACAGTTGGGAAAGAGCAAAGGTGGGGGCGACGTCCTTCACTGGACTCCAACAGGAACCAAAACCAGTTATGATATACCTTTCAATCTCACATACGGTACATATTATGTTCAAGTGAAATGTACAGATACCAAATTGGAGTCCGAGATTCTGGAAGAGATACTGAAGATCTGGGCGACAGGGAATGTGCCCCCCACCGCGCCAACATCGTTGGAACCCCTGTTCACAAAACAGCGTTATCCGGATATATCATGGGAAGGAGCAAAAGATGAGAACGAGGGTGATCGGGATAGATTGTTCTATTTTATCCAGATAGGCACTAGTAGAGACGGCAACGAGTTCCTTTCATGGCATCTGGTTACCAAACCGTATTACAATGTAACTAAATATCTGACGGACGGATTATATTATATACAGATCATGTCCAGTGACGGGATGGGGAATTCAAGTGTTTTTCAAAAAGAGATATTCGTAGGTACGTTCAAACCTATCGTGAGTTTTTATCTGGACAAGCTGGAAGTCCAGAAAGGCGGTTCTTATGAAATAAATCTCACCGTATCCAATCTGGGTACACTTCCAGATAATATCGCTCTGAACATTCCGGACCTCCCCGATTTTACTATTAAGGCGAAATACAGCGATGTTCTGCTGGATAATATCCAACTGGCACCGGGCGAATTCATCGAGATAGTTTTTACCATAGAGGTGTTGAATACATTTAAATTTGCGAACCAGGAGATAAATATAACTGCGACATCTTTATCCGGCACCACCACCACCGCAACCCTCAGGATAGGGGATTTTGATAAATCCGGTGAATCATTATTCGGTAAATATTCAGAGAAGACCTGGTTCTGGCCCCTGGTTGCGATCATTTTCTTATTCTTGATCTTTCTTATTGTCCTCTTAGTGATCAGAAAGCGAAGGAATTTGGGTGGGGATCATGATTTTACTGAAATGGTGGAATCAGACGGGAATTCGGGTGTAATAAAGAAGAAGAGAACGGGAAATGTTACCCGGATTTCGGACACACCCATTATGGACCCGCGCGCGAAACGGATAGCAATGGCCATTTACACAGCCCAGTCACCAGCGCTGGCAGGACCAAAGAGAAACGGCGATCAGTTACAACTTCCCTCCTCGACCAGGAATCTACCAAAGATCATGGTCCCGGATATGGCAGTGGGTACCACGGCATCCAAAAAAGCCCAGGCTATAAAAGCGCTGCCCCAGTTCTCTGTTGTAAAAGACACGAGAGGGACACAGCCTGGCAGGACCCCGGATATTACTGGTCTCGGAACAACCCCCTCTGTAACGACGCAGACTCCATCAGTGAAAATGCCTCCAACCACGAGCCCGGGAACGGTTAAACTGGAACCGCAGGTGAGTGCCGAGAAGATTGGGGAAGCCACCACCAAGATACTTGAGGTACAGACGAAGATAGTCGAGTTCAGAAACAAGGGTATGAATGTAGGTGAGGCCGATAAAAAGATCATGGAGGCGAACCAGTACTTCGGAAGAATGGACTTCCCCTCACTTGACCGCTGCCTTGGGGAAATTACTGCAATATTCAACCGGTTGGAAAGCCAAGGTGGAATTAGTGCTCCTAAACCCGATTTCGAAATTGTCGCTCCTGCATCTATTGATGCCGCACCTATACCGGAAGCTGCAGCTCCTCCTCCACCGACATCTCCCGCACCCCCCCCTGATATGCCGGCTCCTCCGGAAACTCCCGAAATCCCACCTGATGACGGAATATCGGTGACCGGAGATACCAAGGATGTATTCGGGGACCTGCAGAAATTGATAAACGGGATGAAATGAGGCTCGGTATTCTTTTTTCAGGGGGAAAGGATTCTTGCCTTGCTCTCAACATTGCAAGGAGATGGCATGATATCGTATGTCTTATTACCATCAAATCATTAAATTTAGAGAGCTATATGTTTCATACTCCGAATGTCGGAATGGCAACTCTTCAGGCAAAGGCAATGTCAATTCCTTTGGTGGAAGTGGAGACCGATGGTGAAAAGGAAACAGAGCTGCTGGATCTCGAAAAAGCCATGGCCGAGGCAATGAATCTCTATAAGATCCAGGGTATTGCCACCGGGACGCTTGCTTCGGTTTATCAAGCCGCAAGGGTCCAGTGTATATGCAATAAATTGAATATCTGGTGCTATAATCCCCTCTGGATGAGAATTCCCGAGAGTATACTCAGAGAGCTTTTAAAGAAAGAATTCAAGGTGATGATAACCGGTGTTTTTGCTTATCCCCTTACCGAAGATTACCTGGGCCGGGTGCTGGATGAAGTTCTTGTAGACGATCTTGTGGAAATGGAACAGAGATACAGGATAAATCCGTCAGGTGAGGGCGGTGAGCTGGAGACAACGGTTCTGGACGGGCCTGATTTCCACCATCCCCTTGAAATTATAGAAACCTCGGTCCAATATAAAAATTATTCAGGTACCATGGATATAATTAAGGCAAGGGTGGGCGATCGATGATATTGCTGGTTGACCTGTCGGATGTCAAGGGGAGCATGCACGCGCTTGAATTCGTTGATCCGGTGAAGTATGTTCTAGATGCAATTCACGTAGAGACCGAGGTGATCCATTTTACCGGTCTTTCCGAAAAGCTCGATGGAAACGGCCGAAATTTACCGAAGTCCATCATACTATGCGGTACTGCCTTGAAAGACAATCATTATCAAAATGAAATTTCAGCCTTCGAATGTCTGAAAACCTTTACTGGTCCGGTTCTGGGAATATGTGCGGGCATGCATGTCATTGGAATGTTATGGGGGGGCGAGCTTGTTAACTTTGAACGTATAGGTCTGCATCCGTTCAAACTTAACACGAACAATCCGGTGATCCACCCTGAAAACGAGCAAAATGCCTACCATCTTCACAATTATACTGTGACGATCTCCCACGGTTTCCATTTTCTTGCGGAAGACCATGGCTTTCCAGTTGCATTCAAACATGACAATATGAACCATTATGGGGTCTTGTTCCACCCGGAAGTACGGAACAGAAATATCATCGAGAGGTTTTCATTATTACATTCCGTCGATCTTGAATCTTAGAAAAGCCGCCGTACCTCCAAGTGCTTCCAGGCGTTTTCCGGCCTCGTGTGCCGTTGAGACAATGGCAACATTTGCTCCGGTCTCTCTTGCCAGCTCGATAAGCGTTTCACCGTTTCCTTCCCGGACAATACGATCGGTCAACAATAGTTTATCCACGGCAGACAGTTCGAGACCACGGGTGATATATTTCTCACCATAGGTTACGTTACCTTCTGTTGCGATCCCCGTTAACAGGTCATCCATAAGCTGGGTTTCCTTCAAAACCCGAGCTTCATTTGTATACAAACTCTTGATTCCAAGTTTCAATGCCTCGTTAATCCCGGCGACACCGGCCTGACCAGTAGCCTTGAGATATGTTGATTTGAACAGGTCCGGGTGAAGATACGACGCTTGACGGTAAAATTCGTCCTTTGTAAACCCGGGACCGATAATCACGAGAGGCGTGTTTTCATTCAATATTTGGCATATTCTTTCCGTGATCTCGGCAAAAAAATCTTTTTTTCCCCTGTTCTTCTGTTTGTATAATTTCCCTGAAATGGATCCGTGTATGTCGCTAACAACCTCAAGTCCGTACTGCCTGAGAAGCGCGATCACGGCGTTGTCGTCCTCTATGGCTAGAAAGACGACAGTCGGTTTCTTTGCATTCGCCACCGCCATATTGATTGTATCGAGATCATGCTTCTTCCATTGGTCTTTGAAAATCGTAATCCGGGAACCGCTCTCAATGTTCAAGGTATGATGACAACCGTGGTCCTGGGGCCCTTCGGTGATTACCCCTAGAACACGCAGTCGATTGGAAAATTCAACGAATTCGATCTTTTCGCATTTTATGGTCAGCGTCATGGTCTTTTTTTCAGCCTTATGGCTCCTTATGGTGTCCTGGGCACACTCCTCGCGCCGATGGGTCAAACCCTTGACGTGATCTCCAGGTCTTATTATGTTACTGAGATGCCACAGGTCGTCGTCATTGTCGACATAGAGCTTGACCATCCCGAGTTTATGGTTTTTATGTAGAATCTGCATTTAGATGTTGCTCCGTTCTTTATTGTTGTCCGTTCATTCGGTTTAAAGTATAATAACCCTTCTTTTTTTCTATTTTTGAATGATTTTCCAAGATATGGACCAATGGTAAAATAATGACTCTTTTTAAGTGACTAAAAAATGGTTTTTAAAAAATAAATATACCCATTTCAGTTATCTCTTGAGACTCCTTCTGTTAAAGGTGGAATCCAGGATTTTGCTTTCGATCATTCGAGATTATCAATGAATACCTACGCATCCAAATATATTTATCAGTCTTCGATTTTTTCCTCGACACTTTCTAAATATCTCTCCAGAATCGCCATTTCCTTTTTTTCCAGAACTTCAGGGTTAAGTGGAATGATTATCTGTGATCTATTGTGGGTATTAAATTCGTATAATCCCTGAATTAACTTTGCTATCTTATTGAAGTTATACATTGTGATCAAATAATCGATGCCATCCATGACCACCACACCTTTCTCAGCATCCTTAAGAAAATTCCGCAAAATAAATCCAAGTTTTTCTAATTTGGTCGCATCGACCCACTCCTCGCATCGTTTCCACTTGCTTAACCAAAATATTGGAGTTTTTTCGAACCCGAACTTTCTTTTCACGATATCCGGAGATTGTATTGTGATGGCGAGGCCTTGATAACCATGCGTGACGAGCTCAGAAAGTATCTCAAAGGTTTTCATTGCTTTTCTCTCCTCCACCTTGTAGATATAGCCCGGTTCCACCAAATAACGTTGTTCTGCCCGACTGGGTAACTCTTCTTTAGGTTCTATTTGGAAACGTTTTTCCAACTCCTCCAATTCACCCTCCAGCTTTTGGGTATATAGTTTTAATTCTTCTTCCATTTGTTTGCGTTGGGTGATGTCTAAAAGTGATGCTACACTCTTTTTTGTCCCCGGTATAAGATCAATGGTCAAAAATATATTTTTATTAAATCCGACCTTATCTACAAATCGAAATTCATAATTTTTTGGAGCAAGCCCCGTTACGATTCTACGCGATTTATGATACTTTTTCATCCATTCCAAATCTTCTTTCACCACAAAATCGCTCCAACTCATCTTACCTTCCACTTCTTTTTTTGTGTAGCCACACAGTTTTAAGAACTCAGTGTTAGTTAAAGAAATTGTCATATCCTCCTCGATGATAACAGTCGCCGTTCCGGTATTTTCAAAAATAGAACGGTATTTATCTTCGGATTCCTGGAGCTTCTTATCCATCCGCTTACGCTCTCTGATATCTTTAGCTACGCAGACAATCCCCTGCAACTCGCCTTTATCGTTTCTCATGACTGAGCCGCTGAAGCTCATGGGAATTTTACTGTTATTCTTAGCAATATATTCGATCTCAATATTTCTAATGAAACCCGATTCTATCAATTTCTGTAGACCTAAACGATGGAGTGCCGCCTCAACGTCCCCTGTCCTTTCTTTACCCGCTTCCTCTATTTTGGCCACCCCAATAGGTGAGATGATCTCTTCGATCTGTTTTAAAAGTAGAGTTTTTTCGTTATAACCCAATAAGTTTACCGTCGCGGTATTCACATTATTTATTTTTCCATTTGGATCAATTACCATGAGTGAATCTGCCATGCTTTTTAGAATATTTTCCGAATAGGCTTTTTCTTCACCTAGTTCTTTGGTTCTATCCTTTACTTTTTCTTCTAAATTTTCGTAGGACTTCTTGAGACTGAGGCACATGGTATCAAAAGATTTTGTAAGGTCTCCGATCTCATCACCTTTGTAGACAGCATCAGTCTTTACATCGAGGTTGCCTTCACTCATGGCTTTTGCGTTCTCAGTTAGTTTTATAATCGGTTTTGTTAGAGTTCCTCCGAATACAATACAGCAGATAATCACAATAATCGACATTACAATCGTAACGACTATTATCGAATTGATCATGGTGTCCATGTTGTCATCGATATCATTTTCTATTTCTTTTACTTCCTTTAGCGCTTCCTTCTCGGGAAGTACTGCAGCTAAACTCCAGCCCACTGATTTGACCGGCGCATAAACAATATATTTTTTCTCGCCGCTTAATGTGATTTTTGCAGAGCCTGTTTCTCCATTCATCATCTTTTTGGTGATGTTATTCAGTTCTTCATTGCTTGTGTTATGGCGTCACGTTATTGGATATAGGTCGTCCCATCTTACATCACCGGCTTCGTACTCAGGTTTTGATATTACAGCACCTTCGCTATCTATTAAATATGTATAACCGCTTTCTCCCGGATCAAGAGAGATAAGTTCATTATTGATAGTGTCGATAGTTACATCTGCAGCTACGACACCAATTAATTTGTTATTACTGTCATAAACAGGCTTTGAAGCAGTGATCATCAGTCCCAGACCGCTTGCGTCAACATAAGGATCGCTCCATCCGAATTCACCTGTCTCGTTCGCACGTTTGTACCAACCCCGAAGTCGGCAATCATAGGACTCTCCGTATGGGCCGTGGCCCGGATAACAAAAATGTAATCCAGCGGGTGTTCCGATATAAATCCACCGGACTGTAGAATGTTCACCTGATGCGGATCTAAATAAGGATATCATTTGGCTGAATGTGTGCAGCGTCTTATTGACCTCGGGATCAGGAGAAAATAGGTTATCGTTTTGATCAAATGTCACATTGATTCCTGGTGCGGGTTTAATCGCAAGATACTTTAATGACAGCATTCTTTGAAATTTTTCGGAATATAGGAAATCAGACGGTGTGTTTGCAGGGACCGGATCATCAGGGTATTTAGAATATTGAGTGTCAAGAGTTTGCTCAACATATTTGTAATCGGTTCCATTATTATACAGCTCAAGAGCATAAGCTTCCTGCGCATAGATCAGGTCCTTTATTACGTTCAGATCAGTTTCACATAATGTTGTTTTATCCGTCACGATCCTCTCCAGATGCTCCTCAGTTTCTCTCCCAAATAAACTCCTGCTATCTTTTTTTGTCATATCCCCCATACTTTTGAAGGCATTTATATTTAAAAAAGCCATAGAACCAATGGTGATCAGGGATAACACCAGTAATATAACTACTACTTTTGCCGTGATTCCGAGCTTTCTGCCACTTTTCTCTATTGCCTCGGTCTTTTTTACATTCATTTTTTTGGCCTCCTTTCAGAGGAAATCTATACAGGATTACTAATCCATCTTATTTCTTTTTTGGGATTTCATTTTCATTGAGATTCCCCTTCCTAAAAACCGGTAATTGATCATCTTAAAGTTCGCGACGTTCCATGTATTTTCATTAGAGCAAAACCATACCAGGGATGTGCGGGATACCATTAAATAATCAAACCGATCATTGATATTATTCCCGATACCAAACATTCAATACGGTAAACTAAAAAAAACATAAGTCCAATAGCGGTCTGTATGCGCATTGAGAGGAATGAAATCGTTGAGTCGTATCATTTCACCATGCCAGGCGGGATCGACATTGATGTATTTGCCGAAGTTTATTCACCACGTGAGGACACGTTTCTCGTAACCGACAATATCCAAGTAGAACCAGATATTCGATTTCTTGAAATCGGTGTTGGAACCGGGCTCATAAGCATCTTTGCCGCAAAACAAGGTGCTGTGGTTGAGGGGACCGATATCAACCCTACAGCCGTGGCAAATGCAAAACACAACGCGGTAAAAAACAATGTAAACGCACAATTTCACTGCGGGGATCTTTTCGAGGGGATTTCGGCTAAGTTCGACATTATAGTTTTCAATCCACCCTATCTTCCTTCCTACATGGGTGAAAAGCTTCCGAAATGGGAAGAAAAAGCCCTCATCGGCGGTCAAAATGGTGTGGAAACATCGATACGTTTCCTTGAGGGATCCTTGGAGTACATGAAAAAAGACTGCACCATATATCTGGCCGCAAGCACTCTGGCAGACACTTATAGGTTGACAGAGCCTTTCAAGGATAGGTTCGAATTCGATGAAGTCGCACACTGTGACTTCGATAAAGAGAGACTTTTACTCTATAGTATAAAAAAGAAGGATAGATGAACGATTTGTGTTGTAACATATTATTTAGACCCAATTGAATCTATAATCTCTTCTCTTGAGGGCCTGCGAGCCCAAGCAGACGCCCGAAGGATTACACCCCGAGAGCGCAGTTGCATCTTGATGCATCCGTAGGGTAGCATCCCGAGGATGCAGACGCATTTCCAATGCATCGTAGCGAAGCGTGCAACGGAATGCCATGGGCGCAGGTACGATTCAAAAATGATTGAGTATAATCCTATAACGTTTCGAAATCCGTGCAGGCGAGGCGGGGTAAGGGGTCTTACAGCACACTTGCTGGAAGCCCGTGTTACTCCGGGCAATCTAGAATTGCCCTGCTCCCTCGAAATCCATAAGGATTTCTGTGGGAGGTACAGGGCCGTTTGCGTAGCAAATGGACCAATACGGGCCAGCGCAGGATTTCGGGTGGGTGCGTCTTACAGCAAACCGGCTGGAAGATACAGGGCCGTTTGTGGAGCAAATGGACCAGTATGGGATGGCAAATCCGATTGATATGTTCATAGAATAATCATCGATATTCGAAATAATAAAGGGTGTCACACCCTTGGTCAGCACCAAGCGGACCTATAATTATGTTAAAATTATACTTTATACATCGTAAACGAGACCAGCGTTTGCCTAGGGGCCGCTGGTCTCTTGAAGAATAACACTAAGATGATTGAAAAAATATCAGTAAACCCCTTGAAAACGACTAGGGCTTCCGCTTGAATTTCCAAAAAAAAGGAACCGGTGAAAACACTAACTTAAATAAGTCCGATCCCTTTCAGTTCGTCAATAATAATATCAACTGCGATATTGATGTCCTTTGTATTCTTCGCACCGGTACACACAACCTTTCCCGAACCGAATAAAAGGGCTACGACCTTTGGTTCATCCAGTCGGTATACGAGACCCGGAAATTGCTCCGGTTCGTATTCGACCTTCTCAAAAGAAAGATAGACCGCGGCCTTGTTAAGATTCAGAATTGTATTCAGGTCGCCGGTGGCAACTATGTTCTGTATCTCCACGGGGACGTCCTTGGGGATATCGCCCAACTCATTGGGATGTTTTTCGGCGAAAAGGGCCTTAATACGCTCAAGGATAATGTTGATGGCCTCCTTGGTCTGCTCGATGCTCTTCGCTCCAGTACACACGAGTTTACCACTGGTGAAAAGTAAGATTGCAACTTTTGGCTTTTTCATCCGGTAAATCAGCCCGGGGAATCTATTCTTGTCATACTCAGCTTCAGCGAACCTTTCGGATATCTCATGAAGGTCAAGAGTAACACCTATGGATGCGGAAGCAACGATATTCACCACCTTAGTCTCTGCCATTTTTATCCCTTCTAAAAAGTTTTTTGTCAAGTTTTGGAATTTTTTCCTTTATATAGGATAGGCTATATGTATTTCTTTTATATTTGTTTAGTGGCGATATATTACCTGCATCGCAGATTTAAGGGAATCAACTAGGTCGAATTGCTGAGAAAGCCACTGTAATAATTCTGATAGAAATAATATGAATTATGTTTATACATCGGTGGTGATCTTCCAACCGGTCATCAATTATCAGGAAATTCTATAAACGTAGTCTTGACAAATCCCGCACCAGTAACAATCATACTCAGAATAATATTGAGAACTTTGACTGCATTTGGGGCATACCGGAGCTTGCTCAAGAGTAGGTTGAGAAGCTTCAGGCGGATCGGAGACCGGAACAATCTGCGTAGGCGAAGGTTGAGAGCCCGCTGTAGCTGCTGGAGTAAGGGGTACAGCTTGTATAGGCACCGATGCTGGTGTGTGTTCAGGCGTTGAAGTTGGAACAGCCTGAATACCGGCTTCACCTTTCTTTTCGGTTTTTTTTCGACTTGAAATGACGATAAGGAACACCAATACCAGGATGATAATCAACGTTATTATACCGATGATAATCCATAACCAGGTACTCATTCCCTTGCTTTGCTTTGCCGGAGTCCTTCCATTACCTGTGACTTCGTCGTCATTATCATCATCTTCAGAATCCGCCTCAGGTGGCGCAAATAACTCTATCGTAACATTTACCTTGGAACTAAGCATTGGACTGCCGGAGTCACTAACTGTGAGGATTACGGTGTGGTTACCGGCTTTACCGAATGTCCACTCCAAACTCAATCCATCGTCATCGAACACACCATCGCCGTCGAAATCCCAGTAATACGCGAGATCGTCTCCCCAAACGAGGTCAGGGTCATCCGCCGGTGTCGTTGTGAAATTCACCGTGAGATTTTCTGCGATTTGCGTACTATCATCCGCGTCAACTATGCTAAACGATATCGGGTTTGCAACGGGCGGATCGTTCACGTTCTTTATTTGGATAATCGTATTTATCCAATCCTTTTCACCTTCCCTATCTTCCACCGTTAAGTTTAGCCTGTACTCACCCACCAGCGAGTTATCCGGCAGAAACGAGAAATTCCCAGTGTTCTCATCGAGATTCCACAGTACCTCATCTATCCCGTAATCGCTGAAATTTGTACCGTACGTTAAAATTTCCATGTCGTCATGGGTAATATCCACGTCATGAGCAACAAGAGTGAAATTCAGCCAGTCATCCTGTGCTCCGATAATTGTTCCAATTTCCTCCAAATCAGGAGCATCGTTTGTATTTTTTACCTCGAGAGAGATGTTATATTCTCTTATGAGGCTGTTCCTTCCATGACTGCTATTCTGATCATCAATGATCAGGGTGAAATTTATACTACCGATATGTCGGTCTTCTGGATCAACTGAAAGGATGTGGCGGGATAAATTATCGGGGGAGGGAGTGATTATGTAAAAAATATCCATATAATCGGAATCTACATTGAGCGATCTTGCAGGGATATCCCCGTCTATATCCCATAGCGAGAAATCGAAGCGGTTTGTCTGACCTTCGAAAACCTGAATTTCCAGCTCACCATTATTGACTGGTTCATCCTCAAAACTAATCATAAAAGGCGGGTCATTGGAAGGGGTTACAATTACGTCGAAAACATTTGAATCAGTATACAAACCATCCTTGTCAGTTGCTCTGACCTGGAAATCTTTCTTCCCGAAATAGTTCTCTCTAGAGTCGAAATCGAGGGAATGAGATGATGTGTTTACAAAAGCGGTTATTTCAGTATGGTTTTGTAGCATTGTGAAGGTAAGATTCTCCCGTCCCCTGTCATCGTTGAAGTAAGTATATAGATCAACCAAACCAACCCCTTCATCCGAATCCTCAGGAAACGAATACTGCTCTCCTGGAATATTCCCAATTAGCAGTGGTGACTCATTGGGTAAAGAAATAACAAATTCTATGAGAAGTTCCTTCAAGCGCAGTATTCCCGGGGCGTCCGATGACAGAGACAATGAGATTAACACGTTTCCGTCACCAACCGCAGAATCAACAAAACCCTGAAGACGCTCCTTGAAATTATGTGCATCATTGATTGTGACTTCATCGGTAAACTCGCCGGGATATTCCCATTCGGGCTCCCCCTGGCCGCCAACATTCAAAGAAGGATTCTCCGGATTGGATGAAATATTCCCTCGAAATCTAATTTGTACGAAATCAGTGAAAATCTGGGTTGTGCTGTCATTCATTGCAGAGGGTACCGTAGCAATGAGATGCAGCTTTTCGTTAACATCAAAATAATCCCCCACATTTTGAAAAATAGTTACCTTCATTTCTTCTATGGCTACAAATCCACCACCGGAATAGCTGTCTAAAAGGTCCCAGGCAGAATTCTGGTCATTGTAAATATAAAGATTCATTCCCGAGCGACCCTGACCCCCATGGGGCCAATTCATAAAACCACCCCCTTCCCACAGCACGTCGATGGAATCGAACTCCATGGGTGCGGCTGAAAAAGAAAAATGGTGATATGCAAAACGCTTATTATTGCTCTCGGTATTTTTCATAAGATTATCGTTGGCCCTGACTTCGATATAATCCTGGTTGATGAACTGATTCTGTTGATAATTTTGCGGGGCTTGATTGGGAAGGTTGGGCATATCGCCCCACCAGGCGGAATTTCGAACAGTATCGAAAAAAGTTGAATTTTGAGCAACGGGATTGTCATATTTTATTCCCTCAATTACCATGCTTGCACTGGAGATTACACTGTAACGAGGAAGTAAAACTTGCACAGTGTCATTGGTGCCATTCTTTAGAAATACAACATTTTTTATGGAAGCACCGTCGGCAAATGTCGTTATGCTTCCCCTGGTAGTTGTCTCCGGTAAAGACACACCTGCAGGCGTGTCATACTGGACAAGTGGTGACTTGTCAAGGAAAGCTGTTTCCGATGAAATAACGGGGCCGCCTGCGTTATCGATTCTAAGATCTATTGAGTTAATACCCAGAGGCATTATTATCAGAATTAGTATCGATAAAATAGATAAAACTAGCATCTTGCCGTACTTGTTCCTTATCATGGTGAAACATCCTTATCAATAATCGCCGCTTAACTGGCTAGTTATATAAATATAGATTTTGGAATGAACATCGAAATATCAGGGAACTTACTTGGTTTTTGGTAGTTTCAATAGGTTTTTTATAGATTGTTATTATCATCAGATGTGTGGTCCAGAGAAGGAAGCGAGGGGAGAATAAACGACGGATTTTCATCCGTTCGCGGAATTGGATTATTTTGGTACTCCGGAGTCTGAATTTGTTGAGGCGCTGCGAGGGAATTCTCAGGAGGGGGGTACTGAATATATTGCGCCCCACTCATAGGCTCCCCCGACAAATTTATTCTCCGCACCGTTTCCGTTGTCGGTACATGTTGACTCACTTGAAGTGGAACAATGGAATCGGTTGTCTTTCCCGGTTTCTTTCGACCTACTGTGACAAAGAGGAAAACTACGCCTAGAACGATTAACAACGTTACTACACCGATCAGAATCCACAACCAGGCACCCTTTCCCTCGCCTCCTTTCCCCGAAGTATTCCCATACCCACCCGTAACGTCATCATCATCGTTGTCATCATCATCTCCGGAATCAAGCTCAGGCGGTGCAAAAACCTCTATACTAATGTTTACGGTAGAGGAAAGAACCGGTGTTCCGGAATCGCTCACGGTCAATATAACAGTATGATTCCCGGCTTTAGCAAAAGACCATTCGACACTCAAACCCTCATCATCGTATATACCGTCGCCGTCAAAGTCCCAGTAATAACTGAGGAGGTCCCCATGGATTATGTCGGGATCGTCCGCGGTCTTTGTCGTGAAATTAATCGTGAGATTCTCCGCTTTTTGCGTACTATCATCAGCATCAACTAACGAATACATAATGGGTTTTGCCTCGGGTGGATCGTTGATATTATCCACCTCGATAACTCCGTGGGTCCAATCGAATGAGCCGTTGCTATCCATTACTGAATAATTTACGGAATATTTGCCAACATCGGAATTATCAGGAAGGAATGAAAAATTTCCCGTATCCTTGCTGAAAGTCCATCTCACATCATCCACATTGGCTTCGCTGAAATTCGTCGAATATGTCAATTTTTCATTACTATCATACAATAAATCGATATCATCGGCTTTAAGTGAGAAATTGATCCAAGTGTCCTGGACACCTTCTTTTTTCTCGATATTTTCGATCAATGGTGGATCATTTGTATTGACTACTATAAGTGTGAAATTATAGACAGTTTTCAGGGAATCGCCTTCGCTTTGATTCATATCATTAAGAACGAGTGTAAAATTAATCATACCGATATGTTCGTCATCGGGATTGAGAGTTATAGTTCCGGAGGACGCATTCTCCGAAGACGTTTGAAGAAGGAAAATGTCGGAATTTGGCAGATTTGGCCCGAAAGCGAACTGGGGTAGATCCCTGTCTATGTCCCAGGTAGAGAAGTTAAAACTTGTAATCCCACCCTCATCGATCCGTAGTTCTATGGTATCCCTTTCAGATAGTAAGTCCAAAGTCTCGAAAGATGTTAAAAACGGTGGATCGTTAGTTGGCGTTACAATGATATTGAAAATATTTGAATCGGTGCTCAATCCGTCTTGATCCGTAGCCCGAATCTGGAAATTTTTTGAGCCGAAAAAGTTCTTTTTTGAAAAAAAGTCCAATGAATGGCTTGAAGAATTCACAAAAGCTGAAACATCACTATGGTTTACAAGCATTGAAAAGGTAATATTTGTTACTCCCTTATCATCATCGAAGAATTCGTGGAGATCTATAAGACCGACCCCATCATCTGAATCTTCCCCAAAGGAAAAGTGGTCAGTGGGGATGGTCTCGATCAGCTCCGGTGGACTAAGCTGGGGGATGATCTCATAATTTATGCTGAGATTTTTCAGGCGAAGTATTCCCATGGAATTTGAGGAAAGTGACAGCGTTATGTTGATTTCCGACTCGTCTTCGTTCGCATCGATTATACTTTGCAGGGTGGATCTGAAATTAATTTTATCGTCGATTATCGATTCTTCACTATAATCCCCGTCATATTCCCACTCGTTATCTCCTATATCTTCAATGTTCAGAGAGGGATTTTGACAGTAAATGTTCATAATCCCGGTCACGTCCGCTTTCACATAGTCAGTCGAGATAGAATCATTTGGGTTCTCCGGAGATACAGGTCCCGCACCTATCAGGTACATATGATTGGAATTATCTATATAATCATTTGGAGAATTCGAATAACGTTCATCAATTGTAAAATCTGTTTTCTGCATCACTTCCGCTGATTCGTGCCCAACAAGCTCCCAGCCGTTCGAGCTGTGATTATATATGTAAAAATAGGCGTGATGTCTCGCAAATGCCATTCCGCCGGTAAAATACCCTTTTCCTTCGTAAAGCACCTCCAACTCCTCGATAGTAGATGAGTTGATGGTGAATTCGAAAAGATGATAGGGTTTTTGACCATTAAGTATGAAAGTGGTGTACCTCAGATCATCGGAAGCAGAAACATCCACGTAAGATGCGGGGCCGAATGGAGTACCCTTGTATTGGTCGGGCGCTAATGTCGGATCGTTCCCGCTAAAACCACCCCACCATGCTTTATTATTTATAACGTCCAGAAAAGAGAATGTTTTGGTAGTACTTCCGGTCAATCCGCGGCCTTCAATGACCATGCTAGCGGAAATGATATTTATACGAGGCGGCAAAGTTATTGCAGCAGATGAGTTCGTAGCAGCCTCCAAGAACCAAACATCTTTTATCGAGCTTCCGTCATTGAATGTAACCAGTGTTTCGGTCTCATTCCTCCCAAATTGTTGATTAGCGTAAACCGGAGTTTGAGTTGGAGAGAAAGCTGCAGAGGCATTCACTTCTCCATGGAATCCCATTTCAGATATATCGAACTGCGCAGTGGAAGCCGCCAATAGCATTAAAACGATGAACGGAAATCTTTTTCTCATCATCATCGTTCTCACCTTGTGAAATTGTACATATTATTTCGCCTAGGAGGACCCGATTAGCCAAATTGTATTAGCTCTGTTGCGTCAATGTCCAATTATAAAACCTTATGTTTATTGAGTGTTATCCGCTTGCTCCTCTTGAGGGGGTACGGACTGAGGTATACTCTGGGTGGTTGGGGCCTGAGCTGGAGGAACTTGCGGAGCAGACTCGACGGGTGACGCTTGTGCAGGAGGAACTTGCGGAGCAACCACGGCGGATGCCGCTTGAGCAGGAGGAACTTGCGGAGCAACCACGGCGGAAGCCGCTTGAGCAGGAGGAATTTGCGGAGCAGACTCGGCGGGTGACGCTTGAGCAGGAGGAATTTGCTGAGCAGACTCGGCGGTTGTCGCGGGAGCTTGTGCAACTGGAATGGAGGGAGCTTGAACTGCCTCCCCAGGGGATAAAGCTGCCGGTGGGGACACTGCGGGCGGGACTGCCGATTGCGCAGGTGGCCTCGCCTTTACCCTTCTCACCTTTCTTTTAACTATCTTACTTGGTTTCCGACGTATTCTCCTGACACGTTTCTTCGGCGCGATTGCGGGGGCCGGGTAAGTGGCAGCTGCGGCTAAACCGGGCGGTACGGGAAGGGTTTTCGGCAGCGGTGCGGCCTCTGGCACCGGGGCGGCAACTGCTTCAGGTTCCCCCTGCTTTGCTTCGTTGAATTTTTCCAAGAATTTATCGGCAGCCTCGAAATCATCGATCTCCACGGATTCCTTAGCAGAATCCAGATAGGCCCGAAGTTCATCCACATTGGATCGATCCTCAAGTTCGAAAGTCCCCATCTCTATCCTCGCCTCGCTGAGCTTTTCCAATCGGACCTCTCTCTCATAATGTAGTAATTTCTCTTCAACGGATGTATGAATACCCTTTATCGAACTGATGGCTTCACGGTACTTTTCCGCTTCCTTTAGATTCTTGATCACGATCAATGCTTCGGCCTCGTCTTCAACGCTTATCCCGTAACCACGTGCGCTGTCTATAGAAGAGGACAGTTCTAGAATCTTTACACGTAGTGTTTCCGGAAGTGCGGCTTCCATTAGTTCCAGAAGCGCCTTTTTTGCCTCAATTATGCTCTTTTCGGCTTCTTCGAGTTTTTCCTCGTCTATGCAAGTCCTGATATTATCTCGAAGGACCTGGACTGCACTGATGTCCAATCCGTTTTCCTTCGCTTTCTCTAGCATTTCATCGAGGTCATTTAGCTGATTTACTAGGTTCATTTTCTCTTTCTCCTGGGGTGAGATTTCTTTTTCAACAACTGTTTCTTCCTCGTCGAGTTTTTCTTTTTCCCCGGTTTCGGTTTCGTCCGTCGCTATGGGTTCGGTCTTTTCGGGAAGTGCCTTTTGCTCAGGAACTGGCATGGTTTTTACCGGAACCGTCTTTTGCGGGGGAATTGGCATGGTTTTGACGGGTAATGCCTTTGTTTCAGGCTCCGTTTTGTCTCCAAAAATGTCATCCAATTCCTTTTCTTTCACTAAGCTCTGAGCCTTCTCTCCAAGAATCACCGCCTGTTGCTGGAGCTCGACCTCCTGAGTTTTAATGGCCTCGATCTTCATGGTGATCTCCTGCTTTCGGCTGGATCCTCTATACAGAGCAGGTCCGCTTCCATAGCTTCTTTGTGCTGTTCCAACACCTTGAGGAGCTGGATGATCTCAACGATCTTCTCCTGAACTTTGACGGACTCTTTTGACTCCGGTTCAGCGATTTCTTCTTCAGCCAACTGCGGTTGAATCGAAGGAGGGGGAGGAGGCGCTCCAGGGGGGACCGGGGGTCCGGGGATCGCTCCACCACCCATTAAACCAGGATCAGGAGGCGGCATCACGAATTGAGTGGGTTCGGTGGCTGCGTTTCCTTCATCCTCTCGCTTTTTAATTCTGAAAACAACGTATGCACCCACACCTCCCACAATAAGTATCAGGATAACTACAATCCAGACCCAAGTACGGGATGAAGATTCTTTGGGAGACTGGACCTTTCCAGTAAAAGTGACCCTCCCACTTTCCTCCTTTTCGCTGTATTCGCCAAATTTAGCCCGAATTACAAGCGTAACAGGAGTGGAAGAATCCAGCGAAGGCCAGGTTACCGTCACTACAACCTCCTCTTTCTCACCAGGGTCCAATCCATATACGATACCTTTATCAAATTCGACATGGTTTTTCAGAGAGCCCATCACTTCAAATTCCACATCTTCAATTACGTTACCGGTGTTTGTGAGAGTTAGTGTCAATGTGATAACGTCTCCTGGTATCATATTGTCAAACTGAGTCTGATTTAGGCTCATATCAAGATCATACTTAGCTTCGTAACCCACGTTCACTTTGAAAGAGCGGACCGGGCTTTCGAAGGTTCGGGGTATGTCGTACAACCGAGCAGTAACTTTCCAATAATACTCTGTCTCGTCATACATCTCATCATATCGATATGATTTTCCACCTTCGCTTTCATAGATAAGTTCCATCTGATCCTCGAATTCACCAAGATATACCCTGTAAGTTGGGCCGCCTTTAGTGTAGTTTATATCCCAATGCAGGTCAATATATGTTTCTCCAATTATGAGGCCGTTGGCGGGGGAAACCAGGGAAACACCTATGAATGGGCAGTCAGAGATGTCACGTACCTCAATAAATATTTCCTTGTAGGTGACTCCTTTGTCACTATCCGTGATCCTGAACCTGATTTTCCCTTCGCCGGTCTTTCCGGTCAGGGGGGGTTCAATGCTCAGCGTGACGGGATCGTTCATCACTGCGCTGAATAGGGGAGTATCCGAATCCACCATCTCCCATTTGTCCACGATCTCCCATAACAATTTTCCCGGATCATCCTCAAAGTCCGATGCGAATGAACTCAGATCAAAAAGCTCGGGCTTGTCGTTATACATAGCGAGGCGCAGGAAATCCCCAGAGGCTTCAGGCAGATTATTCATCACCGTCAGCGAATTATTAAAATAGAACCAGTTCGTCTCGGCGTTATCGATGTCTTCCAGTTTCACTCGAATATCATAGAAACCCAATTCGTTATCTTTAACTGTTACATAGCTAGCTGTGAAATTGGAACCTTTTGTGTGCTCGGTCACCTCCAACGGCATCCAGTCTGAATTCGGACCCTTTATCTCCACTACGGGCAATTCGATGGCAGTTCCATTCTCGGGGTCCTCGGCATCGATCCACAATTTCGTTGTATTTCCACGAAATACACGAGAGGGAGATAATGAAAGTTGGGTCACCTTGGGTGGATTATTCAGTATCTTTATAGGAGTATCCAGCACATCCCAGGCTGAATGACCGCCATCCTCATCGGAACACTTGACCCTCATGTCATAGAAATGATCAACCGAAGCCGAGCCGGGAAATGTGAAATTACTTATCCAAAGATCGCGTGTGGCATTATAATAAGGCGTCGAAAAAATATTCGTTCCCCATTCGTTCAGTGTGTTTTTAGAATATTGGGCCGCAACTGACAAATCAGAGGATTCGCTTTCGTGATCGTTCACTTCAACGGTCAAAAAACCCTGCTGCGCCCGGTAAACGGAAAGAGTTGCAGAGGTTATCAGGGCAACAGGGGGATTGTTCTTGACCTCAATGCCGCTGTCTCTCTGGGTCCATATGCTGTAAAGACCGTTCAATTCCTGAAAACGTACTCTGACGTGATAATATCCAATGTCTCCCGAATAATCCGGTGTAAATTCCACCTGCCATTTACCATCCTTGAACGTGGGTTCGAGAAGAGTCGTCCAGCTCTTGTCGCTGTGGAATTTGACCTCGAAGAATGGTGTCAATTGCTCGGTAGGAGTGAAATATGCCTCTGCTTCGCCCATGATGGTTATCGTATCGCCCCTGAGAACAGTTTTTTGGGGTATTGTAAGTTGAGGTGTGCTGGGAGGGGCAATTAACCGCCATATCGTAGCCCGGGTATCATCCGAGGCTGCTGCGACCTTTGCACCATCGGGAGACCATGCCACCGAATTTACAGCCGCGTTGTGGCCGGAAAAGTTCACGTACTCGTATCCATTGGTGGCATCCCATATCTTCAAGGCACCGTCAGCCGAGCCAGAGACCACCTTTGAGCTGTCTGGCGACCAATCAATCGCGAGGATTGTGTCCGAATGGCCGGTGAATTTAAGGATCTCATTCCCGGTAGTTGCATCCCATATCTTTGCGGAATTGTCTTCGGAACCGGATACGATCTTGGTCCCGTCAGGGGACCATGACACTGCCTTGACGCTTAACGGATGTCCATCGATCTTGCGTATTTGATCCCCAGTAGAAGGATTCCATATCCTTATCTTGTTGTCATCACCACCAGTCGCCACTTTACTACCATCGGGTGAATAATCAACACTGTTTACTTTATTTGTATGGTCATTGAAAGTCGCGAGCTCGACTCCGGTGTCCGCATTCCAGACCTTGGCAATATTGTCGCCTCCGCAGGTTACTACCCTTTCGGCATTCGGAGACCAGGCCACGTCATATACGAAAACAACACCGGTCCCATGGTCAAATCCTCTCACACCATCCCCGTTGAGGGCATTCCAGATCTTGACATTACCTTCCGAGTCACCGCTGACCACCTTTGTTCCATCGTGAGAGTAGGCAACCGAGAGGACATTTCCCGAATTACCATCGTGTACAACTCGTGATATGGTGGTATCCCAATTCCATATTATTGCGTTTCCATCATTGCCACATGATACCACGTCGGAACTGTTGGGTGCCCAATACACATCATGCACTACACTCTGATGGTTTGCAAAGTTCTTATCCGCATAACGGACTTCCACGGTACCGCGTACGTTGGGCATGAGCATCATTAGAGGTATGGTTGTCAATAGAAGCATCAAAATGATCACGGCGGGTATCGAATATCCCATTATTCGGCTCTTCATATTATCCCTCTCACCGTTATGGTCTTTCACGCCGCTAATTTCATTCAGGACATATGGAATGCAGGCATTTTCAGCGGAAACACGATAAATAGGCAACGAATTATTATTTGTCAATTTATAAGTATATTTTGTATATTTTGTCATATATTAAATAGATGAAAAACACTGACCGGAAGAGAAATGGAATAAGTGGTGCCTGGATACGACAACGATAAAAACAAAGGTGTAATGATGCTCCATAACAATGAGAACGCTCAACTTGATATCGCCATAATTAATCTGGCTCAATTGGTCAAGGTCGCTGAAGGCCACCGGTACAAGACCGGAGATCAGCTCGATGAACTTTACATCATAGAAAACGGTGCGATCGGTATTAGCGATAAAAAGATAGTATTCACAGGGAAAACCAGCGATCTGGATGATAACTTCATTATCGGACCTACGACTAAGATAATAGATGGCAACGGCAGGATCGCTCTTCCGGGATTCGTAGATCCTCACACTCATTTGATATTTTCAGGTACACGGGAGCATGAGTTGGACCTGAAACTGCAGGGGAAAAGTTATCTTGAAATTCTCAAGAGCGGTGGTGGAATTTTATACACCGTAAATCGAACCCGCTCTGCTTCAATTCAGGAACTTGTGGAAGACGCAGCGGTAAAACTTGACCGGATGCTTCTGTACGGCACCACTACTGCAGAGGCCAAAAGCGGGTACGGTCTCGACCGGGAGACCGAACTTAGATCACTAGCTGCTGTAAGTAAGCTTAATGAAATTCATCCCATGGATATAGTCCCAACTTTTCTCGGCGCCCACGCGATACCTCCTGAATTCAAGGGGGATCCCTCTGGTTATATCGATCATCTGGTTCGGGAAATACTTCCAGATGTTGTCCGGGAAAAATTGGCAGCATACTGTGATGTGTTCCTGGAGAAAGACGTTTTCGGCCTTGATGAATCAAGGAGGCTCCTCGAGCGTGCTAAGGAAATGGGATTGGGATTGAAACTGCATATCGACGAAATAAAGAACCTTGGCGGGGCCGGTCTCGCGTTAGAATTGGGAGCCACTTCGGTTGAACACCTCGTAATGACTAGTGACGATGAAATAAAAAAACTGGGAGCATCAAAGATATGCTGTATCTTCCTACCGGGAACTCCTTTTACGCTGATGGATTTTCATTATCCCGATTCCAAAAAATTTATCGAAGCCGATGCAGTGGTGGCTCTCGCAAGCGATCTCAATCCTAACTGCATGACGGAAAACATCCAAAATATTATTTCTCTAGCCTGTTTCAATATGAGGATGACGCCGGCGGCTGCCATCAGCGCGGCAACCATAAATGCAGCTTATGGTATCGATATGGAGCATAAGGTCGGTTCGCTGGAGGTGGGGAAACAGGCCGACGTCGTCATACATGACGTTGATGACTACCGAAAGATCCCATATCATTTTGGTGTCAACCACGTACTGCACGTGATTAAAAAAGGTAAGCCCGTGGTGTTCAACGGGAAATTGGTAAGAAAGCAGAGGACAGTGTGGGTCTTCGGATTCCGCGATGACAAGGTAATGATGGTAAAAAATATAAAAAGAGGCGGTTGGGAGATGCCGGGAGGACATGCTCTTAAAGGAGAGGGGTACGGGGAAGCAGCCCGTCGCGAGTTTCTGGAGGAGACCGGGTATCATATAGAAATATTATCGGGTATGGACGCGGAACACGGAAAGGTCTTTTATGGTAGAGTGAGAGAAAAAATGGACGAATTCGACGCAAACGAAATAAGCGAAGCGAGACTTTGGGACCGGCTGCCCCAGAACCTGAATTTTCCGGAAATTGAATATAGAATATACATGAAAGCGGCTCCCGACGGAATAAGACCAAGCTGGGTCTCTACCGAAAAAAAATAAAATTGCCGCGGTGGATTTATATTAGTCGACCGCCAATCCACGGATATGAAGGGACAGAGCCGGGCAACTATTTTCGCTATCACAGCGGTGCTGTTCTGGTCTACTGTGGCAACAGCATTCAAAATATCGCTAAGACATGTAGATCATCTTCAACTGTTGTTCTATTCTTCGGTGGTTTCAACAATAGTACTTTTTTTAATTCTTCTGGTTCAAAAGAAAACACACCTTTTCTCAGGATACTCCCGAAATGCTTACATTCGTTCCGCGGCCCTTGGCTTTCTGAATCCCTTTCTGTACTATGTGATTCTTTTCAAGGCTTACGACATACTGCTAGCTCAAGAAGCTCAGACTCTCAATTACGTCTGGCCGCTTGCTCTTGTGTTATTGTCCATCCCGATACTGAAACAGAAAATAAATGCCAGGGATATAATAGCCGTGTTCATAAGTTTCATCGGAGCGTTGATAATCGGTACAAGGGGTCAGTTCATCAGCTTCGGCAATCCATTGGGATTCGGTCTGGCAGTGGGTTCATCTATCGTATGGGCTCTGTTCTGGATATATAATATAAAGGACAAAAGGGATGTTGTGGTAAAACTTTTTCTCAACTTCCTCGCAGGTTCCGTCTTCGCATTTATTGCAGTTTTAATATTCTCTTCAGGATCAGATCCAGGTATAAGCGGCATATTGGCCGTATCATATGTGGGAGCATTCGAGATGGGTATCACCTTCGTTCTATGGCTCAAAGCGCTTCAACTTGCAGAGAACACTGCGAAGGTGGGGAATCTGATATATCTCTCACCTTTCATTTCATTCTTTCTTTTGTATTTCATTCTCGGTGAGTCGATCTTGACAACAACCATTATCGGTCTGGCGTTGATAATATTTGGAATTGTGATACAGAAATCTAGTCGCAAGAAATTAACAACTGAAAGTTGAAAATCAATTATCGACCTATGCATATTTGTGAAATCTTTGAATTGGATTATATCAACTTTCAAATATGGAACGACTATGAATAATACCGAAATAACAACATCTAAATATCGTACGAAACATTGGGGTAGTCACCTTCAATAATATAAAAATGGGGAATTATATTGGATAAAGAACAGATCATCAAAGATGCAAGAGAGGCTCTTCGCGCTGAAAAATTCGAAGATGCCATCGATATCATTGAAGAAATACTCTCAGAAGGAATTGATATAGAAGCCCTGGAACTGAAGGGAGAGGCATTTCTCTTGAAAGGCGATCCGAAAGAGGCGATGAAATGCTATGATAGGGCTCTCGTGGTTAATCTCAACCAAAAAAGTATCTGGAAAAGCAAAGGGATCGCTCTACTTGCGGTAGGCAGGAATGAGGAGGCACACAGATCATTTGACAAGGCAATAAAGATAGATCCCGATTATGTTGAAGGGTGGCTAGGAAGGGGAAAGATGGGAATGAAGGTACATGACTGGGAGATGGCTCTGGAATCCTTTGAAAAGGTTACCGAGCTGGATCCGTCCAATGATGCAGGTTGGTACAACAAAGCCAATGCGCTTATCACGGGATTCGGACGGATGGATGAAGCGGTGGACTGTTATTTGAAGTCAATCGATATCAACGGGGACTCGGACGAATACTGGTTCAGCCTGGGCATGGCACAGAAAAGCATGGGAACTTATGGCGAAGCCGCAGGAAGTTTCCACAGGGCGCTGACATTAAATAGATCAAATTCAACTGCTGAAAAATATCTGAAAGAATGTACTGCAATCCTGGAATCACAGGGTGAAAATATATCTGAGTACGAAGATCTGCCGGACGACGAGGGTGATGTTCCGCCGGAACCCGCACGGACCGAAGACGAGGACGCCGAGCCGGAAGATGAAGATGGAATCGAGTATGAAGAAGAGGATTCTACGGAAGGAGATGATCTTCCCGCGCCGCCGGAAGGGGATGAGGAGGATTGGTCCACCGAAGTAGGCGCAACCGACGAGGATGGATTTTTCACCGAATGGGTTGACATGGAAGAAGAGAGTTTCGCCTTTGTTCCCCCGCCACCGGAAGATGGGGGAGAAGATACGAAAGGGGATGAAAAAATCGAGTATGAGGATGATGGGGAGGAGGAACCACCGGTGGAAGAAGAAGAACCACCAGCACCGCCACCCCCGTCCGCGGAAGAATGGGATTCAGAAGCCCTCGGGGCCAGCGATGAAGAGGGATTTTTCACTGAATGGGTGGATTTCGAGGAAGACAGTTTTGCCTTCGAGATAAGCGAGGAAGACTTTGAAGAGGAGGAAGGTGAAGAAGAAAACGAAATATCGGCGGAAATCCCGGACGAATCGCCAGATGAAGAAGAGGAAGAGGAAACCACTGAAGTTGACGAAGAGGAAGTTACGGAAGTTGAAGAAGAAGTTACAGACGTAGAGGAAGTGGCGGTTGACGAAGCAGAGGCGCCAGAAACTCCTGCGGAGGCCGATGAGGAACAGGATGAAAAAGTTGAAGAGGAGGATTCCAGTCCGGTTGAAGAAATCGACGAGGTGGAATTTATCAGCGAGGAGGAGGATTTAGAAGAAGACGGAGAAGAGGGGGAAGAAGAGGATACAGAAGAATGATGGACGGTCTTGTGCCATGCGGGAACGGTCGCCGTCGTTTTACTCTGTTGATCATCATCTGGGCGATCACGAGATGAAGGTTAGTGCTGAAGTTTTCGCGAGTATGATGGAGAAGGTTTGACCCTTTTTTCAAAGTTCTAATGATATTTCAAATGTGGTATGCACTTATTCCCTTACCATTCTAATTTAGAAATTTCAATATTATACAATTATTCTGAAAAAACGGATAGAAATTTTTCAAAAGATTTTATATGGCCTGTTTGCCGATGTCAATGGCGCTTTAAAAATCCCCAAAAACGGCGGCCGAAAATTCCTCACCCT
>CAYFHS010000036.1:0-44487 GCA_964342815.1 uncultured archaeon | reverse complement strand
GTTCAACTTTACCAATAAGTCAGTCCAAATGTTCCTGACTTTACGTGTAAAGCCGACCCATTCCGGCTCATCTTACTTGAGAAGCCAAGACCTATGGGCTTGGCTGAACAAGTAATAGGGCCCGGTACGGGACACCTTTACCAAGAAGGCTGTCACTTTGTTCCAGTCTTTACGTATAAACTCCACTGCTAATTATCCGAAAGTTCGTTTTGTTTCCGCGGAAGTGCACAATGTTCATTGCCCCTTTGTGATCAACTGACTGAACAGCAATACAACGCAGCTGCACTCTGGGAAAATATATTTTTGTTAAATTTTCTTAAAATTCGGTACAGTTCTCACTGTTTTCAGGACATTCCTCGGAATTCGGGCACTCGTTTTCGTATTCTCCGCAACCATTATCGTAATTATCGCAGTTTTCAGCATTTCCGCCATTAGCACCGCAATATGTGGAAGCACCGCTCACTTGCTTTACACTACAGGACCCTCGAATTCCACATCCTATGCCCAGCTCATTATCAGGTATGACGTAGGCAGCAGTGTACCCGAAAAGCAGAAAAAGTCCAATCAAACTTAGAACAATTACCATTGTTCGTGTTTTCATTATCACATCTCACGCTTATTAACTTATAGTATCAATAACGGGGAACTGGATATAAATGGTTTTATCTGTAATTCTTTCAAGGTGATAGGTATTACAATTTTCGAATAATATGTAGAAGCAATAAACTCTCAAGAAAAATTTTCGATTATTCAGTAAAGGTAATATATGTAGTTTTCCACTGTTCATGAAAATTTATATATATAAGTTATGTGTTATTACATTTATCTCAGGGGCGGAGCAGGAACCCCAAGCTGTATCAAAAGAAAAAGGTGTGTTTATGGCAGAGATCGTAACAGCAAACAAAGTAGAGATATTATTCGACGGACAACCTATACCCGGAATAAAGGGATTCACTTTCAAGGTTTATAAAGACAAAAAGGAGATCCCCGCCATCGGATCCCACGAGACCTTTGGGTATTCGTACGGGAAATTGCACGTCCGTGGACAAATAATGGTGCACTCAAACAGCAAATTATTAAATGAACATATGGAGGCGGACACTACATTCCAAATTGTAGTAGCCATGCCTCTGGATGCTTTCATGCCCAGCGTCGAGAGCACATTGAAGAAGATGACATTCGACGAAGTACACGTGGACGACAGAGAATTCTCCCTGGACGCTCACGGATATGCGGTGACAACGTATACCTGGTCGGCAATCAGGGTTAGAGAAGAGTAGAACCGATTCAATGGTGTCACCAGTTTGTCATATCCATTGGTTTTGAGACGGTTTCCAGTATATGAGAAAATTCTGAATAAATTTGAAGAACCTAAAATTGCCGATCCCATCGTTCGCTCTGCTCACTTCGCAGCAAGCTGCAGGGTATTACGGCAATTTTCAAGACGGTTCTTCATTCATTACAATATGGTCCCATCCGCAGCTGGGTGTATTGAACCCATATTGTAATAATCATCGGTTTCTTCGGCTTGGCATACCATGACTCTCGTTTCAAATTTTCTTTGTACACAGAATCTATAAGGGAAAACGAATTTCCTCCGAACCTATATTTTTTTGAATGGTCCTTTTTCAATTTATACAATAGTTTTCCAAGAAGCGGGCGAGTTTTATATATATGGTATATTACTACCCATAATGTCACAATTCGAGTCGGTTAATGATGTCACTTCTTAAACGTCCGTTAATGGAGGCTGACGGCCTTGTTGATATCACTCGTGATCATTTGTACAATTCGGATATTCTTAACAATAACGAGCTGAAAGCCATTCAGCGACTGAACAATGGACAGAACGGACTGAAAGTCGATCTGGCGGCAATGGAAGAAGCGTTCTCGGCAGTCAGGTTAGAGAGCCTGGAGTTGGAAAAATTAAATTTTATGATCCAAGATATTCACAGCAGGATCCAGGGTGTTTGGCAGGAATATGATAATATCTTCGACATTATGAGAAAGAACGAGGAAATTATGGTGAAAAGGGCCGGGATTCGACCACCTGCCCCTTCTCTCGATACGGAGAAAAATTCCACTGAGACAGAAAGCAGGGTATCGGGAGGACTGCAGAACGAAAAAGGTCTTTTTAGCGCGTCATTCGACGTGCTGCGACAGAAAGTAAAAGAACACAGCGAATCGCCTCTGTTTTCCCCGGTCCCTGGAGACCAGGGGCTGCCTGAAACCTTGATAACCACTAAGGATTACGATCAATATCCCGGAACAAAATTGGAGCAACTTCAACCGCATGTCCCCGAAAACGCCGATGGTAATACTCCGTTAGTAATGGACGGGAACGAATTTCACAAACATAATGGAGAAGCGAATACGCGGTATAAAGAGACTGCAAAAACAACGAAGAAATTGAGTGGAACTCACACCGAATCAACCTTGAAAATGGAACATGAAACAGCTGGAAAAAATAAATTCGCTCAAAGCAAGGCTGGTGCTTTGGGACTTTTGGCGGGCTCATTACAAACGGGTTTTAAGGGACCGGAAAAAGAAACCGTGCAGTATAGTGATGGGGGAATAAATCTTGAAAAAGACAGAGAAATAAGTGAAGAACGGATTGAAACAAGTTTGTCCCCTGGATCGGAACCTCGTTATGCGTCAATACCAAAGAGCGCCGTATCCATGATGGGTGGAGCCGCGGCTGTGACAATGATCCACAGCACTGTTGTCCCGCCAATGGAAATAAAACCACCAAGAATAAAACCAGAGTTTGCCACGGAACCGCCAAGTAACGATATTATATCCCCCGCTCATGAAAGTGGCACCATAACAGAAATGAACGGTTTGGCCCGTATTCAGGAAAGAAAAACACCAGCGGGAAGCGAAAAACTGGAATTTCCTTCGGATGAAAGCACCCTGAAAGTTGTAAAAGAAAAACAGTTCATGCCTTCAACGGAGCATATTCCGCTAGATGACAGTGGAGTTGAAAATATTCGAAGTGCGCCGTTGAAGCCCATATCCGGAAAAAAGGAAGGGATACATGATGAAACGGAGATGCCGACTACAATTAAATCTCAACGACCCATTAGCAGGGAACCCCCCATCACACTGGCTTCGCTGTGTCCCAAAGATATAACAGAAAATGGATTGAAAAGTACAGGCGCGACAAAGCAAATAATAAGCTACCAGGGTGAGCCCGGTTTCGAACCGAAAAAACACAAGTCCAACATTGATAGAATTCGAAACTCTTCTACAAAGGGGCGATCTATAAAAACCCACAGGACTGCCCAACGTGAATCCCCGGAAACTCCTTGGGTCCCTAGCACGGCTCTTTCCATGTTATCGGATGCTGCCAGCGGTACTTTCGGACTTGGATTGAGGACGAAGAACGATATCATCAACAATATAACGGATGAACAAATTTCCTTTCGTGAGAACTTGGAGGATTTTACTCAAAACACAGCAATTAATAATGGAGAAATGGTAGCTTCAAAAGTACCCTCAAGAGCAGAGACTCCTGGAAACCTTACCTCAACTACATATGACGGAACAACCCCATCCGATGCATTATCCCGAAAATTACCCCGCGTAGATCATCGAAAGGGCGGCCGTACAAATGCTGAAAAAACGGACTCGAAGATTTCCCCGGTCCCGCCCGGATCCATTGAAAAAATATCACCTGGAAATATTCCGAGACGGAAACTGAATAAGGAAAGTATCATAAGTGACCTTCCGGATGATAGTAAAGTACAAATTAAACCGATAATTCCGGAGGGAGTAAAGGATAAGTATTCATCCATTTCCCCTCTGCACCAAACACCGTCTGTTCCTGATAACGATAATCCATTTCTCACGGGCTTCATTGACCTCAACGACCATAGGAAGATTGTTTCATCCACCACAACAGCGAAAAAGCACGTTGAACCGCCAAAAGCGAAAATAGTGGGAAAGGACATGTCATCTTCAACAGACAATCGCGAAGTGGAGGCTGCGGTCATAAAAATTGAATCGGGAAACCTGGAAATACTGAATATTGAGGGACGTGGAAAAATACCCGCGCTCGAGAGCCAGCTGCCTGAATCCACACAGCACTCATTAGATCATGTTACAGAACTAAAAAAAACAAATGGAAGAATTCCGCCTTTGATATTCGCAGAAAAAAGGACTACTAAAACCAGCTTGCCATTTGTACCCCCCGCTGAAAAAAATTCAGGCATTATAAATTACCCAAAACTCGATGAGAAGCTTCTTGAACCCTTGAGAACCATGGAAATATTGAATTTCTTTTCAATAGATCAGGGAAAACTTAAATCGGTGATAGAGAACAGTATTGAGAAAGAACATTTTACGAGCGAGCCTTATGATATAGAGAAAGCCATGGATATAGTGACGCCTGCAGTACAAAAAATAAGAGAGCAGGCGGCGAATATATATTTCAGGGATGTAAATTTCAATTCTGCCGTTGATAAAGGAGTCACACAATGGCAATCAGTACCCCAAAAAAAGTTTTCCCTTACAACTTTAGCGGAAGTCCCGCCCGGCCCCTCCCAGGGATTATCTCCTGAGGAAAGGACTCAACAGGATCATGAGAATATGAGCTCTCCCCCTGGAGTAACATCCTTGGGCCCTGACCTTCCTCGAGAAGGGTCCGATATTACTCTTTTAAAGTCACTAGAGCGATTAAGAGAATTGAAATTACTGGATCTAACAATGAAAGGATCAAAGAATGAGAAAATAAAATCGAGGGGAGAGGATCAAAAAAGTAGAGCGGATAAAAGAGAAATTACGGAAGAGATTGAGAAAAAAGGCTTGTATGAGATAATCGAAGTTATGATTGAAGAGGAAGCTAAGAGACATGGGTTGGTGTTCCGATGATATGGTTAGGATTCCCTGAAGAGGAAAGCGGCAGTTCATCTTCGGCAGCCACGGAAGATGCCAGGAGGGCAGTAGAAGAAGTTACCCTTGCAAATGAAAGGATAGACGATTGCGAGGTGTCGCTGAAAGACAGTTTGAGTAAATTGGACGAGATATTGAAAAAAGAGGAAAAGGAAGAGTGGATCGGCAAAATGAATCTCAATAATTTGAATTCCGATATGGCATGGGGCGAGATCGCAGACGAATTTCACGAGGTATTCTCCAAGGAAGGATTGACCGGAGATATCCTGCCAGAGGCGTTCTGCAGTCAGTGCGGGAAATGGATAAGTTTGGTGAGAACGGAATGCCCGGACCACGGCTCCGGCCCCGGAATCGTGTCAGAATACGATGTGAACAAACTGGACACTCTGCTGGCGGGTATGGATGGTACAAGTATAAGTCCTTTCGGAAAATATATCTGGAACCTCATGGAACGGGTGGAAGCGGTTTGCAATGATGGTGGGTGCAGCACTCCCCTTTCGGATTTCGAGCTGGAGATCGGGAAGGTGATCGGGGGAATGGAGAAATTGATCGGAGCTTTGGAAGAGATGAGGAAAGGGGGAGATAATTCGGGGAATAGCTCCTCGGACCTGAAAGATTTCGTCAAAGGTATAAAATCACTGAAGATAAACACCGTGGAGAACGTAGTGATGGACGGGAAAAGGTGGCTGGTAGAACATAGGATTCCCGGTCGGTCCGGAATGGATTCGGAGGTTTCTTCCATTATACTGCAGGACATGGGCCGCCTCCCCATGAGGATTTCCTTCGAAGGCGTTCTCTCGGGGGACAATACACCTGAAGAACGGAACCCTGTATCGGGGCCGGCTTTGAAGGACAGAAAAGTCCTCGAAAAACTGGAACTTTTGAAATGGTTCTACAAGAAAAGAATGCCCCTGTTCTTCGCGTGCAATCTCATAAACCATGCGGATATTGCCACCAAGGTAATAATGGAGCATCTGCACTTCGCTGAAGAGCAGCTCGTGAACCACCAGGTCGATTTCAAATGCACTCTTGTTGAATACAGCGACGTTCATTGGGAAGCTCCGGAAAGCAGGGAAAAGCAGCTCAGGGGGATCCGGGAAGAGGTGGAGATATGGACCCAGTACCAGACGCTGAACATTGCTACCTCATACAGGAAAAGATACGGCGCCGATCCCGTGACAAAAGCAGTAACGAGTATGATTAACGGCGGAACATTGAAATGAATATTATATGGTAATCAATTTGCGACCAAAAGATTATTAGGTATATAGAAATAATTAATGCCACGATGCCCAATGGTATTTTCTTCAGAATGTAAATGGAAATTTTGGTTTACCATCATAATCACAATTTCGGTCTTCATGCAGACTTCTTTCGCCATTGGAAAAAGTACGTATCCTCCCGTAGCAATTTCCCGATCAGGGGATAACAGTACATGGATGGAAGTCGATCGATTGGAAACCGACCTCGTGGTGGAGAAGGGAAGCCAGACCTTTATCCGATTCGACAATGACACCGGTAGCTTGAGCGTTACCGACGAGCTGGACTACATGGCGGCATTGAGCCCTCGAGCTCAGGAAGCGGTTATGAGGGGACCGGTGTGGATTCGTAATAATCTATCGAGAAAACTCGCCTATACCGGCATACAATCATTCAATCTCGAGGAGATCGAAATCGCCTTCGGCGACCTGGACGGCGACGGTGATAACGATATGCTGGGTACAAACTTTACAGGTATAAACCTCTACAAAAATCACGGGACGCGACATGTCTCGCTCTTTTCGTGGGACCGAATGCTGTTCGATACTGCGGGGAATTTTGACGGGGGGTATTTCACCCAACCTTCCCTGGGGGACATGGACGGGGACGGGGACCTGGATCTGGCGGTTGTAAGGTGGGGTGAAATTTATTATTTTGAAAACATCGGGACGAGATTCACTCCCGTATTTGATTTTGTTTCCATCGGTAACATAAGAAACAGTCTATCGCCCTATCTGGTGGACCTGAACAATGACGGTTATGCGGACCTGGTACACGGCAGGGTGGAGGGAACTCTCGATTACTGGGAGAATCGGGCCACAGGAAATATTGGCGAGTTCAACCGGAATCCTCTGGTATTTGCAGGGATCGACGTTGGTGATTCCGCACGTCCCGGCGGAGGAGATCTCGATGCAGACGGCGATTGGGACATCGTCGTGGGCTCCGCATCCGGAACACTTCATCATCTGCCAAATTTGGGCACTTCCACCAATCCGTTGTTCACCATCAACGATCTTACGCTGTTTGCCGGAATAAATGCGGAGGACAACCTGGATCCCTCCATTGCAGTCCTGGAAACGGACGAGCTTTATGACCTGGTCCTCACCTCTTCCCTGCGCAGGATTTTTTTCTATGATAACACGGGTACTTCGGTCTCCCCGGACTACCGCATATCCTCCAGTTACGAAGTATGGCCCGGAATGTCGTACTATCCCCCAAATGAGCTTTTGAAAGTAGTGGACGGGAAAGGAATTTCAGATCTTGCGGAGCTTTTACTTTCCTGCTCGGAAAATCTTGTGGACGAGATCGCAGCTTCAATCGCGTACACCAGTGACAACGTGCTTTTATTGAATGAAGTAATACCGAAAATGTTCCTTGAGAATGCCGAGTACATTTACCGGACCGCCCCCCTTCTTGCCTACGTTGATCTGCTGGAGGTGGGAGATTTCGGGTCCGGCGATTACTATACCACCACCCGCTACCGGGTACTGGACAACGGAACTCCCATGGAGATCACGCTGCCCCGGGATATATATTACAAATTCATAGTTCATCCAAAGGTTACCGAAGAGAATCCGGCGTATATCGATCCCGAAACCGGAGGGACTGCCTTGCCGTATCCCAGGGGAAAGGGCAGATTCTGGAGGGAATACCTTTTCAATCACAATGATTCGGCTTATCCCAAGGACCCGGACCCTGCCGACGACTCGGATAAATATCCCACGAACATTTATCCCCCTCTCTTAAGAGATCTGCTGAGTGGGGTAAACGTTCTTTTCAACTGCACCACACACATGGCCCCAGGGGGGAGACGGGCGGATTATGGTGATAATGCCGTTATTAGGGTTTCGAACTGGGTCGGCAAGACCCTTATTCTGAACCAGCAGGAAGTTAGTGACGACGAAAGACCAATACAGCCCGTGCGCATTGCAAGCAGCCACAACGGGAACTGCGGCGAGCTTCAGGACCTAACCATTGCCGCCGCACGCACCGCTCTGATACCGGCATCCGGCATAATCATGCTTGGGGAAGATCACGTATGGATCGAGTTCTGGGAGAGGGGCTGGCATCAGTGGGACAACTACTGGAGCGACAGCGGAAGCGTGATAGATAATCAAGGTAACTACTGGTACGGATGGGGGGGAAGAGGGGGTTCCGGATTATACAAATGGCACGGCAATGACATGGTCGAGGATGTGACTACGGATTACGTTCCCCAGGAGTTCTTGTCTGACGTTACTGTAAAAGTCATGGATCGGGATGGTGAACCGGTAGACGGCGCCCGAGTGGTGATAGGAAGTCATTGGCTTATAGAGCACTCCGGCGATACGCCCGTGACGGCGCCCTTTCCCAGCATATGGAACTACACCGATTCCCATGGAATAGCGAGGTTCACCCTGTGCAACAATAACATATCCATGAAGGTTATATCAAAACTCGGTAACGGAGCAGTGACAAAGACCTATATCGGCAGTGGAAAGAGTTACGAGTTCAACATCACCCTCGAGGGAAGAAAACCCCGGCCGAGACCCGTTTTTCGCGAGGTTGAAGCACCCTCCGGTGGAACATGGCGTATTTCTTATGAGATGGAGGTTGTATCCGCATATCAAAGACCGCCAAATGCGAACACGGGCTCTGTCCACACACATCTCGTCGAAGGTGGGCTTCACATGGATTTCGCCATCCTGCCGGAAAGAGAAATGGGACGGAAAATGGCGAACCTCCGAGCCGAGTGCTACCGTGCCGCTTCTGACGAAAAATCGTATACCGGGGAAATATTCAGCAATGGCGGACAAAAGTTATTTTTCATGCTGAGCGGGTGCGATCAGCTTGAGACATACAAAATAGTACGGGTGAAAATGATACTCGCGCGATTAGTGGAGGACCGACCTTTCCTATCCATCACCAGTCCGGCGGATGGCGGGGTGTTCACCCTTGACGATGATATTACCATAGGCGGTACTGCGCTTGACAGAGGTAATATCACTATTCTGAACCTCAGCTTCGGCGCACGAACCATTGATCTTAAACCATATCTTCACGGAGGCAAATTTTCCTACGTAATTTCAGCGGGAATCCTGGAGGAAGGTGAGGTTGTTCTGTCAATAATGGCGAGGAATGAGCTCGGCCATGAGGTGGTGGACTCAGTCACCGTTATTATATCGTCCTTCGTACCCCCGAAGGTAGACATTTCCAGGCCTTCCGACGGCAGCTCTTTCTATCTGGGAGCACTGATCGGGGTGAAGGGTGTGGTGGAAACGGACGAGATCGAAAAACTGGAATTGAAGGTGGACGGCATGGGCATTTTTGACACATTCGACATTCTTCACACTTTTTCAGACGGCAATTTCGATTTCGAGCTTAACACCTCGGGGTATGCTGTAGGAGGATACAATCTATCGGTGAGGGCATTGGATACGGCAAAGCTGTCCGGAACCGATGGATTGCAGTTCAGCCTGAAAAAGAAGCCTGACACTGAGCTGCCTCAATTGAATATTATAAATCCGGAGAATTACAGGGAGTTGACCACGGGTGAAATTCTTCTGGTTAACGGAACCGTGCGGGACAACGTTGGAATTGGAGAATTATATCTTTTGGTTGACGGCGAGGGGATTGACATACTGAATTCCTTGAACGGGGCCGAATATCGATATGAGCTGGATACCACCGGTATGGATGACGGGAAGCATCTGCTGGAGATAGAAGCCGCAGACACGTCGGGAAATACCGTAACGGACAAAAGATATTTCGTACTTCAAGAGCCGGTCATCATCGAAAAAGGACCGCCAGTAATAGTATTTCTCGAACCCGCCGACCATTCAGTGATCGAGTATGGTGAGGAAATTCTCATAAAGGCGGAGATACGGTGGGATACGGAGCCGGGGGATGTGGAATTTTCCCTCAATGACGGCGAAACGTGGAATGACGGAACGGATTATTACAATCCTCTCAGCAGCCTGTTCATATATCGTCCGGATGTGTCTGTGCTAACCACGGGTTTTTTCCAGTTCGCTCTCAGGGCAACGGACCTGGAGGAGAGGACAAGCACGGAGATACTGGGGATAGACATTCGGGATACCACGGCGCCGGAGATCGAGATAAAAGAGGATATCGATGGAAAACAGTATTCGGTTGATGACCGTCTCGAATTGACGGTTTCCGCAACGGACTTGTCCATCATCAAAGAGGTATCGCTAATGTTGAAGGGACCGGGCTTCGTCCGTGAGCTGCAGGCAAAGAAGGTGGGTGAAAATTATCTTTTCGATATCGATCTTCTTGAAGTATATCCCGGAACATGTACGGTGACTGTAAAGGTAAAAGACATCGAGGGGAACGAGGCGACTTTGAAGGGGACAATTATCATCAACGAAGTGGCCGGGAAGGAGGAAAAAGATAAGGATTCTCAGGTCTCGGAATTCGGCATAATCGGACTGATCGTGGTTGCGGTATTTGCCGTTCTCGGGATTGGCTGGCGGCTGTCTTGGTTGATACCTAGGAAATGAGTGTTTTGTATCCCTGAGTAAATACGGGAAATCGAGTCAATCGATCAAAACTCACAGTTTTCGCAGTACGTTCCATTGCACACTTCGTTTTTAAACTTCCACTTGAGGCCCCATTTCTTTACACTCTGGACGACCTGCACGAGATCCTTGCCGCTCTCCGTAAGAGAATAGAAGGTCTTTATAGGTATCTCGCTGTAATCGATCTCTTTTCTGATGACGTTCTCCTCCGCCAGCTCCTTCAGCCTTTCGGAAAGTATCTTCGGAGTGATACGCGGTATGCTCCTTTTTATCTCAGAATATCTCTTCTTCTCCTTTTCTCCCCGGAACAGTTCCAGTATGATCAACAGGGTCCACTTCTTTGAGATCAGGTCCACGGTTCGGTAAACGGTACAATCTTCGTCCATGGTATACTATTAGTAACCACTATATATATATACTTTGGTATCTATTTACTATTAAGTAGAAAAAAGATACAAGGTGATGCAAATGGTCAAACGAAAAGTTGTCAAAATCGACGAGGAAAAATGTACTGGCTGTGAAGAATGCGTGCCCAACTGTTTCGAAGGCGCTCTTCAGATAATAGACGGGAAAGCTAGGCTCATCAGCGATCTGTTCTGTGACGGCCTGGGAGCCTGCCTGGGACACTGCCCGGAAGGCGCCATCTCCATCGAGGAGAGGGAAGCCGAACCCTACGACGAGCGAAGGGTGATGCGGGAGAACATCGTGCCAAAGGGTCATAATACCATAAAGGCCCATCTCGCACATCTCAGGGAACACGGTGCAAACGAATATCTTAATCAAGCCCTTGGCTACCTCAGAGAAAGAGGTATAAAAAATCCTCTCGCGGAACCAGCCAAAAAACCCATGGGAGCCGGCGGATGCCCCGGGGCAAAGATGATGTCATTTCCGGATGAAAAAGCGGAACAAGACGATTCCGGTTCAGCGAGACCATCCCAGCTTCGGCAGTGGCCCACCCAGCTTCATCTGGTGCCTCCCACTGCGCCCTATTACCAGGGCAAGGATGTGCTGCTGGCCGCCGACTGCACTGCCTACGCGCTTGGGGATTTCCACAAGGACCATCTTAAAGGCAAAGGCCTCGCCATAGCCTGCCCCAAACTGGATTCCGGGCAGGAAATGTACATGGAGAAGCTGGTCTCCATGATCGACGACGCAAAGATCAATTCACTTACCGTGATGATAATGCAGGTTCCCTGCTGCCGTGGTCTCCTGAACCTGGCGACTAGTGCCGCAAAAAAGGCAAACCGTAAGATACCGATAAAAGTTAAAGTCGTGGGCATCAAAGGAGAGATACTTCAGGAAGAATGGGTTTGATGGATCATTTGATTACAAAATAGCAGCCGGTCTAGATACTTTACTCAACACATAGTGATTGAATCAAAAGAGGAATTGAATTATGCAAAACAGAAAATCACGAAATCCACCTTCGGATTCATTCCAAGAGGATGAAACCGTATTTCCTGATAGCTTCCATGATATCATTGCGGAAGTTCAGCCAGTAATAATGAGGGAACCCCTTGGAGAAATACTCGGCGCATTCTCAAAAAGTGTGGGAATTTTGGCATACGGATTTAGAGATGTGGTGAAGTTAACCGGGCATGCCTGCCCCACAACGGCAGGGGCATACTTGTGCTGTAAGAAGGCTTTGGAGGAATTATATCCCGATGAGATACCTGCAAGAGGTGAGATCTCCGTAAAGGTCCATGGAGAACCGGATGAGGCCACCTATGGAGTGATGGCACAGGTAATTACCCTTATTACGGGGGCAGCGGGGATAACCGGTTTCAAGGGGCTGGGGCATGAATACCGACGGAAGGATCTGCTCCAATTCATTATTGATAGCAATATGCAAGATGGAATGAGCTTCGAATTCCAGCGAAGGGACAATGGTTCTGCGGTACTGGTGAAATTTCATCCCGAAAGGATCCCTTTTTCCCCCCATAAGGCCAGAAGGCTACGGGAGCTTCTGGAAAAGATCATCTGGGAGGCCGCGAAGGAGGGAGAGAAAAAAGAATTCCAAGAGCTGTGGAGGGAAAAGATAGCAGCCATGCTCATCGAAGAAAAAGATATTAAAAAATGGCTTGTGATAGAAAAAAGAAGGTGAACGAATGGAACAAACGAATATAATCGATGTGAGAGAGATGGAACACCACCATCGCGAGAACCTGATATTTCCGGGACTGGATAGTCTCAAAGTTGGTGATGAACTGCGGATCATACTCGAGTTCGATCCCGTTCCCTTGGTTCACATGCTGACCGCCAAGGGCGACTTTGAGCTGTTGAAGGAAAAAAGAGGGGATGGAGAATGGATCCTGGATGTCAAAAGGGTCAACAATGGGGACGACAAGAAGGCGCAGTCCAAAAAGCTACTACGCGAGCTCAAGGACGGTGAAATGACCCACGAGACACAAAATGAAGCAAAGTCCCTCTTAGAGTTGGTGGACGCCAAAACCCTGGCCATTATCGAGCAGGGATTGATAAAGGAGGGAGTATCGCATGAGGAGATTCGAGAAAGTTTGTGCGACATTCACCTTGACATGATCAGGGATTCGCTGGTATCGATCAAGAGGGAGGTCCCTCCGCCGCATCCTATCAATACGTTGATGGAGGAACATAAGGTGATCCTTAAGAGCCTGGACGGGCTGGACGGAGTGGTAGACAGGATCAAAGAAGTGGCCAGCTTCGCCGATATGGAAGATGATCTCCCCAGGTTAAAGGATATCTCGCATCATCTGGTAGAGGCGGAGTCCCATCATGAGAGGGAAGAGGATTGTCTTTTTACTGTAATTGAGAGACATGACATCACAGAACCATCAAACATAATGAGGATGGACCACGTGGAGATGCGAAAAAGAAAAAAAGAACTCTATCAATATGCCCACAATCCCGAGGATCATGATTTCGACGAATTTCGGGTGAAAATAATCGAGTTGGGTAGTTACCTGACAAAAGAACTGGAACGTCACATCTTCAAGGAAGACAACATCCTCTACCAGATCGCATTGGAGGTGCTTTCCGGAGAGGAATGGAAAGAGGTCAAGAGTAAATGTGACAAAATCGGTTATTGCTGCTTTACGCCAAATGACCGGAAGGAGGCCGAATAGATGAAAAAATATCGGGTAATCTTCGATGAAGAGGCATGCATCGGCTGCGGTGCATGTGAAGCGATATGCAATAATTGGACATTAGAGGGTGATATTGCCAAACCATTAAAGATAGAGATCGGAGAGGATGAAATCGATGAGAACCGCGAGGCAGAAGATATATGTCCCGTGGATGCAATCAAAATAGAAGGGTGAGAAAGGCGATCACGTCCCTTCAATAACTTGTAAGGTTGATGAATAATTTAAAACAAATGGAGGTCGAAAGCAATGAACATGAAAAAAGAAGTGAATAAGGCATTGGATATTATCAGACCTAGACTGCAAGCGGACGGAGGGGATATCGAGCTCGTGGACGTCACATCCGAGGGCTTTGTGAAGGTGAGACTGACCGGTGCATGCTCCGGTTGTCCCATGAGCCGGATGACGCTTAAAGCAGGTGTGGAAAGAATGATGAAACAGCTAGTGCCAGGCGTAAAAGAAGTGGTCAGTGCCTAAATAGTTCCCTTCTGGGGAAACATCGAGCGAGGTGATATCGATGGAAGAATATCTGAATAGAGGTATAAAAGAGATCATCAAAGAGTTTCCGAAAATAGGTGAAATCCTCGATGGATACGGAATAGGTTGTGCCCCTTGCAGCGTGGGTACATGTCTGTTGAAGGACATCGTGGAGATACACGACCTATCTCCCGAGGACGAACAGGAATTGATGGGAAGGATCGCTGGGATCATCTATCCTGACAGGAAAATGGAGATACCCCGCCCAAAGAAAAAGATTCGCAGAAACAAAGAGATAAAATATTCTCCACCTCTGAAAAAGCTGGTGGATGAGCATCGATTGATTAAGAGATGGGTGGCCTTGATCCCCGTGATAATAAAAAAGGTGGACGTTCAGATAGAAAATGATCGGACACTGGTGCTTTCGGGAGTGGAATTTATACAACAATACGCTGACAGATACCACCATGCCAAGGAAGAGGACATTCTATTCAAATATTTTGACGAGGAACAGGATGTCATCAAGGCCATGCATGAGGACCATAAAAAGGCCCGTTCCCATGTGAGAGCTCTACTTAAGGGCTTGGAGGAGAGGAATAATGCCGCCGTCAAGGAGCATCTCCGTGCCTATGCCGAGCTTCTCACGGAGCACATAAAGAAGGAGGACGAGATTCTCTATCCATGGATGGACCGCCAATTGACCATAGGCCAGATAGGCACTCTCTTCGCCAAGTTCGGAAAGGTGGATATGAAACATCAAGATTTACATAAAAAATACGAAAAACTTATCGATAGATTTGTAACAGAATTAAAAGAAAATGTGGTGAAAGTATGAAAGGATTCAATGGATGCCCGGGTTCTAAAATGATGGAACTAAGAAAAGACAACGAAAAAGAGGAAAACGACGACAATGGCCCAACGAGGCCGTCCCAACTTCGGCAGTGGCCCACCCAGCTTCATCTGGTGCCACCCACTGCGCCCTATTACCAGGGCAAGGATGTGCTTTTGGCCGCCGACTGTACGGCCTACGCGTTAGGGGATTTCCACAAGGATCATCTCAAGGGCAAGGGCCTCGCTATAGCCTGCCCCAAGCTGGATTCCGGGCAGGAAATGTACCTTAACAAGCTGGTCTCTATGATAGACGACGCAAAGATCAATTCACTTACCGTGATGATAATGCAGGTTCCCTGCTGCCGTGGTCTCCTGAACCTGGCGACTAGTGCCGCAAAAAAGGCAAACCGTAAGATACCGATAAAAGTTAAAGTCGTGGGCATCAAAGGAGAGATACTTCAGGAAGAATGGGTTTGATGGATCATTTGATTACAAAATAGCAGCCGGTCTAGATACTTTACTCAACACATAGTGATTGAATCAAAAGAGGAATTGAATTATGCAAAACAGAAAATCACGAAATCCACCTTCGGATTCATTCCAAGAGGATGAAACCGTATTTCCTGATAGCTTCCATGATATCATTGCGGAAGTTCAGCCAGTAATAATGAGGGAACCCCTTGGAGAAATACTCGGCGCATTCTCAAAAAGTGTGGGAATTTTGGCATACGGATTTAGAGATGTGGTGAAGTTAACCGGGCATGCCTGCCCCACAACGGCAGGGGCGTACTTGTGCTGTAGGAAGGCTTTGAAGGAATTTTATCCCGATAAGATACCGGCAAGAGGTGATATCTCCGTAAAGGTCATGGAGAACCGGATGAGGCCACCTATGGGGTGATGGTACAGGCAATCACTCTTATTACAGGGGCAGCGGGGGTAACCGGTTTCAAGGATAAAGGCGGAAACTTCTTACATTGGGCAAGATGAAATATCCCCCTTGGCTTGGTAAAACCGCAAAAAGATAAAGGGACGTCCAAAGCCCTCTATGGCGATAATATTAATGATGGGAAATATATTTTTGGGGGATAGAATTCAAAAAAGTGATTATTCATCCAATTCTTCTGAATTTTGGTTAAAAGCCTGGAAATTCCTATAAATACTATGGATACATTATAGGTTTAGTTCAGTATAAAAAGAATACCTGATATAATATAAATACTAAAAATAAATTGTTTACTTTATGATAAGGAGGAATAAAATGTTCTGTTATCAATGTGAAGAGACAGCCAGGGGAACCGGTTGCGACCGCTCGGGAGTTTGCGGAAAGAAGGCACCGACCTCGGATCTTCAGGACGTGCTGCTTCACCAGTTGAAAGTGATATCATGGTATGGGGACAAAGCCGGCGAACTCGGGATCGAGACTGCGGAACTGGACGAATTCGTGATGGAAAACCTCTTCGTTACCATCACTAACGCTAATTTCGACGACAAGGCCTTAAGCAATAAGATAATAGCTTCGTACGGCATCAGAGACCGTATAAGAGCTGGTTTCCATGCTGCCTACTATGACAAAAACGACAAAGAGTATGACGGACCTCTGCCACCTCATGCCGATATTTCCACGGAAGATCCTTCGGAGATGACGGCTCTCGCGGAAAAGGTTGGAATACTTTCAGCAGAAAATGAAGATATCCGCTCCCTCCGTTCCATAATTCTTTACGGGTTGAAGGGGATGGCAGCCTATGCGCACCATGCCTTCGTTCTCGGTGCGGAAGACCCGGAGATATTTTCTTTCATGAAGGAAGCTCTCGCGGCCACGCTGGATGACTCCCTAGGTGTGAATGACCTGGTGGGCCTAACCCTCAAATGCGGAGAGTACGGTGTGAAGACCATGGCACTTCTCAGCGAAGCCAATACCACAAATTACGGGCATCCGGAAGTAACAAAAGTCAATATCGGCGTCGAGGACAATCCCGGCATACTTGTAACTGGCCACGATCTCAAGGACATGGAAGAGCTTCTGGAACAGACAAAAGACACGGGCGTGGACGTCTACACCCACGGAGAGATGCTGCCGGCTAATTACTATCCGGCGTTCAAGAAATACTCTCATCTAGTGGGCAACTACGGGGGTTCGTGGTGGAAACAGAAGGATGAGTTCGAAAGCTTCAACGGAGCGGTGCTGAATACCACAAACTGTCTGGTACCTCCAAAGGAATCCTACAAACATCGGTTATTCACCACCGGTGTAACAGGTTTTACGGGTGTGAAACACATCCCCGATCGGCCCCTTGGCGGCAGTAAGGATTTTTCGCAGATCATCGATCATGCAAAAATGTGCGCGCCCCCCCATGGGATCGAGAAGGGCGAGATCACAGGCGGCTTTGGCCACAACACGCTGCTGGGAGTGGCGGACAAGGTGCTTGAGGCCATCAGCGCCGGCAATATCAAGCGTTTCTTCGTCATGGCGGGCTGCGACGGCAGGCAGAGTGAGCGTAACTACTACACCAAATTTGCGGAAACACTACCCAAGGACACCATCATACTTACAGCAGGCTGCGCGAAGTACAGGTATAACAAGCTGGGCCTGGGCGACATAGGAGGCATCCCCCGGGTGCTCGACGCAGGCCAGTGCAATGATTCCTATTCATTGGTGCTGGTGGCAAAGGCACTTGCCGAGGCGGTGGGTGTAAATGATATCAATGACCTGCCCATCTCCTACAACATCGCATGGTACGAGCAGAAAGCCGTACTGGTCCTTCTCGCCCTGCTGCATCTCGGAGTAAAAAAGATACGCCTCGGGCCAAAACTTCCAGCTTTCGTGTCCCCCAATGTATTGAATGTGCTTGTGGAGAACTTTGACATCGCGCCGAATACCGACGTGGAGTCGGATATGAAAGCCATGATGGCCGGGAATTGATGGATGGAAAATCCATCCGCGGAGCTGCATTTTCAACCTTATCCAAACCCCGTGAATAAAAACACCGGTCCCCATGGACCTATAGAATAAGCTTTGCTAAGCAATAGGTATAAATATAATAAAAATACCTCGCATTAATATGAATCTAAAGGATAATGTGAGGTTTTCACAGTTGGAAGAAGCGGGAAAATATCTATTCACCACAGGATTAAATGATGCCAGCTCCCAGTTGTCTCAGGCCAACATGAGATTCGGCCTTTCAAAGATACATCATGCCCAGGAAGAGCTGGGTATGGAGGAAAAAGCAGTTTTTATCGGTGCTCCGGACGAGTGTGTAACAAGGAACTTGAGACGATGGCAAAACGGTTTTGGTTACGGGGGTAAGCTCATCTGGGGAAACGGAAGGGAGAAATTGATCTTTTTGGACGTGTTGCCGAATGGTTGCGGGATACTGGTAGGTTCGTTGGACTCAATACCTGATTGTGAAGAAATAATTGAAAGAGCGAGGTCTTTGTTAGTGACAGAACACTTCATCGATGAGGTAAAAGTCGATATGGACATCAACAAAAGCAATCACTTCGTTGATGTTTTCAAGGTGGTCAAGAGCGATATGGACATTCCCCCATACGTTTGTCTGATCCACTCTGGTATACCGGAGTTAAGAATGGATAATGGAGATCATATGGGAATGTATTGTCATCAGAGCAAAATGGTCCAGGAAAGAATGGAGATTATTCCCACTCAATTCGGAACCCTAAATTATGTTCAGGGTGACAATGCAAGAGAGTACCTTGACGCTTTCGATTTTGCAAACGACTTTTCAAAGAAAAAGCGTCTCCTCTTCGCCGCTGAGCTGTTCGATGACTTTAAATTCATCTCGAACCACTGCCACCAGGGTCTTCGATCCTTTAATGAGATGCTTCTGGGAGTGAACTCTACTACGCCCAAGGGTCGATTTCCACTTGCCCTGAAAGCGAATGCTGGTGGCTACATATTATCCGCAGCACCGAATCTCTCGGAAGAGATAATGGAAAAATTAAATTTTCTTGAACGAGCGGAGCAAACGGGTGCCTACGACAAACTTGTCAACGCAAACATCCTACCGCATGGAGGGGGTTACACTTTCCCCATGATGGAATCCCTCGTGGATCTTAAGATGGGTGACGGAGGAACCATGTTCGGGATCAAAACTCGAGGAAAGGAAGCCAAAATCTATTTATCCGGTCCCGCACAATTCCCATTCGATTACAGGGGTGAAGAAGTGCTGGACAGGATCCTGGAACTGGAACTGGGCCAGGTCAGCGCAGTACTTGAACCAGAATGGGTATTGAATTGTTAGGGCGTTACCATGATCAATGATGATGCACTTGTTAGATATGCTTCCGTGCTGGGTCGACAAATGGTAACTCTTCAGGACATCAGAGAGAAACAGGATCCGAAAACGTGTGACAGGATCATCCAACAGGCAATACAAAAGTTACGGGAGGGAGGTCACGGGAGGATATTCACAGACCATTTCTTCTTGGGAAGCGTGGATTTTATGGTCTCTTCCCATATGGGCCAAAAAAGGTTCTGCATCATCGAAACGAACGGCGGTAACAGCCGCGGTATTTCCCTTTTGCCAGTAAAATATACCAAAAAGGCTTGCAGAAGCTTCGTGGAGATGCTTCGTTTCCTACCGAAAGAACCTAACATTTTGATCGGCCATCTCAATGAGGATAAGGTAATACATGAAAAGTTCATTGTGGCGGAAGCTTTCTACCAGGTTATAAAGGAAAGTGGGGAAGATGCCCATTTTATTACCATCGGTCCCGACACAAACCTTGAGCTCGGTGGAGCAAAAATAATGATGGGAGCTTATCCCGAGATCCTTCCAAGGATAAGAGTGGATAATGGATATGCGTTTATCGATGATATTCCGCTCCATGGTATAGTCGGCGACGGCGTGATAAGGCGGCATCAAGACCTTGGCAAGTGGGCAAGTACCGGTGATCTCATGACCTTGTTTGCCAATAGAGTGTACCGAACCACGGATGATAAATATTCCACGTATGAACTCATTGAAAAGTACAGCGTCCTGCTAGGTAAATATCGGATCCATCCTTTGAAGGCCCGGTTATGCCCTGATTTGGAAGAGCTGAAGCAAGTGGCGGCGGATTTCTTCAAGGCAGGCACATCCCCTGTGGTCATCAAGCCGTACGGGGGCAGCGGAGGAGCTGGCATCTATGCACTGGACGAACGAGCGGACATAGAGGCAATCTTGAATTTAAGTATGAACGAGTTTTGGGCCAAGTTCGGCAATGAGAGAAAACCGTTCCCCTATACAGTTGTGGAGGCTGTGAGATTCGTCCCCATGAAGTGGAAAAAAAGTGAACGAAACTTCGATATTCGGATTTACGTTGGAAGGAACGGAGATGAAATAATTCCAATGGGTCTCCTTATGAGAATAGCAAGAAGTCCCTTCTTGAGTATGGATCACAAAGAAGGATTCGTAGTAAATCTTTCCGGGTACGGTGGGATAGAAACCGAGAGGGGAATGGGGCTGAGCCCTGAATCATTGGACATGTTCGGATTGACGGAAACGGATGTGGCCGACATGTTCGCAGCCTCATGTGCCGTTTTTGAGCTTATGCAAAAAGAGATGATCGGAGGAGAAAAGGGTGCGGACGGTTAAGATAGGTGATCTAGATCTTTTATTAAAGGGGAAAAACCATTATTTGCTGGAGGTGGAAGGGGAGTGCCTGCCCATGACAACAATATCCGGCGGGAGCGGGGAACGGATCTGTTTCACAGCAGGGCAGCACGGGAACGAATGGAACGGTATTTTAACTCTCCTTCTTCTTAGGGAAAAACTACCGGAAAAAATCAACGGGACCATTGTCATATTACCCATGATCAACCCTCCAGCGTTCCTTCTTAAACAGAGGACGGGGCCCGACGGTATAGACATGAACCGAATCTATCCCGATCTCATGGACTCGAATACCGGGAGGCTGGGGAATTCTCTATACTCCACAATATTTAAAAAACATGATTATCTGATCGACATTCACTCCGGCGGACCGGGTAAGTTCATTTCACACGTTCGCGTGCCCAAAGAAGAAGACGTTGGCTACGCGGCTTATTTATTATTTGAGCACATATGGGTCCGTAGGGAGGAAGAAGGATTGATCGCTCCTGTCATCAGGAACCAGGGAGTGAGGTCGTGTACTATCGAGATAGGTGGGGGAAGAAGGATCGAAATAGAAAACGTTGAAAGATGTTTGTATGGTCTAATGAACCTGCTTAAAAAAAGAGCGGTTATCCCCGGAGATTTTAGGGAACCGGAAAACCACGGAATTTATCATGACAGGGTGATCCCCAAGGTGGGAGAGATGGGATTCATAAGGGTTGTGGTGGAACCTGGTGACCGAGTGGAAAAGGGTCAGATCATAGCACTGCTAAAACCATTTGAACCGGAAATTGAAAAGGTGTTGAGCTGCCCTTGCGATGGAACCGTTGGATATGTGAGACGTGAAGCAGCGGTTGTACCGGGTGATTCGATCATACATGTATTTATTTGAAGGTGAGGTATATGTTTACCAGGAAGCTCAACAATAAGGAATTGGCCATGATCAGGGACATGGTTTCGTTTGTAAAACAAAAGCACGCACATACTGAAGGACATGACTATTCGCATGTATTGGAAGTGACCAGATATGCTATAAAAATAGCAGAGGCGATACCGGAAGTATCTGATCCTTTCACGGTCATAGTGGGTGCGCTGTTCCATGATATTGGACGTGTTATAAACGGGGCGGACGTGATGCACGGTCTCGTGGGCGCCACAATAGCCGAGGAATACTTCGAATGCATCGGGTTGGATCCTGATAAGATTGTAAAGATTACAAACGTGATAACGGCCCATTCACCAACATCGATGATCCCTCAGAAAACCATTGAAGAAAAAATTGTATACGATGCCGATGCCATCGACAGGTTAGGATGGATCGGGGTCATGAGAGGTATTATGAGCAAGAAGGGTTCGATAGAGGAAATACTTGAGCGGACCCTTAAAAAGCGCAGTGAGGATTTTTATAAAATGCATTTCGAGGCCAGCAGGGAATTAGGGAAGGAGCTGCATGTCCAATCGGACATTGTTATCAAGGGATTGAGGAAGGCATTGGACGAACGGATCCAAGAGATAGAACATTTAAATTTACCGATCGAATAGTCGATTTGTGAAAATAATTGGAAATTCGATAAGTCACGGGAAATGGTCAGTGTCTGATGATCGAGCTCACTTAGGATTTTACTTGATTAATGTAAAATTTATCATTCATTCTGCTGATCTTTCGTTTCATCTCCAGAAATTTCAGGACGATTTGAACCTTCTTTTTTCCCTTATCGGTTTTCACATTCATTTCTGCACAAAGTCTGTCGACGGTCATACCCCCAGGTCTCTTTGCAAGAGAATCCAGCACCAGGTTCTCCAATGTTGTCTGTGTATCCTGTTTACTTGCTGGTATAGGAACTGCCGATTGCTTCGGTGGGCTTCCTCTGGTCTTAGTCACCAGCGGCGCGAGCCTGTCCTGCATCAATCCGATGATCTTTGCAGCTTGCGCAGCATCCAATCCCATATCACCTTCGATTCCTGTGAGTACCCGCGCGATATCCTCCTTCAACCTATCCTCGGCGCAGAGGTCCGAGCTACCCGTTCCTATTACCATCCACAGATGCTTGCAGGGAATCCCAAGCTTGCGGCCCCTATGTCTGAAATCGTCACAGGTACATGCCCCCTCTAACTCGTTTCCACCCACTTTCCTGTGTTTGCAGTACAGTATCTGATGTGTCGCTATATTCAAAACACCGGTGATCTCAGCTCCTTCGGATCTGCCCACATCGGATATTTCGTGGTCGCACTCCACCTGTCTTGCCTTGTTTAACCTCAACACTGCTTCTGTTAAATTTAGATGAAGGGGGGTCATTGTCATTTTGAAGATATCTGTATCATCTCTTTTAGAAATTTTTTCTTGGGAGGGGGGCGCCTTAATACCCAGCCTGATCAGTTCTTCGGCTTTAAGGTCCCCGTACAAGGATTTTCTAGAATCTATCTCCAAGTGAGGGGCGAAATGTCCAATTTCTATTGATTTAGCCACCTGGGCAAAGGAGGAGCGTATGCTAATGGTATCGGAGGCGGATTTTACGTACTGGCCTCGGAAATGGGTACTAAGATGACGCAGTTTGAACTCCTCCAGGGAATCCGCGAGACCTATGATCATAATTCTTAGTTTGACCCTGGACTTCAATATATATTCCTTCAATTTCTTCAGCGTGAACTTGCGGCTGGCATTGTCACGGCCATCCGTTAGCAAAACCATCCAGTTCTCGTCCTCCTCCCGGTTTTCCTCGCTGAGTTCCCTTACGGCGGCACCGAATGCATCCCATAGAGCGCTCATTCCCCGGGGTGTTGTTTTCTCGAGAGCATGCTTGAGTTTAGGAATCACATCCATTACCGGGCGGAGCGTCAGCCGCACCTGGACGATGTCGTTGAAGCTGATGAAGGAGATGTAGGTGTCGATATAACCTAACATGTCCCGGTCCCATTATGCGTATAGCCCCTCCACAAAGCGACGGAACCCCATCCTTTGCGGAATCGAGTTTGATCCCCCTCATGGATCCCGAACGGTCCAGGACGAAACATATCTTCTTCATCTGCATTCACCGTTTTTTGTCATCAAGAGGATGAAAAGAACAAAAATATCTGGATGATTCATCACTAATCGGCTTTTCCAAGCGCTTTTCCAACAATATTGAGAAGATCATTCTTTCTAACTGGCTTTGCTATGTAATCGAAAGCCCCCATCTTCAACACTTCCTTGGTGGTCTCCATATTTGTGACTCCAGTAACCATGATAACGGGTATCTCTCCGAACTCCGCTTTGATCTTCGCGAGACAATCGATCCCGGTCACTCCAGGCATTACCACATCCAGTATTACGGTTGAAATGTCAGCCTCCTCCCTCAGTACTTCTACGCCCTTCAAGCAGCCGTCGGCTTCGTATATATCATAACCTGCCCGGGAGAGGATTAACCTGAACATTTTCCTAATGGGCTGCTCGTCGTCGATGAGCAATATCTTTTCTCCTGCCACCATATCACCTTCTTTGTTAATCAATGGGAAATTTCAATGTTACCGAGGTACCCTTTCCCTCACTGCTCTCGATCTCGATGGACCCCTGGTATTTCTTGATTATTTTCTGAACTATATACAATCCCAGACCCGTTCTCGTTCCAAATCCCTCTGTGGTGAAGAATGGAACGAAAATGCTTTCCAGGTTATCGTTGGATATTCCTCTCCCCGTGTCTTTGATCTCCACCACTATGGACTTATCCATCTTGTTCGAGCATATGGACAGTTCACCGTCACCCTCCATGGCCCCAAGTGAATTGTGAAGGATGTTTATGATTACCTGCTGTAATTCCTCTCGGTTTCCTTCGATCTCCGGAATCTCGTTGAGCTGTACCTTGAGATGCACGTCGAACAATTTCGGTGAGTGTTTCAGCATCTCTATGCCGTCCTCGATGATCTCATTGAGATCGATCCACTCCACCGCTTTCGCCAATGTCTTCGACGAATAATATGCCAGGCCGTGAACAATCCGCTTTATCCTCTCCGCCGCTTCCAAGATATCCCCGCAGTGTATCTTTACCTCGGTTAGGTCCTCTTCGTCCATTATTATCTCGGTCATGCCGTATATTACCTGCAGAGGATTGTTGATCTCGTGGGCGATACCGTCCGCGAGGGTTCCTATCCTGGCCGTCTTTTCTGATTTCACCAGATTCGCCTGCGATCTTCTCAGTTCCTCGTAGGCCATCCTTAGCTCGATAGATGTTTCCAGGGATTCCCTGCATTCGGCCTCCATCCTCTCGTTCGTTTCCTTGCCACGGGTTATATCGAATACGACAAACTGAACGTAGTTTGCATTACCGTCTTTAGCGGGTACTGCTCTGGTGATCTCTCGAATCCACCTGATCTCACCATCCTTCCTTATTATTCGATGCTCGAGCTCCTGTGAAGTTCCGGAGGCCGAAAATATTTTCTCCGCATGGTCCGTGTCGGTGACTCCATCCAGGTCATCGGGATGAATTATGTCGGTCCATTTCATACTCCCGGACAGAAGGTCGCCCTGGGTGTATCCCGTAATACCTTCCAGCTCTCCGCGTATGAAAATGGGTTTCATACTCAAATCCGCAAGAAATACGATACCTGGAAAATTCTCGAAAAAAGATTGATAGAGACCCTCCTGATCGAGCCCGTCCTGCTCTCCCAGGTCATGGCATTCGTTTGAATCCGTCTTATCTTCAGACATTGGTCTCACACTGTTATCGTCAATTATTCATTTTCCTCGCCAGGATACAGTCCCCGGAATTCCTTGTCAATGTTGCCCAGTTCCGCGGCGTCCCCCTTCCAGTTAACGATAAAGTGGTTGTATCCATAATTGATGCTGTCTACAATTCGCTTCATTTCCTCCCTTATGGAATTCACATCCTCTCCCTCGCCGATTATGGCAAGGTAGAAGTTCCACCCCTCCTCGATTATTATATTGTAGTCCCCGTGCTCTATATTCTTCAGCACCCCTTTTATGGACAGCGAGTCGCTTATGAACATCTTGATGGCAGTGAACATTCCCCCGAATATATCCTCATCGATCTGGATACGGGGAATCAGGTTTTTATGGTACATTACCAGTCCGCCGTTGCTGAGAAGTATCGCGTGGTTTACCTTGAAAGGTGCCAGGGGTTTGCTTCTCATGAGCGTGCTCTTGTTCTCGATGGCCCTTTTCACCGAGGCCAGCAGCTTTTCCTTCTTTACCGGTTTTACGATGTAATCCAGAGCCCCCTTCTTCATCACTTCCACAGCAATGTCGAGATTGGACATGGCGGTCACCATGATCACCGGAATGCCTTCAAAGCGTTTGTTTATCTCGTCGAGGCACATGACACCGCTCTTTCGCGGCATGGAAACGTCGAGAAGGACCAGGGAGATATCTTGGGTTTCCATTATACTAAGACCTTCATCGCAGCCCTCGGCTGTTAAAACCTCGTAGCCTACCTTCTCAAGATGTCTTTTCAGCAGTTTTCGGATGAAGGGATTGTCGTCTATGGTCAGGATTTTAAGGGGGGCATGTCAACACCTATGCGAGATCGGATGCGTGGAACTGAAGTAAGGTCCCATGCAAACAACATATCATTGTGCAGGTCTTATTTTTTCTTTTAGCTGAAAAAGGAAATTTTATTTTTTTTAGCATTTGTATATTTGTTAACCGACGGTTTCCACCCATTCTGGACATCACATTCTACCGGTGTACTCACTATACATCCCCGATACTCGGAACATTCCCTATGTGAACGTTCCTGTTCCCGTTGGCACTCCGTTGCATTATCATGCAAGTGCATCAGCGATGCACTGGAGCGTAGCGGGCATCGGAGAGAAACGGGCGCGTGGTCGCGCAGATACTGCTGAATCCGCTCGAGATCGAAATGCATGCGAGCTACGAGAAGGAAAGTGTCCTCACCTTCAATGTCCCGCTGCCGAAATTCCCTTGTCCCTCGATCCATCTCTTGGTGAAGAATCCAGAATATTGCTCATTGGCTGGTGAAAAGCCAGTGCCATAGTGGAATGAAGTGGATGTCCTTTCCGGCAATTTCTCGTTCATCCAAATAGTCCCAGGTAATGACTGTAAGTACGCCACATTTTAGATCTTCTGAAGCTTTTAATAGTGCACGTATCTCTCGCTTGTTGATATCGTCATCTGAGTTGGCATACGATACTTGTATCAATCGCTCAATGTTCTGCCCGCGTTTTATTATAAAATCAACTTCATGTTGTTGATAATCGCGCCAATAGAACAGTTCGATAGCTGGATCTTGAGCCTTCTTTCTAAAAAGTTCTATTGCGACTATATTTTCCATGAGCAGGCCGAAATTCTTTGATATAAAAAACGCTACGGCCTGTGCCACCCCTACGTCCACGACATATACTTTCTTCGGTGAGACAATCCGACCCCTGTGTTTAGAGGAATATTTATCCACCATGATAATAATGGAAGCATCCTCTAGATATGAAAGGTAATTCTTGACAGTATGTACGCTTTTCAATTCAAATTTATTTTTGATCCGATTATATGTCATTAAATTGGAAAAATTGGAAATGACATAATTGGCGATATCTTTCAATGTCCTTATATATCGGATATTAAATCGACCCACAACATCTTTGGATATTATATCGGAATAGAGAGTGGATAAATATTTTCTACGGTAATCCGGATATTTCAATGCCTCAGGAAATCCACCTGTTTCAAGGTAATCATATAGGTTCTTCATAAGTATCGATTTCGTACGGGTGCCTAATATCTTTTCCTTCTCAATTCGTATCCCCCTGTATGCAAGGAATTCCCGATATGAAAATGGAAATATCCCTAGGGGAAGATATCTGCCTGTGAGATGTGTGGCAAGTTCTTTACTTAGCAGATTGGCACTGCTTCCGGTTATAACAACATTGAATCCTTGTCTCATTAAGCGGCTGACGAATAATTCCCAGCCAGGGATATTCTGGATCTCGTCCAGCAAAATATATTTCGTATCGCCATAAACTTGATAAAATGCCTGGACCACTTCGTCGAGGTCATCTGTTTTTATTCCTGCAAGACGCTCATCATCGAAATTGATATATGCTGATTCTCTCTGCTCCAATAATTGGAATGAAAATATCGATTTACCGCATCGCCTCACACCGTAGATGACCTTTACCAGATCAGTAGATATAACATTGTCCCAATGATAAAAGAATTCTCGTTCAATAATATTCTCTGAGCTGAAAATCCTTTTCGTATCTTCCATTTGATCGATAATAACGGTCTGTAAGTTCCCTGGTTTCATACAGTACAAAGGGGAGAAACTTATATTTAAACATTCCCAACAAACTGCACACTTTTTAATAAATTAATGCAATCAACTGCACAAATTTCATAAATCAAGCACACAAAACCGACATAGTACTGTGGTGATAAAAAGTGACTTACGACTGTAGAAGATCACATCTTGAACTGGTTCCGATTCTTGCCGGCAAGCTGGCAGTTTCCCGTTATCGGATATGTTTGACATTAGCTCTCCGGTCGAGATGAGGTTCCTCAACTGTTTTTTCAAAGGTTTCCTTAATTTCGGAACATCAACGTCTCCCAGCGTGATCACCGTACAACCGCAGTGCTCTTCCGCTCGTTAGCCATTTATTTCCCGTCCGTCTCACTGCAGGGAGCATTCCCTGCTTGCATCGAAGGGCGATATAATTGTGAGAATATGGCGAGTGTTTCTCCGCCATTTTCAATGTCATCAGCTCGTCCTCAGAAGTTCCCACCTCGTCCAGAAGGTCCAGGAGGCTAGCGCCCATCAGCTTTTCGAAAAGGTAAACGAGAGATGATAGATCGCCTTCGGTATGAGAAAAATTCAACCCGTCGAGATACTCCTTCCGATGCTCCGGAAGAACATGGATAGGAGGCCAGTTCCGCATCAGAAAATGAAGATTTAAAAGAAGTCTTCCGATCCTTCCGTTACCGTCGCTGAAGGGATGAATCCGCTCAAGATCGAAATGCATTCGGGCGCCTAGAAGGAAAGTATCCTCACCATCAATGTCACGCTGCCGATACTCCGCCGTCCATTTCTCAAGTTCACGAACCACTTTCTCCATTCTTGGTGGGGTGAAGGAAGCACCTTTTATCCGTACGTTGACCCTTCTCCACTGGCCTGCGTCCTGAAAAATACCGAAGAAGACCTGCTCGTGCATTCCAAGGATCGTCTCAAGCGATATATCGCGACTTGTCAGGCTTGGAAGCGAACGAAACACCCGTTCGTGCTGGACCGTCTCCAGAACCTCGGCGACAGGCTTACCCTTAATGCTAGTTCCATCGATCACAAGACACTCAGCTTCTTCCCTCGTGACGGTGCTGCCCTCAATGGCATTGGTTCCCCAGGTGTTGAGAGCGGACATCCGCTTCCAAGTGCTTTCGGGTAGGCTATCGAGGCGGGTCCGTTCCAGCAGTACAGAGCGGAGATCCTTAAGTATGTTTTTATTCATTAATTTATTTATATCCATATTTTATATATAAGTAAGTATGGTTTAATTTATATAATAAAATAAAAGCATATAGAAAAAGCGTTAAATCATAAATCCACGGTAAGGTGAGAAATTGCTGCGGAGGATAGCTAATTTCAGATAAATGTTCCGCCCCATGCCTTTAAGTTTACGCTACTTTTTACTTCCCACAACTACCCTTGCCCGCCCGATAACTGCCCTTGAATGTATCAAGGATGTACCCGAATATCATTATATTGTCAACGGTGCAAATCCCAAAGACCGCTAGGGACTCATCAGGGTGAAACATGAGCCCAAAGGGCCGATTCCGCTGAATCTTTTGCATGCTATGGCGGATGTTTACCTAAATGAAAATAAGTTTATCTACTGTTATCAACATGATTTGCTATCCGCTTCCGTATTAGGATCAGGTCTTTTCCGACTTCCATTTCATCACATATCTCTTCAAGATAAGCTGTGTCGAGGTTAGAGAGTTGGCGGACGTATATTCCTTCAGCGTCTTTCAAGTCCTGTTCGCTGCCATACAATAATTTGTGGGCGATGGTGTCTTCCGGAGAGGCAAAATACATCTCAAAGCCGTTATATTCGACCATGCGGCGGTTTTTGATAGTCCTACGGTCCCGGAGTCCATATACTCCCTTGATATCCAATCTGATTAGTGAAGATCTTTCTATTGCCGTGAAATGTGATCTCTCAATTAGAGCAATTTCAATCTCCATGGGCGTTGAAAAAAAACCGTGCTCACCCAGGAATATTGCCAATCTCTTCATCCCTTCAATTTCCATATTGATGATATAATCGGCATCCATTGTCGTCCTCGGTACGCCGAATGCGATAACGGCCATTCCTCCAATGATCGCATATTCTGTATTATGCTCGTTCAAATATTTACATACGAGTTCTAGAATATCTTCCATATTACGCATTTCTGGTAACCTCACCGAACTTTAGCGCGAATTTAATAAGCTCAAGGCCCATTTCAAGTGTTTCAGCGGAGGTAAAGTTCCGGGCGCGTAAAGCTTCTTCCATCAGCTCTTTATGGCGCCTCGCTTCGACCATTTTTAGGAATTTCTCTCGATTTTCCACAATATCACGGCATTATTTTTTCAATTTCTTAACGAAGATAATTGTCTTAATATTTAATCCTATTATTGTATACATTCCTATATAAAAAAATCCTTCTTGGACCTGCTCACCACAAATGACACTGAAGGTACTGAGAGACCCTTCTACATAATAAATTGACAGAATCTATGATATCCGGTGGATTGAGTTTAGAAGTGAAGGCGACCCAGCTGGCTCGCCAAACTTTCAAACAAAGCCAGTAGGCGACATAGAAAGGTTTGTTTCTATTAGCCCTAATAGAATCTCCGATTCTATGTCGGGACTTGGCTTTTCTGGTAAAGACGTACCATACTGGCACGTCACTGTTGATGTAATTCGTTACATCACCCTTACCCAGACATTACTTGTGCAAGCCAAGCCAAGACTGGCCAATAGTCACCGTCTTGTCATGTAATCGCAAATTCACAGCGCTTCTTTTACAGACCCGATAACAGTATGGGAAACCTCTCCAAAATCCAAGCTGAACGAAGAATATTTCCGAATCTCTCTTCCCCAGGTCGTCCCTCGTTTTCCTATTGCGGTTTCAAATCTCGTCATCTCGAACATCATATCATAGAATTTCAACTTCTCGTTCACCATGTTCATGTCCGGCTCTACTCCTTTCTTGATAAGAAAAAACAGGTCGTACAGGTCACGAGTTGTATCTCTGGTCATAATCCCCCTGATCTTCTCCGAAAGTATCTCCATTTTATTCATGCATAAGGCAAGATACGGGAATATTTCATCATAAATGGGATAAACTGTGATTGATTCGGAATCCATAATAATTTTTTCCCGCCTGCTCACGTCCATTTTCAGAGAGCACATAGAACGACGTGTTCCCACGTATAGCGGACCGTGAATGAGAAATCTGATTCCGGTATTGATCCCGTGTTTTTTAATTTCGATCTCAGAGGGAAAACCATGATATCGAAGACCCTTTACGACCTTTGCTACAAGCTTTTCTTCATCTATTTCTCGGTTAATTGTGAAGTCCAGGTCCTCGCTGAAACGGTTCAGTCCATATACCTTCTGCATGCAGGTGCCGCCCTTGAAGATCAACGAGTCGTCACTGTGTTTAAATATGTATAATAAGATGATATGTTGAAGGTAATCCTTCTCTTTCTGGCCAAGTGTGAGAATAAACGGATGTATGATATTTCCAAGGTCGCTTCTATTCATCATGATCTCATATCTCCTTAGTTTTTAGAATTGTATTGATCAATAGATGCCACTTCCGATCCTTGATCACATCACTTCCATTGGTAGATGATATGGGATCCAGCGGATCGAATTTATAATTTATATATTTCGAGATATCTTCGTGGATGTCGATACCAATTGTATCCAGGATGTATCCCAATCTCTTCAGAGTGATGCCTGAGCTCATTCTTATTCCGGTTTCGATCAGTCTCGGTACATCCACACCCTCCCGGATAGCTGAATATGTTTCCTGTAACGGACAATATTTTGGGAGATACAAACAGTCAATTATGACCTTTTCCAAGGAACCGAGGGACAGGGCCATATTTCCCTCCGCTCGTTCGGATGCATACCCAAAAATCCTTCTTTGAGGGAACTTGACAAAGGAGATGTTATATCCATTATAATCGATCTCCCTCTTTGAGACTGGTGAGATGACATCTATAACAACGGGTATTTGTGTCGTTCGATGGTGCATAAACAATCCGAATAACAATGAGATATACGAAGGATGAACAAGATTTGAAGCAACTATGGGTGCTGTGGTACCGGGAAGCACGTATTTCCCTTTCTCCACACGAATCAACTCACCCCTATTTACTAGGCGGTTCAAATAAGTGTAGGCATATGCCTTATTATAACCGGTGATTTTTATTGCGCTACCCGGTGTTATTACGCCCGGACTTTTCGAAGATAAAATCTTCAGGAAACGATGTGATCTCATACTATATACATCTAAATAAAAGTATTTAACTTTTGTTTCAATTTTTAAATCATAAATGATTTGTTTATAAAAGTGAAAGTTAAGTATAGTGCCGGAAACACTTCTCTCAAATAATATATATTATGATAAACGCCATTTATCCATTCGTTGTGTCTTTTGCAGGAAATGCGATTCTAAACTTTGTACCATTCCCCACTTCGCTTTCCACCTCGATCCCTCCACCGTATTTCCCAACGATCTGGTGAATGACATAGAGTCCCAGTCCCGTCCCCTTGCCGGGATCCTTCGTGGTGAAGAACGGATCGAATATGTTTCCAAGCTCTTCACGTGAGATTCCCTTCCCAGTATCGCTCACTTCAATCCTGATCGAGTTTTCTTCGGCCCTTGTCCTTACGGAAAGAATACCCGATTCTTCCATGGCATCAATTGCATTCGTGATGAGATTGATGAATACCTGCTGCAGCTCACCCGGGTTACCCTCTATCACCGGGAGTCGCTCTTGATCCAGGGCCACACCAATATCCAGAAAATTCGAGGAATATCTTGCAACGCTGATGCTCTTCCTTATTACCTTGTTCAGATCGAGAGGCTGAACCTTCAGCGTCTTGGCATCACGGGAATACACGGAAAGGTTCTTCACGATGTTCTGGATCTTCTCGGAAGCTCCCAGTATGTCACCTACATCCTCCTGGATCTGTTCCAGGCTCTCCTCATCCTGTATGATCTCCGACATTCCCATTATCACTTGCAGTGGATTGTTTATCTCGTGAGCGATACCTGCCGCCATGGTTCCCATCCCCGCCAGCTTCTCCGATTGCAGCAGGTGCGACTGGGTTTTTCTCAATTTCGCCTCCGCCCTCTTTCGCTCCGTGATATCCCTGAATATACCTCTGGTCGAAACCGCCTTTCCGCCCTCGTAGCGGCAGTTAACGCAACCTTCCACCATTATACGCCTCCCTTTCTTCGTTACGAAAACTGTTTCCACTGTATCCGGTACATCCCCTTTCACAACCCGGCCAAATAGATTTTTGTATTCCTCCCTACAATCGGTATGAACGATATCGAATATGGATAAGTTCTCCAGCTCTTCAGTGTCGTAACCAAGGATCTCTCTCCAGGCCTTGTTGGTATATAGAAAGTTACCTTTCGTGTCCACGCTCTGTATCAGATCGTTGGCATTTTCGAAGAGGTCGCGGTACCTCTCCTCGCTCTCACGCAGAGCTTCAACTGCATTCCTGTGCTCTCGCCTTGCCCGGATCGTAGTAATTCCGAATGCCAGGTCCTCGCTCAACTCTTTCAGCAATTTGACCTCTTCAGCATCGAAGGCGTCGGGGTCCGATGAAAAGATATTTATTACTCCAAACGTACATTTCCCTTCTCGAAGAGGCAGGGCCATGAATGAAGCGTACCCTCGTTTCAAAGCTTCGGTGCGATGAATTTCGTATCTCGGGTCTTTCGTTTTCATATTCGAAATGACAGCCCTGCCCGTTCTCAAAACCTCTTTAACCGGAACAGCATCCCCTCCTTCATCTGCCAGCGAAAGGTCCGATTCAATTAGATTAGCATCATTGGGCCCTGCAACAGCCACGGGACGAAGTTTTCCATCACCTTTCTCCACATAACCAACCCATGCAAAACCGTATTCCCCCGCATTAACAATGATCTTGCAGACATACTCCAGCAAAGCGCTTTCATCAGTGGCATGAACCATTGCGATGTTGCACTTGCTCAGGGTCTTTAATGAGCGGTTGAGTCTGATAAGCTCCTTTTCTGAATATAATCGCTTTTCATCGAGCTCGATGTCATGAAGTGCAAAGGATATGTCGCCTGCAAGCTCCGTGAACAATAACTGTTCCTCCACATCGCTCACTAGATTCGATGGGAGCGATACCGATAAAAGGCCTTTGACGTTCCCCCGTGTTTCCAAACGAATCGTAAGACGGCCTTTTATCCTCTCACTCACAAGCAGGGGACAGTACCTGCAGGACATGGAAGGATTCACAGTTGCCACCAATTCAGTCTGGTTCAATGCCTTCCTTGCGCATTTGGGGATCTCTTCGTGCCTCAAAAGCTCCATCAAAGGAGCGAGATTCTCATTCAACCCGGCTTCAAATATCTCCGAGAACTGTCCGTCTTGGCCCATAAGTACGATCCAGGCATCGGAATAACCTCGTGTTTCTATCAGCTTGTCGCAGGCACTCTTCAACAGAACGTCACGGTCCCTCTCGCGTATGATGAGCTGGTTGACACCTCTGATAGCCGCCAGTACCGCATTGAGGTGTTCGATCCTTTTCTCCATTTCACTCTTGTAGAGAGCGATTTCTATAGCACTGTGAAGATCCTTTTCTCTAAAGGGTTTGACGATGTAACCGTACGGTTCGGTCCTTTTTGCTTCTTCAAAGGTCTCCTTGTCAGTGCGGGCAGTAAGAAAGATTATCGGAATACCGAATCGTTTTTTGATCTCATCTGCTGCGTCAATACCATCCATCTTTCCCTGAAGCATCACGTCCATCAGAACCAGAGCCGGGTTTTGTTTCTCCATAATCTCTATAGCCTGTTCACCTGTCGGTACGATTCCCGAAACCTTGTAACCGATACCTTTGAGGCAGGAGGCGATATCATCGGCAACTATTCGCTCAGCTTCAACTATCAATATTTTGACACCCATCACAGGCCCCCCTTGAAGCTCGTATCCAATTTTGTCCCGTTGTCGCACCACGACCGAAATTCCTCGTCGAGCTGGTCCATGGTTAGCTTATTGACCTGATAAAGGCCAGGGGAATCCTTGCTTCCCAGACCTATCTCCAGCGGGATTTCCGAGCTAATGCCGTATATTGTAAAAATAAAAAATGCTGGATCATGTGTTCCCTTTCCTTCGAACCTTTTCCCAGACTGGTTTATCCCCGCATCCTTCATACGATCCGCAGGAAAAGCATGCTTTGTTGAATTGGTCGGAAACTCGTCATCCATGAGACTCCACGGAATGACCCGGGTCAAGTTCATTAAACAGTAATCGGGGGGGGTTATTTTTGCAGCCTCTACGGTTGATCTGAATATTTCATCCTGTCCAATGTAAGAAGTTTCCGTCTTTATCCTTGAACCCTTCCCACAAATTTTTTCATTACCCTGTTCATCCCCCATGCAAAAAAATTTACTGGATTTTAATTTCGACATCCGATTCTATCTCCCGGAATTGTCTAAGGATATGAAAGGAGGACCATATTGATCCTATCCCGCATGAATTATAATGTTTCGAGGAATTGGCTTTCACTATTATGTGGTATTGTCCCAATATTTATTTATATATTCCCTCAAAGATTCTAAATGAAATAAATTATGAAAGTTATTGAAATAATTTATTGAATAAATTTTATATTTTGTTTCGTTATGATGAGGATTCAATACCAAAACAGCATATTTATGCATGTTTAATCTGCACATATGCATTCTTCGCATATTCAATCCCAGAAACGGCGCGTTTGCGCATACTCGATCTCCGCCGTCAATATCGCCCGCAGGAACTCCTCCTCCAGGTAGAATGGCATGGCAAGTATCCTGGCCGCCCGCACCGGACCGATGCCCCGGCCCATCATGGCCAGCGCTCCCCGTTTCTTGTACTGCGATATCAGCGAAGCATTGATGTTTAGCCTCTTCAGCTTCTTCTCCTCATCCGGATTCAGTTTTTTTCGGTCCTTGCGGAGCATATGGAGTAGATCCAGCTCATAATCCCTCAGCATGGCAAGGTATGTGCCTCCGCAGTTGCTGCAGCGCATGGGTTTCCGCTCGGGTATCTTCTCGATCTGTTTATGAGCGAATGAACTGCAGTGGAGACAAACGAAGACTGCCGGATGCCGCATTAGCCTTTCTTTTAATGCCTGAAGCACAGTGGAATCCGCCCTGGAGGGCATTATAAGAGAAGACCTCGACTCCAGACCTTCAAGGGCCATTGGGGACAAATTCCCCCCCATAACAACCGAGATTTCTCCTGATTGAATCCCATCGAGAACTCTTCGGGTATTTTCCACGTCAAGGTAATCGCGGAGCACACACCGGACGGCCTCGCGGTGAATAAGCGTGTCTCGGAAGCTTTTTATGAGGTATTCCGTATTGATGTATTTCATGTCCGCATCCTTTTTGATCGCACCGAATTTCTTTGCGACGTACAATAATGTCCATTTTGCAAGAGTCGAATTCTTTACCAGCGCCTTAAGCAGCCCCGGGACATCCTTCGCCGGAATATTGAAAAACAATTTTCTTATTTCCTTTGTCGGATACGAACGGGGCAAGCTCAATACTATGCGGTACGCATCGGTTGTAGTCTCGACCCCGCGGCCAAGCCGGGAGGCAGCTAAAGATGATATGATAAGAGCGAAAGTATCGTTTGTCCTTGTCCCGAAACAAGTATTTATCACTGTGGTTTCCCCATAACGCTCTATTGTGATAACTTCGGAGGTGGGGAGCGTATTTTCCCGCACCTGCTCTTCAATATACGAAATAGCGCGCTGCCAGGCAGTTCCCCCCAAACGGTACTTGTCCTTTATTGAACCGCCCCGAAGCTTGCTCTCGACATCATGTTTTGTTATGATTGAGAAAATCTCCTTGCGAACCTCTCCCACCTCCTGTGCAACTCCAAAAGGAACAGGTATATCCTCACCGGTCCAGGAGGGTATGGCGCCTATATCGGAGGAAGGGGCCGCTATTATCGATTCACTCTCGATTTCCACAACCACCCACGGCCGCCCCCTGACAATGAACTTCACCCCCGGCTCGAGGCTGGTGACGACGAACCCCTCGTTCAGGGTACCGATGGGGCGTCTGGAAACCATATCGATCACCTTGAACACCTTCTCGTCCCTTATCATGGAAATGTTGTTATAAAAGTAGTCCATGGTTCGCTTCTTTCGAGAAATAATTTTCAATGCGGGGTCATATCGTATCATTTTCATTTCGTCCAGTTCACGAAGGAGAGTATAATAGATATCGGCCTTAAGTGTTGAAAACGGCATTGCTCTCTTGATAGTGTTAAAGAACTCTCCCGCATCCATGGAAATGGCCCTTTCACCCTTTTTCATGCATGCAGCCATTATCTGATTCGACAGGACCGAAAGTGGATTAACCGGTATTTTTATCCTTTCCATCTCCCCTGCCAGAGCCTTGCGGACTATCACCCCGCTTTCCAGAATGTCGTCGGATCTGGTAGCAAGGATAGTTCCATGCGATACTCTACCAACACCGTGCCCCGCCCTGCCAATCCTCTGGACCAGGCGCGTTACTTCTCTGGGGGATGAGAACTGAACAACATGATCAACAAAACCCACATCGATCCCCAGTTCCAGTGACGAAGTACAGATCAATCCCTTGAGGTCCCCTTTCTTGAAATCTTCCTCCATCTTCATCCGAACCTCTTTCGAAAGCGAGCCGTGATGAATACCCAACGGAATATCGGGATTCAGTATAGCGATTCGTGAAGCCAGCACTTCGGCGGTCTGCCGGGTATTCACAAAGAAGAGCACTGGCTGCTTCTCTTCTATAAGGCGGAGAGATGTAATAATGGATTCCAGTTCTTTTTCTGTACATGCCAATTCCGAAGTCAGTTTCTTCTCATAACCTTCCTCTCCCGGGGCAACGACCTCCATGACCGAATCATTATCCTCATCCACGTTCACTACCTTTACCCTCCGGCCCATCCCTCCCAGGAAATTCGCAACTTTAACGATGGATTCGAAACCAACAGTGGCCGACAGACCTACGCGGGTCACCTCATGGTTTGAAACCTTTTCCAATCTTTCCAGTACCACGGATAGCTGAGCACCCCTGACATTTGGACATATATCGTGTATCTCGTCCACAACAACAAACCGGACCTCCTGAAGATGTTTGACCAAACGAGACCCTGTGAAAAGTATTTGAAGGGTTTCAGGAGTGGTTATCAGAAGATCTGGGGGATTGCGGGACTGCCGGTTCCTCTCACTTTGCGGAGTATCGCCGTGCCGTAATCCCACAGTGATGTCCAGAGCTTTTCCCCAGCTCTCCAACCTGGAAATTATGTCCCGGTTCAATGCTCTCAAGGGTGTCGTGTAGATTGCCTTGAAACCGGGATTATGGACCGCATTTTCTTTCATACGTAGCAGGTGGTCGAAAATTGGTATCGCCGCACATTCCGTTTTTCCGATACCTGTAGGAGCTATAACCAATGTATGCCGTTTTGCGAGAATGTGATGGATGGACCTAAGTTGTGGCACCGTGGGCTCGATTATCCCCTCCCGCACCAGGAGTTTGCGGATGCGTGGATGCAGTATGCTGAAACCGGACATGGAACCTCCGATAAAACTATGTGTGACTATTCGGGATTTTTTTTAATTCTCCTTCGATATACACGATTCACCCATTCATTAATAGAGCTCGTATCTCATTATTCCCCTTAAGAAATAGGAGGATAATAATAAATAAACATACCGTACTATCTCAGCCCACAAAAATCCATAGGAGTGGTGGCCATGGGCTTTGATGAATTGAATGAACTCGACAGGAAGTTGTACGAATATATCAAGGCCAACGATTTCGAAACCAGCAAGTGGAACTCCAAGGAGGCCGCAAGGTATTTCGAAGTCGATTTGGACGATATCTACGAGTCACTCTCCAACCTTACAAAGAAGATAAGGGACAATATATATATTCATTACAGGGACAGCGGCCTGAGAATATCCGCGGAATAATAAGCAAGGGGGACACGAACTTGGAAAAAAGGATAAAGGAATATTCTTTAACGACATTCGAGGTTTGGTGTTACAAGGCTCGAGATTATTTTAAAAAGGTGGATGATCGAGTCGGCCTTGAAAAGGTCGAAGATACCCTCCAGATGGTGGACATATTCAGACAATATGACGGTGAATTATTCTTTCTGGAAGGAGAATAATAATTACTCTACGGGATATTATTCGTTATTTCGGGAGCTTTGCGATCCAGCCATTTCTATAAGGGAGTATCATCATGTCTATTACGGAAGATACGGTTTCATCAAATGTGGTAGAAGAGGAAGAGAAGATAGATTTTGAAGACCGAAGCGAAACATTTTACCGCCTTAACCGCCTCAATGCAAATCTGATGGAGAGGAACTACTCATTGATGATGGAAAAAGCGGAACTGGAAAAAAAGTATAGAGAATTGAGTGGTGCCCTTAACGAAATAAAGAAGAAGAACAGCAAATTAGTTTCAGAACTTAAACACTTCAGAACCCCACCCCATGTGGTAGGTGAGGTCCTGGAAACACTGGATGAGGACAGGGTTCTAGTGAAGAATGGGATCGGTCACTATTACGTGGTGAAGAACCTGAAGGAGGAAGGAAACTCTGAGATGGACGAATTAGCGGTGGGCAAGCGGGTTATGATGGATTACAAGAACCTCAATATCGTGGGCGTACTCCCTCCTTCGAGAGACCCGATAGTGTCATGTGCCCAGGTGGTGGAGCGTCCCTTGGTCACATATGATGACATAGGGGGTCTCGAGGAACAGATCGACGAGGTCCGGGAAACGGTGGAACTCCCCCTCATAAAGCCTGAATTGTATGAGAAAGTGGGTATCGATCCACCCAAGGGGATACTGTTCGTGGGACCGCCCGGTAACGGCAAGACCCTCCTCGCGAGAGCGGTGGCAAACAAAACGAATGCGGTATTCATTCAACTGGTCGGATCCGAATTGGTCCAGAAATTCATCGGCGAAGGCGGCAGGCTGGTCCGGGAACTTTTTCAACTTGCAAGGGAAAAGGCACCCAGCCTGGTATTCATTGATGAGATAGATGCCATAGGTGCCCGTCGGTTGGGGATGGATACTTCAGGGGACCGGGAAGTACAGCGCACGCTTATGCAGTTACTTGCCGAGATGGACGGATTCAAACCGCTTGATGACGTTTCTATAATCGCTGCAACCAACCGGCCAGATATACTGGACAAAGCCCTGCTTCGGCCGGGACGTTTCGACAGGATCATAGAGATCCCTCCGCCAAATTACGCTGGAGTACTGCAGATACTCAAGATACATACCAGGAAAATGAAACTTGACTGGCGTCTTAAAAAGGATTTAAAGGAAATTGCCAAGATCTGCGAGGGATTCAGCGGTGCGGAGATAAAAAACACCTGCACCGAAGCGGGTATGTTCACTGTGAGGGCCGAAGGAAAGAGGATTACAAAGTCGCATTTTCTCAAAGCAGTGAAAAAGGTGAAAAAGAAGAGAAATGATGAGGACCGGAAGAAACTAGACTCGGAGAAATCCAAAATATATCTTTGAATTTCAATGGTCCTGGCAGGGTAGGATCTCGGTTAGCACATTGGTGAATCCTTTTACGTGAAGATATGGCATATCATCCATAGTATAGAACCTGACGTCCTGGGCATCCGTACCTGCCTGAAGTTCACCCCCGATTTCTTCGAGAAGATAGACGATAACCAGTATTTCCCCATAGAAATTCGATCTCACATGGAATATGTCCAGTAGTTTTTTGACCTTGGTTTCCAAACCTGTTTCTTCCCGGACTTCCCGGATACAACCTTCTTCAGGGGTCTCTCCTTCTTCGATGAATCCCGACGGAAGGGACCAGTGCCCCTTCCCGGGTTCGATCCCCCGCTTGATGAGCAGAATCTTTTTTCCACGGAGAAGCACTCCTGCAGCCGAAGGAAGAGGATTTTTGAAATGGACATAATCGCATTCCGGACAGCACTGTCGGTTCCGGCCCTCCAGTTCCCGCCCAACCAGTTCTGCCCCGCAGAACGGGCAAAAATGAAAATCCTTGATCATTGACCAACACAAAGCTCTTTCTTGCATTTTTTATTTTACTCTTTATTATTGGCATCGCTGTAAACTCCCAAAAATAATTTCACCAAATATCAACGGAAACTGTACGAAATCATTATATATCGGCATAATTATATTTCAATAGTCTTAAATATAATAGCAAATAATTTACCGAAACTGTTTAATCAATTCAAATTCATATTGTCCACGGTGCAAAGTTCGACAAAATGTCGAGGTTGGCACCTTGATAATGTTCGCGGAATCGCAGCTCCGAAAGGAAGCGATTCCGTTGAATCCAGTAAATCATATAATTTCATGATAGAGAAAATGGAAATGCCGGGATCATCGATCCTGGGGACAATACAAGGTGAGCAAATGGTCAAGATCAAAAAGAAATTCATAGTTATCGGCGTCATCGTCGCGTTGATACTAGCTGCCATCATATATACGGTGATCTGGAGTTCGGACGACAGCATCAGCAGACTGTTTCTCGGGACCATCGTAGACAATGACGACAGTACGGGTATCATTGTGAGAGCGGTGGCGGATCCTAACGGACCCGGTTCGGTGGAAGGTAAAGGCAGGATCAAGATATTGTACGAGGATACAGAGGTATACAGTAAAAGTTTGTCGTTCAGTGCCGACCAGGCATTAAAAGAGATTCCATACAAGGATTTCGTCATGGGGAACGGGGATTATGAGGTGGAAGTGGCTTACAAGGATAAAAAGGTCACCGAAGTACACACCATAGAATGGGTTCTGGAGTATATTCACGTGGGAACCAGTTATGATGAATTCCGGGAACAGGACCGAAATAACTTGAAAATCGTCATGTTCCCTCTGGGAGGCGACCTCACCTCCGAGTTCACCATGGCAAAGAGTTTCAAGACCGATCTTGATGCTAGCCTGATATCAGACGGATTGATTTCAGAGTTCGAGAAAAACAAGTTTACTTTCGCAGAAGGTATTACACCGAGCCTGATCAAGGCAAACCAGAAAGAATGGATATTCAGCAGCGTCGTAAAGACATTATTAATTCGCGAGGAAGCCGGAGGATTGCAGGTCTACAGCTTTGCCAGTCCCAACGCAAAACCCATTGGTGTCGATATCGACCTTACCGTGTATCGGGAAGGGTCGAAGGTCCATGAGAAAACCGTGCAAAAGAGCGATGCTCCTTTCCTGTCAATCGATTACGGGGGTTACGAATACGAAGTTGCAGGGGATTACCGTTTCGAGGTGAAAGCCAGAAATAGCCTTATAAAGGACGATTCTCCCTTTGTTGATAGTATTTCTTCGGTCCTCACCGAAAAGCTCAATCAAAAGCCCAACGCAAACCTTAGCGGCGGTTTTTCTTATGACAAGGAATTCGATAGGTATGAAAAGACTGTGTATTTCAAGCTGTCGGAAGTGGGGGCCGAATACACGATAGATTTCGACGCTAGCGGTTCTTACAATGACGGGCCGCTAACTTACGAATGGGATTGGGATTATTTCGACCCGATGACTAGCGAAGAGGAAGAGGAATTCAACGTCGACGAGACTGGGGCCGTGGTGTCACATGGCTTCTACCCCGAAGCATCGGGGTCCGACGAATATGTCGGTCTACGGCTCATTGGTGACGTTGAGGTCGATATGGACGGTGACGGCGTGGTGGAAAAGGAGTACAGTATTGTGCTAATCCATATCCAATTCAAATTAAAGATATAGTTGTTCGACTTAAGCCTACAATAACGAATTAATTGAAGGTAATATATAGCGAATCCGTAGCAGGTGTTAAGGATGTACTGTCCGGCATGCGATATTGAAGTGGAAGAGGGCGAGGAAAACTGCCCCCAGTGCGGTAATTATATTTCGGTTTACGAATCAAAGGAGACGGGTGAACCGGAAGTAGAAAACATTTTTTTGCAAGAAGGAGTGGGCAAGCCAGCCGCTGAAAAAACATCAGTTGAGCCTACCATCAAGGATGACGACAAAGGAGAAATTGAAACTAAAATAAAGAATATCCGAAAGAAGATGAAAAAGGCCAAATACTTCTATAAAAAAAAGAAGATATCCAAGAAGAAATACGTCCTTACCATGAAAAAATGCAAGAAAAAACTCAAAGAACTTACAAAGAAGAAGGAAGCCATGGAAGAGGAAAGGACGGCTGGAATGGAAATTATCCCGGAAGATGAAGTATCGCTTCCTCCTAACGTTGAACACCGCTCACAGCTCGATATCGAAGACCTTTATTCACCCATCAGGGAAGACGAGGATTGGGTTGAACCTCTCTCCATCACAGATTTCGAAAGCGTTATGAAACCATGTCCCAAATGCGAGGAGCAGGTTAGAATGCATTGGATAATTTGTCCTTCATGCAAGGGAGAACTATAAAATGGGTCGTGAATTTGTAAATTCACTTCATCCTCGAAAACCTAAGGATTTCCTGCGGATGGGAAAATGGTCTTCTATCGTTCAAGTTATTATCGTTCCTCCACTCATAGTGCTGCTGCTATGGCCAACTTTGCTGCCTTCCGAGACTCCGGAAATGTTGGTGAGCATAGACTGTCCGGATAGCGTATTATGCAATATTTCACTGGAAGACGAACTGGTACTCAGATACAACGGCACCATATCGGCGGACTTTTCAGGTCGAAGGGTCGATTCAAGCCGCCTCTTTGTAAGTTTGACTGCAGATACGGGAGGCTGGGAGTGGAAGATCACACCTAGTTCCACGGTGCTCGATACTGCTAATAAAAGATCGGATTTTTCCTTCACTGTTCACGTGAATCCCAGGTATCCGGCAAATAAAATCAACAGGATAACAATAACCGGTGAGGCCACGTCATTGCCCGGGTTTGGAAGCACCACATTCACTTCCAAAGCCTTGGAGGTATCTGTATCTCCGTATCTCGAACAGTCCTTGGAAATCAAGAGCAGTTCTAATAATATGGGCCATGACAGGATATGGAAACGGGATGTTCTCCTGAATAACCTTGGAAATGTCCCCATACAAACACAAGTAACAATTTTAAACCGAGATGAGTTGGAATCGAAGGATTGGACGGTCTACTTCCAGGAGGAAGGGAACCTGAGTGTAAGAGCTTTCGAAAGCGCGAGCAATACCTTATACATCATTCCACAATTAGAGGATCTCACAGTTATTGAAAAAGTGGTAATTAACATTTCAAGCCGATCCCGGCCCGCAGCGGATATCGCCTTACCGGATAATGGTGATATGATAAGTTCAATCGAAATCCATGGTAAGCTGTACCCAGAGCTACCGGAAACAGATTGGGAAACCGAGAACTTATTGGACCCAACCAGCGAGATCAGATTGGAAAAGGGGAGGGAAATCGCAATTCTCAAGACACTGAAGCTAGGAATCATTGGAGGGGTGGACCTAACTATTTATATTTTAATACTGATGGCTGCCGTTACCCTTTTGTTCCTTGCTAGATACCGAAAATAGACTTTTATATGTAAAGACGGGAACAAAGTGACTGTCTTCTTGGTAAAGGTGTCCCGTACCG
>CAYFHS010000035.1:5076-46548 GCA_964342815.1 uncultured archaeon | reverse complement strand
CGGATCATAATGTGATCGGATCTCCGAAATGTCCAATACACCATTGATATAGATCTCTTTTAACTTGCTTGTATCGTAGGTGCAAGCTATATGATACCATTCGTTATAGTTTAGGACACGTTTACTCATCTGTACCCCTCTACCCCATATCCAAAGATCATTCGTAATAATATAACCTGTTCCTGATTTCAATGCCTTGATCTCATAAGCATCGTCCCCTCCGATTATCCTATCCTTGTCCCATGTAACTCTTCGTGCGTTCATCCAGAATAAAATCGTACCTTGAGGAGGAGGATCGAATTCTCCACAATTGACACTATCATTAGTTCCGTCAAAATCCAATGCCTTCCCCCTAATTCCATTTACCCATTTTGAGTTGGGATCATCACTTCCCCCAACATCCAAGATGCCATCACATCCATTCCCGCTGGTATCGCCCACATGAGCCCCCTTTCCTTCATCCATGTTCCACTGGGCGATGAGCCCGTCCCCGGTCCTTGCACCCTGCACATCCCTCAGATTGACATTATTTGATTCAGTAGCATATAAATCGGTTTTAATGAGGAAGAATCCCGCGAGACCTCCGGGTAGAAGGATCAAAGCCGTGAAAATACATACCATTTCATGTAACCTGAAGGTAATAATAACCCTCCTGTCATATGGATCAACTTAAAAAATTATTTTTTCTTCAAGAACGAAAAAACCTGGGGTTTGTCATATTCCAGCTTTTTCTTTTTGCCCTTGCCTTTCTTCTTTTTCGCCTTTGCTGCCTTTAACTGTTCCCATGAAGGACCTTTACCAGTCTTTTTGGCCGCCACCTTCTTTGCAGGTCGTTTTTTCGCTGGTACGAGTTTTTTTCCGGCTGGTTTCTTTGCGGGGGCTTTTTTGGCCACTGCTTTCTTTTTTGGTGTTATCTTTGCCGGGACTTTCTTCTTCGGTGGCGTTATCTTAGCCGGGGCCTTTTTCGGGGGTTTAGCTTTCTTTGAATCTGAAACTTTTTTCACAGCCTTTTTGACCATTTTGGGTTTTCCCTTTGCTGGTGCTTTCTTCTTAACAGGTTCATCTTCCAAGGTAGAGATCATCTTATCGATCGCCTCGCCGTAGGCTTCCTCATCGGCAAGTGTAGTGAAGTTCCCTTTGGCATCGTATTCCGCCTCACAGATCGTGCATACCAAACCCTTCCCTTTCGGCTCCAGTGCCCCACCGCAAAGCTCGCATTCGTTCTCTCCTTTCTCACCCTTCGATACGCTTACCTCTCCTTCCGGAGTGTATTCCACACCGCATAGGGGACAGACAAGCAGATCGCCTTCGACTTCAAGCTCAACACCGCAGAGTTCGCAAAGACTGTCACTCATTTCTTTGGACTCTTCCTCCAAACGTTTTTTCTCCTCCTCTTCCATCCGTTTCCATTTCTCTTCCTCCTCCAGCTTTTTTTGCTGTTCCCTCTCACGCTCCTCCTCGGCAGCAGCTGCAGCCCTTTCCTGCTCCAGCAAGTCCGAAATGTCTGGGGCTTCGTCCGGTACTATAATGGTTCCGCTAGAATCGTATTCCGCGCCGCAGTCCAGGCACACGAAGATATCTTCCTCCGGTACAAGACCGCCATTGCATATCTCACAAAAGCGTATTTCCTTTTTCTTCGATTTCTCCATGAGGGCCCCGCAGTGAACACATCTCTTCCCGTAACCCCGTACGGTTCTCCTGCATCTGGGACATTTTCTCTCTACTAGTCCATCCGTAACTGGTAAAAGTTCTTCAATTTCATCAACCGAGGAAAGTTTCGTTTCTGGTTCTTTCACCTTTTTGTCCCGATCAACACGCTCAGCCTTTTTCTTCTCGATAGTTTCCTCGATATCCTTCCTTGCAGTAAGGGCCAGTTCTGACGCATCCTCGAATTTCCCCTCATCGAATCGAGATCTTGCGATCTCGAGTCTATCAGCGTTGAGGCCTACCTCCACTCCCATCCCTCTTGCCTCAGCCATTATATCTTCCGCAGCTTCCAGGATCTCCAGTACCTTAGCTTTTTTCTCCTCCTGTTCTGCAGTTAATTTTTTCGTGCTCAGTTCCTCTTCCATTTTGGCAAGGTTATTCTTTATGGATTGACCTATCTTGCAAGTACCGATATAATCTTTTTTCACCATGGAAGCCATTGCTTTTTTAAGCATCTTTACCTCGTTTGATACTTCCCCACCCTCCTTCTTAAGGTCGTCGATCTGTGTCTTCACTTTGTAAACGTATTCCCGGGCCTTGTTGAATAGTTCCTTCGTCTGTATGTCCTTGAAAAGTTTCTCGGCATTGGCAACCATCTTTTCCAGGTGGTCCGAAATTTCCCCTCGGTCCAGCGTTTTCTTCGCCAGCATCACCAAGTCTTCGCATGCGCTCACGTCTATTTCAAGCTCACTTATAAGAGAGATTTCCGAACTGAGGTGCTCGATCCTCCTCCCATATTCTTTCAGTTCGAAATCTTCCCGCAGGGTCCGCTTCTTTTCAGCAAAACTGTCCAAAAGGTCATCAGCTTCTCGATATCTCTTCTCCTCGAGAGCTTCTCTTGCCTTGACCAGCAATCCCTGCAGCTCTTCGAAACCCTCGCCTACCTCTTCCTTGTGAATTTTTAACAGCTTGATAGCTTCCTTCATACTCTTGTCTCTAGGCTCGTAGAGGTCCTCTTTTATACGGTTCAGAAGGGACGAGCTTAGCTCTTCGATCCTCTCCAATCCCTCAACGTATCGTGTTTTCCTTTCCATTTCGGCAATTTCATCAATCTCACTTAGTTCCTCCGTTACGTCAAGATCGTTATTCTTCAGCTCATCCAGTAATACAGGAAGCTCTTCGAACTTCGCTTTGAATATTGAACCCTTCTCATCGCTTTCCACCATCTGCTGTAGTTCGTCCTTGGCTTTATTGAGCATATCTTTTGCGTCGTTGTATTTCTTTTCATCCACCCTAAATCCGGAAAGCTCGACCCTTTCTTCAATATGACCAGTATCCAGCCCTCTCGCCGCCGCAGCCTCGATCAATTTTTTCAAGTCATCCTTCATAGTATTGATCGATTCGATCTCCTTCTGTTCCTCTTCCCGGGCTTTGAATGCATCGTGGAGTTTCGTCAACTCTTCGGTTACCTCACGTGAGAGAATAGCCGCCCCGAGATAGTCCTTCTTTCTGAAGACAGCGATGGTCTCTTTCAGTTTTTGCTTTCCATCATCCGCCTTTATACCTGCTTTCTTTATTAGCGAGAATACCTTCTTGGCCTCGGAAAAATGCTCCTTTGCAAGCTCTTTCAATTCCGTACCTTTTAGCTTTTCAAGGAGAGATCGGGCCTTGTCCAGATAACCCTCCCCGGCTTCTGTTTGGGACAGGGAAAGGCTTTCTTTCGCTATGCCGACGAGGTCACCCACAAACTCGACCTCCAGCCCTACCGCTTCCAATTTAGCGGCATCATCTTCAATCTCACTTATGATCTGGTCATATTTCTCGGCGGTCATCCTCTCGATGTGCTTTTCTTTGGAAATGCGGAACTGCTCCAGTGATGCATCCAATTTTTTGTAATCTTTTTCCTTTAGGGCTTCCGTTGCCGCTACCAGGAAAGTATTTAGATCAGCGAATTCGATCCCAGTTTCTTTGATGAATTCCTCCAATTCGGTCAATGCCCGGTCGATATTCTCGATCTTGACCACATGAAGCTCATCGTATAGCCTTCGATCAAGAGGGGCTTTGAGTTGTAACGTTTTTTGGAGGGCCTCAATATATTTTTCCTCTTTCTTCAAATCCAGTATAACATCGAATTCTGCTTGTTCTTTCTCTACATTGAGACCACCATATTCCGCCATCATCATTAAATCGCGAATTTCTCCAAACTCCGCTTCGAATTCCTCCGCATCTTTGCCCTCAACGGCCTTTCTCTGGGCGAGAGTCAGTTCCTTTGCCTCAGCACAATATTCCCTCACCTCATCGAATTTCTTATTATCAAGGGCCAATCTAGCTTTCAGTAAGAGCGCCTCGGGCTGGAAAATGTCGAGTTTCATAATCTCGTTCTCTTTTACAAGTGTTCTGATGGCCTCAAGAGTTTCTGCCGCTTCCGTTTCCTCGGCTGCGATCTTTGCAGATTTCTCTTCTTCGAGTCTTTTGGCTTCTGCTGCACGAGCTTCTTCGGCCAATCGTTCTTCCTCAAGCTTCTTTTCCTCAGCCGCACGAGCTTCTTCGGCCAATCGTTCTTCCTCAAGCTTCTTTTCCTCAGCTGTACGAGCTTCTTCGGCCAATCGTTCCTCTTCACGCTTCTTTTCCTCAGCTGCGCGAGCTTCTTCGGCCAATCGTTCCTCTTCACGCTTCTTTTCCTCAGCCGCACGAGCTTCTTCGGCCAATCGTTCTTCCTCAAATTTCTTTTCCTCCGCCAGGCGCTCTTCCCCAAGCCTTTTCTCCTCTGCCAGGCGTTCTTCCTCAAGCTTCCTCTCCTTGCTCAGTTTATCCAGAGCGAGCTTTTTCTCCTTGGCCGCAAGCGCAGTATCGGCCAATCGTTCCTCTTCAAGCTTTCTCTCCTCTGCAATCCGTGCTTCCTCGGCCAGTCGCTCCTCCTCAAGCTTCTTTTCCTTTGAAATTTCAACTACGCGTTCCTCTTCAATTCCAACATCTACGGCTTCGTCCAGAAGTTTTTGGGCTATTATAATATCCTTATCAAGCTGTTCCAGCTCATACGTTTTCTCTTCTTCCTTCTGAGAGATCTGGGTGATCTGTTCATCAACTTTCTTCTCTTCTTCCAGAAGCTTAGCAAGTTCTTCCTCAAGAGAAAGGCCGTCAGAATTCACCATTATACGCCCCCTCCCTTTTGAGCAATGAGTGCCATAAGCTCTGCCTTTCTATTTTGGATGGATGCCTTCTGCTGCTCAAGGCCCGCTTTTTCCTGGTTCAGACCCTCAATCTCCTGGCTCAAAGAATTTTTCTCGATTTCCAGGGCCGCAACTTTCGGGGCTTCCGGAGATGTTGCAGCTTCGACAGGCCCCCGCCGTTCCTCCAACTTACCTCTCAGAGACGCTTGTATCGCCTTTATTGCCCCTATGGCATCACGATACTTGCCCATCTCCCGAAGACCCTCCATTACGGACATGGCCTCCTCTTCCCTCGTCATATCCAGCTCTAGGTCTTTTCCCTGATCCATCAACTGCTTTACAGAATCCAAGCGCTTACCTAGTATCCCGGATAGCTTTGAATTGATCTGAGCTTGCAAATCCCCTCTGCCTTTTTCAGCCATCTCGGCTGCTTCCTTCGCATTACCCGCCAGGAGAAGTTCTTTTACCTGCTCGGGAATCTTCTTCTCTTCAGTGACATCCAAGTCAAGGTTATGGGCTTCATCAAATAATCTTCCCAATTCATCAGATGATACAGTTGCAATCTCGACGAAATGCGCTTCCCGCGCCACCGCAATGATCCCTTTTCCTTTTTCCACCAGCTCTTCCAATCCTTTGAAATCATCGCGTTTGAGAGAGTCATGTATGTCGGACATTATCACTTCTACTGATGTAATATCCATACCTATCTCCCTCGATTCGTCCATCAACACCTGCAAACCTTTTACAGATGCTGAACTCCTCTCGACCAGATACCTTTCCTGGGCCCGATTCAAAAGCTCCTTGGCTTTGAGAGCGTACCTTATACCAGCAATGTAGTCCTTTTTCTTCAAAGACTCCACTGCTTTACTGAAAACATTCTTCTCCTCTTTGATATCCATATCCGTTTCTTTTAATTGAGTGTAGATCTTTTTTGATATGGCAAAATACTCCTTTGCCTTCTTTTCCACTTCTTCTGTCCTTGCGTATTCCAAAAGTTCGTTTATCCCGGTGATTGATTCGGCAATTTTGTCCAGCTCAGCACTATCCAGCACATCCTTTGTACTGTTGAGAAGCATCTCGGCCGAGGACAGATCAATCCCGAAACCCGTTAACTCGTCGATATCTTCCTTCAATTCCTGCATTTCCTCCCCGAATTTCCCCCTTGCAAATTGTTCACGATATGTTCTTTTAAAGGAGTGAAAGTCTTCAAGAGCCACATCCACTTCTCCATAGTTCCCTTCATCAACAGCCTTTGCTGCTCTATCAAGGAGTGGCGTTAACTCCTCCAGTTCCCCACCGGTTTCATCTCGAAGCGTCTCGAGATCTTTCCTGGCTTCACTGATCTTGTTCAAATTCAATTCCTTGAAAAAAGCGTCCTTTTTGTCATAGAGGGTTTGTTTCACATCATCTAGTATCGGAAGCACATCACCCAGCTTCCCTGCCGATTCCATCTCACCTATCGCGGACAGTATTTTAAGTTCACTACCCACATCCATACCAAATCCCTTGATCTCATCCATCATTGGATGTATGGAGGACAGGCTTGTATTTATCCGACGCGAAAGCTCCCCGGATATCAGCTCATTAAGAGCGGAGAGCGCTAGATTGAAAACATCATGGGCCTCCTCAAACCTATTGGAGTCAAAATGATATTGGGCCATGGATGCCTTCTCCTCTATTTCAGCAAGGTCAATGCCCAATCCGCGGCCTTGCTCCATTGTCCGATCTATCTCCGATTGGGCCGCTTTTGTCTGTTCTATGTAATGTTTTTCCCTGATATCTGCCAGGCTTGCTTCGATTTCCGGGATCGTACGACAAATGTCAAGGTAATCTCCCTTTTCGAAAAGGCTGCGAACTTGTTCCAGCTCCTGTGCAACTGTTTTGATATCTATGTCCCGATCCTCGATTTCGGTGGTTTTTCTCCCGAGTTCCTCCAACAGTCCAGATGCCAGCTCCTTGCCCCTTACTGTTTCAGCTTCCACCAGAAGGTCCTTTCCTACATCTAAACTGAGTCGAGCACTTTCGAAATCCTCTTCTGCCACACTTGTTTCAACCGTGCTCAAAATCCCATCTATATCCGTCACATCGATGCCTGCTTCCCGTATTGTATCTTTCTTTCCATTTAGTTCTCCGAGTTCTTCCGTATAATTTTTCGTATAATATCGAATAGAGCATTCTGTCTTGTACTTGTGGAACTTCTCAAGGTATTCATTCTCAGCATCGAAATCTTCACCTTCTATTGCACCCTTGGCAGAAAACAGGTAGGAATGAAGTTCCTTATAATGTCCGCCGGTTTCACTTTCCAGTTCGTCTAACTCGTGTCGAGCCTCCTTGATTCTAGCAAAGTGGACTTTCTTCCGATATTCTGTTAATTTGGTATCGAGAGAGGTTTGTATCCCTTTTATTGTACTGATAGCCTCCTTGATTTTCCCTCCTTTCTTCAGGTTCTTTATTACTACCAGAGCGTCAGCCTCATCCTCGATACTGATTTCCTTCTCCTTTGCCTCCTCAATAGCATTTGAAAAATCAAGTATCCTTGCCTGAAGGATTTCAGAAAGCTTCGAACGGATCATTTCCCCAAGTATGTCCTTGGTCTCTCTTGCGACACCCTCTGCATCTTTGAAGTTTGCTTCTTTGAGATGCGTTTCCGTCTTTTCCATCATTTCCTCGATAGGAGTCATGTCCAATTCCAGTTCCCTACCTTCTTCCACCATTTCCGAGATCTGTTTTTTTAGTTTTGCGGTGTTCTCAACGTAATGCTTCTCCCATCCATTCATTACTACGGACCTTGCTTCCTTGGCCGCCTCGGCTGCCTTAACGAATTTCTCCTCCTTGAAAAGAACCTGTGCAGTAGCCATCATGGCCTCGATTTCAGATATCTCAAGCCCCATTTCAAGTGATTTGCTTATCATACCCCATGCGGCGGCAAGGGCTGAAGAGGCGTTTTTCTTATCAAATCCACGTCGGTCACTCAGAGCTTGCTCAAGAGCACTCTTTGAGTGTTCCTCCGCCAGTTCGTACTCCTTTCTCTCAAGGAATAGTTTAGCTTTGTTCAGCATTCCCTCCGAATTGAAAATGTTAATACCGCTCTCCCGGTTCTCTTCGATAATACTTGCACATTCGGCGATCAAAGGTCTTATCTCATCCACAAGCTGCTTTTCCTTAGCCTCGGTGACCAGTCGTATGATACGTTCTGAAACCTCTGTGAAACGATCGTATTTCTTTTCACCCATATGTACTTTAGCTGTGGAGATCAGGTCGTCCAACCCCGAAATGTTTTTGACTGCTTCCTCATTCTCGCTAACTTTATTAATCACCTTTTCGAATAAAGTGTTGGCTTCCTCCATCCGGGTGAGGTCTATTTTGTTCTCAAGGGATTCGTTGGCTTCTTTTAATAACGGCAGTGCATCGTCCAGTCTACCACTGACGTTTAATCTTTCTACCTCTTTTAATATGGTCCTTTCCAGAGCCACGTTTATACTCAGCGTTAATGCAGTTCCAAAAAGTTCGTCATTGATCTTCAAGAGATGTTCGCTTTTTTGAAAATTTTCCATTCTTGCTCTTGTTTCCGAGATCACTGCCTTAAAGGCCTCAACTCCCTCCAATACCTCTTTCAACCTATTCTGGTGAAGCCCGAACTCCGCAGCCTCGATCATTGCCTTGAGTCTCAGCTTGTATTCGCTTGTGAAATACTTGTTCTTCTCGACTTCCCTGTAAAATTCTCTGAAAGCTGCCAGCTGAGAAGTGATATCATTCTTGAGGTGTTCTTCATAAGCGGCCTCAAGCATCCGGTTTGCTTCCAGTGCAAGCTCGCATCCTTTGAGGAATTCTCCCTCCTTTATATGATTAATAGCTTCCTTTAAAACCTTGGTCTCTTCGATCACTTCCCTTCCGACCCCTTTCAAATTCCGTATCCCCGTTTTCCCCTTCTGCATTAGATCTTTTGCCAGGTTCTTGGCCTGTACGGTCTTCGCATCCTTTATAAACTCATCAAGACTTTGTCGGAAATTGAGTACCATAGCAAATTCGTTTTTATAAAGATGATCACGGGCAGAAGATAGAAGGTCGTCTCCTATAGTGCAGTCGATACCCAGTTCCCTGATGCGGGTAATCTCCAGTTCACGACTAGACATCTGCTTTGAATATTTTTCAGAAAGAGCCCGTTCATATTGTTTATCTTTAGATTCGTAGAATTCTTCCAGGCGATCTTTCACAGCGTCGAACTCTTTTTTTCCATTTGCCCGAAACGCCTCATCCAGCATTGCCCGAAGCCCACGGTAATCCTTCTCGGTTTCTTCCTCCAGGCTTGCCAATGCATTTCTTGCCTCATCTATCATCCTTGAATGTTTTTTCACTGTTCCTTCAATTATCTTATCTGCCAGTACAGTCTGGTTTTTCTCAAGGATATTCAAGGCCTCACGGTACCTTTTTTCACCTTTATGTCCTTCGATAACATTCAGTGATTCATTTTCGTCGCCGAGATCGAGTTCCAACGCGACGGCTTCCTCCATCTTTTCGCGTAAGTCATCCAAAGCTTTTTCCACATTTTGGTTCAGCGCGGCTTCCACCATATCCTGTAACTCTTCCCAAGTGCCATTTGCTATTTCTATGGAACTGTGCACATCACGCTCATCGAGATGCAATTTCAAGTCATCGGTGGTCTCCCTCAGTCTCCGGGTGTCAAGCATCAGGTCCTCGTTTTCACCCATCATCACAGTTATATCTTCGAGGATGGACAATGCCTGCTCTTTGAAGTAGCCATCATGGGCACTTTGGATCAATTCCCTCGCTTCGGAGCTCTGCACAACCGCGTCTACGAAATCCCTTGATTTGAAACTGTCCCAGGCTTCCGAGAATATTTTCATCTCACGCTCAAGTTCAACATCGGTATTCTTCATGTTATCGAAGATGGTTTTGGTTTCGCTGATGATATCCTTGGCCATTACCCTCAATTGTACCATCTTTATTTCTCTGATTGCGGATTTCACCTCTCCCAGGACCTCTTTAGCCGCTTCGAAATCGGATCGAGAAACCGTATCCTTCAAAATTTCTAGCTGTTTGGCAACAAAGGAGACGTCGAAACTGGTCCTCATGATATCCTGTTTCTCACCCTTCAGAATTTCGATCTGCTCGCTGTACCACCCACTCCAGTAGTTCTTCTTGTGAGCCTCCTTCAATTTTCCAAATTCCTGAATGATAGAATCCAGCGCATCGTAATCCATTTTCTCTATGGATTTGTTAGCAAGCTCCACGAGGGATTCCAGTTCTGAGTATTCCTTCCCCGTCTCCTCCTGGAAAGATGAAAGCTCCTTGGCAATATCATTCACCTTTCCCATACTCGTCTTTCTGAGATAGGAATTTATCTTGTTGTCAACTGAAACCTTGTTGGAAAGAATAATATCGGCAGCTTCCTCGTATCTTGCTTCCTTTTGAATCACCTCAACGTTTCTAAGGGCTTCGCTTTCTGCGCTTACGTCGATAGAAAGGGATATCGCTTTTTCCACAGCCTCAGACAGATCATCGATCTTCCTCTGGGTTCGTTCATTCAAGCGCTGGTCTATCAGCTCACTCAATCTCGATCGCACTGATTCTGAAAGCTCAACGGCGTCCTTGAAATTCTCTTCCTCGGATAAGGTGGTGCATCTGGTCATCTCATCTTTCAGTGAGCTGAGTTCAATACCCAGCTCCCGTCCTCTATCCATCATCTTATCCAGATCAGTGAGAGATGCTGAAACTTGGCCGCGGAAATGGTGTTTTCTCGTTTCATTAATACTGTCAATGATGCTAAGGGAATGATCCACTGCTTTGTGGAATTCCGCCTTTTCCCGAAGTAGCAGAACATTTTCAAGTTCCTCTTCCATGATTGAAGTCTGGATACCCAAGTCTTTAAGTTCCTGAATCCCTTCCATAACCTCCTCGAGTTGTGAAGCGGATTTTATCTTGTAAAACGCTCGTTGGCTGTCAATTGCGATTTCTCTGACCTCTCTTCCGTATTTCTCGGCCAATCCGTAGTTCTTTCTCTCCAGTGATGCTCTTGCTTGGTCCAAACGGTCTTTGTAAGGGGAGATGTCCAGACCCAAGCTCTGGTTCTCCATCATTAGTTCTCTGATCTCATCAAGCAGGTTTCCGATATCTTCCGATCTCTTCCTTTCCCGGATCTCCTCTATGAGACGTATCAGCTCGGTGAGTGAATCGGTTGCCTCCAGGTATTGCTTTTTCTCTATGAATCGGGTTGCCGTGGAGAAATATTCTTCCATTGAACTTAGTTCTTCAATAATATTTTGATTCTCTTCCACCATTCTAACTGCCCTTTCCAGCAGGCCCTGAGCGTTTTTCATCCGGAATATCTCTATTTTATTCTCAAGAGAATTTTTTGTCCCTTTCAATAACTGCGTGGCTTCCCGGAATCTTTTCTCCTGCATCATCATCTGGGCATCATCCAACCAACCGTCTTCCTTTCTGATATCGATATCAAGTTCCCTAACACGATGTCTCTGATGCTGGATAGATTGCATCAACTGTTGGGCCTCATCGTGGTGCCCCATCATTCTCTCAAGTTTGGACATATCGTCCCGGAACAGGCTGATCTTAATCTCGAGTTTGCTGAGTTCATCCTGCCGGAACAGATCTTCCATCACCTCATAGGTCAGTTCCACTCTGCTGGCATACTCCTCCGAAATATAGGTAAGAGATTGAAGGTTTTTGATGAACTCCCTGAAATCCTTCATTTGGGCGGAGAGTGTTTCCTTTTGATGCTGGAATTGCTGTTTTTCCAATTCATCTATAATGTTGTTTATGAGAGCTCTAGCTTCCTCATATTTCTTGTCCTCATGGAGTTTCCTTGCTTCTTTTAACCTTTCCTCGGGGTCGCTTACATCCAATTTAAGCTCAACGGATTTCTTCAAACGGTCCAAGGCTTCGTTAAGGCCGTCGGATGCCCCCCGTCTAAGGAACTCAGTCCTGCTCTCTATTGTGTTTTCCTTGGCCTCGTCACAATACTTCCGAGATTGTTCGTACTCCTTTCTCTCGAAATGATACCTTGCTTTATAATAGAGCGCGTCGGACTGGAATATTTCTATCCCTAGTTTTTCATTCTCGTCGATTAAATCCCGGGCATCCTTGATAAAACGGCCAAGTTCCTTTATCGTTCTCTGTTCTCGGGCCTCCTCGATAATATGAATAAGCCCCCGCGAAATCTCGGCTGCATGTTCATACTCCTTTCTATCGTACAAAACTTTTGCATCCGACAGGCGCTGCATCATTGCATCGGGATCCTTGAAAATATCTATGCTGTCCTCAAGGTCCTTTTCAGCCTGTTCGATTGATTCTTTTGCCAATTCGGCGTTACGGTTTTCGATCTTAAGTTCCAGGCCATCTTTGGCTTCCTTCAATAAGGAAATAGCTTCGATGAACTTGTCGGTCCTCTTCAGTTCCATGGCTTCCGTGAGGGACCGCTCTTCCACCTCTGTATCGAGGGCCATTTTCTTTCCCGTCGCCACCAGGTCTCCCAGTTCAGTTAAAAGACCTGAAGTTTCGTTGAAATTGCTCATAATTGATTCCAAATGCATGATACGATCAACGAGATCTTTCATTTCGGCCCCTGCAAGAGACAGATTTTTCTCTCCCAGTATAGTTATTACCCCATTGAGAGAATTCTTGAAATCTCGCTTCGTCTCTATGGGGAAGTACTCATGTGCATGTAATTTCTTATGGAAAACTTCAGCTTCCTCAAGCTGTTGGTATAGTTTTGTGAGGACATAACCCTCATTGGCTTTCTCCAACCGTTCGATAAGATCTAAAATCAACTCACAAGCACCTACGAAATCCCTGGATTTCGTCATTTCAACTGCTTTTTTGAAATCCTCTTTCTCCTTTTTTATATCTAGATCGGTATCCCTGAGCCGAACGAACAATCCTTTGGCATCATTGAAACTCCTATTTGCCAGTTTTCTTGCCCGTATAGATCTTGCTTCATCCATCAACGCCGACAGGTCATCCATTTTCTTTGCAACCATGTCGAAATTATTGTTTGATAGGTCTTCTTCAATGATATTGATCAATTCATCCGTATCGTCAATTTCGATACCCACTTTCCGTAGTGTGGGAATATTGCTAGTTATCTCGTGTAGCTCCTTGCTGTATTTTTCATTTAAAAAACGGTTCTTAGCTTCGGATTTCAACTGAAAATATTCGTTTAGATGAGCATCCACTCCCTCATAATTGTTCCTTTCCAGAGATTCCTGGGCTTTATCGAGATGAATCTGTAATTCGTCCAATTCCCACCCGGTCTCCTCCTGAAGAGTAAGCATTGTGTTCACAGCGACATAGACCTTTTGGGAATTTAGCTGTCTTAATCGGGCATTTCTTTTCTTATCAACCGATCTTGCCAGTGAATCAATCCTTTCCATGGCCGCCCTGTATTGTTTCTTCTCTTTCATCTCTATGAGCTGTGGGAGCACTTCGTTTTCTTCATTTACATCAGCTCCAATTTCGCTTGCCTCTTCCAGGGCTGGCATTAATCGGGACATGCTGTTTTCCAGCATGTCCAATAATTTGCTCTCTATGGTTTTCTTAAGCTCATCACTACAGAGTACAGCCAAGTCCCTAGCTTCCAAAAAGTTCCCTTGTTCAATACTTGTCTGAATCTCTCCGGTCATTCCAGTGATGCCCGAAAGGTCAAGTCCTAACTTTCCCCCCTCGCCCTCCATTTCCTTTATCTCACCGAGAAGAACTATCGTGGCTGCTTTGTAGTACCGGTCTCTGGCCTCATACAAAGCATTTTCGGCGACCAGTGTCCCCTCGATTGCCTTTATATAATCCTTTGAATTGATATATCCAAGGGCTCCCTTGATAAGTTCCTTTGCCTCATCCATGGGAATACCCTCGTCCTTCATTTCAAGGAATATCCCTTTCGTCTTTTTGAAGTACTCTCCGGCTCGTTTTTTGGCCTTCACCGTTCTGGCATCATCGATAAATTCCGATAATTTGGCCAAATATCTTTCCGTATCCTCGAAATTAAAATTGGTTATACTATGGCTGACGGATGCCACCAACTCATCCGCCCCCGAAATATCGATCCCAAGACCCTTAAGGGTTTCAAGGTCAGGTGCTACATCCGCGACTTTGCTCGCATAGGATTCAGATAAACGAACATTGTGATGTCGTTCCCGCGTCCTTGAGAATTCCTCGATATGGGCATCTAGGATTTCGTATCGGCCCTCCTGAAGCGCAGAACTTGCCATTTCCAAGGTTTCTCCCAGCTCCTCAAAATTCAGTCCCCACGTCTCTTGCAGCACAGAAAGGGATTCCTGAGCATTATCGATCTTTTCGGCATTTATCCTCCTTATTCCTTCCTTGATCATCTTTTTCATAGAACTCTGTATCATTTTGAGAACATCAATGGCTTCACGGTATTTTTTTCCAGTCTGAAGCTCATCAATAGTACTGAAATGCCGACTTTCCACATCGATATCCAGATTAATTTCTCCAGCTTCAGCGAATAACGACTCAACTTCGTGTTTTTTGTCTTTTATGATAGATAACAATCGCTTGTTTATGGATTCCTCGATCTCGTTTTTGGCAAGATTCGCCCACTCCGCGGCCTTGGAGAATTTTCCATTGTCAAAATATTTCTGAGCACTTATTATAATCCCACTGGAAGCCTTCACATCCGCACCGATAGCAACCGCTTCCTTCATGAATTGCTGAGCCTGGGTAAGAGGGAGGCGGGCTTTCTTCTTCTCTACTTCGGTCCGTTCCCGTATAGTGCAATTCAGAGAACTTCTGGCGTAAGTGGTGGCTTGATCAAGGTCGTTCTTTTCAAAAAAGAACTTGGCTTTGTAATAAAGTGCTTCAGATTCGAAAACCTTGATTCCTCTTTCTTTGTTTTCGTTTATGGCCGTTTCCGCTTCCGAAAATAGGCTTTTCGTTGCTGATGTGGTTTTTCGCTCTTTCATTTCGCCGATCAGCTGTATTATCTTGGATACTGTTTTTATTGTGTGTTCATATTTCCTTTGAGCAAAATATGTATTTGCATTCAATAGGTGAAGATTGATCTTGGAAGTATCTTCAATTACCTCTCGATTATCATATATGGCGCTCTTTCCTTCCTTCAACTGCTTCTCGGCTTCTCCTCTGAGGTGTTGTTCCATCCGATTTAGGAGAGAGTTCTTCGTCTGGATAAGAAGGATATGTGCGTCCTCCGTGTTATCCGATTCCAAATGTTTCTTACTCTCCTCGGCCATCTCCATTTCTTTCTTGACATCTATTTCCATTTCCTCAGACTTTTCCATTAGTGTCGTCACTTCATCCGACAATACCTTCGTGCGGTCGAATTTATCCATTTTGTCCTTCAGATCCTGCATAATTTTGTGAAACATCTTCATTTCCGATTCCGCTTTGCTTATCTGTCCTTCATCGATCATTCCCTCGAGGTCATTCAATGCTTCCTTTATGCTATTACGGTAATCTGCAGAGAAATACTGCTGGCTCTCGATCATTAAAAAGAATTTTCGGTGCTCCTCAAGACGGGATGATAAAACCCCCCTCAATCGCCCCGTATCTGCTTTTTCCAGCAAATGGCTTGTGCGACGTAGAAGTATACATCCTTCAAGGTATTGCTGTTTCTTGATAGCGATCATTGCATCTCGGAATATCTTTTTTTCTTCTGTGAGCTCTAAACCGGTCTTTTTCAGTCTGTCAAAGGAGCTCTTCACACTGGCGAATTCGATTCGTGCGACGTTCTTGGCGGTAGTGGTCTTTGCATCATTGATCCGCTGAGCTGTTTCCTTCATCATTTCTTTTACCATGTCAAACTGCCGGGCTGCCATACCTCTTTCAATGGAGGAAATATTCCTTTCACTACCGGGCGGTTCAATTCCGGCTTCTTCAAGAATGGATAAGTCAGAACGGAGTTTTTTCATTTCCTGCCGGTATTTTTCCAAAAGAACACGGTCCTCATGGCTTTCCTTGGTCCTGATGTACGAATCCAAAAAGGTATCAACAGAATCATAATCGCCCTGAGACATTGCTGTATTGGCATGTTCAAGAAAATCTCTCAGTTCGTCGAAGTCCCTTCCGCTCTCCTCCTCTAAATCGTTTAGAGACTGTTCGGCTTCTTCCAAACGTTGTTCGCTTATCTTTCGGAGACGGACCTGTATCTTTTCATCCATAGACGAACGAAGGTCCTTTATAGCGGTGATGATGCCTTTGTAACGTCCACCCTCTTTCAGATCGCCAATGAGGGTGAGAGCATCAGGAGATTGTTCATCATACATGCGCTCATGCTCCACCTGAGACGAGAGATCGCTTTCTTCAGAAAGGGTTTCATCGATCTTGGATCCTTTATCCTCTTCCTCTCCTTCCGCAGAGATGCGATTCTCTTCGGAGATTTCCTTCCCGTTGTGATCATCTTTCTGCTGATCTATCTCGGAAGTATCTTCCTCGGAATTCGCCTTTTCCGCCGTTTTTTTAACCGATTCATTCACCATCTATGACACCTTAAAGAATCACGAAAGGAAATTGGAAAAACATACCAATAACTATATAAATATTCCATAATGGTTTTTCCGAAACATAAGATAATACATAATACTTTTGTTTATAATGATTTATTTGTGAAGACCGTGCCAGGCATTGTGTAGAACAAGCTTCGATCTCTACCTAAATTCGTTGAGCATACGATCCATGAGAGAGAACGGAATGCTCATATCACCCCGTCCCACACCAAGAGATACCCCTGCTTTGTTAATTCCGTGATAATCAGTACCTCCCGTGGGCATTAAATTGTGCTTGTAACTGATATTTTCCAGAAACCGGGTTTCATCAGGAGTATTCTCGATATAATAAACCTCTATCCCGTCAATACCTAACCCCACAAGACCTTTGATTATTCGTGTCAGTTCCATCTTCTGAGCGGGTATAAGAAATGGATGGGCCATGACTGCAAGACCTTCATATTCCTTTATGAGTTCTATCGCTTCTCTGGAAGTGAATGTCTTTCTGGGAACGAAACACTTGCCACCAACATTCAGGTACCTCTTGAATGCTTCCTTCATAGAGCTGACATATCCCTCGCCAAGCATACTCTTGGCGATATGCAATCTCCCGATCACGTCGTCTCCGGCATACATTTTCAAACGGTCCATGCTGATAGGCATGCCTTCTACACCGAGTTTCTCAAGTATTTTTCTATTACGCTCATTTCGGGCCTTCTTTACCCATTCCAGATCCTTCGAGAACCTTTCGATTTCCAGATCCTTGAAATAACCAAGAATATGAAGATTGCCGAATTCGTCGTGGCAGCCGATCTCAACACCCTCGAGGAACTTCATCTCCATTGCCTCAGCTTCCATTTTGGCCGTAGTGACTCCCTTGACAGTATCATGATCCGTAAGAGCCAGCCCGACTAATCCCCCTTCCTCGGCCTTTCTCACTAACTCAATCGGAGAATCTGAGCCGTCCGACATTAGAGAATGCGTGTGCAGATCAATTATTCCATTTTCCTGGGAACTTTCCATTTTTTTTCCTCACAATGTTTTCAAGCGAACCATGTCATTGTTCAAGAGCATTTGCATTTCCTTATGAAGCAAACCATTGGATGCAAGTATGTCGTCATGGTAAATATTAAGCGGTCCGCCTTCGAGATTGGTAACCTTTCCACCTGCCTCCTCTACAATGAGCGTTCCTGCAGCAACGTCCCAGGGTTTGAGCCGAAGCTCCCAGAAACCATCGATGCGCCCACAGGCCAGATAACATAGGTCAAGGGTAGCAGCACCGCCTCTGCGTATGCCCTGTACTTTGTTGATAAACTTTGAAAAATTATTAACATTATTATTTGGGTTGGTTCTCCGGTCATATGGAAACCCCGTGGCCAGAAGACTGACTCCAAGAGATGAAGCGGTGGAGACGGAGATACGGTCACCGTTGAGCGTCGCACCTCTTCCCTTCACGGCCACGAACATTTCATCCGACAGTGGCGAGTATATAGCGCCGAATTTCATCTTCCCTTCAAGTTCGAGACCCATTGAAATTGCGAAATGGGGGTAATCATGGGTGAAATTTGTGGTCCCGTCCAGAGGATCAATGATCCATTTGAAACCTTTTTCCCGACCCATACCCCAGCCGTTTTCGGTCCCGCTTCCTTCTTCCGCCAAAATCTTGTGATCAGGAAAAAGTTTTCCAAGTTCTTCCACGATGAAGGTTTCGCTCTTTCTATCAGCAACGGTAACCAGGTCGATATCCCCCTTGTACTCCGCAGCAATCTCACCCTCGAAGTGGCCCAAGACGATTTGACCTGCGCGTCTGCATATATCGACTGCAGAGGGTAACTTATCCGATAGGTCCTTGGAAATCTCTCTAATATCTGAATTTTTTTCTAAAAGCGGACCATGTTCCTTCATGTCGCCGGGTAATGCAAATCGCTATGTTAAATATTTCTACCCAGTAGATTGGGGACATCGACTTTTATCACAAGGGCAATGATTTTCCATTGTAGAAGCGGGACCGAATATATTATATAATGATGTTATGTTTACGAATGTATAACGAATGTAATAGGAAAGTTAACAAGGGATTATTATGCCAAAAAAGGACTGCCTCATAGCATTGCGGATCACTACTGAGGCCCAGAAAGCATTAAAAAAGATCATGGTAAATGACGGTGAAGAAAAACTATCCGAAACCCTTCGAGCCGCATTAGATGAATATATAGAAAGGCGACTTCCAAAGACGGAAAACAAAAATGCGGTGGAAACGAGAGAACTGATGTTGAGACTTAACGAAAGGGCCTACATGCTACTATGTCGCCTTGTGGAAGATGGTATCATCAACTCAATCGCGGAGGGCATACGAGAAGCGATACCCGCTTACGCCAGAAATAAAATGGGAGAGTACAAGGAGATCGAAGATGCATTCAAACTGGAGGCAAACAGGAAGGAAAGACAGGTCAAGCAAACGCGAAATAATTCATTCAATGGATTTTTATAGAAGGTAATCTTACAATTTTTAATATTTTTCACTCAAATTTTTTCCCTATAATGACCATAATAACCGGGGGTAAAAATATATATCGGCCCATGTTCTACCCCCATCCATGAAATCAGTCTGCATGCTAAGCGTCCATGGGTATTTCGATGCAGTGCCCGTCCTAGGAAGAACGGACACAGGAGGACAGATCGTTTACGTGCTGGAACTGGCACGACACCTTGCCAAGAGAGACGTGATGGTCGACATATATACGAGGTGGTTCGAAGGAAAAGATAGGATCGAGGTCGTAGGTCCGGGTGTACGGATAATCCGCATACCCTGCGGTGGTACTTCCTTCATTCCGAAAGAATTGCTTTTCCCGTATTTTTCCGAATTCACGTATAATATGGAAGAATATATCAGAGACGAAAAATTGAGCTATGATGTATTTCATTCTCATTACTGGGATGCAGGTTTTGTTGCTATGGAATTGGCAGAACGATTTCACACCTATTTTATACACACATCCCACTCACTTGGAATCCTCAAGAAAAAACAAATGCAGGATACTGTTGAAAATGAGGAAAGGTTTTTTTTTACCCGAAGGATCAGCAGTGAAAAAAAGATATTCGATGCTGCAAGATCGATAATCGTTTCGACGCCGACGGAAATGGATGATTATATTAGGGATTATGACATCAAAGGAGAAAAATTAAGGATCATACCTCCCGGGGTGGATACCGCCCGATTTGCTCCCGCCGACAGGGGGAAATCAAGGGCCTTGATAGGAATTTCCCAAAAACGAATTATTTTTTCCCTTTCCCGTATCGACTCGAGAAAGGGGCTCGATCTTCTCATCAGAGCGGCAGGGTCCGTGATGGAACAAGTGGATGACCTTGTTCTGATCATAGGAGGCGGCTCAAAGGATATGGGTGAAGATGAAAAAGAAGTATTAACGGAACTCAAGGGAATTGCCAGGGATATGGGAATCCATGACAATGTTCTATTCACCGGGTACCTGCCGGACGATATAGTTCCGGCTTATTATTCTGCGGCAGAGATGTTCATTGTTCCGTCAAGATACGAGCCTTTCGGACTGACCATACTGGAATCCATGAGTGTGGGTACTCCAGTTATCGCAACAAAGTTCGGCGGTCCATCCCACATAATCACCCATGGAAAGGATGGATTCCTGGTGGACCCGGTGGATGAGAAGGAATTCGCGAGGTTGATTCTCCTGCTGCTGAACAATGGGTCCGTTCACGAAAAAATATCGGCCCAGGGAATAAAGACCATTATGAAAAAATATTCATGGGATACTGTTGCAGACACTTACATATTGTCAATGATGCGAAGCTAGACTAAAATCGAGATTCGCAGCTTAACAATCCTCGACGACCCTAACGGCTCGTCTGGCATGACAGGGCGTTACCTGTCATAGTTCGCGGAATCGGGGCCTGTAGATTTCCGCAGGAAATCGAAGGCGTAGGCGTACCAAAAGGTATGCCGGAGTACAACGGGAGCCCGCAGGAAACATTTGGTTTCCGAGGGTGATGGAGAAACAAAGTTTCTCCGAACCCTAATATAATCTCCGATTATATGTCGGGCACAGCAATGCCCGGAGGGTGTTGCGTAGTGAAACGTGTGCCCAAAGGGACCGATTCCGCTGAATAAAACACATCGGTATAATTGGTGAATAAGATGAAAAGCGGGATCAACATAATAAATGCGCACTATACCTTTCTCGAAAAGATCAGCGGCGTAAACATAGTCATTGCGGACCTGGCTCAAGGTTTGTGTGAGATTGCCAAAGAAGAAAAACCTACGGTACTGGCTTTCGACGGGACCCCTGGTGAATTCGATCACTTTAAAACAGTATTACTCACTCGGGAAGGCGATATTCGCAAGGAGGTGGCCCGAAAACTGGAGGCGATTCCGCATCCAAGAGTTATTCTATGCCACAACTTCCATTTTCCACTCTTCTTTGAAGATATTGTGAAGCCATTCATAGGAGGCGCCTTGGACACCGGGACACCGGTTATCAACGCTATTCACGACTATTCCTCTAACGACACGGTCACATCGAAATGGTTGATCGACAGGGGTGTTGCCTTTTCCGCCGTATCGGAACAACTTGGGACCGATTTCCTTGCGGACGGATACAATTGCGGTGTGGTCAAGAACTCTATCAACACGCAAAAGTTTCGACCCGATGAAAACGAATCAAGGGAAATACGCGCTGGATTGAACATACCTGACGATGTCATATTGATTGGTTCTTATGCGCGCGCCGTTCCGCGAAAGCAGTTTCCTCAGTTAATATCGGCTTTTTCAAAAGTTCTCGAAAGAACGGATAAAAAAATCATTCTTTATATAAGAGCGATCCCCAGCACGGTGGAACCCGGGAAAACCGATGCGGTGATAGAAGAAATTCAAAATGCTGCCAAGGACTGCGGAGTAGGAAAAAAAGTAATTCTCGAGACCAATCCCGTTCCCTGGGAAACGTCCCTGGCACCCTATTTCAACGCTGCGGACCTCCTGGTGTTTCCCAGCATCAACGAGGGATTCGGGCTTCAACTTCCCGAGGCTGTTGCCACGGGCACTCCGTTCATATGCAGCGACATCGGGTGTTATGCGGAGATCGTTAAGAAATTAGTTCCGAGCCTTGCTTCCGAAATTATCTTTCCGGCAGGGGATCAATCCAACATGATCGAATCGATCCATTGGGCTTTGGATCATTTGACTTCATTGGGTAAAAGTATTTCCGACGCAAGAGAGGCCGTGGTGGATATCTACGGGCTCCCGAACATGGTTAACGGTTACATGGAACTGTTCGGAAAAGCTGTGAAAAAGTCCACCGGAGAGAGGTGATCAACTTGAACATAGCCATGATCTCACTGCAATACGGCAAATCCGTTACAGGTGGCGGGGGCGTTCATGTTGAAGAGATCGTTAGCCGCCTTGTGGAGCTGGGACACAGGGTAACCCTTCTTTCAATCCATACGGAAAAGACTGTGACAGATAATGAAAGCGGAGACAATCCGAAAATAGTCCGTTTCTTGGTGGAAAAAGGAATCGAGCATCCTTACGTCGGGTCCAAGGACGAAGAGTTTGACCGAATCCGCTTGTTTTGCGAAATGGCGGCGGAATGGCTGAAGATTCACGGCAAGGAATTCGACGTGGCCCACATGCACGGCCATCACATGGTTGTTGGTCTTCTACCCAGGTTGGTACGGAAAAAAGTCAAACGGGTTGTTACCACCGTACATGCCGTGGAATCCCTCTACGAGATGGAAAAAATGGCCACTGGTCATTCGGAAGGGGACGAGGAGCATATTCGGGGTTTGAGACGAAAGGAATCCGAATACCGGTTTGCAGATGCGATAGTGGCACCCAGCCCGGCAGTAAAAGATCAAATATTCGATTTGATGGAAGAATTCGGAATTGCCCAAGACGAGGTAGGGGATAAGATAAAAGTCATTACCAGCGGAATAGACGACGGAATGCTGATATCGAAGGAAAAAATCCTTGAAAAACTCCATGGCCATCCTAAAAGCGGTGGAATATTGAATGTGATACTCCTATCCAGAATTGATCCCAGCAAGGGAATACAGTTTGCCATTGAGGGATTGGAAAAAGCTGCCGTAGAAGGGAATACAAGAATCTCCCTGTGGATAGTTGGGCGGGTTTCGGTGGACTCCTATCTCGATTTACTTAAGGAATTGGCGGGGCGATCAACCATAAATATCGAATTCCACATCGATGTGAGCGAAGAAAGAAAGCTTGAATTGTTGGACATTGCACAGGTCTACATACTTCCAACGCTGCAGGATACATTCGGCATTACCATCGTGGAAGCGGGAGCCAGGGGGAATATAATTGTTACCACTGACACCGTTGGGCCGCGCTTCGTTATTGATGGGCCTCGCGCATCTGAACATGAATGGGGCGTGGTTACCGATTACGGCGTAGCGGCAAGTAAGACCCATGAGCCGCTTGATAATCTTTCTGAAAATCTTTCCAGGGGAATCCAATGGGTACTTGACCACTGGGATGAAAGCATAGAGATGACGGTCGCTTTTCGGGAGAAGATAAAAAGAGATTATATGTGGGATGCCGTGGTAAATGCGTATGTGGAGTTATATCGATAATAGCTCGATCCATGATCACAAGGGTTGTTATACGAGACTTCGGAAGGATAGTGAAAATATTATTAAAACACTTAAATAGTTATATCGGATTAGAGAAACGGATATAATTTGTGAAAAGTTTGGAGTGGCTAATATGGGTTTTCTTGAAAAAAAACTTAAAAAGGGTCTGAAAAAGGGAATGAAAGAGATCGGTATCAAACCGGAGAAACATAAAAAGAAGAAGAAAGACAAAAAATACAAGGATTATTCCCATCATGCTCCGCCCCCACCTCCCGGCAGGGCACCTCCTCCCGGGCATCATGCCGCACCACCTCCAGGCCATCACGCTCCACCAGCTCATAGAGCGGGCAGTGAAGTAGAGATGTACCTTCAGCAACTGCAGGGTTGGGATGGTGAATCGAGAAAAAAGGCGGCGAAGAAACTGGAAAAAATGATGAAAAAGAACATAAACGCTCTTTCACCGCATCTTGGCCGCATCATTTCGCTTCTGGGGCATCAGGACCCGAAGGTTAAACAAATGACTGCGAAGCTGATCAAGGCGGGAGCAAAGACCGCTCCAATGCTTTTCAAATCCCATCTCGACACTCTCCAGAGATTGCTGAATGACCCTGATCCCAAGGTAAGAGAAAATCTCATGGATGCGGTCCAGAGGATAAATTCAATGTTGGGAGGCGGCATGGGCGGAGGAACCCAGGTTACGAACATTTATCAGACGGCTCCGGCACCCCAAGCTCATTCACCTCCTCCACCTGCAGCGCATTCACCTTCCGCACCGGTCCCACCCTCTCCGGCAGAAGTTCTGGAAACCGGGAAACCGGGAGTCCATCTCGACGTGATAGAGGAAGAACTTCCTTACAAACGCTGGGGCATGATACAGTTGAAGGTGGAGAATCATTCCGAGGTGGACATATACAACATTTCGGTAGAAGTCAAGGGACCTGTCGAGGTAAGTCCCATCGATACGATACATCATATTGCGGCGGGGGAATCGGAGGTTCTCGAGATAGGAATGAAGGCAGCGGAAGCGGGAAGAGTTCCAGCACATTTATCCGCCATCTATTACGACAGGAACCGCCGCGAATTCAAACATTCCAGACAGGATTGGATAAAGGTTATGAAACCCGAAAAGCAAGTGGCTGCTTCCGGAACCCACATTAATATCGGCTCAATAGGGGATATCGTATCGGATCATTCGACGCAGATCCACGATTCGGTTCTGCAGCGCTCCAACATCGGCGGAGGAGGAGGCGGTGGAAGCGGTGATGGAGGAGGCGGGTCCACCGTCATAAGGGGCAGCACGGTTCAGCGCTCGAACATATCAGGCGGAGGAAACGTGGAAGTGGAGGATTCGGTAATGATGCGGTCCAACGTGGGCGGAGGCGGTTCTCCGGCACCTCCCGCACCCCCGGCCGCACCGAGTTCATGCCCGAGCTGCAACAGGGAATTGAAAGAGGGTTGGGCAATGTGTCCCGCGTGTGGAACTAAGTTGTAGGCACAGCTCTCCATTTAATTTTCCAATGTTGAACATTTTTTTATGCAAATACCAAGCGTAGCTGAAAGAAGGTGAATAATACTTGAAAGAACTACCCGATGCAGTTTATACCGTATGTACTAAATGCGGTGAGGAAACGGCCCACGAGGTTTTAAAGGGACGGATCGGCAAAAAAGAGGGGGGGAAACTGGAATGCACCCTCAGGTGTTCGGACTGCGGGTTCGTGCATTTTGAGAACATGGAGATCCCAAAAGAGCGTGAAGTGCCAATGGTAGTTTCCGACGAAGGACATTCTTATAGGTCCTCCATCAGTCTGCCCGAAAATGAGTTTCTATACGTAGACGACGAGCTTCTTCTTGACGAATATCCCGTGAAAGTAACTTCCATAGAGCTAGCCGGTAAGAGAGTAAATAAAGGATTAGTGTCTGACATTGTCACCATCTGGGCCATGAGATACGACAAGGTGAAGATGGGGCTTGCCATAAATCGGGGTGCTACAACCACCAGTATCTACTTCTGGGCATCTCCGGACGAGGAATTTTCGGTAGGGGATATCGTCACTGAAAAAGGTAACAACGTGGCAATCACGAAGATGAAAACAGCTTATGGAACTCTTAAGAGGGGGACCGCTCGAGCAAGCAATATAAACCGCCTGTACGGAAGACTGGTAAAATGAGTTTTTTTCGACCTCGAAGCTACCATGAGATGAGGGAAATTTTAATAAAACAGCTGAAAAGCGGCGGTTATATCAGGTCAAAAGCCGTGGAAGAAGCCATGCGCAAGGTTGACCGGGAAATATTCATACCCCGGGCCGACCCTGAAAAAGCTTATGAGGATTCACCCCAGCGCATCGGTCACGGCCAGACCATAAGCGCACCGCACATGGTTGCAATAATGTGCGAGGAATTGAAGCTTGAAGCCGGGCTGAATATTCTCGAGATCGGGGGCGGAGGCGGGTATCACGCTGCGGTAGTAGGGGAAATGGTGGGTGAAAAGGGATTGGTGACCTCAGCGGAGATCGTGGTGGAACTTGCGGAACGGGCAAAGGAGAATATTAAAAAAGCTGGCCTTGATGGCAGAGTTGAAGTAGTTGCGGGGGACGGCGTGAAATTGGCAATGGACCGAAAAAAGTTCGACAGGATATACCTTGCGGCCGCAGCTCCGGATATTTCTGAAATACTTGTAAAATGCCTGAACGACGGTGGAATTCTGCTGATGCCGGTGGGCGCAAAATATTTTTCGGAACTGACGCGGTATAAAAAGAAGGGAGATGATGTGAAGGTGTGCCATCTGGGCGGGTGTGCCTTTGTGCCGTTGACGGGTGACTATGGGTTATGAACGAAGGGCTTTGATCCCTTTTTTCTTTCTAAAGAGGGCCTGCGAGCTCTAGCCAAACGCAGGCCCGATAAAAAAAATAATACAAAAATAGAAAATGGGGGGCTTGCTCCCTTGGCCGGTGAACCGACCTATATTGATCTTGAAATTCTTCATCTTGTGTCGTAGACGAGGTATGACCGGCAACGGCTTGCCAAGTAACGTCTTGGCAAGTCAGATGAATCTTTTGATTCATCGGGACCGGTCATGCCAAAGGAATCTCCGATTCCTTCAAGGCCTGCGTTTGCCTAAGGGTTGCAGGGTTCGCAAAAAAGATTTATCAGTAAGAAGGTCGTATCTTTGAAATTTCACCACCATATTGCAATCATCTTTACAAAGTACTTTGCGGCGCAAAGTTATAAATATTACGACCACATTATACATATCAACAGAGAAGTGATTTACATGAACACACCGGCAAATCTCGAAAAATTCGAAAAAAAGTATGGCAGCTCCAGTTCCGTGACGGATCGTGGGAATTCATATTCGGAATGATACTGGTCATAGGTGCCATCAGGACACTCACCGACCAGGTATATTTTACTGCGCTCATCATCGTTGGACTTGTCATATTTATATTGGGTAAGAAATTTGTGACCATGCCAAGATTGGGACAAGTAAAGTACGGAAAAAAACGGGTGAAAAGACAGCTGTGGGCTAGCCTGGTTTTTGTTGGTGTGCTGATTGGGATGATAACTTTGTTTGTTTTATCAGCCGGTGGAATATTCTTCGCCGACCTTACAAAGATCATTATAGTTGCTTTACTCGTTGTCGTTTTCGCAGCAGTTGCATATTATCTCGATTACTGGATCTTCCTCGGGATCGGAATCGTTTTCGGCGCTCAAGAAATTATATTCCAGCAGTATGGAGATCCCACTGCCGCTTACTTCGGCCTTGCCGCCGGATCACTTCTTCTGTTACTGGGAATTTGGCAGTTCGCGCGTTTTATCAAAAAATATCCAAAGCCCGACAAGGAGGTTTGATATGTCACCGGCCAGTCAGAAACCCGCCTCGTCCCACAAAGCCATAGACAAGCTCATTCATGAGCCTGCGAGATACAGTATAATGGCCTACCTATACGTTGTGGAAAGCGCGGATTTCCTGTTTCTCCGTAACCAGACGGGGCTGACCTTCGGTAATTTATCCTCGCACCTTGCGAAACTGGAGAACGCCGGATATGTACGTATAAAAAAGAAATTCAAGGGAAAGAAGCCCCATACCATGCTTTCAGTGACCGCCAAGGGACGGAAAGAGTTTGATAGCTATCGTGATAAAATGAGGCAGGTGCTGGAAGAACTGCCTGGGAAATGAGGGGGATTGATTCATTTATATATATTCTTTCGATGGCCAATTTTTATTATTAGAATCATCAATTTTCCCTTATCGATGTCCATTATTACTCTATATTGACCAACTCTTAAACGATAACCCGGATCGCCAACAAGTTTTGTAACATATTTCTCCGGTCTGATCCTGATACGTTCAAGTGCTGAAATAATCCTTTCTCTATCTTTTCTTTCCAACTTTTTTAATTTTTTAAAAGCAGAAGCCGAGAAAATAATTTCGTAACTCATATACCCAGCTCTTTCTTCACTTCAGATAGAGTATAGGATTTACCTGAACGAATCTCCTCTCTTGCTCTTTGTAATTCCTTTTTAGTTGTATCATTTAATTCCATACTATCCTCAATTAGATCCCAAATTACTTCCTCGTAAGTCTCTCTGTCAAATAACTTTCTAGCTAAGAGCTCTTGTTGCAGTTCTCCACTTACCTGTATAGTAGTTACCATAGTCAAATATAGGGGACTATAGAGATATAAACTTTTCTACAACAGAAGCTATATCTGAATTTTGCATTTGCTGTTTTTTTAAAAAGGGCGCAATCCCTTTCGCCCAGCGCCTTACACTTCCTCTTTGATGTCCACACCCACGGCCCGTCTTATAAGTGACTTGACCCGGTCCTCCCCTTCACTTTCGCCGGAAACGTCGGGTATGGCGATTATCAGAGGATAGAGTTGTTTTAGTTCCGCATGATACTTGAGCTTTGTGTCTATGGCCCTTACTGTCCTTTCGGTCAAAAAGATAATAGAAATATTCTCATTGGCCACGAACCCGTCAAAACCCTCTTCTATCTTTTCGGTAGAATCGAAGTTCTCCACTATGTGGTACTGCTTCACTCCTGCAAGGGAGAAGGTCTGTACAGTGTGTTTGTCGCCCATTACCGCTATGTTCATCAGGCGGACCCCCTGACTATCAACAGCTCCTCGGCAATTTCCTTTCCGCCGGGCACCTCGAAGCCCCGAAGGACTGCGATTACGTTCCTGGTCTCGAATTCCAGTTCCGTAAGGTATCGGATAACCGGCCCTACCGTGGTGTTCATCTTCATGGCAAATATCTCAATGTATCGGATCCAGAATCGGTCAAGTTCAAGCTCAAAAAGGGAAATTCGACCAGTGTCCTTGAAGTCCTTGAAAACCTCGCGCAGAAGAGGAGCGTAGGGAGTGCTGCCCAGCGCATCCACAGCCTCGGCTACGTTCTCCGCTTCCTGCAGGGCCTCCAGTGCATCCCTTGTGATGTGTTTCCCCCGTGCAAAGGAAAATTCCTTCCTCTGGGCAGCCGGTACTCCAGCCTTTATCATCCTCAGTATTGTCTTTATTGTCAGCATATCGCTGTAAACCTCAAGGAACGCCCCCATCTCCTTCTTCAGCGTCCGGGGTAACTTGGAGGAGGAGTGCTCTACACTCTGAATGTAGAACCCATCGAGCAGGTTTTCCACCTTTTGGAAGGTATCGAGCTCAACCCCGGAAAGCAGGTCACGAAGTTCGGACCGGGGAATAAGATCAATCATTTCATCCAGGGTCTCAGCTTTCTTCATCTCCTCGATGAGCTTCGCAGTAACAGCCCCTACTGGAAATATCCCGGTGTCAGAAGCGGATTCGTGGAACCGGATACTGAAAAGGCTTTTCAGGGTACGGTTCTCGTATCGTATGATAAAGCTGTCCAGAACAGGGCCGATCATATCGGGTGACTCTTCCTTGGCCTTCTGGACGTTCTCCAACATGGCGGATAAAAGTACTGCTTCTGCATCCTCTGCATTGGTCACGGTTTTCAACGGGAAGTCCCTGGAACTGGCGGACGAAATGAAATTCACCGCTTCCGCAAAGGAATTCGTTCCCATGAGATTGTTCACATACATGCGTCTTACGAACCGGTTTACCCGTGAATTGTACAAGGCGTTGGAATATCCGAACCTCGCTATGGTCCATACCATGGGAACCTTCATCCCCAAATAGATCAAGACTGCTCCGAAGAGCAAACTGATCAAACCAATCCACAGCCAGGTACTCGGGTCCAACTATCATTCCTCCTTGAACAGAATTCCCGCGGTCATCTTCCTAAGATCGTCGCTCTGCTTTTCCATCATGTAATCGAAGGTCCGGTCAATACGGAACTCGCCGTTTTCCGACACCACAATTACTCCTCCCCTTCCCGGTATGGTTTTATTTCTCACAGGTGCGATTCCCAGGTTCTTAAGGTAGGGGATGTCTTCCTCCCGGGTGGCAAGTATCCTGCATTTACCCTTGAGCAGCTTGGCACTCTCCGTTACCAATTTCTTGAGTAAACTGCGGTAACGCTCCCCCTTGAATTCACCGAACCTATCGAGCACATTCCCGAGAGCCAGGTTAATCAAGCGCTCCTTTTCGGCCAGCATCTCCCGCTTAACGCTTCGTTTCCCCTCCGATATCTTAAGGTTGCTGTATATTTCACGCTCCTTGGCCAGCTCGCTTTGAACCCTTTCCTTTTCCTTACTAACTTTCCCCTTCATCTCCGATCTTATCTCGGCGATCTCACGCGCGTTGTTCCGCTTGATCTCCTTGATCCGTTGATCCTGCTGACTTTCGATCTTGTTAAGGATATCTTTCAGGCCCATATACGGTCCTCCATCAGTCCTACATTAAGCCGATACCACGAATAATGAAGAGCGATATGAGAAAACCAAACACTGCCATGGTTTCCGGCATAACAGCATAAATGAGACCTTTTGTGAATATATCTGGATTCCTTCCCACACCACTAGCTCCGGCTCCCGCCACTAGACCCTGCGGTATGGCAGACACGCTGGTAAGGGCAATTGTTATTCCGATCATAATCGCACCCCAACCTACAGTAGGATCGGAGAGAAGGGCAGGGTCACCACTACCGATGTACCCGACACCGAGTAGAAGTAATATAGCAAAAACTAAACCATACACACCTTGAGTCATCGGAAGCGCCTGAAGGATCAAACCTTTACTAAATCGGTCAGTATGTTCCGTCGTCATGCCCACCGCGGAGACACCTGCGATGTATAAACCAAATGCAGCCATTATCCCAGGGACCCCAATACAAATGGCGACACCAAGCAGGAAAAGTGCAGTCCCTTTCTCCCTGTCTTTCTCTTCTCCAGGAGTGTCTTCTTTATTATAGGGATCCGTTCCATTATTGTACTCTTGCAGGTTTGTAAACCCATCGTTATCAGGGTCGGAATAGTTCAAAAACATTGAAACATTGTTATGACCCAATCCGTTTTTCTGAATGATATTCAATTCCCATGAATCATCCAAATCGTCGCCATCTTCATCGACTTTGACATCCTGCGCAAAGGTCGAACTTGCGCAAAGGATCAAACCCAAGACAAAGACACTTATCAATATTAGACTCTTTTTTGTTTTCATTCTGTCACCTCGATTTTTTTTATATTTTTTTGACTGTGATTATTCCTTCGTATACTTTCTGCCGAAAGCCTCAGTATGTACTCTGTGCTCCGTAAGAGGACTAAATAGAACACCTCCACCTACATAACACCTATTGAAAAGCTCAATATATTGTAATCTAAGCGCGTGGATACCCGCGCCAAGCGTCTGAAATGCAAAGTTGAACAAATGAAAGAACACCAATATCACTAACAAAATTAACATCTTTAATATCCACCATATCACTGTACTTCCAGCGGGATGAAACATTTCCCCGACAATATTCCAAGTCATTGCCAGCCCGACCGTTGCCAGACCCAGAGCGAGAATCCGTGCAAATGAAAGGAGATCCCCGATAAAACCGGTGAATTCGAAAACTGCAAGGAGTGGCATTTTGTAATCTCTGCATAAAAAAAGGATAAATGATAACGCAATCCCCCCGAGACAGATAGTTTGAATAATTGAGGGAATAGTCGCTATTTCCAGCATTTGCAGAACCAAAATTATCAAAGAAGGAATCATTATTACCAAGGGCGTATCGGTCAATAATAAAGTTTTAAAGTCCTTTTGTAGTGTATGAGTGATAGTTGATAGTATCACGGAAAGATAGATTGTAATAACACCCAGCCCCAATCCGATGAGGAAGAGCGGTAAAGGATCGACAAGAGGATCATATGGAAATTTTATGACCCCAATATAAAATTCAGGATAAAGGGTGCGGGTGACATCCATATATATTAAACGTTGTACGAGATCTCCGAAGAAAGAACCCGTGACGAGTCCCATTATTATAGTGACTGCTGCGATACATTTACCAATTAAAGCGAATGAAGCTGCAAATCCTTCCTTTACCTTCCTACCTATCCATATACTAGGAATAAGTATCATCAATCCATAACCGGCATCCCCAAGCATCATACCGAAGAAGAGGACGAAGAACACTGCCACGAAAGGAGTAGGATCCAAGTCATTGTATTTGGGTGGTGAGAACGTATTTACTAATGATTCGAAAGGACGGATAAACCGCGAATGAGAAAGCGACGAGGGAACTGTATCCTTCTCGGTATCCGGCTCCGCATAGCTTATCTCGATATATTTCAAAGGTCTCAAATGTTTACTCAATTCGTCCTTCTTCTCCACTTCCACCCACCCCGATATAACCACGGTGTCCTTAGTCTTCCCCAAACGTGCATAGGTCTCGTACTTTTCTCTCTTTATACGGACCAACTCCATTTCCACATCTATCTTTGGGGTCCACTCGTCCTTAAGCTTCAGCAGGTCATCAAGAAGCTTTTCACGCTCCTTTTCGAGTTTCTCTATGGTTTTATTGAGTTCCGAAAGAATCTCTTTCGGTCTTCCCGTAAGCTCCGGAAGCTGAAGTTCGTTGAATATTTTCCCTCGGAGCGCCTTCGAAACGTCCTCCTTGACCTCCTTCATCCCGGTGATAACCACAACATTGGGTGCCTCAGGAAGACCTGTGGGAACGTGATCGAAGGTGGCCTCGGGTATGTTCATCAGAATCCTGTCGAGCTCGGAAATATCATCGGCGGTCCCGATCCTCGTGAAAGTATATTTGCCGTCGTCGAGGTAATCGAGAGGAATGTCCAGGGGTTCGAGAAGAGATATCTGTGCCTTTTTTTCCCTATTCCTGGCCAGCTCGTCGTTTATCTCCGATAGCCGGTCGTTCTTTGCAAGAATGGATTTTTCAATATTCCCCATCAAGCTCTCGCTTCGGGCCTTCAGTTCCCCGAAGCTCAGTTTACCGACCTTTACCTTCTTGGCAGTGCTGGGAAAAAGATCGGCCAACATACTTGTTTGGCTGGGAAAATGGGTAGAAAATATGTCCATGAGCCGCTCCATTCGCAGTTCGATCTCCAGAAGAGCGGTATGCCTGGAAGGTGTAGTCAAGGTCCCGAGATAGCCTCGCAAATCCTCGCTGAGGTTATCATCCACAGGGTCAACCTGCATTATTTCTGCAGAAGCGAGCGCATCAACGGTATCCTCTAGGATACTGCTGTGTGCAATTATGTTCGCCTTGACCATTTTTCGAGGGAATAACAAATTACCACTTATCCGTTATATCATGGAGGGGTCTGTTGGGGTTATTCGTTTTCCAGCGTTTCAAGTACAGTTTCGAAAATTGCTTTGCCGGTTTGCTGGACGTTCTTTTCCACCTTTTTTCTGAGTAACACCACTTCTTTTTTCCCTTCTTTGATGATGTTGGATGACCTGGCATCGATATTGGCTCTTAGCTTGCTGTCCGTCCCGAGAAAAACCTGGCGGTTCTTCTCGATATCATCCGTCATTTGTTTCTCAAGGAGTTTCCTTGTCTTTGCCAGGTGGGCTTCCGCTCCCCTCTCCTTCTCGACTATCAATGACGCCGCAGTAGCCTCTGCTTTCTTTATTTTGACGATATCGTTTTCGAGCATGTCATCCCACCTATAATCCTTAATATTTCCATCACGGAGCCCGCGCGTGGTCCCATGCCAAAATGTATTTCTATATTTATAATTTACAGTGTTTTCCCTCCCCATGAAAACCCAGAGACAAGGCATCCTTTTCGCAGGCCACTCCGCATATCTTATTTCACCGAACCATTTATAGCGTTCCAGATAGTTACACGCAGGAATGGTTAATACAGGCAAGAAGATAACAATTCCTCTCTTCTGCGTCATCTTTTTCATTGCGGTATCTCAATTTATCGTTCCTTATATTATGGAGCCCGGAACGGTGAGGCACATGGACGCAAACGCTAACATGCTGGACCATTCCAATTTCTGGAACACACTTCCGTTTTATCCCAGAATAATCTATTATTTTGGAGATTTCAACTGTCACCAGATGGAGCACCGCTCTTTCGTGATCAACGGGAACCAGATGCCCATGTGTGCAAGGGACGTGGGTATATTTGGTGGGCTTTCCTTTGGATTGATAATACCTATCGTTCTCCCGGCCAGGGAAACGGCTTCGGAAATTATTTTATCTATTCTCCCCCGAAAAATATCGAAGAAGATAAGGAGGGGCGATGAAAGAATAAGGAAAAGAACGGGAGTCGACGTAGTATTCTCACCTCTGCTGGCCATACCATCCGTTCTCCTTGCCCTGAGCATGGTGATCGACGGGTCCGTACAAATGGCTTCATCATACGAGAGTACTAATCCCATGCGCCTAATTACGGGATTGCTTTTCGGTTTTATTTCTTTCCTGTGGTTCAGCGCCTACATCCATTCGGCGTTATACGTCCCGAAAATGCCTGAATATTTGTTCATCGGTCCATCGGGAGAGGTGAAATGAGCGCATACAGGTTTGAGATCAAGAAACGGGACATACTCGGCCGGATATGTACCTTCGACACTCCCCACGGGAGGGTGACAACACCAACGCTTCTTCCCGTGATCAATCCCAATATCCATTTGATCCCCCCGAAGAAGATGAAAGAGCTCTTCAAGTTGGAGATGATCATTACCAATTCCTATATAATCAGGAAAAGTGAAAAACTCAGGGAAAAGGCTCTTACAGATGGAATTCATTCCCTGGTGGATTTTGACGGCCCAATTATGACCGATTCAGGTACTTTTCAATCCTATGTTCACGGTGATATCGAGCTGGACCCGGAGGAGATTGTGTGTTTTCAGAGAGATATCGGTGTAGACGTGGGTACTATCCTGGATGTATTCTCCACACCTGACCGAACATATTCAGAGGCCGAAGAAGACATGACCCGCACGTTGGAAAGGGCCAGGAATGCTCACGAAATTAAGGGGGATATGGCGCTGGCCACCACGGTGCAGGGTTCTATCTATCCGGAGCTCCGCGAACGCTGTGCCCGGGACCTGTCGTTGCTGAAAGGAGATTTTTTCCCAATAGGTGGTGTGGTGCCTTTGCTGGAAGATTACAGGTATGACGATATCGTTGACCTGGTGATGGCTTCTAAAAAGGGTCTCGACATATCTAAACCTGTTCATCTTTTCGGCGCCGGACATCCAATGGTTTTCGCCCTGGCCGCCGCAATGGGATGTGATTTTTTCGATTCTTCCTCGTATGCAAAATATGCTTTGGACGGCAGGATGATGTACCCTGATGGAACCGGGAAATTGGATGACATGGAGTTTTCCCCCTGTCCCTGTCCGGTCTGCACCAGATACGCTCCGAAAGAGCTGAGGGAGATGGAGAGAACAGATAGAATACGAAAATTAGCTGAACATAATCTTTACGCTTCATTTGCAGAATTGAGACGTGTGAAAGAAAAAATATCAAAGGGAACTTTGTGGGAACTTGTTGAAGAAAGGGCCGGAAGCCATCCCCGTATGCACGAAGCCTTATGCCGTTTGTACGAACATGGCGATTATCTCGAGACCTTCGAGCCGGTCTCCAAAAAAAGATTCATGGCTGCCAGCCCTGCCGGATTCCGCCGGCCCGAGGTGTCAAGGTACAGAAAAAGATTGGCGGAAAGATACACAGATGGAAAAAAAACGGTGATGGTGCTTCCCGATGGCAGCAAGCCGTATCACATGGGTCACAGAAAAACAATAGAAAATATAAGAAAGAAAGTTTCGGTTGGAATCGCGGTGGAAACACCCTTTGGAATGGTGCCGCTGGAGCTTGACTCAATGTATCCCTTCGCCCAATCAATGTACTCGGGAGATTCGGAATTTCCCTATGCCCAGAACCTCAGGCCCACCGGAAATGATTCGCCGAAATGGATCACCTACAAGGGACCGGAAAGTATGGAAACGCTCCCAGAACGGTTCGACGATCCCGAAATGAAAAGCTCAATATTGGACCCGGACATCTCCATTGTCAGGGCCACCCTAGATATGCAGTTCGGCTCCAGCATCGGTACACGGCTGGTTATGCAAGATGGAATTGAGATAACATTCAGAAAAAGCCGAAAAACGGGTAGAATAAGAAACATATTCTTCAACAAAGGTCATGTCTTTTCAATTAATGCCCGTTCAGGGCGGATTATTCTCACTCGGGAAGGAGCGAAGATCCTTCATCGAAATCTCGATTTCCCCGGTTATAGAGTGGTTATAATGGAGGATGCAATTCCATTCGTCAGGAAAGGAAAAAGCGTCTTCTCCCGTTTCGTTCTCGAATGCGACGAAGAGATACGACCGGGTGACCAGGTTCTCGTTGTGGACGAAAAAGACGAACTATTGGCCTGGGGAAAGGCACTTCTTAACAGAAAAGAGATGATGGACTTCGATACAGGGGCTGCGGTGAACGTTAAAAAGGGGCTCAAGGATAAGGAGTCGGATTCCTCGACCTGATGGAGAAAGTATCTGCGATTTCCATTGAAATCACTTCATATTCTTATTTGCAGGCGAAGCCTGCTTGCAGGTTTTTCTTTTTTGAGCTGCTTTTTTCTTTATGCCAGCCCAAAAAGAAAAAAGTAGTTTTTTATATCTACGAGAATATTCACCGGTAATGAATCGATCAGTTGGCGGTTTTACTGTAGACACTTCTACAAGCCTGATGCGCAGCAGGCTCTTTGCATGGGTAAGGATCATCCGGCCCTTGATCGTATTCATATCAGTTTTCGGAGCAAGCGTGGGTGCTTTAAATGTAACAGTGGCCGATATAACTGTGAACCAGGGTATTTATCTGGACACCGGGGCATTCGCCCTGGCTCTCACTGCGGCAGCTCTTCTCGCAGCTGGACTTATGATTCACAACGATTATACCGATCTCGAATCGGACCGGGTGAACCGACCCCAAAAACCTATTCCTTCGGGTCTTATATCACCAGCCAAAGCCAAATGGACGGGTATCGTCCTCATGGGAGCTTCCGTACTCCTGGCCTTCTCAACAACCCTTCCTCTGCCCGCCCAATCCCACGGCCAATTGATTTTCCATGGATTCAATCTCCCATGCGGTATTTTGACCTCGATTATAGTGATAAGCGGGATATTCTATAATGCCAGAGGCAAATATACCGGTATCTGGGGTCACGTTATCGTTGCCTTCGGAGTGGGGGCGATACCTCTATGGGGGGCCTGGGCCTTAAGATCCGGTACATTTTCAGAATTGAAGATATTACTGCCACTGGCCGCTGCCATATTTTCAATGGAGATCGGGCGTGAGATTATGGTGTGCGTTGGTGACATGCATGGTGACAGGGCAGCAGGTTTTCGGACCACACCCGTAAGACGGGGTCGTGAATTGTCCATGTATCTGGTTCTGCTTTTCTATACAATGTTCATACCGCTGTACCCAATCCCATTCCTCGGCATTCTGGGATTCCCCAAAGTATTCGGGACCACCTATTTAGTTGGGGCCACATTGTTTTTATTAATTCTCTATATTACTTGGTTCAACGTAAGGAGGGCTGTAAAAGGAGGAAATGAGATGCAGATATGGCACGCTTTCGAACTCAATATAAGAACCGGGACACGGATCGGTGTCGTTCTTTTCCAGATTCTCCTATTCGTTGAGGCATTCATCTGATCTGTTGACTTACGAAAAATAAAAAAAATCAGGCAGACCTGCTGAAGCAGATGGTGCCTGAATTTATGATATTATCCAACGAATTCTTCTTCCTTATTCCCGCCTTGCGAGGATTGTTCATCATCTTCATCATAATCACTATCAACCCAATCCTCTTGCACATCCTCTTCTCCATCATCTGCATCAACCGAGAATTTATCTTCCACATCTTCATCCCAATCGTCTTCATTTTCTGTTTCACCGACATCGTCCGCAATCGGGAATTCATCTTCTTCACCCTTTTCACCGTCCTCCTCAGATATTTTTTCAATGTCATCAATATCATTGTCATCCACGGCATCGTCTCCAATGTCATCAATGTCATCATCCTCGGAGAATTCATCGTCGTCATCGAATACGGAGCCGCAGCCCGGGCAAACGTCATCATCGGCTTCAAGGGTTTCACCGCAATCAGGGCAACCGTACTCATCATCTGCACCAATGGATTCTTCCTTGACCTCCACGGCATCCTCATCGTAATCCCAACCTCCCTCCTCGAAATCCACCCAATCTCTGAATAATCCGTCCTCGTCAGAATCTTCTTCATCCTCCAGTTCGTATTCCGGCTGAGGTGATTCCGGTCCTCCCTCCTTTCCTTTCCCTAAACTCCTGACAACGAACAATATGCCAATAACCACCAGTACGACTATCACGATGTATAAAAGATATGAGGATGATGATTCATCGTCATCCACAGTCTCTGCTGGTTCGATCTCTTTCGCGAAAACCGTGAAGACAGTGAGATGGGAAACGTTTGCCCAAAGTATGTCATTTCCCACGTCAATACCGGGATTGGCACATTTGAACCAATTGCTGGCGGTCACATCCCAGTAATAAAGAGCGAGACTGCCCTCATCCACCCCTTCCGGAAGTTCGCCTCCGTTATAGCTTATTGCAATGTAGATCCATTCTCCATTTTTCAAGACCATGGTGCTCTCGATATTGAAGTAGAGCCCCATAGATTGCAGACCGCTGGGGAGAAATCCCGGACTGGTAGCCGTACCTAATGTTAGATCCCCGCTGATTGCGTGTTTAACATCTATCGTGAACTTACCGATGGTCATTGACGGCACTATGCGGACGTCCGGTTTTGGGGGTTCAACCACTACATCCACTTTGGGGCCCTCTATCCCGCACTCCAGTTGATCATACGAAGCATAACCGGAATGGGTTCCCGTGGAAAAGTCCGACGAACTTATGCCAATGATATCGATATAGCCGTTAGAATTTGTTTGACCCTTCGACAACCCATCCACATATACGTCCGCACCAGCCACCGGTTCGTGGTTTTCATCATATACATAGATACGCGAATCATCCTTCGCTCCGTCTTCATCAGCGTCCACAGTGAGTGCCTTGGTATATATGAACGCCTCACCAGTACCCTCGGATATGAACTCGAATGTTAGGGGCTCATCAGAGCGGGTCCCTGTACCCAAGTATATGGTCACAAAGTGAAGACCTGCCGGCAGATCGGACAATTTCAGGCTCATTACGTCGTTCCTTGTGGACTCGTTTCCCTCCACCGGTTCTCCGTCCACAGTTGCATTGTAGTCGTCGGGATCTATTGGATTACCTTCATCGTCATAGACCCAGATCTCCCCGTCATCGGTATAATTATCCCCGTCATCGTCGTTTCCGTAGGCATCACCATAATGATAATCCTCGCCGACCCATATCTCAGTCCACGCATAGGCCGAATAATTCCAATCCGCCTTATAAAAATACACATCGACGAAATGGTAGCCCGCGACCAGATCAAAGCTGGTTATATACCCCTGAGTGGAAGTAAAACCCACCAGATAACCATCTACGTAAACCTCTGCGAAAGCTACGGGATTATCATCCTGGTCGTAGACGTAAATGATAGCATCGTCCGTAATATTTTCCGGGATGATATCCTTTACGAAATGCTCGATATAGATATACTGTTCATCAGCCCCTTCGGAATAGAACCAGATGAAGCCGAACCGGTTATCCGAAATGACGCAGGCCTCATGCCATCCTCTCGATATGTTTTCCACAACAAGTTCGCCATCCAGGTCCGTCATGCCTTCCCAATACTCATCGACATATACATCCGCGTATGGAAGAACATCATTATCACCGGTATAGGCCCTGATCTTCACATCGTTCATGTAACTATCATTGTTGTGATCAAGAACAAAAGCATCCAGCCAAAGATATCCCTCGTCACCGATATAGAATTCCGCCCAGGCTTGGAAATCCACCGAAAAATTACTATCATTTCCCGCAACTTCGCCATATATGAAAATATCCACGTAATGCCAACCCTGTGAGAAATTTAAGGACCAGAGTGATCCATTTTCACCAGTCATGCCGTACCACATGGAATCGATATATATTTCCGCTCCCACCTGGGGATTACCCTCGAAATCGTAAACGTGAATCTCCAGGTCATTCAATATTCCGTCCCCATCCGCCGGATAAACATAGACATCGGTGAAAATGAACTTTTCTCCGGCACTTATTATAAATTCGGTTTTCGTCCAATATTCCTTCATATTCAACATATCATAGTAAAAAATATCAACTATATAGGAGGCGTTTTCCAGATCTTTATAAGCAATTGAACCATTTTTATCGGTCAGCCCGGCCCATTCATTATTTATATAAACCTCTGCCGATTCCAGGGGTGAGCCGTTACCATCATAGACATACACTTCCACATCATTTGGTATACCGTTTGGGTCCCCGGGAAATACGAAAACATCTGCGTAGATTATATGTTCCATCTCGATGATAAACTCCGTCCAGGCCCAATGGTCCACGTAGGTATCATTCCAGTAATGTATATCGACACTGTACCAGTCATCCTCCAGGTCCTTGACTAGCACTGAACCATTCTCAGAGGTGGAACCCATCCACGCCCAGTTGATAAAAACACTGGCCCCCTCGATTGGATTGCCGGCATTATCATACAAATATACAATTACGTCGTTGGCTACCAGATCGGCGTCCATAGGATACACAAAGGCCTCTGCATATATGTAGAAATCGAGGTTTATCTGGAATTCAGTTGTCCCGTGGTACTCCTCTCCAAACATGGCGTCGTAGTAAAATACATCCAACAAATACAAACCGGGATCCAGGTCATTGATGTCCAGATTACCCTCACCATCTGTGAATCCAACCCAATCTCCATTCAAATAGACATCTGCATAGGCAACGCTCATCCAGTCGTTGTCATAAAGCCAGATGCTGACATCGTCCGGTATTCCATCTGAGCCGTTGGGACCAACGAAAACGTCAGCGTAGATCACGTGACCGAGATCGATAAGAACTTCTGTCCAAGACCAGAACTCGAAACCCGTCTCATTGAAATATGAAACATCGATACGGTGCAATCCATCAGCGATATTATAGAAAGTGGTGGAACCGTTCTCTGCGGTCAAACCCCACTCCAACCATCCCAGCCAAACGTTAGCTCCGGCAATGGGATTGCCGGCGTTGTCATAAACGTGGACCTTCACATCATCAGGCCGTTGACCTCCCTGGGAATAGACGAAAGCCTCCACATAGATGAAATATTCTAGGTCGATCATAAATTCGGTGGTACCCCGGTACTCTTCACCGTAAATAGCGTCGTAATAAAACACGTCCAAAACATACATGCCTGAGTCCAGATCATTTACGTGAATATTACCCTCCGCATCTGTGAATCCAACCCAATCTCCGTTCAAATAGACATCGGCGTAGGGGACGCTCATCCAGTCATTGTCATAAAGCCAAATGCTGACATCATTGGGAATTCCGTCGCTCCCGTTGGGTCCGACGAATACGTCAGCGTAGATAACGTGCCCGACGTCAACGAGAACTTCGGTCCAGGACCAGAACTCAAAACCGGTCTCATTGAAATACGAAACATCGATACGGTGCATTCCATCGCCGACATTATAGAATGTGGTGGAACCGTTCTCTGCGGTCATACCCCATTCCATCCATTCCAGCCATACATTGGCCCCTCCAATCGGATTACCCGCGTTGTCATAAACGTGGACCTTCACATCATCAGGCCGTTGACCTCCCTGGGAATAGACGAAAGCTTCGACATAGATGAAATATTCGAGGTCGATCATAAATTCGGTGGTGCCACGGTACTCTTCACCGTACATGGCGTCGTAATAAAACACGTCCAAAACATACATACCGGAGTCCAGATCATTGATGTCGAGTTTACCATGAGCATCGGTGAATCCAACCCAATCACCGTTCAAATAGACATCGGCGTAGGGGACGCTCATCCAGTCATTGTCATAAAGCCAGATGCTGACATCATTGGGAATTCCGTCGCTCCCGTTGGGTCCGACGAATACGTCTGCGTAGATCACGTGCCCGACGTCAACGAGAACTTCGGTCCACGACCAGAACTCAACACCGGTCTCATTGAAATACGAAACATCGATACGGTGCATTCCATCGCCGACATTA
>CAYFHS010000035.1:0-4976 GCA_964342815.1 uncultured archaeon | reverse complement strand
CACGGTACTCTTCACCGTACATGGCGTCGTAATAAAACACGTCCAAAACATACATGCCTGAGTCCAGATCATTCAAGTCGAGTTTACCATGAGCATCTGTAAAACCAACCCAATCTCCGTTCAAATAGACATCGGCATAGGGGACGCTCATCCAGTCATTGTCATAAAGCCAAATGCTGACATCGTTGGGAATTCCATCGCTCCCGTTGGGTCCGACGAATACGTCTGCGTAGATCACGTGCCCGACGTCAACGAGAATTTCGGTCCACGACCAGAACTCAACACCGGTCTCATTGAAATAGGAAACATCGATACGGTGCATTCCATCGCCGACATTATAGAAAGTGGTGGAACCGTTCTCCGCGGTTAAACCCCATTCCATCCATTCCAGCCAGACGTTCACTCCACCAATGGGATTGCCGGCGTTGTCATAAACGTAGACCTTGACGTCATCGGGCCGTTGACCTCCCTGGGAAAAGACGAAGGCCTCCACATAGATGAAATATTCGAGGTCGATCATAAATTCGGTGGTGCCACGGTACTCCTCACCGTACATGGCGTCGTAATAAAACACGTCCAAAACATACATACCTGAGTCCAGATCATTCAAGTCGAGTTTACCTTGGGCATCGGTGAATCCAACCCAATCACCGTTCAAATAGACATCGGCAAAGGGGACGCTCATCCAGTCATTGTCATAAAGCCAGATGCTGACATCGTTGGGAATTCCGTCGCTTCCGTTGGGTCCAACGAATACGTCCGCATAGATCACATGTCCGACCTCAACGAGAACTTCGGTCCAGGACCAGAACTCAACCCCGGTCTCATTGAAATAGGAAACATCGATACGATGCAGTCCATCACCAATGTTATAGAAAGTGGTAGAGCCGTTAGGAGCTGTCAAACCCCACTCCATCCAGGCCAACCACACGTTGGCACCTTCGATGGGATTATCCTCGTTGTCATAAACGAAAACCTTCACATCATCAGGCCGTTGACCTCCCTGGGAATAGACGAAAGCCTCCACATAGATGAAATATTCGAGGTCGATCATAAATTCGGCGGTACCGCGGTACTCCTCCCCGTACATATCGTCGTAGTAGAAGACATCCAGTACATAAATGCCCGAATCAAGATCATTGATGTCGAGATTACCCTCTCCATTCGTGGAACCAACCCAATCACCGTTCAAATAGACATCGGCATAGGGGACGCTCATCCAATCGTTGTCGTATACCCATATTTTGACGTCGTTTGGAATCCCGTCGGTTCCATTGGGCCCCACGAATATGTCTGCATATATAACGTGCCCCACATCGATCATAAATTCGATCCATGCCCAGTGCCAATCCCCGGATTCATTTATGAACGATACAGTGGCTTTCCACAGATTATCCCCGAGATCGTAAAGGGTGACAGAACCATTGACAGCGGTTTCGCCCCACTTACCTCCAGCAAAAACATTAGCACCCTCAAGCGGATTTCCATCATTATCATATACGTAAATCCTAACGTCATCCGGTTCCATGCCTCCGGAAGCAGGGAATACGAAGGCTTCAGCATAGATGTAATAACCGGTATCGATCACAAACTCGTCACTGCCCCAGTATTCCTCCCCTGAAAGATTATCATAATAATATACATCCAATATATGGGGGCCAGCATCGATGTTCTTGACGATGCAGGCACCATACTCGTTTGTGACATTGACCCAATCACCATCCAGATATAGTTCAGCACCATTCACACTGCTCCAATTGTTATCCACCACCCAGACATTGACGTCATTTGGCATGCCGTCCGGGTCCATAGGCTCAACATAAACATCGGGATATATAACGTGTCCAATATCTATCATAAAGTCGATCCAGGCCCAATGCCATTCTCCGGATTCGTTCATGGAATACACTGTAGCCTGCCAAAGATTATCTCCGAGATCATAAAGCGTTACCGAGCCGTTGGGAGCAGTGGTTCCCCATCTGCCCCCTGCACAAACGTTGGCGTTCTCCAACGGATTGTCATCATTGTCATACACGTATATCTTCACATCATTGGGTTCTCTGCCATTCGCGGCAATAACATAGGCTTCAGCATAGATGAAATAATCAAGATCGATTTTGAATTCCCTGCTGCCGCTGAACTCCTCACCCAATATATCATTATAGTAGAACACATCGATGACATGGGAACCGCTATCGATATCCTTTATCACCAGACCGCCCCACTGGTCGGTTGTATTGACCCATACGCCATCCAAATATACATCGGCATCACCCACGCTGCTCCAGTTCCCATCGAATACCCATATACCAATGTCGTTAGGTATGCCGTCGGGATCTTTGGGTTCGACATAAACATCGGGGTAGATGACGTGACCCACATCAACGAGAACCTCGGCCATGGCCCAGAGCACTTCGCCGAATTCGTTCATATAATAAACATCAATTATCCACATGCCGTCCTCAAGGTCGTGAAATGTGATAGAACCGTTATCTGCAGTATAGCCCATGTCCCAACCGACGTACACTTCGGCACCCCCTACAGGATCATTCTTATGATCATACACGTATATCCTAACGTCATTGGGTTCCCAACCCCCGTATGCAGCCAGGACGAATGCTTCAGTATAGATGAATGAGTCGCTCACATTGATCTTGAATTCGGCTCCTGCCCAATATTCTATATTCGATACATTTTTACTGGCATCGACCTGGTAATAACCATCGCCCAGATCTTTAATGAGGATCCCACCGGATCCATTTGTGAGCCCGGCCCATTCGCCGTTAATAAAAATATCTGCAAATTCCACGGGGTTGTTGTCATCATTATAAACGTAGATCGCAGTATCATTCATCTTTTTATCGCCGTCAGCGGCAAGTACATAGGCGTTGGCATAGATGAAAAATTCACCACCCGCACTTATCATGAAACCGATAGAGTCCCAGAATTCGATTCCAGTTTCATTGGTGTACCCCACATCAAGGGAATAATGACCGTCCGGGAGATCTTTGATGATGATCATACCCGAAGCATTTGTATTATTGACCCATTTTCCGTCAATATACACGTAAGCTCCGCTTATGTTTTCGTTGTATGAATCGTTTACCTTGATCCTAACATCATTTTCCAGGGCATCAAGATCGGAGGCAAAAACCGTGGCATTTGCGAAAATGGAATATTCTCCTATAGCATTAATGATAAAATCCGTATGAGCCCAGAATGTGACATTCGTTCCGTTGGTATAAGACACATCGACGAAGTACCGACCGTCCCTTAGATCATTAACAAGCAAGAAACCCGAGGTGTTGGTATCTCCCTTCCATTCATTATTTATGTAAACTTTGGCCGAATCCACATCATTCCAATTTGAATCACAGACATAGATCACTGCATCGTTAGAAAGACCGTCACCATGAGCATCCAATACGAATTCGGATGCGAAGATCTCGAAATCGGGTTTGTTAGCACTTCCCGTACCCGGGAAAATCATTATGGTAATATTTGCGATCAACATAACCGATATAAGTAATGCTATGATTGTGCTCAGTTGATTTGACCTTGCATTTGCTTCTTCATTGTATCCAAGATATTTTTTCATTATAAAACACTCTCCTTAAGAGTTTTTTTGAATCGTACTGGACGATGAACTGATTTATAACTCCCCATGTACTATTTAAAGATATTGATTATATTCTAAGAAAACCCGAGGGCTGAAGCTCTAGCGATTAAAAATAAAAAAAAGGAAGAGCAAGCTCTTCCTTGGTGGCATTGACAAGTCCCAAGGATTTGTCTTTACTTTATCTGCTCTTCGAAGAGAAGCCTCTTTCCGGCTCTCAGCTCGAAGAAGAAACCAGGCTCGGCAAATCCCGGAGAATCCGTGCTGCCGTCATCATCAACGTGCTCGAAGCTTTTTATCACGAACCTATCGCCGATAGAAAGCTTGCCGTCGTGGTCGCCGTCGCGGAAACTGATGAAGGTCTGGTCGTCGATGGGTTTACCGTACACGTTCGATACCCTGTGCTGTCCGTTGCTCATGTCACGCCGATCCGAGCTGAATAACGTAAAACGAAGATCCTCAACCGAAAGATCGTTCTCTGCGGTAAGGGTCTCCACCTTCAGCACGTAGTCCTTGTTCACGGTCCGAGTATCCGGCTCGACGTTAACGATTCCGCCCACACCGTCTTCTTTCCCGGTATCAACGAGACCCGAGACCCATAACCAGAGCACTCCTGCGAGAACGATGGTGATTGCCACCATTAGGATGATGGCGATCACGGGCGATACTGCCTCGCGGTCCCCTCGGTAGCCTTTTTTCCGTCTCTTTCCAGAGTAGAAAGTGCTTCCCACGGCAAGACCCAGTAGAGCGATGCCCATGGCCGCAACTGATGGGGCGAATGACGGCGTCTGGGACGCGGCAGGGGCTCTTACAGCATACAGCTCAACTGTCACACGATTATTGTCGTTGGTCTTCTCGAAGAGCTTCATGTCAGTTCCCCCGATAACCTCATCTACCTCGACAAGCAGATAGTTCTTGGTATCGTCATTACCGTCCTCCCATCTCTTGATGTGATCGCTGAAACTCTCCCAGGGTATCTTGACGTTGAAGTTCTCGATACTTTCGGGATTGGTGTTCAGGTCCTCGAACCGAATTGGTTCTTTTGCAAGTTCTATTGGGTTCTTTCCGTCCTTGTCCACGAGGGAGACGATCACAGTGACCTCAAAGAGATCACCCAGGGCGGACGACTGGTCTCTGGTCCCGGGGTCGGTTACAGGCATATTGTAGTAGATGTTCGCCTTGAAATTCATCTCGTGGCCAACGAGGATATGTTCGGGCAGAATATCATTGGCGTCCAACCACACGTCCTTGTCGTTCAAAACCCGGACGGAAATGTCCCGCTTGATCTCGCGTTGGTCACGGGGACAGACCGCGGTGACCTCAACATTACCCTTCCTTGTGGACAACGCCCGCTCAGTGT
>CAYFHS010000034.1:0-46810 GCA_964342815.1 uncultured archaeon | reverse complement strand
CAAGTGGGGAATTTTCAAGCGCCGAAATTGGGGAAAATTGGAGCGCCGTTGACAAAGTTAAGGGCGGAGAAGGTTCCGAGACTGATATAACCTTTGATACTAAATCATATAGTTCAACAGGATTTGGATTAAACTCTGTTGTAAATTCAATATATGATGGATTTCAGTATAATATTGATCCACAAAGAATTCTTGGAAAACAAATGCGTTTTGGAATTTACTGGAATAACACGATGAACTTCCAAGAAAGGAATTGCGGTGATTTAATGTTAAACGTATATATCAATCATGAACTTTTTTTAACGATTGACAATGAGATGCAATCGCCAAATCAAAAGAATTGCAAGGAAGAATATCAGACAAAGATTGATGATAATTGGGCAAACATGCTAATAAATACTTTAGTTGAATTCAATGTTGATTATACTTATATTCAAAATACGGATTATCAATATAGTTGTTGGCTCACCTTTTCTATTGAATAGGGATTTTGACATTTGGATTATTATTTTTAAACTTATAGGTTTGTTAATGCTTACATTAAAGTGCTTAGTTTTCTGAGTGTTGGCTTACTGAGCCTTGGTACTTTACCCTTGCTAAGTTCCTTCTTGAAGGTATAGAAGTTCTTACGGTTGATCCAAATCGACTAGTGTTTCTCGCCCTGAATCGGAATAAATTCTTTCTCAATGAGGAAAATTGAAGGATATGCATGCTGGAGATTATCGAGGACCATATGTGATTACACAAATAACTTACCGACTGGCAAAGTTAATTGAAAGCATTTATCACCATTTTGGTAGTGGGATATGATCTTCTTTAGGTATACTACTTTCATCTGTAGTTTCAGATTCATCATCCAATATTGAAACATTTGACCGTTTCGTTTTATAGATTAAATCTAACTGCTTTTTCGTTCGACTTCGTTTCAAGAAGATCCATGTTATGACTATAAGTAGTATCACTATACCTGCTATAATTATTGGTATCCAAAGGTTTGAATTTAAAAAACCTTGTATCAAGCTTTCGTTTGTTTTGTTGTTATTGGTGTCTTCTTTTTGCCATTTATTTGGGTTATTTGGAAAATGGTCTAATTTTAATCCAGTTGTTGAATTCATTTCGTTCTCACCGGGATTCCATTCATCTGGATAGCCATCTTTATCAGTATCAATGCTTGCAGCAATGTCGTTTGGAAATTGATCCAATGGAATTAATTCTCCTTTATAATTTTCTTCATAAACCCAGATGAGATATCTGTCTGGATAGCCGTCCCCATCGGTGTCCATTGAAATCGTTTTATCCTCAGGAAATTTGTCAAGTCTTAGACCTGTTGTGGAATTGGAGTCATTCATTCCTAAGTTCCATTCGTCCGGATAGCCATCTCCATCGGTATCAATACTAGCTGAAGGATCTTCCGAGAACATGTCTAATTGTAACCCGGTTGTTGAATCGCTTTTATTCATATTTTGATTCCATTTATCTGGACACCCGTCTCTGTCAGTATCCTTGGACGCAGCAGGATCTAGGGGGAAATCATCTAGATATAGTGGCGGTTCCGTAGTAGAGTCGTTTTCATTTTTTCCAGAATTCCATTCATCTGGAAATCCGTCTCTGTCAGTGTCCTTTGACGCGGCCCGATCATCGGGAAACATATCGGGATTATTTCCAGATTGGTTATCTCCAAACCCATCATAATCATTATCCATCCATTGAGTGCCATCAAATGGGAAATCATCAGATTTATATCCCCATCTTTCATCCCCCCAACCATCACCATCTGTATCATTCCATTGGTCCGAATGTTCTGGAAAACGATCAGGTTTATTAGCATCTGGAATAAAAATTCCCACCGTTCTATACCTTGCCCAGGAAATATTATTATAATTGTCGCCATATCCATCATTATCGGTGTCATTCCATTGAGTTGGATCAAAAGGAAATTGATCTGGTTTGTAAGCGAGATTAATCCATTTTTTTAAATCATATGAATACTCCATCCATTTATAGCCATGATTGTCGCCGTAACCATCACCATCAGTATCATTCCACTGGGTATCATTATATGGAAAGTCATCAAGCTTTCCAATACCTGTAGTAGAATCAATTGGACTTTTCCCTTCATTCCAACAATCGGGATATCCATCGCCATCACTATCCAACGATACTGCGGGGTCGGTAGGAAAATCATCTAAATATAATGGTGGCTCTGAAGTTGAGTTCTCCGAAGTCTTTTCCCAATTCCAAATATCTGGATATCCATCGTTGTCCCCGTCGTCAGAAGCCGCGGGATCATTTGGGAATGCATCTACATTGTCCACATAGCGATCGCCGTCAGAATCCTGGGACCATATTAAAACGGAATAACCTTCAGATCCTGATGCTAGTCTCGTGTTATCAGCAGACCAATCAAGGGTTTTAATATGAAGGTTGTGAGCATTAAGAGTTTGGATGCAATCCCAACTAGAAGTATCCCAAAAAAATATGTATTGGTCATAACCTGAATCTTCACAATAACCAGCGGAAGATAATATATTCCCATCCTGAGACCAAGATATTGTGTGAGCACAATCCAAATCCGAAGTAAGAGTTTTTTCACACATCCAAGTGTTAGTGTCCCATATCGTAACAGTTCCATCTTCGGAGGCTGAAGCAAGGTAGTTACTATCGGGGGACCATTTCAGACTATTGATCTCGTCTGTGGGGATGACTAATGTTTCCACACAATCATAAGATATGCCATTCCATATTTTAATTTCTCCTTGCACATCTGGCCAAATACCTGCATAAGATGATGATGCGATATAATTCCCGTTTGGTGACCAAGCAATAGATGAAATGCTGTTCGTATGCCCAGTTAATGTGTGGTGAGATTCCCAATTTTCTGTCTCCAAAATACTTACCTCATTATCATATAGAATTGCAATATTTGAGCCATCCGAAGACCAATCAATTTCTCGCGAAAAGATATAGGGATCATAAATAATCGTTTTGATACAATTCCCTGTGTCTCCATCCCATATTCTTACAGAACCGTCTGTGGAAGAGGATGCAAATAGATTCCCGTTTGGAGCCCATGATATGTCCAATATCCAGTCATAAGAATATTCAGACGCAATCGAAATCGATTGCCACGAACTGGTTTTTAAAAGTCGTATTCGATTATCCAAATATCCAATCGCTAATTCTTGGCCATCAGGAGACCAGGAGACGATATTAACTTCAGAACCATCTTCAGTCACATTGTCCAACCATTCCCAGCTGTTCGGATCCCACAGTTTCATAAAACCATCTTCTCCGGTTATCAATAACGAGCCATCTGGAGACCAGGATATACAATTTACATTATACCAATGACCTGAAAGGATTTCGATCTTATTCCATGTGGTGGTATCCCATATTTCTATACCATAATCATCTCCATAACCTCCAACTTCATAACTAATGCCTATGGCATCTCCATCAGGGCTCCATTCAACGCAACCCGTATAATAGTGATCACCTAAGAGCGTTTTCAGCAAATCGCCGTTCTCTACATTCCAGATCTTTACAGTATCAGCTCCCGTACATGCCGCAAGGTAAGAACCATCCGGAGAATATGAAATGTCAAGGAAGGCATTGTCATAATCTATAATTGTTCTAATGTGTTCCCAATTGGTTGTATCCCATATCCTGATTTCGTCATACAATTGAATAGCTAATTCGTTCCCAAGCGGGGACCAATCCACATTCCAAATAAAACCCATTTGATTTGTTATTGTTTGAACAATTTCACCTTTGGAAATATCCCAAATATTCATAACTCCGTCCGTAAATGATCCTCCGCCCGGGGCTGGCTCCGCTTCATCACCAACCGATGCCAGCCATTTCCCATCGGGGGATAATGAAATATCGTTGATTGTACCTCTGTCAAAAATTAATCGATGATCTTCTGTCAACGTTGTGAGACATTCTCCGGTTTCACTATCCCATATCTTTAAAGAATTATCAAGAGATCCACTTATTATCTTTTCCCCATTAGTAGTCCATTCGACTCCTGAAACGGTCCCCCTTTCATGTCCATCTATAGTGAGTGTGCATCTACGATTTTCAATGTCCCATATCTTGATTTGAGAACTCGAACCTGAAGCTATCTTCTTCCCGGTAGGATCCCAGACAATATCTTCAATTCTACCTAGAGAATCATAATAATCTTTTTCTAATGCAAAATTGTGTGTATTGCTTTTCCGATTAACGATTGCCTTATAATCTGTTTTTTGTGGAGTAGAGGAATCCTCGTTTATGGACATACTTACATAGACGGCACTTGTTGATTGACTTTCTTGGTTCTGTTGTACTTCAGGATTACAATACAGCGCTGATAGTGACGATAGGAGTATTAAGATAATAGTGAGCAAGTAACTCAATACCTCAATTTTCTTGAAAGTCATATGTACACCTCTTAAATCATGTTCTAACCTAGATGTAGAAACGGAATGCTTTATAGTTTTTTCGATATCTTCTTATGATTTCATATAGATGAATATGGAGGCGTCCAGAAAGTATTTTTTTTAAAAAGAAAACATGATCGACTGAAAGATTTATTATAGACCCTTTATTGTATAATCTGAGTTTCCATGAACGATTGAAAGATCATTGTAGTTTTTTCTATTCATTCACATAGAAGTGATGTTTGTCTTTCACGACTTCACTGCGTACAAATCCTTTTTTTATGAAGAGGACAATGTGATAGTAGAAGCATTGGTGTGTCGACTCGATCTTCTTTCTTTTTCCTCGAAGAAATTGGGAAAAATCTCTAGCGTTATACTGAAGAATCCTATACCATTGGTTATTCATACCTTTGAAATTTATTCTTTGAGAGAAGGTTCTATCAAGTGCATCAATAAGTTTTCTTGTTCCATCAGGTCTTATCCTGATCTCATAATTATCCGTTCTGAGGAAATCATTCTTCTTGAAAACATTTTCCTCCAAGGCTTTGATAATGGTTACATCGACCAAGCTTCTTGAACTCTTTTTGGAAGTAACAGACCCTTAACCCTCCCTTGTTCAAGGAATTCACACAACCCATAACGGGACCTCTAAGTCCACTAGAAGGATGTTGGATTGCAAAGATTTATTTACCTCTCACCTGATAGGTAGTAAGAACATATATGATACAACAACAACCTGAAAAATAACAAACGTATCCGGTGAGATTTGTGAAAAATAATCGAATGGCACTTTTTGAGAAGGATCTGAGAAAGACCTTCGATGTAAATTATTTGGCGAAAGTTGATTATGATGAAGCCAAAAATAGCATAAAAAAGTTATCGAGTACAGAATTTATACTTTTCATAGTTCTTTTAATAGTTGTTGTGATAATAGGAGTCTCGATTACAGTATTAATACGTATTAGAATAAATGCATACTATGGAGATATCGAAGACTTAGAAATGATGATCGATACTTTTCACAAACAAGGGAACCAAGAAGCATGGGTGAAATTCCGACTTGAACATTCTGAGCTTACTAAAAAGATACCCATGTTAAAAGTCAGTTTTTTTATTGCGATAATATTGTCAAGTTTATTGACATTTGCCATTTCACGACAAATATATAAAATTAAGGTTATAACAAAAACTGTATATAATGAGTTAGAGGATGCATACAAAAAATCTCTGAAACTGAAAAACGGATTAATTAACATGTATGACATTTTAGATTGAAAATAAGTAATCTAGTTCAAAACAAAGCTCTGAGCTTTCTGAGTGTTGGCTTACTGAGCCTTGGTACTTTACCCTGGCTAAGTTCCTTCTTATATGTATAGAAGTTCTTACGATTGATGCTTACCCTCTCAGCATACTTTCATGAGATCACAACACCAACGGTTTTATTCGTAACTCATTTTATCTGCGAAAAATGGAAATAACATTCCTAGTTACGATTTAAAAAACCTCATGAACTTCATCCAGAGGGTTTCAAATGATAGAACAGGTAAATACCAAATACGACCCCAATTTATTCGAGCCCGAGATCCAGCAGTACTGGACCGACAAAAAAGCGTACGAATTGACGAAAGAAAAGAATCAAGACGGGCCTAACTTCTACTTCATCGACGGCCCCCCATATACCAGCGGAGCCATCCATCTCGGTACCGCGTGGAACAAGATATTGAAGGATCTTTATCTGCGGTATTGGCGCATGCAGGGCTTTAACATACGCGACCAGGCCGGCTACGACATGCACGGCCTGCCCATTGAGGTCAAGGTGGAAAAAGCTCTGAATTTCTCCAACAAGCAGGATATCGAGAAACACGGTATCGGTAATTTCGTTAAAACCTGCAGGGAGTTCGCCCTCACCAACGAAAAAACAATGACGAAGCAGTTCAAGCAACTCGGCGTATGGCTGGACTGGGACAATCCTTACCGAACCCTTGAGAATTACTATATCAAATCCGCTTGGTGGACCATAAAAAGAGCACATGAGCGTGAGCTTATAACTCAGGCTCAAAGAGTGCTTACGTGGTGTCCCCGTTGCGAAACGGCTCTCGCTGAGGCCGAGGTTGAGTACTGGGATGAGACTGACGCTTCCATTTACGTGAAGTTTAAGGTAAAAAATAGAGAAAATCATTACATAGTTATATGGACCACCACTCCGTGGACCCTCCCCGCCGATCTATGCGTAGCAGTACATCCCGATTTCACCTACGTTCTCATGGAAGTCATCAAGAACGGGGAAAAAGAATATCTATATGTAGCCGAAGAGCTGGCAGAAGAGGTGGCAAGGGAAGGAAGATACCAGGAAATGAAGATAATCGAAAAGTTCGAAGGCATCGATCTCGAAGGCCTGGAATACGAGCAGCCCTTGCTCGACGAAGTACCCTGGCACAGCGCTCCCGAACAGAAAGAATTGTACTGGCTTCACAAAACGGTTCTCGCAGAATACGTCACTCTGGAAAAGACCGGGATCGTTCACACGGCGCCGGGCCACGGGCCGGATGATTTCGAAACCGGCGTCGAATATCAGCTTCCCCCGTTCTGCCCCATCGACGAGAGGGGCGTATTTACCGAGGACGGGGGGAAATGGGCGGGCAGGTTCACAAAGGATTGCGATGCTGAGATAATGGAGCTGTTGGCGGCAAAAGGTACTCTTCTGCAGTCCGGGGATATCACACACAGGTACGGCCACTGCTGGAGGTGTAAGACCCCCATCACCTACAGAACTACTACTCAATGGTTTTTGAAAGTTACCGAAATGAAGGAAAAAATGCTGGAACAGATTTTAAAGGCAGAATGGTACCCGGACTGGGCGGGCCGTACTAGACAGTACAAATGGGTGGAGAACACCAGGGACTGGTGCATTTCCCGTCAGCGTTACTGGGGTATTCCCATGCCCATCTGGGTCTGCGGCTGCGGTGAAAAACAGGTTGTTGGTTTTACTGATGAACTTGAGAAAGGGAAGAATTATACGAAGGATATGGACCTGCACAGACCGTGGATAGATAAAGTTACTCTTGAGTGCGGTAAATGCGGCGGTGAGATGACACGCGTACCCGACGTTCTGGACGTCTGGTTCGATTCCGCGGTATGTTCATGGGCGGAGCTGAAGTATCCTCAGGAGAAAGAAGAATTCGAGAAATGGTGGCCCTGCAGGTGGATCACAGAGGCGCATGACCAGACTAGAGGCTGGTTCTATTCACAGCTTGGCGCCAGCGTTATAGCCTTCGATAAAATTCCATATGATAAGGTCCTTATGCACGGATTCGCTCTGGACAAGGAATACCGCAAGATGTCCAAATCGGATGGTAACGCAACAAGTCCCCATGAGATCATCGAGAAGTACGGGGTGGATTCACTACGTTTTTATCTCCTTATCGCCAACTCGCCCTGGGAGGATCTACCCTTCTCGTGGGACGGTGTAAAGAACGGCAACCGCACACTCAACATTCTCTGGAACATATATCGATTCTCCACAACTTACATGGCTCTCGACGCTTTCGATCCTGAGAAATGGAGCTACACTGAATTGAAAGATGATTTCAGAGCAGAGGACCGATGGCTTTATTCAAGGCTCGAGAAGGCAAAGAGCACTGCCAAGCTTGAACTTGAGAGGTTCAATGTACACAAGTCGCTGAGGGCCATCGAACACTTCATATTGGAGGACCTGTCGAGGTGGTACGTTCGGCTGGTTAGGGACCGTACGTGGGTAGAAGGGGAAAGCAGGGACAAACTGGCGGCATTCCGCGTACTTTATGACTCTCTTTTTGAGACATCCATCCTTCTTTCACCTTTCACCCCTCACATAGCAGAAAAGATTTACCAGAATTTGTCGGGAAAAAATATCACGGTGGCCATGGAGAATTGCGTTACAGTCAACGACCAGAGGCGGTCCGCCGAACTGGAGGAGAGTATGGATGTGATCAGGTCCATGGTGGAAGCGGTGCTCAATGCAAGACAGCAGGCGCAGGTCAATGTCAGATGGCCCTTAAAAAAGATCGTAGTGGTATCGTCCACTCCCATTTCCAGAGAAGCTCTCGAGGTTTACGGCGATCTTTTGAAAGAGCAGATAAATGCCATAAGCATCGAGCTTGTGGAACCCGGCAAGACATGGGAAGGCGTCCGCCTTACTATCGAGCCGGTAATGGCAGGACTGGGGCCCGTCTTCAAAGGGGAAGCGGTAAAGGTAGCCAATCTTATCAAGGAAATGGATCCCACGGAAGCATTGAATAAGCTCGAGAAAGGTGAGCTGAAAGTGATTCTTCATGATGCAGCGGTGGATGTTACAAAGGCAATGGTCCAGTTCGGTCAAGCCCTGCCCGAAGAGGTCATTTCGGCTGATTATATGGATGGCGTGATCTATATCGATACCGTGATGACCCCGGAGCTTCAGGCCATGGGATTTGCAAGAGAGCTCATAAGACGGATACAGGAAATGAGAAAGGAAATGGATCTGGCAGTGGAGGATTATATTTCCACCAGGGTACTGATAAAATTCGACGTTATCACCGGAGAGAACACTTTGGCGCAGGAAGTAGAGAACATCAAATACAATACCAGGAGCAAATCCTTCAATTTCGGACTCTCGGAGGAAGAGGATTTTACGAAAGAATGGGAGATCGCCGGGGAAAAGTTCACAATAGGGATCAAACGACTTTAAAAAAAATGGTATAGACCATACCTACTTTGTGAAAATCTGAAAATATGAATTGTTAAGTTCTATCCATAAATAGAGGTAACCTAATGCAATATTTCCAACAGCAAAAAAATGTGTTGAAATATATCAAAATGGCCGAAGGTTATGACGGGAAAGAATTAATTGAAATTTTAAAAAGAATTTTAAATTACGGATCTACAATATTGGAATTGGGGATGGGCCCGGGAAAGGACCTTGATATATTAAGTTCGGATTATATAGTGACGGGGTCGGATAATTCGAAAATATTTTTGGAATTATATCGGAAGAAGAATACTGATTTACTATTACTTGATGCAATTTCGATTGAGACTGAGCGAAAATTTGATTGTATCTATTCAAATAAAGTTTTAATTCACCTTACAAAACCGGAATTAATAAAGTCCCTAAAAAGACAATGGTATGTACTGAATCCTGAAGGATTGGTTTTCCACTCGTTTTGGAAAGGGAATAGGACAGAAGAAATGCACGGTTTGCGGTTTACGTATTATTTGGAAAATCAGTTATTGGATTTGTTCAAGGATATCTATGAGGTACTTGAGATCAAATCATATGATGAATTGGAAAAAGATGACTCTATTTATGTACTGGGAAGGAAGTGTAAATTATAATCCAAATAATGAAATAAGTTAATTGCTGGCTTATTAACTTTTCAACCATTTGTTAGCATTCGATTTATTACGCCATGAATTAATATCCCTTCAAGTGATATAATCTCAAAAAACAACGGGAAATTTAGGGAAGTTGAAATCACCCTGAAAGGAATGGACTGTGCCGACTGCGTGAATAAAGTGCAGACCGCCATCACCAACCTGGAGGGGATACAAAGCGTTAAACTAAATTTCTCATCTGAAAGGGGCAGGATCAAATTCGATTCCAGCAAGATAACCCTGTTGAAACTCAAGAAAGTCGTCAGCAACCTCGGTTATGAGATGGTGGGGGAGCTCGTAAGGTTCTCTCTCGACCAGATACACTGCCGGGACTGTGGTAAGGAACTTGAGCGTTACTTAGAGTCAAAGCTCGGAATAATTGATGCCTCTGTGGCCTTCGGCGCCAATATCGTAACGGTCAATTACGTTCCGGAGGGGATCAAACGTTCCAGGATAGAGGATTACATCAAAAAGATGGGCTATCAGATCCTGAAGACCGAAGCAGATGTCAAAAGCAGCTTGCGGAAACAGAAAAGGACCGTGGAAATGCTTGCGTTCTCTGGAGTAGTTTTCGGACTTGCCTGGCTGATTCGCTGGCTGGGCTTCGATCAGGATTATTATAATATCCAGTGGCACTGGTTTACCCTTGATATCACTCGGTCAAACCTTTTATTTCTCGTTTCCCTTATCGTTCCTGGGGCCAACATTGCCAAGAAAGCCGTATATTCGCTGAAGGGGCGGGTTCTCACCATTGACTTCCTTGTGATAATGGCTGCTATAGGCGCGATCCTTATTGGAACCTACTGGGAGGCCACTGCAGTCGTTTTTCTCACGGCATTCGGAGAACTCCTTCAGGACCTTAGCATGGAAAGGACGAGAAAGGCTTTGTCCGAACTCTTGAAAGGCGCACCCAAGACAGCGACGGTAAGGAGAAATGGAAAGATAATCGAGATCGAATTGTCCGAACTTAAGCTAGGCGATATTGCCGTGGTAAAGGCAGGGGAAAAAATACCTGGTGATGGAAAGGTGGTCAAGGGATTCGCCACCGTGAACCAGGCACCCATAACCGGTGAAAGCGTACCTGTATGTAAAGAACCCGGCGAGCAGGTATTCGGTGGAACCCTCAGCGAGGACGGGTATCTTGAATTATGTATCCTAAAGACAGGTGACGACACAACCATCTCCCGTATAATTCGCCTTGTTCAAGACGCCCAGGAGGAGAAGGCCCCGGCACAGCAGTTCATAGAGAAATTCGCAAAGTTATTCATACCGACCGTTCTAGCTCTTTCGATCCTTACCTTCATAATTTCACGCAATGTCAAGAGTTCCTTGACCCTTCTTGTTGTGGCTTGCCCCTGTGCTCTGGTTATCTCAACACCTGTGGCAGTGGTATCCGGACTCGGTAATGCTGCAAAGAGGGGAATTCTTATAAAGGGCGGAATCGCCCTTGAGCAGATGGGTAAGGTTGACCATGTGGTGTTTGATAAGACAGGCACATTAACATTAGGCAGGCACGGGATATCGAAAACAATCGAATTTGGTAAAACAACGGAAATACAGGTGTTGACCCTGGCCGCTCTCGCCGAGCAGAAGTCAGAGCACCCGATATCAAAAGCAATAATGAAAACAGCCCTCGCAAAGGGAATCCAACTCCATGAGCCTGATCTTTTCAAGGTGCATAAGGGAAAAGGGGTATATGCAAAATTTCCAAAAAAACAGATTATTGTTGGGAATCGAGCTTTATTGAAGGAATATTCCATCCCGATAGATAAAAAGATCGGAGATAAAGCGATATCTCTGGAGAAAAAGGCCCTAACAGTGTTCTTCGTTGCGGAGAATAACATCATTCGCGGGATGATCGGAACCTCGGATATTGTTCGTCCCGAGGCAAAAAAGGTCATTGCTGAATTGAAGAACTTGGGTATTAACACCTATATGCTCTCCGGGGATAATTCAGCCACCGTCAGGGTTTTGGGAAAGAAACTCGGTGTTACAAAGGAATACGGAAACCTTCTGCCCGAAGACAAGGTCAAAAAGATTAAACTTCTAAGGAAGATGGGTAAAGTGGCCATGGTGGGTGACGGTATTAACGATGCCCCTGCCTTAGCCACAGCGGATATTGGTATTGCCATGGGAGGTGCAGGGAGTGATCTTGCAGTGGAAACCTCCGATATTACTCTGCTGTCAGACGATCTTTCAAAAATCATTTACGGGATAAAATTAAGTAAGAAAACACTAAGTATCATAAAACAAAATACTGGCTTCGCCTTATTGATCGTATTCGGACTGATCCTGTCGGCCTTCGTTGGATGGATAGGGCTGGCGGTGGGTGTGATCGGACACGAGGCCAGCGCGCTAATAGTGATCGCGAACAGCATGCGTTTGAAAGGAAGGAAACGGAAGCAAGAACACAAAGGGCAAAGCATTGACAATTGCTGCAGCGGATCAGAAAATCAAGATACTGATCTCGGCTCTTGTATTACGGCTTCGAATGATGAGGGAAAAAGCGGGAATCTCCGCATGACGGGAAATGAACCAGATACGTGTTCCGACGCATGCAAATCCGATAAAAAAGAGAAGCAAAACTCTCAATCAACTTCCTGTGAATGTGAACAATAAGGGGTGGACAGAATAAGAAAAATTGAGATTTGGTCCAGTCTGATTTTCTTTGCCGTTATAATTCTATCTGCCGGTTTGATGACTTCATCCTCACGCGCCGGAGCCCAGAATGAACAAGAACCTTCTGCTGACATATCATACAATACACCATTATTTTTTACCACGGACCACTCATTATCCCCTTCGCTTGACTCGACATCCCAAGGAAGCGTCCAATGTCCGGATTTCAGACTGATAAGCGGGGGGGGGCCGCTTCTCTGGGTACCTGGGAATCCCCTGGTGTTCTAACCTCTCTTACCATCGGTGGACCGATCTCAATCAAATTGTATGCCAGTGGAACGGGACGGGACCTGTCCTTTGATGCTGCGGTATCCGCAGGCGGTGAGGAATTGGGTTCGGGAAGTTCCAGTTCCCGGAACCTTAACAATGAAGGAGGCTTCTTCACCATCTCCCTGGACATCCCCACGACAACACTTGAAACCGGGGTTACGATATCGATTGACATAACATTTTCCGCAGGGATGAGCAGAAACGTAGACCTTATTCTTGGAGATGCTTCCCGTCTTTCGGAGATGTCCCTGTCCTCCGCTTCGATACCTATTGAAACCGAAGTGCATTTACACGGGGACCTCTTACACATACGAACCGCCGTCAGCCACCATTGGGGAACAGATTGCGTCGTGGGCGGTACTGCCACTGTAGATGGAATTGCAGATTACATCGATCAGCCAGCTACCGAAGAAACGGTTCAAGACAATATGATCATATACGATTGGATGATAGAAGGCGCAGCGAACGGCGAAAAGATAATAACTATCAATGTGGAAGACGAAGCCGGTAATATCTATTCCAATGAGATGACATATCGCGTAAGAGCGAGAGAAAGCAATACCTCGTTGAGCGGGGGTAGCTTGATCATTCTCGGTTTTGTTCTGGTTGGAGTTGTTGCAACGGGGTACATTGGCGGTATCACACCGCTTCATTCCTATTGGGATGAACGTAAGATGCGCTATCTGCTGGCTTTTTCCGCCGGTATATTTATCTCTGTCGCGGTGTTCCACACCGGCCCGGAATCCATTGAGATGTCAGGCTGGTTCGTACTTATTGCCACCTTCGCAGGTTTTGCCGCGGTTTATATTATCGAGCATTACGTGATAAAATTCATAGACAAGAAATTCAAAAAGAAACACCCAAAGGGACACCCGCCGCACTCTGCTGATAAGGACGGTATTGCCCTGCACTTGCACGATCATCATTCCCAAGATCACGAGATATGCTACGAGGACGAGGTGACACCGGAATCGAACATAGCATGCACTCACCACCTGCACACCACCAGTCAAGCGGCCTTTGCAGGTGTGGCGTTCCACAACTTCATTGAGGGAATTGTTCTTACAATGCTCTTTTTGAATCCCGAAACCGGGGTCATAAGCTGGATCGTGCTATTGGCAATAATTCTTCACAAGGCACCTTGCACACTGTCTATAACATCCCTGATGAAAATGGGAGGATATTCTTCAAAAACGATAAAACGAGGCATACTGATACTTTTGGCCATGACCCCGTTGGGAGTTATTCTTACACTCCTCGCCTTCATCGGACTTGATGAATTATATATAGGAATAGCGTTGGCATTCAGCACGGGTATTTTCCTGGAGATAGGGGTATTAGACCTTGTTCCGGAATCAATGAAGGAAAAAATTGGCCGGAATTATGCAATAATTGCATTCCTGGCCGGATTCGGATTGCTTTTCCTGTTCTCGTTCTTCAGTTGATCAGAGCAGTACCTGCTTGGTCCTCACGTCCTTCACGGCAGCAATGGCGTTTACGAACCGCTTCAGCTCCGAATTTTCACCTTTTAGAACCAACTGGTCAACGCATTTGTGGTCCACGTGAGTATGTGAGGAACTGTGAATGGTCTCGGAGAAATCGTGAATTATGTCCAGGATGCGATGTGCTTTTATGTCCCCGTATATGAGAGAAACCAGCAAGTGGGGGGAATCGGAGTCCTGAGTAACCCACCGGTTATGTTCTATAAAACACCCGAAAGCCTCCCTCACCGCATCGGATCGGCTGGAATAACCAAGTTTATCCACGATTGAATCGAATTCTTTTAGCTCTTTTCCGGATAGAGAAACGCTTATAACTACCATAGTTGGTGGAATGTAGAACGGGTATAGTAAAGTTTGCTTTGAAACGGATTGGAATATTCGTTGCAGAGGTGTTATCAACCCATTGTTTCTCCAAGATAATCTCTACCAAATGATGCTAATTTATAGCCACTTGATGTAACAGATCGTAGATAATGAATATTAATAATACTGAATTTGGTTTGAAAGGAAAAAGTGCGAAATAAAAGTAATTATTAATTTAATAATCAATCTTCAACGGGTAGAACCTTCTCTTCCTCCACCGTTTCTTCCGCCTTTTCCTCGGGCTTTGAGAGTTCCGCCTTGTTCAGTTTCTCCTTCAGCTGGTAGTTCTTCTGCAAAAATTGCTCGCTAAACTGGAACATTTCCACCTGCTCAAAGATGAAAATATCATCGATATTCTGGTTCATTACAATGTCATGTGCGTCCGTCCGGGCATCCTCATACTGCGAATAACAGTTGATGAGCTTACCGTCATCCGTGGTGATGATGAATTTTGAATCATATAGCTCTAACATAATGCGCACCTCAGGTTGATAAAAGGTAATTAAGGGGGTAGAATTTTAATCTTTTCCCCTTATTTCCGTTTATTATGGTACTCACTCATATCTAAGGGCATCTGCAGGTTCTACCTTGGAGGCGGAGTAACTGGGCGGAATGGTGAACACAGCGGTTGAAACGAATGCTATCAACGCCACCACTAGTATTTTCGACCAGGGGATATAAAATTCGTAATCGAGGACCTTGAATCCGTCATACCAGATAGCATAGCCGATGATCACACCTAGGGTAACACCAATAATTATCCCTGCAAGTGAGATGAAAGCCGATTCCTGGATGAAGGACATAGTAATTTGTCTCCTCTTGAACCCGATGGATCTCATGACACCGATCTCCTGGCGCCGTTCGTGTACCGCTCTCAGGGTGATTATTCCAAGTCCGGCGATACCCACTATGAGACCCAGGCTCATGAAGGCCGTGAAAAGATTGAAGAACTGCTCCATGATATTCGTGAACTGCTCCACTGCGGTCTTCAACGCTATGGTATTAATGCTGAACTCCCGCTCTATAACCTTTGCAAGTTCTTCGCCCTTGTCAGCGTCCTTGAGATCGAAGAGAAAAATGCCCTTGAAAGTCAGGTTGAAGTCCTCTTCCATTGTCCTTTCCGACATGAATATACCCGGAAAAATGAACTGGTCCAGAATTCCAACTACTGTCTTGTTTATCGGCTCTCCGTTCACCCCGATCATGGTTATATTCTTACCTATCTTCGCGCCAACCTGACTGGCCGGATTTGGCGGACCGAAATCGTCTGTTGCCACAAAACTGCCATCCAAAATCACTAGGTTCGAATCCGTATAGACCGCTTCCCAAACTTCTCGCTCCGTCCTGTACTTCGATGAATGCAAATTAAAGGTCCACCGGTTTTCCGCGGAGAAATTTTTTCCAAATCCGTACATGGCCGATGGAACAATAATGTATTCATCGGCAACAGGATCTCGCTTGGAAGTGTTCAGCAATGTATAGCCGGATGTAATGGAATAGACTGCGTTGAATTCATCAAAAGAAAGGGATGGATTCTCTTCGATTCTCATTTCAATATTATCGATAGGATTGTTGGGATTGGCGATACCCACAATATCAAGCCCTCCCATCTGTTCCTGTGTTGTTCTCTCAATGTTGTAGCTCATGATCCCTACGATCATGTACATCACAGTAATGGTAAAAATGATGAGGGCGAACATGTAGATGGTCATACCGGTGCGGAAGCGGTTCTTCATCGGGTAAGATGTGGCTGTCTTCAGAGATGCGGTGGGTCTGTTCGTCAGGCTCCAGAGTTTTACAATTACACCAAGTATCTGGCTGGAATTGTATACGAACAGAATAACTCCCGAAGATACGAGGAATATACCGGATAGTACGAAAAATTCCATACCACCGGGGTCATCCACAAGGTCTATTAAATGTAACCAGGAGCCGGGGATGGCCCAGAATATCAGGAGAACTCCAGAGGAGAGGGAGATTCCCCACCGTTCACCCAAAAACCTCCGTATAATGAAGCCTATACCGATGATAATAAAGGAGATGCCAACATAAATGGAGGCAAGCTCGTAGGAACTCAGAGCGAAGAAGCCAAGCAAGATCAACCCAATCCCGACAACAAGAATTGATATTCCGAATATTAGCATTCGGGTGCTCTTCTTGGGAATCTTCGGTTCGGGAATATTCCGGATCGCCCTTACGATATTGAGCTTGGACACCCTTTTCGAGGCGAATGAAACGGTAATGAGTGTTATGAGCATCCCGAATGTGAATGCCTGTATGATACTCAGTGACGTGAAATTGAAATTATCGAGAATACTGAAACTGATGTTCTCACCGAAATTCGAGAATATGGATTCGGTAAAAAAGATGACCAGATAAGCGACTAGTATCCCCATTGCGGCCCCGATCACAGCGGAGATAACGGCGTATACGCTGCCCTCGTACAGAAAGCTTCTGCCAAGATGAAGTCGTTTCATACCAACGGCTCTCGATATCCCCATTTCGCCTTTTCTTTCCTCGGCAAGCATAACGAAAATATTTATTATAAGGATGACACCGGCAATGATAGAAAATGAGCCGAAGACCAAGAACATATCTGAAAATTGGGACATCCCTTCTCGTCCCGCGGAGACCTCCTTTGCTTTGCTCCGGGTCACTTCGAGGTTTCCATATTCCTCCCCCGCCAGTACTTTCTCCAGTTCCTTGACGATCCCTTCGCAGTGTTCTTCACCGCCAACCACGCCGCCTGTGTTCGTAACCTTGACGATGTTTATCCCAGTTACATTCAGATAAAATTGCGCTCTCTCTAGAGGGAGATAGATGCCCTGACCCATTACCCAGCCGGTCCTTCCCGTGGTATCGACGATGGCGCTAATGTTTAAAAAGTGCATACCAGTGGGGGTAATGATAGACAATCGATGTCCAGCCTTCGCCTCAAGAGCCTTTGCGGAATCCTTGTCCACATAGACTCCATCATCCCTGATATCAAAGGGCATCTTTTTTCCATTCTTGATAAAGGCGCCGAAAGCTTTCGAGCTGACATTGTAACCTATCAAGCGGTAATTAGGCTCATTCTGACTGGTATTCTCGTTCTTGACCGACACCGTTTCTTCCACCTCTCCGGTAACCCCTTCCACGTTCGGGATCTCGAGAATCTCCCTGCTGAGATTGATAAAATCTTCCTCAGTGATATAGGTCATGGATCCATCCGCCTCCCGCCCGTTTATCACTTCATCCACTTCACCGAACACTTTGTAATTGAGGTCCACAATCATTTTTTCCATGGTGTCCCCGACGATGAGTGAACTGGCGATGATTATGGTACCGATCATCAATCCCAGTATCACTATGACGGAGTAGCCTTTCCGCCGGGATATATTCCTGGTTCCCACCTTGAAAAGAACAATATTTTTTAGAACAGAAATCGTGATTGCTCCAATGGAGATAAAAATAATAATCCAATAAAATAGCAAACCCGGTTTCACGGACATTGCCACTGAAAAGGCAACCAACAAAAGAATTACAACAAGCGGCGTGACAAGATCGAATTTTTTAATTATACTCATAACCCCACCCTAATCCGTGCCACTGCCGCCATTGCTGTAATCCTTAACGATCTTACCATCTTCCATTCGTATCTGCCTTCCGGCCCGGGCAGCAACTTCCGGATCGTGGGTCACAATGACGAAGGTTTGTTTGTTCTCTTTGTTCAGACGGCACATCAGGTCCATTATACCATTGGATGTTTTCTTGTCCAGATCGCCGGTGGGTTCGTCAGCCCATACGATAGCCGGATCGTTCACAAGGGCCCTTGCAATGGTAACTCTCTGCCTTTCGCCACCGGAAAGTTCCGCCGGTACATGAGGAGCCCAATCCTTGAGACCCACGAGGTCCAGGGCCGCAAGAGCCTTTTCCTTGGCCACTTTCGGCCTAATACCGGACACCAGAAGCGGCAGTTCAACATTTTCGAGAGCAGAGAGTACCGGTAGTAAATTATAGAATTGAAATACAAAGCCCATTCTCATTGCCCTGTGCTCAGTTTTCTTGTTGTCAGAAAGATCATTTATTTTCATGTTCTCGACGTAGACCTCTCCCTCGGTGACGCTGTCAAGACCGGACAGACAGTTCAGAAGAGTGGTCTTACCGCATCCGGAGGGGCCCATTACGGCCACCATCTCACCCTTTCCGATAGATAGATCGAGACCTCGAAGGGCATGTACTTTCACTTTTCCGGTATCATATGTTTTATGTAAATTTTTACAACTGATTATGGCCATGATGTTCGCCTCTGTTCAATGCTTTCTTGGGTATATGTCTATCGATTTTCGGATTTGCCCGCCTTTTTCACCCCGCCCCCGGTAATGTGGACTTTATAGTAGTGTAAAGTCTACTATACTATAAATAACTTTTCAGAATTTTCCGGACTAAAACGAACATCTCGATTATAGGGTTTTTTATTCGTTTTCAAATTTATTCCGTACCATTAAAAACATTCTGGCTAATCCCTTTCACAGCGAAGACGGGGGTCTGAAAAAATATCATTCAGCGTGTTATCCCAGTTCTTGAATCTATATCCAAGGTCGTCGATATAGATGAAACCTATTGGTTTGTTCATTTCCAGTTCATCGTAAACTAGCCCGTGCGAGGAAAGCCATTTCTCGGTGGCCTCACGCTCCAGGGAGGTTCTAGCAGTGTAGAGAACGACTTTGTAGCCCCGATCCTTCAGCTGCTTTAGGGCTTCCACAGCCCCTTTCTTCAGAGGGCAGCTTTCTCTGTCCAGTTGTTTGTACTCCCGGGGATAACCGGAATAATCGCATCCAATTGTGCAATTACGGGTATCAACAAGTACACCGTCGATGTCAACACAAATCGTAGAAAAGAACCAGTCCCGCTCCATAGATTTTCCTCTGGGTTATTCAATAGTACGGCGCACTACATACCAAAGGTTGATTATCCTTTTTTTGATAAAAATCAGCGGAATCAGCCCCTATGGATCAAGTATTTGAGGGATGAAAACGTATACACCCCAAATCATCAAACGTATAAAAACTTATATAAGAACAGTACGATACAACATCCATGAGACGACGCGCATACCCATACGGCAGATATCTGATAGAGGGGAAGAAGATCGACGAGGTGGGGCCAAAACTGAGGGATTTCGTAAAAGATCTTGGCTTCCCCATAACGAAATTCGATGTCAAGAACGAAGAAAAGGGCACTCTCATCGTCGCAGTCAATAAAAAGATAATGGAACTTCTAAAGCAGAAAAGACCCCCGGGACGCATCCAGATGATCCTGAGCGGGTACCCCATCGATATGCCCTCGTTTCGTGAAATGGATTTCGAGTCACAACGGGTGGGGATCGAAATTTATCTCTGGCCGGTGAAATTGGGGATACTACTCGAATTATTCATTCTGCCCTACATGGAACTGTTGAACCGACCGGAGATATACGGCGTTACCGAATCCGAGGAGGAAGAACTGACAGACTGGTACCTCACTGAGTGCATCTGGGATGAGATCGTGCCAAAGATCGAGGCTGAATTCAGGCTGAAATCGGTTCATATGAGAGCGTGATTATTCTTTTAAAAAAATTATTTTCGTAATGAATATTTTAGGGGATTTATTTAAGTAAAATATTCAATTACATTACTGAAAAAGGTTTTTCCGTAGGAGGCATATACTATGCAATATCAGCCACACCCGGGGGATTTAATAATCCCACAATCGTTTCCGAATAAATTCCGAAAAGGACGAAAGGTCTTATTCGTATTAATACTGATTTTCTTTTTGGTTGCATTATCCCTAATATTTGCAGGTGGTGTAAGTTTGGTGGATTCAGGGTACGTATACTTGGATATATCTGTAAGTGAATATTGGGCATCTGGAGACGGGTATGTATATGGTTTAGAAGATGCGGGCATATGCATTTTAATCGGTGGTTGTTTCCTATTTGTAGATCTAATTTTGATAATAATCTATTCTAATCTTACGAGGAAATCCAATATCGAAAAGGCAAAATTTATCGATAACCTCAATGAGAAGATTAACAAACAAGAACGGTTTATCAGCGAAGTCGTAGATGTTCAGGATTTGATAATACGGTTAAAAAATAAGGGAATCGACACAAGAGAAATGGAACATCTGGTATATGAAGCAAAAGGTGCTTTAAAGTAGGGATAACATGGCGGATTACGAACGCGCATTTGAGTTCTTGAAAAAAGCAAGAGAAATCGGTGGTGCAATAATGGGGGATGTACCGTTTTCAGAGTCTCCAATTCCAAGACCTCCTCGCACAATCCCTATTCCTTCTCAACGCATTGACAGAGAGAATTATTCTTCAGACCAAAAACTCCACATTGAGCCTTCCAGATCATATATAAAAAAACTCACTTTAATTCAAACGACGGAACTAAAGTCAACTATCAATGAATCCATACCAAAATATGTTATTACACACAAACTTGGCTCAGGCGGTTTTGCTACGGTCTATAGAGCCGAAGACAACGATGGTAAAACCGTCGCAATAAAACTACCAAAATTTCTCGACGGAACCCTCGATGCTTCGATTTTTGAGAAGTTCCAATCTGAAGCTGATATGTGGATAAAACTCGATCACGAAAATATCGTTATGTTATATGAGAATGGATTGGAACCGATCCCGTTCATTGCCATGGAACTGATGGAAGGAGGCAACCTCAAACAAATCATAGAGAAACATTGCCTTTCAACGGGTGAAGCCCTAGAAATCATTATCCAGATACTCGATGGCCTTTCTTACGCCCACAGGATGGGTATCGTTCATCGTGATATTAAGCCTGAGAATATCCTGTTTTCAATAGATGGAAAAGCCAAGCTTACTGACTGGGGTATTGGTAAGTTCATGTCTTCCACGTCGGTAACTCAAACCGTTGGAACGAAGGGGACCATTGCGTATTCCGCACCGGAACAATTGGATAAACGAAAATTCGGCAAACCGGACTGGCAAACCGATATTTTTCAGACCGGGATCGTTTTTTACGAGATGCTTACAAATATAAATCCTTTTCACGATGAGGAAATGGTTGGTGTGATGAACAATATACTTACATATGCACCTGAGGCACCGAGCACCATCAATCCGGACATTCCACACAAATTGGATCAGATAGTAATGAAGGCACTTAAAAAGCAAAAAGGAGATCGGTGGCGGAGTGCAGACGTTATGTTTTATGAATTGAAAAATATGGCTGAAATGTGATAAATCCGGAATCAATACTAATATTGATCATTTCAGAATGGGCCCGATAAAAAATAAATTTACTTCAATACCAACTCTTTCATGTACTCCGGAAGGTCGCCTAGGGCTTCCATGTCACCGTTCCAGGTTTTCAGCATTACCTGGTATCGTATCTCTAACTTTTCGATGCCGTGCATAAGATGATCATATATGGAATCCTTGTTGCCGGAGGTAGTAATGGCTACGATTGTCAGTAACTTCCCGGTGGATATTATCACAGAGAAGTCACCAAAATCGATATTGTTGAGATTCATTTTTCCTCCGGCCATGGTATCCGGTAGGTCGAATGAATCGGTGATAAAGCTCTTAACGGCAACCAGCATGCTTGCAAGGACCTCTTCGTCCACCTTGCTCTTCTTCGATACCGCGTAATGATCGATAAGTATCCCATAAGTGGTCATGAGGAAAACCTCGTCTATACCGAGACTTGCCGCTCCGGCCAGCTCAACTTCCTTTGCCGGTGGTATAAAGGGAGGTGCATCCGCCCCGCCCGGGGTCAGCGGAAGTGAAAAAGCATCGTCAGGAGGCGGTGGAATTGGTAGTGATCCTATTTCCCTGTAACCTATGGGTTTGGCCGGTATATCTGAAGACGGCGCCGATGTTCCGGGGTATAGTGAAGACACGTATCTGGATACCTGGACACCTGCGGCTTCCATCAGATCCAGCGCTACCGAGGAGAGTTCAACAGACCGGCGGAATCCATAGTCCCTTGCGGCCTTGATGGATTCCACAAGAGCATTCTGGGCTTCAGTGGTCACTTTTCCTTCCTCACGGGCATGCTCCAGCGCCTTGGTGCCGCTGGCAATATTCCGGATTGCACGGAGGTAATCGAATTTATCCACTCTAAGGGCATTCAAGGCTTCCTCGGACTTCTGCTGTACGGGGATATAAAAATCGTCCAAGCCGGTAATCAGGTTCGGTATGGCATCCACCACGTAACGGCGTTTGAAAATACCGATGTTCTTTATTATCTGCGCCATTCTCCATCTAACCAGATGGTAATCATCTTTCATGCAGTGAATTATCTGCGGTATGAGGTTCTTGAACACGCCGAGGTTCATGAAGCTGATGACGGTAAGGGTGTCCGCCATGGGTCTCTTGGCCTCGTTGTCGGTCTCCTTTACCAGACCGTTAACAAGCAAGGGAGTGATGGATGGTATGAACTCTGCATGCCCCGGGAGAAGAGATCCCAGCGCGTAGGCGGAATGACATCTCACGTTCGCCCTTTTATCCGAAAGTGCCAGCCCCAAAAGCGGGATAACATAGCGGGGATTTGCCTGCCCCTGTTCTATGATGAACTCGGTCACCTTCTCCCGCTCCGCCTGTTTTCCGGTCCCCAGAGAACACATAAGGGCGGGCAGAAATGTTCTCAGGTTTTCCGAAAATCCCAGCAACAGTCTCCTTACCTCCTCCACAAGTTCCCAGTTCTCTTCATTCAGCGCAGGTATGATCCACGGCACAACACGGATAGGGTCCGCACTACCGATCATCATCAAGGCATTGGACGCGTGCATACGCATGTTGTTCTTCCTCTCCGAGGCGTCTTTCTTCCAGAAATCGAATCGGAACGAATCCACCAGACATTTGTAGATATGCGGGACGGAGCTATCCACGTAGATCGGATTACTGTTCCCTATCTTTCCAATGACGTTGATTGCAGACATGTATAGAAGATTTCTCTCGGTATTGAGATTCTGCGGTCTGAAAAGCGGGTACGTCAACACTCTCGCGATGCAAGAAACCAGACGTCCTCCCAGCTCAGGATAGTGGTCAACCAGATTACCCATTGCCATGACAATATTGGTCACCGGAGTGAATCGGTCCAGTTCTCCGGATTTCATCTGGTTAAAATCCCATTTCAGAGTTTGGAGTAATGCTCGGAATTGCCTTAGGAGGAGCCGTGGATTCGTTTCGGACTCGTTGAGAATGATAAGGGAAGCGGCCTCCCGTACCCTTTCGCTGTCATTTCTCAGATACTTGACCATGAAGGCGGGCAGCTCTCCTGCAGACTCCGGGCTCTCCTGGTAGACCTTATGAATGTCCACCAGTGCCTGGATAACCTTATCCGGGTCCGTACCCCGGGCGGTCTTTACGAGCTTGTGCAATTTTTTCGAGTCCATTAGCTGCACCATTGATTTGTTGTACATTGTCCCTATCGATTCGATATTATATTTATTGTTTCACAGAATCGATAAGCTGCATATAAAATGTGGAAAAGTACCGATATAGGTTTACCTTGAAGCGTGTATATACAAGAGAGAAACACATGCTTATTTAAAAGTTCTCTCGATAACCTTCGTCATCTCGGATTCGATTTCCGCCCACATGTCCTTCTTCAGATTCTCCGGAATAAGTTCGTAACCCAATTTTGCGCTGGATTTGGCCAGGAGAACACCTGCGTACATCTCCTTCATCTTTGCCTCGAAGTACATGGAAATGGCCTTCTTGATCTCGGCCCGAAGCTCGGGTTCCTCATCCAGCCGTCGCACCACGTATTTTTTAACTTCATCCTTGACCATGTCCCTGAAAACATCCAGCAACAGAGCTTCGGCATCAAGTACGTCTCCCAGAGATTTTTCCAGCAAGGGCGTGAATATAGATTTCTTCTCCATCATGTATAAGGCCTCCCGATGTTGCTTCACGATCGGGTTATCGCTTTAATCCAGTATCACTTCTTTCATATAATCAGGCAGGTCACCCAGGTCGTCAATATCTCCGTCCCAGGTTTTCAACTTGGTATTGAACTTGGTTTCTATCTTTTCGATTCCGCTCGTGATGTGCTTGTAGATAGCATCCCTGTTCCCGGATGTTGTGATGGCAACCATGGTCAAATATCGTCCCGTGGAAATAACCACGGAGAAATCGCCGAAATCGATATTGTTCAATGCCATTTTCCCGCCTCCAACAGCATCCGGCAGGTCAAAGGAATCGGTAATAAAGCTTTTTACAGCCACAAGCATACCGGCAAGAATCTCCTCGTCCACCTTGCTCTTCTTCGAAGCCACATAATGATCCAGCAATATCCCGTATGTGGTCATCAGGAATATCTCGTCGATACTGGCTCCTCCCTTGGATTCTGCCAGTTCCACCTGTTTCGCTTCCAGTATGGCTCCACCAAAAGGTGATTGACCGGCCGTCGGTCCAAGTGGAATTGCTTCGTCCGGCGGAGGTGGTATGGGAAGACCATCCGGGCCGAAACCCCCCATAGGATGACCTCGCTGTCCAAGGTAAGGTCCGGCTACATATCTTGAACCAGCGTCATATCTCGACAAGGGTACTCCCGCCGCTTCCATGAAGTCCAAGGCGGTTGTGGATAGACTGATGGATTCTCTGAAACGGTATTCTTTGGCAGCCTTGATGGCGCTCATTAAGGCGTTCTGTCCTTCCATACAGCTAATGCTCCCCTTTTTCGCCTTTTCCAGTGCCTTCGTGCCGCTTGCTATGCACTTGATCGCCTGAAGATATTCTAGTTTATCCACTTTCAATGCGTCCAGCGCTTCCTTGGCCTTGGCCTGGACGTGGGTATACGGATCGTTCAATCCTGTTATCAGGTGTGGTATGGAATCCACCACGAACTGCGGCTTGAATATTCCCACGTTCTTGATAATCTGGCACATACGCCATCGGACGTGATAATAATCATCATTCAGCGACTTTATGATATAGGGCATGATCTTCTGGAAGATATTGATGTTCAAAAAGCTCATGATGGTAAGTGTGTCCGAGATGGATTGTTTTATCTCGTTGTCCGATTCCTTTATCAGGTTCTTTATTAGGACGGGGATGATGGACGGTATATATTTTGGGTGTTTCGGCAGGAGGGAGCCAACTGCGGAGAAGGCTTGAATACGTACAAATCTCCTGCTGTCTGAAAGCGCTCTTGTTAATATTGGCATAACCTGGTCCGGGTCTTTGTGGCCCAGTTCCACTATGAACTCTGTGACGCGTTTCCGGTCTTCCTGTTTCTCGGTATTCAGAGATTTTACCAGCGCCGGAATGATGCCTTTCGTTTCCTTGGAAAAAGAGAGAAGGATATCCTTTCCGACATTGACCACGTTCTTATCGCTCTCGCTCAATACAGGGATTATCTTTGGAATTACAAGGGAAGGATCGATCCGCCCCACCTTTTTCAAGGCATTTGCAGCATGAAGACGCATATTGCTATCTCTGTCGGAGGTAGACTTGTTCCAGAAATCGAACCTGTAGGAATCAACAAGGCTCTTGTATATGTATGGAATTGATTCCTCCACATATACTGGCTGTTTACGCCCAATGTTTCCCAACGCCTTGATGGAAGCCACATATAGAAATGCATGATCTTTGGTAGGATTCTGAGGTCGGTAAAGCGGATATCTCAGCACACTGGTGATGACAGGAGCGATCTTGTCCCCCAACTTGGGATATTCGGCAATGATATTTCCCAGTGTAAGAATGATATTCGTATAAGGTTTCCAGTTCCGGACGGATGATTGGTTCCTACTATCGAATGCCGACTCCAGAATCTTGAGAAACTGACGAAATTGTTTTGTCATGCTCTTTGCATCATCCGCCGACTGGCGGTAAAGCAGAACCGAAGCGATCAATTTCACTCTCTCGTTATTATCCTCCAGAAGCGGTACCATTCGGTTCATAATGTTCTTAAGGTACTGGGGGTTTTCTCTGCAGAGCTCCTCCAAACCTTCAAGAGCCTGAACCTTCTTTTTGGGATTGGAGCTGCTTGAATTCTTTACTAGTTTATTGAGTGTTTTCAAACTCATCTTCGCACCACTGGACTATGGTACCCAAGATAGGTGAACCCTTATCATCAATTACTTGTCTGATATGCTGGAAAGTTATCTATATGGGTATTTTTTTAACATAAACCGAAATCCGCTTATAATGTTTGCGGTATTAATTCCAATAATGTGTCTCGTAATTATACTCTTTCGTCTCCGAGCTGGCACCGTTTATCATTGATAGGGCCCAATAACCTTTACCACGCTTTTAAAATCGATACCCAACTCCTTCACTTTTTTAAGCGTAGGTACACCGTCATCGGTCCAACCCCTCCGTCTGTAAACCGAATCCTTCAACTTATCGTACCTTCCTTCCCGGTATCTCCTGAGAATGGCGATCTTTTCGCCGGTGGATTTTCCATTTGGCTCGATTCCCAGCTCTTCCCTCAACTGACCATCATATCTATCTTGGCGGGATAGATATTCCTCTTCAGTAACCGGACCGGCCGAGCGATATGGAATGTCATCGTGCTCTCTCCGGCCGTAACCCAACCTAAGATTCAATATTCTCTGAAAGTTGTAAACCCGTTCGCTCATGGCGATAAGGTCGGAAGGTTCTACCTTATTACCTGTTACCGCCCCAAAGTAGTCAGCATACCATTGTACATGTTTCATCACCTTGGCGGGCTCCGTCGTTTCCTTGTTGTCAACAGGTACGATGTCATTCCAGGGAAGTTTACATAGGCCGTTGAGTCCGAACCAAGTACGCCACATGGGGAACCAGTGGAGGGCTTCAGCCTTTTCCTCGAAGCTCGGCATGTAATTGTGGACCATGTCAAGGAAAATAAGCCACGCCTCATCGTGTTGGGGCCCTTTAAGCGCAAGGCCGTATCCTCCCTGCTGAGCAAGAGATTCTTTCGTCATATATTCGGAATATTCTAATCCCTTCGCTTCCATTCCAATATCTTGTAACAAGCTTACATCAGCCCCATTCGGTTCCCCAAATATCTTTTTCATATTCCTTATACCCTGGCCAACCACTGCCCCAAAACCCTCACCTCTTGCCATCTGGTGAAGTATCTCGAGAGCCGCTTTTTTGTTTCCAAATCTCAAATCAATTCCACCGGTGACCTCCAGGTCTATGAGACCTCTCTCGAAACATTCCATGGCAAAGGCGGTGGCCGTACCCACTGAGATAGTGTCCAAACCGTAGGCATCACAGTAGAAGTTCATCTCGATGACATGATCGGGATCAAAAATACCGCAGTTGCTGCCGCACCCCGCCACAGTCTCGTATTCGGGACCATCCACGAATACTTTCTGTCCTTTATACGGACCAGTGCTGCATACAAAATCCTTTACACCGTGAGCGCAGGCAACCGTGCAACCCACCCAGCATCCATCATAACCTTCGTGGAATTTTTTCCGATAGGCCTCGGCCCCCATCAACGGGGCGTCGGGATGTGATCCGTACTGAAAATTATTCACTGGTAAAAGATCATAATCGTTCATAATGGTAACAAGATGTGTCGTCCCAATCTTTGCCATCTCGTTTTGCAGAGGATCAAGCTTGGTGATCTCCTTGCTGTGGGCTCGCCCAACTTCTTTGAGTAAGTCGAAATTCGCCGGAGCATTGATTTTCGCCGACGGGGATGGGCTTCTTACGACAATAGCGGCGATTTTCTTGTTTCGAAGGACCGTTCCGATACCGCCCCTTCCAGCCTGTTTATACCTTACTATCTTCCTACCTTGATCAAACCAACTAAAATTTAGACAGCCAAGAAGCGTGTTTTCGGCTCCAGGACCGGCGGATACAATGGATATCGACCGAGGTTTGTCATCCCCATAAAGTTCAGAAAGAACTGTGGACAACAGATAACTGTCCTCCGGCAATCCTTCGATATGTTCTATTCTTACGGTTCGTTCCAGACCGTCTATGAATATTACCATATCCTCCTCCGCCTTTCCCTGGACTTCCATTGCATCGAAACCGGAGAATTTCAGATAAGGACCAAAATAACCGCCGACGTTGGAGTCGATGATAGAACCAGTTAAAGGTGAGATACAGGTCACTATGCTCTTTCCGCTGCCAGGGTATAGGGTGGTACCTCCCAGAGGACCCGAAGCGATGGCGAGAACATTCTCGGGATCATCCCACTTTATCGTACGGTCGAAGGGAAGGGAATTCCACATGAGCCAAAGGTCGAAACCCTTACCTCCAGTAAAGACATCCTTCATACCTTGAGAAACCATCTTCTCGCTTATGGTACGTTCTGAGAGGTTAACGTACAACGTCCTATTCGTATATCCACTAATTATTGGACTTTCCTCGAAATCGAATCTTGCTGAAATCCTTCGCTCGTAAACTTTCTCCATGGTCAACATCTCCGTGAAAATAAGTCGGATGATTACACCCGTCTATTTAAATTGCACAATCAGGTATATCTCTCGTTCATTAATTAATCTTTTTTAAAATTTTTTTACCAAACTCTTGATCCATTTATCTCAGAGAGGAGAAATTGTATAGTTGAATGTAAAAAAAAAGAAAATCTTCCATTAATATGGTGGGTGTTTTTCTTAAAGTGGAACTTCTTTAAAGCGTTTTGAAAGGTTCATATCTGCCTTTTTTCATTATTGCTCGTACTAGTAAATATAAAAGATAAAAATAAATAATGTTTTCCAGTTAAATAATATAATGGCAGTGAAAAGACAATTAACAGCTATTCTACTAATAATGTCCCTAATCACTACGAATATGGTTCTCTACTATCGTAATAATGAGGCGGACTCAGGCATCTTCAAAGAATTCAATGAGCACAAAGAGGAGATGACTTTTCCACCTAACGGCAACCGATACAATCCACTCGATATACCGGATGTTCCAGGTAAAGTATCTGAGGCTGGAGCCCACCGGGAATTGATAGAAGAGAGGTTGGATAATCTATCGCGAGAACCCGGTCAGCTCTGCGGCGGGTCGCTTGAATATGAAAACCATTCCTCCACATATATTCTTGATTCGGGCGGTTCGATTCACATCAGTCTTAAGAAACTGACAATTAATGGGAGCCTTACCATATCGGATGGTACCGATGTGCTCATGGAAAACGTCACAATTTACTTCAACTTTGCAGGGACAGATCCGTACATAACCGTGATAGACGGTTCCTCCCTCACCTTCAGGAACGTTACTGTGGATTCGGATATACCGATCCGTTTATATGGTTTTGATTCAAATATCACAATGGAAAATTCCATAATCAACCAAGTCACTGGAAACAGCGTTACTCTAGGGAAAATGACCATGAACAACAGCTATATTACAAATCTGGAGGAAACCTTCACAATTGACCGATCGCTTTTCGAGCTCTGGGAAGGGCATATAAACGGAAGCTCCACTGGTATCGTCAGGTTCGTCGATTCTGTTTTTTTCATTTCAAACAGCGCAGTTTCTAACATTAACGGGTTGAATACAAGGTCTACATCTTCCGGTGAGATCAAGAATTCGACCTTCTACAGGAACAAGAACGCGATTTTCAGCGATGGTTTGTTCAAGATGTCGGAAATCCTTACAATACACAACACAAGCTTCCTGGGGAACGAAAGGGATTTAATACAATTTCAAATAGGCTTGAGGGTCAGCGACTGTATATTCGCAAACAGTACTGACAAAACTATCGGAGATTCGGACGGGAGAAGAGGGGAGAACCGAGAGGTAGATCGTGATAGAGCTCGGGCCAGTATTATAATGGACGATAATATTTTTTACAACAACACTTTCCTGGAATTTGCCAATGTTAACCTCAACACCTCAGGAAATATTTATTATGAATCACGCCAGGGGTATGATATCTTCGATTGTACAGTCTCCATGAACGAAGAGACATTTTACATCGAGAACAACTTGGGAGCTCAGGTTAACGACTTCAGATATAGCGAGGCAATTCTCAAAGAACTAACCTTCAACAATTGGTACTCCCCCATTTCAGGTTTTAATTCCCCCATTAACGCAACGGGGTCCACCTTCGACAACTGCCAAAAAGGGTTCGATCTCACTATAAAAGAGCCCGATATCGAGATTTTTCTAAGCTACTGCACCTTTTCCAACTGTATAACCCCGATCAGCATTGACGGCAGCGGTGGAATTGTCGATATCGAAAAGCTGGCTGTTCGCGACTGCACCCATGCCGTGGATATCTATTATAGTGACGTTAACTTTCATGATGCAATCATTGTAACGGAGGGATGGAATTTCAGAACCCAGCACGCTCTCGTAAACGCTTTGAATATTACCATAGATTTATCTAAAACCATCATTGGAACCGATTCCACCCTGAACATTTTATTGGAAATGGAATTGCTTCTCGAGGATTATTCATCCAAATCCTTACCGGGTGTTTCCATAGACGTTGAAGAGATTGGTGAAGGCCCTTCATATATCCTGAAAAGTGATGCTAACGGTATTGTGAAAATGCGGTTAATAAATATTACAAAGGAAGAAAGCGGAACGACATATTACAATATTTATCGAATTTACCACGAATCAGAACAATGGGGTTACCTCCAAGAGGAAGTAAATATATTACACGGTGAATTCCTAATTTTAAAAATCGGTTTTTCAGACCTGGCCCTTACGAGTTTTCAACAGAGTTGTGAAGACCCATACCACGGGATGGATATGACCACCACCGTATTGGTAAAGAATCTCGATCTGATGCCCGCATACAATTCAACGGTATATTTTTACATAGACCTCAACGTAAAAGAGCAAAGGTCCATTCCGGTACTTGAGTACGATGAAAGTATAGAGATGATATTTGAGTGGAAAGCATTTCAGGGAGGCCAAATGCTGAGTCTTCTAATCGATCCAATGAACAAGATATACGAATCAAATGAGACAAATAATTATCATGAGGAATTTGTCCAAGTAATCCCCGAACCTGAAAAACCATCGGCCCAACTCTCCATGAGCTTGAATAAAGTCCTACTGGGTGAGAGTGTTATTTTCAACGCATCGGGCTCCACAACAGGCACTCCGGAGATTCAGTATCAATATTATTTTGGTGACGGTAATAATACCGGATGGGTAGACGAATCGGAAGTGGTGCATACCTATAATCAGACAGGAATGTTCTTTCCATTCTGCAAGGTTCGGGACGGGTATGACAGAGTAAGCTACAATTCATCTAATCTGACGCTCGAAGTAATGGAACCTCCTCCACCCCCAAAGAGACCAATCTCTCATATAGCACCTCCCTTTTTTACTACCGAGTTCATTTCAGTTGAATCACTCATCACATTTTCTCCTGTTGGCTCCTATTCTCCTGACGGGACCGAGATCGTGAAATACACGTGGGATTTTGGTGACGGGGAGATTTTTGAATCGTCGGATAGCAACGCGACACCGCACAAGTTTCAGGATGATATGAATTATACGGTATCCCTCGTGGTTACGGATTCCCGGGACCTGGATTCACTCCCTGCTACAATCCAGATACAGGTTTTGAACCTTCCACCCAAGGCAGTGGCGGTGCGGAATCCCTCAAGTGTGCAAGAGGGGGAAAAGGTTACTTTCAAATCTGTCGGAACGACGGATCCGGATGACGATCCGATCACGGAACTTCGTTACGAGTGGATATTTCCCAATGGAACGATAATTTCGGGAAAGATGATAAGCAAGATATTCGACGAACCCGGTGATTTCAAGATAACTTTTAGGGTCACTGATGATGACAATGCATCGGATATCCAATACCTGAACGTTGTGGTCATAAAGGGGGAGCGCGGACCGGAGAAGAATAACGGGAGTGGGGAGAACGAAGGTATGATAGCCGCTAGCTGGGATTTCATCATCGACTATTGGCTGTGGTCCGTTTGCGTTCTCGTGGTGTTGCTCTTTGCATTAATAATATTTATTCGGACTAGATTTCAAAGCAAGAAATCGAGATTCCGGAAATTGATCAATGAACAGAAGAACCTCGAGGATAAGATAAGGGAGAAAGAGGTGAAAAAGTCGTATAGAGAAGCGGAGAAGAAGATTAAAAAGAGGATCTTATCCGGCGACAGGATCGATTTTACCATAAACGATAGCGAGGTACCGACCTATGATGATGACATTGATTATTACGGTCTCGATAATGTAGTGGAGTATGATGGTAATATGGGAATCGGGGGCGCCGGGGATATCGTTGAACACTCCGATTATGAGGAAGATGAGTATTATGATGTTGAAGAATACGTAGAGATGGATGAGGTAGATCATTACCCTGGTGACTACCATGACGGCGATTACGATGATGATGGCGAAGAAACTGACGAGGTGGATTTTGAGGACGATTATAATGAAGAAGATGATCTGGTGATGGAATCGGATGAAGTGGAAGATTATCAAGATGCCGATTACTTCGAAGAAGATGATACGGGAGAAGAAACTGACGAAGTGGATTTTCAGACCGATTACGATGAAGATGATGATCCGGAGATGGAATCGAATGAGGTGGAAGATTATGAGGACGAGGACTATGAAGAATATCAGAGGAGGATGGATACGGAAGAGTTGGGAGAAACTGATGAGCATGAAGATGAGAGCGATACGACCGATTTTGACATGACGGAGAAAAATGATGAAAATAATAGCATAGGGGATCATCATTACGAATTTAGAGTTGAAAACAGCGTTGTTGCAAAGACCGGAAAAACCGATATGAAACATGCTGAAGAAAATGACGATGATTGGAACTGGACAGAGGATTAATTCTCATAACCCATCTCTTGGTGTCCATTGTCGTAATTCAAGTATTTCTGGAAAAGAATTATTTATTTTAACATGATGTGATGGCTATGAACTGGGTTTCCGCACCGGGGAAGGTCATTCTATTCGGTGAACACGCAGTGGTATACGGAGAACCTGCAGTGGCTGTGGCGGTTAATTCCAGGATGAAAATGAGTGTCAGGAGGGGGGATAAAAACTCGGTGAACGGTTATCCGCTCACTAAAGCACATCATTCATATATTCATACTGCTCTTAAGGAATTCTGGGATGATACTCCACTGGAATTTAAATTGGAATCAGGGATTCAGTCATCAACGGGAATGGGATCTTCAGCAGCATTATCGGTCTGCACATCTTTTCTTCTGAGCATTTTGAAAAGGGAGGCTACAGGCAAATCGGTGAAAGTACTTGGAAAGGTCCTTGGGCGCGGAATCGAACACGAAACTCGTATAAAACTGGAAGCCCTCATAGCGCAAAGAGCATTTTCCATCGAATACGAATCCCAAGGTGGGGCTTCACCAATAGATACTTCTGTTGCCACCCACGGGGGTGGTGTGATCCTTCGACGAACCAGAAAAGAGAATTTTCTCTGGGAAACCTCGAGAAAAGATAAGAAATGGAATATTCATCATATGGATGTCCCGGACCTGACCCTGGTTCTGGGGAATACGGGAATCCGAGCGAGAACGGATCGCCAGGTAAGCAAGGTCCGAAGATTCGTGGAGAAAAATTCCTTTGGGATGGAGATAATCGATGAGATTGGGGAAGTGGTGGAAAAGGGCATCGAGGCTATCGAGAAGAACGATCCTGAGCGTATTGGTGAAATGATGAATGAAAACCACCGGCTGCTGGCCATACTGGGTGTCAGCCACCCCCTTATCGAAAAGTTGTTGAGGACAGTGCGCCGCCATTCCTACGGTGCGAAATTGACCGGAGGTGGAGGTGGAGGGAGTTTCATCGCCATCTCTCCCGAGCCCACGAAGGTGATCGAGGCCCTGGGTCGTTTCAACATAACCGCATTTCAGTTAAAATTAAACCAGAAAGGAGTACGTCTGGAAGAAACAAAAACAACCAAGGATCATGATGGAGTGAAAAGATGAATTTCCCACGACCTATACTGGCCCCTTCGATCCTGTCCGCCGATTTCTGGAATCTTGGAAAGGATATCACAGAGGCTGAAAATGCCGGAATAAAATGGCTACATATCGATGTAATGGACGGACATTTCGTCCCCAACATCACCATTGGCCCTCTGGTAGTTTCGGCAATTGCGCGAAGATCATCCCTTTTCAGGGACGTACACCTCATGATAGAAAATCCATGTGATTACCTGGAAGACTTTATAGACGCTGGCGCCCAACTAATCACCGTTCACAGCGAAAGTCACGGTGAGCTTGAGGAGATCATAGGGAAAATACGGGAAAGAGGAGTAAAAGCGGGAGCTGCCATTAGTCCTGGCACACCAGTTTCCATCCTTAGGGAATCGTTGAGGGATCTATACCTCGTTGTCGTCATGAGCGTGTACCCCGGTTTCGGGGGTCAGAGCTTCATTCCCGGATCCCTTGATAAAATAAAAGAACTAAGCTCAGAGATAGACCGTCAGGGTGCAAACACGCTCATAGAGGTTGACGGTGGTATAAACGTATCTACCATCAGGGCTGCCCGGGATGCAGGAGCTGACGTATTGGTGGCGGGAAGTGCGATTTTCAATAAGAGGGCGAATGTTGTTAAAAATGTCGAAATGTTAAAAAGGTCCCTATGATTTAATTCCTCAAGGGTTCTTGTAGGCTTCCAGCTGTGTTTTTTACAGTTATATCAACGATGGAAAGGAAGGGGAACCCCAATAAATACAATAAAAAAAGGGAAATATAATTAAAAACAATAAGATAAATAGTACTAGACAATCCGGGGAATTCAAATGAATCGAGTTATTAGTAGTTTTGGAATTTGTATCTTCGTCTCATTGCTCGTAATAATCGTGAGCGGTATCCCAATGGAAACATTGAACCGACACGATACTGCCGAGATAAACACAAGACCGGTCTCCGAAGAGGAGTTTATCGGTACCAGGGCCGTTACCGAGGTATCGGTGGCAAACATCGCTTACGAAGGCGGTGTCGGCGGTTGGGAGCTTGCCGAGGCCGGCCGAGTGGGCAACTACAGTATCGGTATCGTGGGCAAGACTACAAGATTCACGGTGACGGTCAACAATAACATGCGCAACGCAATAAACAACGTTGACGTTTATTTCGAGATATGGACCGCAAACGTAACTCCTAGGCCACAGGTCATAGAAGTCTACAATACAACCCTGACAATTCCCAATATCGCAGGCGGCGGTGCCGCAAACGTGGTTTTTCCGTTTCGATTCCTTTTTTCCTATCTTTACAATATAACTGCGAGCGTTAACGTAACCGGTGACAGCGATAGAAGCAATGATCGAAAATCCATGAACGGCTGGGCGAATAAATGGGCGGACGACTGCGAGCAGGGAGAAGGGCTCTGGACCACCATGGCAAGAATGGGTGGACCCGATACATGGCACCGTGTGGACAATCCACTGAATCCCACGGGGGATCATACACAGGACTGGGCGTGGTACATGGGTGGGGACAACGGGCAATACCAGAACAACATTGATGTGGAGTTGATCTCGCCCGAATTCGATCTTTCCCGCATGTATTCTTCCTACTCCGATCTGACCTATCAACCTACCTACGCGTTCAAGATGGTGGGCACCAGGGCGGATACCGAGGACAAATTCTACATAGATGATTTAACCTACGATAATTTCGGCAATGTCAGAAATATATTCACCAATCCCGGGGAGATTGGCGGATTCAACACATGGTCGTTCATGAGATGGTACAGCGATCTGAACCGAAACGGGCGTGAAGATCCTGACGAACCAAAGGGGCTCGGAGTCCCCGTGAACGGATTCTGGGGCAGCCAATGGCGAACCATTAGATTCAGGTTCCGATTCACTTCAGACGGCGCAGGCGTCGCGAGTGGTTACTATATAGATGACATCATACTGTTCGGACTTGAAAGCTACGTTGAGGATACTACACCTCTTCCAAAGATCGAGAACGTCGTTACCTGGGACAGGCAGTTCGATGGTGGAGGACATCTATTTGTCCGATGGTCCAAAAGTATCCAGTGGGATTTTGAGCGATACGATCTTTACGCGGACACATCCCCCATCACCAATGTATCCGGCATGAGCCCGATAATCTCCAATATCACCGATGCGGGTAATACGACGCATCTTATTAACGAGATCGCGGGAACACCGTTGGTGGATGACAAAAAATACTACTTTGCCGTCACGGTGACGGACATTTGGGGTAACGTGAACCCGGAGGTAAAGAACGGCTCCGGAAAATGCATTGATAATCCCCCCGTGGGCGCCAGCGGTCTCACCGGGTACGATGTGCCTGATGATGAGGGTTTCAATGTGAAAATAGAATGGGATCCCAATACCAGCCCGGATTTCAGTCATTACAACCTATACATTAGCGACGAGCAGATCGTTTCGCTGGATGTGCTCGAGCCCATTGCCACCAATGTGACAGCCACCAACATGACCTTCTCCAATCTCACCAACGATCAGGGTTATTTCTTTGGAGTCACCAGCGAAGACGAATCAATTCCCGGTATTGAAAATCTTACTGTCACACCCAACAATATCATTGGCCCGATAATTCCAGTAGATAACCTGCCTCCTGAAAAGGTCTCAAACATCATGGCCATCGATACTCCCAATGACGAGGGAAGCAGCATCCAGGTATCCTGGGACGCGTGTACCGCACCCGATTTCGACCACTACAGGATTTATGTGAACACCGAGAAGATTAGAAACGTAGATGCACTTCCGGTAGAGATGGACGGTCTCACCGAGAATTTCACCATGGTCAAGACGATGAACTCCAACAAATTAATTGACGAGACGGACTATTACATTGCAGTTGTGGCAGTGGACGTCTCCGGAAATTACAACAAGGAAGTGGTCTCATCATCACCGACTGAGAGTTTGGAGAACATACCCCCGATACCCGTATCGGTGAGAAACGCTTCGGACACACCTGATGACGAGGGAGGCTCAATTACCGTTAAATGGTGGAGTTCATCGGATTCCGATTTCGACCACTACAACATTTACATCTCAAACAGCTCTTTTGAGAGAGTGGACGAGATGGAAGTGCAGACAACAGTCGACAACATCACGGTCCAGACGGCCGAATTATACCATTACGGCTCCAAACCCCTGGTGGACCTATACGAGAAATACTGGATAGCCGTTACGGCTGTTGACCGGCTGGGGAATGAGAATTATTCTGTGACAAGTTTTGGTCCGGTGGTTTGCAGGGAGAACATGGCTCCCGATCCAATCTATATCATAGAAGCCTACGACACCCCACATGACGGCGGGAATTCAATAACAGCAGAGATCGAGAAAAGCCTCGAAGATGACGTGGTGGCTTATGAGATCTACGTGAGAAGAACAACTTTTGGGGACATTCTGGGCAGAACACCGGAAATGGTAATCGATGCTACAGGGTGGAACGGCTCCGTGATCACAACCGAGATCACGACAATGAAGGGGGAATCCATCGAGAACGGCCGTGACTATTACATAGCCGTTTCAGCCATCGACCTATCCGGGAACCAGGATGAAACAAAAGTGATGCCATTTGGACCTGTGAGATGCTGGGAGAACGTGGCACCGGAAAAAGTTAAAGGTCTTTCAGTGTACGATAGGCCTGACGATGCCGGAGGTGTTCTAAGCGTAGAGTGGAACCAGAGCGAAGAGGCGGATTTTGCGTATTACGAGATCTTCGTTTTCGATCGCAGGGTAGGAGAGATAAAACAATTGCACACTCCTTTCGTGGTCTATCCTGAGCGCGTGGACGGGTCTCAATTGCTGGAGCGTGGGGAGACATATGCCGAGGTTGACAAGTATCAGGGGAAAACATTGAAAGATGATACGGGATACTACGTGGCAATTGTGATCTACGACCTGCTGGGTAACTTTAACAACAAGGTGGAATTCTACGGTCCCGTCATGGCTAAAAAGAACATTTTCCCATCTCTCGAGATACCGGGAATGTATCCCCCCGACCTAAGCATTTACAAGGATGAAAAATTAATTCTCAGTATCAATGTAACCAATCCTCTGGACGATGATTACGATATAAACTGGTATCTGAACGGTTTGATGGACCGGTCCCAGCACAGCGATAGATACAGGAAGACCATAACCAAGACAGGTACTTTCAACATCACGGTACACCTGGAAAATGATGACGGTGACGTTCATGACAGCTATACGTGGACCGTAAAGGTTCGGGAACCGGAAAAGGAGGTCCCGCCGACATTCCTGGAAGAGAGGGGCGCATCTCTTATTTTCGGCGTCATAGCTCTGATCATCATATGTATAATCGCACTGGGATTGATAATTTTCAGAAAGAAGAAACGAAAGGACAAGGAAGAGGAAATGGCGGTTCCAAGGCATATCATAGTTGATGGAGAGGAAGCCTCGGAGGGCGGGACCATGGAGGGAGAATCGCCGGTGCCTCCAACGGTCGGTACCACCGATGTCCGGGTAACAACGGAATCATTGGCTCCGGAAGGATCTGCTGTTGGAAGCGAACCCGAATCCCCGGGCCTTGAATCTGGTGTAACAGAAAAAATTCTTGCCCTTCCTCCTCACGAAGAGGGCGGTGATGAAGCCGGTAAATCAGTCAAGAAAACGGTGGCCCGGCGGGTAAGGCGAAAAGTAAGGAAAAGAAAGGCGAAAGCACTTCCCGAGGCTGCCGGAAAAGAAGGGGAGCTGCTGGCACTGCCCCCGGGAGATACAAGTGTACTTGGCGCAGAAGATCAGGAAACGGCTGATTCGGAAGAAAAAATCGCAGCGGAGGAGAGCCCGGGCGAAAAGATTGAAACTGAGGCTGCGGAGGCACCGGATATTGAGGTTCCCGAGGAGACCGCGGAAACGGTGAATGAGCCGGAATCCACCCCTTCGGAGCAGACCGAACAAGCCACTGAAGCCCCAGAAGAGACAGTACGAACGGAAGAGCTTACAGAAACCCCAGAAGAAGCTGTGTCCACGGAAGCGGCTGCGGAAACAGCAGTGGAAGAGAGCCCTGATGCTGCTGCCGAACTCCAGGTGATCGCTCAGCAGTACGAGGCAATAACGGCGGAAGCGGCAGCTGTCCGAGAGAAACTTGCCGGGATCCAGGACGAGCAGGAGAAACAGGCCGTGATCGCACAATATGCAGCCCTGGAAGCACAGGTGGCCGATCTCCAGGCAAAGGCGGCACACTTACAGGTGCCGGCAGCGGCTCAACTCCAGGCTCCACCGGCAGCGGCTGAGCCCGTTACAGTACAGTGCTACAGCTGTCAGTCTCTTCTGACCATAGAGGATACAACGAGACCGTTAATGATAGCTTGCCCCACCTGTGGCGCCGAGAGTCTTCTTGAAGTTTAATTTATTTGAGCTGCGACGCGTGAGTGGACCTGACCATAGCAATGGCACCATGGTCCAAATAAAAAAACCATCTTAGTTTATGGTCCACATATTGCCAACCTTGGAGAACCTGACTCTCATTTTATAATCTCCTTTTATATTATTATATTGGGCCGACGTTCGCCTTAGGGGCCGTAGGCCCTATTTAATTCTAGAATGTGAGTAATATTGGAAAATGATCAATACTTTGACCTGCAGTGATTTTAAATTGATAAAAAAACATTAATTATTTCGTATTATTACGGTTTACAACAGAGAGCTAAATTTATATCGCGAAAGGGGCCGCTCCTACGTGCTTAAAAAGTTCCCCCGGAGATTTATGAAACTATAAAGAGGTGTACCATATGAAGAGATGGATCGTACTTGTTACCACTGCCATGATATTGAACTCGTTCGTGCTTGTAAACAGCGCTATATTCGCTCCAAGCGAATCGTCCCGATCCTCGGTGAAGGGCCAACTGGAATGGGACCGGACCCCACAGGGTGAATCTGCCCAATCCCGAGGTAAACATTGGAGCTCACAGCTGGTTGATACCAAGGATGACGTAGGATCATTCACCTCCCTCGCCGTGGATTCGGACGGAGACCCACACATAAGCTATTTCAATGCCACAGCCACCAATCTGGTCTATTCATATCTCGACGGTGGTAAGTGGGTGAAAATAATCGCAGACTCCCAGCTGGGTGTAGGTGAGTGGACGTCTCTTGACCTGGACTCCTCGGACCGTCCGCACATAAGCTACTATGACAAGCCAAACGGAGACCTGAAATATACCTATTATAACGGTGTAACGTGGACCACCAGCATAGTGGATTCTGCCGGAACGGTTGGACTGGGAACCTCTCTCAAACTGGATTCAACGAACAAACCCCACATTGCTTACCATGACGAGTTAGGTGGAAATCTGAAATACGCAAAATACAACGGCGCTACCTGGGACATTACCACCATAGACACCTATGGAGATGTGGGAGAATGGCCATCCATGGTCCTGGATTCCAACGATCGACCTCATATAAGCTACCTGCAGGCGTTTACCGTAGGAGCAGTAACATACTGGGTGCTCGGTTATGCCCATCACGACGGAGCAAAATGGAATAACGAGACCGCTGACGATTTCCACGGAGTCGGTATTTTCTCGGGTATCGATGTCGATTCCAATGATCGGCCCCACATAAGCTATCGTGACGGCACCCCTGACGGTTACCTGAGATACACCTATCACGACGGCGCGCAGTGGAACCGCGGCCGCGTAGATTCCGAAGGGGATTGCGGGATGTATACTTCCATCGCTCTTGACTCATCGGACACACCGATGATAACCCATCGGGACGGTACGGGCCAAAACCTCAAATTCGCATTTCTGAAAGATGATGCGTGGCATTCCGAGATCGTGGATGGAATGGGAGATGTGGGTCGATATTCATCTCTGGTCATAGATGATAATGATAATGCATTCGTCAGCTATACCGTGGGTTGGAAAGATGAAGTGAGATTCGCAATGCGCGATATTACCTTTCCTGTTATAGACTCAGACAACTCCGACGCTTTTGGCACTACGGGGGATGACTTTCATTTCAACATAAGCGCTTCGGACAACGACAAGGTGACAACTGTCGCCGTTGACTGGAAACATAAACATCTGGGCAACAATCTCTCACTCACAAAAACCGGAAACCACTGGACAGGGAAAATAAGATTGGGGGCCTGGGGCAATCCGCTTAACTACACGGTGTACGTAAGGGATATTGCTGAGAACATTTTCTCATCGGGTCTGATAAGTCTCGATGTAAAGGATAACGACCCTCCTGCCATGCAGGACGATGATTCCTATGTGTTCGCCACAACGGGCGATCTCTTCCAGTTCAAAATAAGCGCAATAGATAACGTGGAGGTTGGTTCGGTCACAGCGAAATGGAGCCACGGTTCACTGGATGACAACACCTCCCTTGATCTTGTCGAAGGGGACTGGATCGGCAACATTACCCTTGATAACGAAAGCGTGGTCCCACTCCGGTATGTGATCTTTATTGAAGATACGTCCGGTGGATTATTTGAATCCGACATGACAAATGTTACTGTGACAGACAACGACAAACCCATTCTGCTGGGTCTGCATCACCCCACGCCTCCAGGAACCGGCAATACTTTCGATATAGGAGCGAGGGTAACTGACAATATTGGTGTTACTTCGGTTCGCATGACCTACAAGTTCGACCAATTGGGGCAGAAAGATACGATCCTTCTTCCTGCGAGTCGTGGAGACGGTGAAATATGGAACACTTCAATGGATATCCCGTCGGATGTAAAGCTCATCAATACCTCGTTCACCATTTCAGACGAGAAAGGGAACAGCCTCGAAACGGATTGGTTCCCCCTGGATATTTTGGATGATGACGCTCCCGAGCTGGTTTCTGATGAGCCGGACGGTTATCCCACAACTGGAGATAATTTTGATATAGTAGCGGTATTCAGCGATAACAATATGGTGGCAAATGTGAACATCAGCTACACCTTCGACAACATCACCGTGAACAAGACATCCATGGAGAGGGGTGCCGGAAATAGCTGGGGGGTCACGATAAATATATCTTCAAGCGCCACCCATCTATTCTATTCCTACCATGCTGAGGATAAGGCAGGAAATAAATTAAGCACGGATTCCAAGACCCTCCCGGTCAGAGACGACGACCCGCCCATAGCGGACGCAGGGGGGGATATGAATTACGACCAGGGAGATAGAGTAACCCTCGATGCCGGAGGTAGCCGCGACAACATAGGTATCAAAAGCTACTCCTGGAGCTTTACATATGATGAAGTAACCGAGAAACTTGATGGTATCAAACCTGAATTTGATTTCGATATAGCCGGTGAATATTCAGTCGTCCTCACGGTGGTGGATACATCGGGAAAGGTCGGTATTGATGAGGTAACGGTAAAGATATGGGACAAAACGAAACCAAAGCTCGAAGCCAAACTTGATGGGGGAGAGATTGGAGACGAAGGGAATTACGAGGCTACGGCAGGTACCAAAGTGAGGCTGGATGCCAGCAGTTCCGAAGATAATATCGGGATAGTGAGCTACCAGTGGTCCTTCAATGATAACGGTGTGAAAAAGAATCTTCAGGGCAAGGTAAAGGAATATACCTTCTATAAAGCAGGAACCTACACCATCACTCTGACGATCACTGACGCCGATAACAACAGTAAGGCTATAACCTTTTACCTGGACGTTGTGGACAAAGAAGGGGAAGAGGGCGGCTCATTCGGACTTATATTGATAATAATAGTCATTGTCATCGTGGTAGCAGGTATCATAATCACCGTACTCCTCCTTATGAAACGCAAGGGAAAGGACGGAAAGGGCAAAGAGGAACTGGATGAGATTCTTTCGCCTACGGGACAGGTCCCTCCTCCGATCTATCCGGCAGGGAACGAGAACTGGCAGCAGGCTCCGGCGGCACCTGCCTATCCTGCCTACGATCAGGGCCCACCAGCTCAGGGGCCCCCAGGCCCACCCGCAGAGGGACAATTGGATCCCCTGCCTCCAATCCAATAGATTGAATAATAAAATCCCAATGCCGTCGGGCAGTCTCAAATGAGGGTAGCGAGCTTTCGGCTGAAAGAATCTCTAAGTCGATGGTACCAACCGTAAAGGGCAAGGAGTCATTGATTTAGCGTATCTGGGCAGAAGATGAGATATTGGTTTTGGAGTTGGCGTTTTTGGATTCAGCAAAATCGGCCCCTCCGTGATGTGATTCGGCTAATATTATCAACTGGTCAAACTTCTACATTTATTAAAGTTTGCCTATTTAACAATATATTTATTTGGTCGTATAAGGTCGGTGTGTAAGCGAGATGCACAGCAGATATATCGTTGATTGATGACACTTCCAGGGAAGCTTACGTATATGTCATATACTGAGCAATTTGCTATGGAACGAAGGAGACACTCAGTAGAAAACATGATAACAAGTGTCGAAGTCAATCATAATATTTGACACAAATATTCACTTAGATCAAGAATGGAGAAAACATCCTACTTGGGATTAATTATATTTTTAGAGTTATGAAACTTAAGACTCTGATTAGATTTTATAAATTTTTTATGCCAAAACATTTAAAAGGAGAAATCGAAATAAGATGTGTATAATAAATCAAATTCCAAGACTGCCGGAATTTAGACTACGTAGGAATATAAGATATTCAGAATATAAAAGAATCAGGAAAAAATGCGATTTAGATACTCAACTTGCCTTGAAAAGGAGAAATAATGACGAGGAATAGGGGGATATATCAAAATGAAGGTCGGCCAAATATTAATCATAGGGACAGATGACTTACTTCTAGGAGAAATCAACATATATTTTAAATCGGTTGGATCAAAATATCATGTTGATATCGCCACAAATGTAAGAGAGGGAATTAATAAAATAGACAAAGAGAGTTATGATTTAATAATTATTGAGTTGGATTCATCTGCAATAAAAGAAAATGAATTGTTATCCGCTATAAAAGAGAGAGTAAATAGAATCCCGAATATAATAGTAATTAAGGGTGAGGACGAAAATATCGAGTCTGAAAATTGGATGGAAATGGATAAGGTTATTTGTATCCTCCCACGCAACAATGTTATAAATAATTTATATAAAATAATCGAAATTAATTTTAGAAATATTGAATTAGAAGAAAAGTTAAATAGGAGTCGTAGAATTCTGAAAAATTTACCGGGTGGTTTTTTTCAATCGGATATAAATAACAGATTAATAAAATGTGATCTCGCTTATGCAAACCTTTTTGGTTATGAAAATTTTAATGAGATATTAAATTCCGATATTGTTAAAATTTCACATAAATCTCCATTAGACCATGAGAAATACATAAAAAAGTTACATAAGGATGGTTTTGTTGTTAATTATCCTATTAGAGCAATCACATTATCTCAAGAGGAAATATATATTGCTGTAAATTCGTGGGTGATTTTAGATGTGAACGGTAATATAATAGGCAGAGAAGGATTTTTAAGAGATATTAGTAAAGTCCACTATCATTTCTTGGTGAAAAGTATAAATAATTCTATGAATATCTCTGAAAATCTTAAGAAATTGAGGAGAAAAAACAATCTAGCATATCTACTATATAAAGCATTAAAAGATAGTGAAGATGGTGTACTAATAACTGATAGAAATGGGATAATAATATATGCAAATAAAGCACAAACTGAAATGCATGGTTATTCAAAGAAATTTCTGATCGGAAAACAATCAGGTATATTCAATCCACATCCCGGAATTCCTAGAGTGAAAAAACTACTTTCAGAAGACTTGGATGAGAATTTTACATATGGTGGCGAAATACAAAATTTAACTGCCAATAATAAATTAATTCCAATTGAACTTACTCTTTTTCATATTCATGATTTTAATAATCAATTTATAGGCCGGATTGGAATTGCAAAAAATATTGCTGAAAAAAATAAAATAAGAGAGAAAATGGAATTGGCTTTTCATGCTCTCGAAGCTAGTGAAGATGGCATTATGATTACCGAACAAACAACGGGTGAGATTAAATATGTCAATCCAGCCCAGGCAACTATGCATGGCTATGAATCTAAATCAGAACTATTAGAAATTATTAAAGAAAGGAATTATATAGGCGCAGATATATTTAACCCTACCCGAAAGGCAAGAATTGAAGGTTTATCTAATTTTGAGGAAAAAAGAAAGGGAACGATTGAATTTAAGGGGATAATTAACAATGCAATGAAAGATGAAAAACAATTATTACCTGTATTTTTAACCCTATCATTAGTAAAAAATATTAAAGGGGAGAATATCGGACGTATAGGAATTGCGAAAGATATGACTAGATATAGAAAGATAGAAGAAATTCAAAAAATGGCACTTAAACAAGTTGAACCAAAGAAAATGTTTGAAACTATTTTTTCTGATCTAAAGGAAATTATAAAATTTGAAACAAAATACATAATCCTTTTTGATTGGAAAAAAGATCGGTCGAGTACATACACTCTTTTTTCAGATATAATTAAGACAGAAAAGGTATTAGAAGAACACTTAATACCAGAACAAAGTATAACCGGTTGGATCAATACCAATAAAAATCATTTTATAAGTCATAACATTCAAGATGATAAACGTACAAGGCTATCCCAAAAAACATCTACTGATGAAGAGAAAAAATTGATTTCAATCATTGGTTCACCGATATTTGATATCGATGATCCAGAGAATCTGAAAGGACATATAATACTAGGTAGTTATAAAGAAAATGCATTTAACGACAAGGATTTATATTTATTGTCAAATCTCTCAAATCATTTATCCATTGCCCTGAAAAATGCTGAAATACATGGACTAAATGAAAAAGTATTAGATAACAATCCTGATGCAATCATTATTGTGGGTTATAAAACCGAAAAACATGGAATAATATCTTATATTAATAAGGAAGCCCAGCGATTATTTGGGATATCTAAAAAGGACATATTAAATTCAACAATAGAGCAATTTTACTGGAGAGGAAGAAATGAAGCTAATGATATATTAAAAAAAATGAAACAAGAGAAGGGATACATTAGAAATTACTATACTAATCTAAAAGATGTAGATGGCAATAAAATACCAATCATTTTATCTGGAATGATCTTACGAGACTTTAAAGGTAATGCTTATGCGACAATGGGAATTATTAGAGATTATAGAGAACAACTAGCTTTAAAAGAGGAACGTGAAAAATTATTACTAAAAACTTTTCATAAATCAAAATTAGAATCAATTGGAGAACTAGCTGCGGGGGTTGCTCATCAAATAAAAAATCCTTTACAATCAATTCTATTAAATATCGAAAATGTAAACCATTTAATTA
>CAYFHS010000033.1:16596-47871 GCA_964342815.1 uncultured archaeon | reverse complement strand
AGTGCAGCAGCTGCCAAGGGTGGGGTTGTTCGCCCATTAAAAGGGATCGTGAGATGGGTTTAGACCGTCGTGAGACAGGTTTGTTGCTCCCCGCTAGAAGTGTTCGGCGCTTGAGGGGAAGGACCCTTTAGTACGAGAGGAACAAGGGCTCGCAGCCGCTAGTCTACCAGTTGTCTGGCAAGGCATCGCTGGGCAGCCACGCTGTAAGGGATAAAGGCTGAAAGCATCTAAGCCTGAAACCCGCCCTGAAAAGAAGCGCCATTGAGATTCCAGTAAAAGACTGGGTTAATAGGATTGGTGTGTAAGTATCGAGGATTATTCCTACCAACCTCTTTTGCGGGAAAAGCGGAGGGCTTCGGCCCAAAGCCGGAACCGTAAAATGTTGACTAGGACCGAGATATTCAGCTCGCAATTACTAATCATCTCAGCTGCATATTATCGACTCAACCGTTTGACAGATTGCGTATGATAACTTTCACATTAGAATGGTAGGACGGCCAGAGCGATAGGGCTCACCTGGTAACATCCCGAACCCAGAAGTTAAGCCTGTCCGCGTTCCTTGTGGTACTGTGATGCTCGCGCTCATGGGAACCTCGGTTCGCTGTCCACCATTCATTTTTTATTTTTCTCAGAATAACAAATACAGTTGGTGATATTATTTTTTCAAAAACGCTGTCCATTCTTTTACCAAGAGCAGTTCATATTGGACAAAATATCCTGGATGATGCCGCCCGAATAATTGATGAGTTGGAACTGGAAAAAAATGCTGTCATCGTTTGTGATCCGGTCACCAGGAAGGTCGCTGCATCCTCTCTTCGTGACCAGCTGGTTGAACACGGCTACGAGATCCGTCTTTACGAGATCAGCGGAGCCAATGAAGGAAGTATCAGCGGAACCAACCGTGTTATAAAGGAACAGAATGCTCGATTCACCATAGGGGTAGGCGGTGGAAGGTCCATCGACGTTGCAAAATACACTGCTTTTACCAATGGGCTTCCGTTCATATCGGTACCCACTGCGGCCTCTCATGACGGGATAGTATCCGGGAGAGCCTCCATTCATCAGGGTGGTAGAGCAAAATCCATGGAAGCGAGACCCCCCGTTGCGCTGCTAGCTGATACAGGTATCATTGCCAAATCCCCGTTCAGATTGCTTTCTGCTGGCTACGGTGACGTCATATCGAATTATTCGGCAGTGAAGGACTGGGAACTATCTCACCGATTGACCAACGAGCATTTTTCAAGCTATGCAGCTGTGCTTGCGAAGATGAGCGCGGAGCTGTTGATACGGGATGCGGAGTTCATAAAGGAGGGCCTCGAGGAATCGGCATGGAAGGTGGTAAAGGCTCTGTTAGGTGGCGGAGTGGCAATGGCAATAGCAGGATCGTCGCGCCCGGCCAGCGGAGCTGAGCACATGTTCTCGCACACTCTCGACCATATCCTGGACAAACCTGCCCTGCACGGGGAGCAGTGCGCCCTGGGCAGCATTATAATGATGTATCTTCACGGGGAGGATTGGCTTTTCACGAGAGATGCCATGAAAAAGATAGGTCTTGCCACCACTGCAGCCGAGCTGGAGATCCCTGACGATATGGTTGTAAAAGCTATCGTGGACGCGCCCAAGATAAGACCTGAGCGCTTCACGATACTGGGACCCGGTATCAGCGAGGAGGCCGCCAGGAAGGCTGCCACCATAACCGGTGTGATAGAAAAGTGATTTTTACGATCCTTTACCTCAGTTTATACCTAGTTATCTTTCCGGTAGACGTTTTTGGCAGGTTTTCTATGAATTCTATCCACCGCGGATATTTGTAGGGCGCAATTTTAGATTTCACGAAAAGTTTCAGCTCTTCAGCAAGTTCATCTGAGGCCGATATATTTTCCTTCAGCACCACAAAGGCCTTTGGTTTGATGAGGTTCTCGGCATCGGGCGAGCACACCACGGCGCATTCAAAGACCGCCGAGTGTTCGATGAGTGCACTCTCAACCTCGAACGGCGACACCCAGATGCCGCCGACCTTGAACATATCGTCAGATCTACCTGCGTAATAGTAATAACCTTCGTCGTCCCGGCAGTACTTGTCGCCGGTGTTGATCCACTCCCCCACCATGGTCTTCTGTGTCTTTTTATGATTTCTCCAGTAATATATTGCTGAGCTGTCTCCCTTCACAACGAGATTTCCGATCTCTCCCGTGGCAAGCTCGTTCCAATCCTCGTCCACTATTTTTGCCTCGTAACCGGGAACCACCATTCCCGTAGATGATGTTTTGACCATACCGGGACGGTTCGATATGAATATGTGGCACATCTCCGTGGAACCGATGCCGTCAAGTATCTCCAGGCCGAAGGTGTCCTTCCACTCCTTAAATATCTTTGGGGGAAGCGCTTCGCCGGCAGATACGCAGCGCCTTACGGATGACATAATTTCCGGTGAGTACTTGTGAGCGTTTTCCCGGTAGTGCACGAGCATGTTGTTGTAGAGCGTCGGCACTCCAAAGAAGATGGTAGGCCGCTCCCTCTCGATCACATCGAATATGGCGCTGGCCACGGGTCTTGCAGGATACAGAATGGAGCATGCTCCCACATGATACGGAAAATACATGCTGTTTCCCAGACCGTATGCAAAGAACAACTTGGAAGCCGAAAATATGATATCGTCCTCGGTGATACCGAGGATGTTTCCCGCGTAGGAATCCGCCGAATGGGCCATGTCGTGCTGCAGGTGGACAGTTCCCTTGGGAAACCCGGTGCTGCCGGAGCTGTAGAGCCAGAAGGCAACGTCGTCGTAGGTGGTGGGAGCCGGTTCGAGTATCGAGGAAGCCCGTTTGAATATCTGGTTATATGGAAGTTTTGCGCCTCCGCCTTCCTTTATCACTACCATATCCCGCAGAAAGTTGATGTTTCCGGTGATGGATTCGATCTTAGGAAGCAGCGATTCATGTACCACGAGAACCTTGCCGCGGGAATCGTTCAGAAGATATTCGTAATCTTCCGGCTGCAGGATGGTGTTCAGGGGTATGGGGATGGCCCCGATCTTGATGGTTCCCCAGAAGGTTTCCACGAACTCGGGGCTGTCGTGCATCAGAAGAAGAATATGGTCGCCGATGTCAATACCCATGGCCTTCAGGGCATTTCCCGTCTTGTTCACGAATTTTTGATGATGGCTGTAGGTGTATCTCCTGCCGTCGTATATGAGAGCAGTGTGGTCGCCCCGGCCTTCTCGCACATTTCGGTCGATGAAATCATCGGTTGCATTGTAGAAATCGTGTCTTTCGTACATGGACGTTTCCTCGTTTCGGGGTGAATGACTACATTACTTAAATCGTTTCTTTTGTTGCTGGGACTTTTTGATTTGATACTTAGGTGTTGGTAACAGATTGGATCCAATCTCTCTGAGTAATGATAATTGGAAAAAATCTTATTGGTAATCCCCCTTCACATAATCCTTAATATCAACCGTAGAATCAAAACTACAACACATAAATAGGATTGGAACGTTAATTTGTATGGGGGTATATAAATAGATATTGGCCCAACATTATTAGTCATTCTACTTTTGGCAGGAGGTTTTATTGGAGCCCTTCTTATTGTAAAAATATTATTTTATTTTCAAGGTCGATATCAAACAAAAAAGTTACGGGAAAAATATGGGAATGATCTCCACAGTATTATTACTCCTTACAGAAGCAGTTTTGGCAGAAAAGGAAAATTATTATACAAAACGGATATGATTGCCATAAAATATTTCGTGCCTGCACTTGGCATTATTTCAATCATTTCTTTCCTTCTATATTTCGTATATCCGGCAGAGATTTTTCTCTGGATTTTTCTATTATCTGCCTTTTCCAGTCCATTTCTTTATGTAATAAACATAAAAAGACGCTTGAAAATCTATGATAATGGAATAAAACGTGGGTTTCTCAATTTCACCTTTTCAGATCAAATTCTAGCGATATATCCATTTACACTTTCGAAATTTAATAAAGGACTCAAGATAACGAAGAAACTCTTCAAAAACAGAGTGAATTACGGATTAAATATTTATTTTATTTATGATCGAGAAGAAAAAGTAATTCCCGCTTTGAAACAAATGCTGGGTATCAAATGGGATAAGGTCTACAAAAGCAGTAAATCTATAACGTCTCCGGGAAAAGTACCCAATCCTTTCCATAATCTTGAAAAAGCACTATCCCCTCATCTGGATATCGGTTCAAATTCAGTCGATAAAAGTGAAAAAAGCCGCAAATACGCATATCTGAACAAAATAACAACATTTGGAATAATTCTTTTATTTGGTGTTATTCTTGTATCGGGGATCGCCTATGTGATGACAGAGAAAAATGAATATGATGCATATTATATGAAAACAACAAAAATCGAAAAAATTGAAAACGGTACTTATGTAAAGATATTTGGGACTGTAAGTTCTTTAGATAAAGAAGTTCTGATAGTAGCCAATCCCGGAAGTAAAAAAACCGAGTGGAAAATAAAGGATTTTAATTTGACAGACAATACCGATTCAATTCAAATAATTGTTGAAGAAAAAGATACAATATACATGGGATACCATAATTACGATAGGGATTATTGGTCAGGAGATAAAATGTGTGTCGTTGGTTGGGTTCATATCACGAATGAGACAAGTTATATTGACGCCGATATCATTGCAAATTCTCCTAAAGGTTTTCCACCCCGGGCATTTCCTTATCTAATCATTGGAGCTGTGGCCGGAGTATGCTTTTTGATGGGGGGGATCGCTTGGGGATACCGAAAACGGTCAAAATCGATAAATGAATGATTTAAGCATTGCCGCTTTCATGCTTTTCTGAGTATTGCCGTACCGCCCCCTTGACCTTCTAGCAATATTGCTTTACAATCAGGCCCCCGGCGGGATCACTGTTGGGATTGACACTAAGCAGGGATGTATCTCTACCTGATGGATTCTACAAGAAAATAATGACCATTCTTCATGAATATGATATTCTTTTCCTTTAAACGGTTAATTACATCCCTGAAAAAGGTTTCATCATCCGTCCCGAGAATACCAATCAATTCATCATATGTATGGGGTTTGCTTTCCAGCTTTAATATGATCACATCCATTGCCACGGAAATCTCCGCCTCTTTTTCGAATCGGCTTTTTAGTGGAGATAATATGGAATATTCCTCTTCCAATGCCAACATATTTTGAAAAAAGATTGTATACCATCTCCATTGCTCTGGCTGACCTCGTAATTCATTGTCAATCATTTCCCAGTCCAGACCCACACTGGCAATAATCGACATGTCTCTCAGATCATCGTTTCGATTTGTAATGCTCTTGAAAAGGAAAATGTCCTCCAATGAAATAACAAATAAGTTGAAATTCCCGGATAATGGAACCTTCGTTGCCCTTTTGATCATTCCTTTGGATAATATAAGGCTATCACAAACACATCGAATAAATATATCAAAACGAAATGTCCCTGATTTTTCGACGATGGAAAACGTTTTCATTTTCTCATATTCATTCGTTACTATATTGACCGTTTTGAATCCGTTTCTTAGGAGGTTTTCTTTGAAAGTCATTGCTTCGAATTCATTTTCAAAAACGATATCGACATCTTTCGTAGCATTCTTTACACCGTGGTAGATCATTGCCAATCCACCAATGAGATAGCCGGTTACTTGATCTCGGAACGATGATGAAATGTTATCTAGTTCACGTTTAAGGTAATCCTCTGAATACACTTTCCTTCCGGTCATATCATAGCCTCGTTTTTAAAATTTTATAAACACCATATTTTTTCGCGAAATCGAACAAAACATCACAGTTTAATGCCCTATCCTTGATCGCCTCCCGGGTAATTCTTATTGGCCTTGGGTTCATTGGGTCAGTCCTGATCGTTTGTACCAGCGATTCTTCCAATGATACCGATTCCTTTCCGATACGGAAATAATAATATTGGGAAGTGTGCAATAGTTCGATGTCAAACTCTTCTAATCTCGTACTACCTGCTTGCAGGAAATATTCATTATCTATTTTTTCCTTTGTTGAAAAAAGAAATTCATCTTTCCATTCCCATACGATATTCCCTTTTGGATATGTTTCATTCAAGAATCTTCGATTGCGATTTTTACAGTATTCGATCAGAAATTTCGATAAATAGGTTTTGTTATTGGATAGAATAACTTTTTCCGGGTACTTTTTCAGATCGATCAATCCAATGCTTTTCCATTCTTTCATCTTGTAATAAATTGCTCTCTTCGATAGATGGGTTCTCAGACAAATTTCGTTTATTTTTGTACCTGGCCTAAGTAAAAGAGGCAAGATGATCAGCCCGGAATTTGGAAAAATCATATAATAATTTAGCATTTTATTCTCTTCCATCAAAAGCCTCAGACTTGTTCCAACGCTGTTGTTGCTTATCCGGGCAAACCTTGAGATCCCCTTTTTTTCCAGGTCTACGAAGCCTATATCGATTAAATGATGAATGCATTCTGATATCCAGGACGCAGATTGTTTCAACTCCTTTGCTATCTCTTTTTCCGGTAGCACCTGGCCTAGGATCAATTCAAGTATCCTGAGTTCCGTTTTATTTATTTTTTCGAGGAACATGGGTGAAATAAGAGCGAAACAATATATAAATAGTTCGGCATTATTTCATAAAGTCGTAATAACAACCTTTTTTTTCGGGTTACCGAGACCTATCCCCACGGGAAAATTTGAAATAACCAAACCACGGAACCGGCAGAACGAAAAAGAGAGAGGAAATTATTTATTCCGCCTACCTTATCTGAACTCAAGCGTTCATCCGCGGGGGAATAATATTGGTGAAATTTCTTATCGGCAGGGCAAAGGACCTGATGATGCTCAAAATGCTCAGGAAAAAGGAGATCCGGGCCCTCGATAAACGATTTCTCATGTATTTGCGCAGTTCTTCGAAATACGAGAAGTTCGTGGAGATCGACGGGAAGGTGGTGATGAATTCCCAGATGCCGCCGTTCGGCTCCGAGGCATTCGACCGATTTCTAAGATTCATCCCACGTATGAAGAAGGGTGAAACCTTCCCGTTCTCCTGCAACATCAGCGTCACGAACAGGTGCAATTTTTCCTGCTGGCACTGCAGCAACTGGGGCCGTGAGGAAAGTGAAGACTTTCCACTGGACCTTCTTATAAGCACTATCCGGCAGCTGCAGGACATGGGTAACTGCTTCATTGGTCTCACCGGCGGGGAGCCCACGCTTAGAGACGACCTTGAAGATATCGTGGAAGCCATAGGAACAAAATCCCATACCATTCTGTTCACCAATGGCGAGAAACTGGGTTTCGAGCGCGCGAGAGAGCTGAAGAAGAGGGGTTTGTTCGCCGCTTCCATAAGCCTCGATCATTACAAGGCGGAGATCCACGATAAATTGCGGGGATACGAAGGCGCATTCGACATCGCAGTGAAAGCTATCGAGGCATCCAATGAAGCGGGCCTTTATACCATCGCAGGAGCAGTTCCCACAAAGGAGATGATCAACGGCGGCGAGGTTCCGATTTATTACCGCTTTTTGAAGGATATCGGGGTCCACGAAGTGAGGGTCCTTGCGCCCATCCCCACCGGAAAGCTGGTGGGTAACCGCGAGGCAAGATGGTGCGGAACAGACGAGGAAAAGAAGATGTGGAAATACCATAAGAAACTCAACAGGGACAAGGATTTTCCCAAGATCAGCGAATACTCCTACCTGGAAAGCGAGGGGATGCTGGGCTGTATGGCGGGAACCTATCACATATTCATCGAAAATGATGGAACGGTCACTCCCTGCGACATGATACCTCTATCGTTCGGTAACGTAAAAGAGGAAGGATTCGCAGCTGCTTACCAGGCCATGGCCGGGAGGTACTGTGTTCCCCGGCACGAGTGTTTTGTAAGAGCCGCACACGCACAGTTCAAAAAAGGCTTCGATCAGGAAGGGAAATTCCCGCTTTGTAAAGAGACCTCCATGGAAATTACGAAAAAGATTAAGAACAGGAGGATGCCCGAATTCTTCAAAAAGCTTGGAATGCCCCAACCTGTATATGAAGATGATAATCCAAAGAAATTCCGAAGAGAAAAACTGGATCTACGGGGTCTGCAATGCCCTGAACCAGTATGGCAGACCCAGGAGAAGATGTGGGAAATGGAAGGGGGAGTTCTCGAGATACTGGTGAACGAGAAAGAAGCAAGGGATAACATCGAAAAAACGGCTGAAAGCGAAGGGTGGACCTCGAAAATAGAGCCAAGGGACGGGGGCGAATACTTTCTCGTTCTTACAAACAAGTAGTTGAGCACCGGAGCAATTATAATGGCTGAAGAATTGGATCTCAGGGGACTTAAATGCCCCGAACCTGCGATACGTACCGGAAGAGCGCTGCGCAACGCAGACGAGCTGCTCGTTATAGTCGACGATGATGACGCAATACAGAACATATCGCGCGGAGCAATCAAGAGGGGATACAAGGTCAATGTCCGCACAAAAGGGAAGGATCATTATCTACAAATCAGCAAGATAGAGGGATCCGAAGAAAGATCGAGGCCCGACCTTGGGAAAAAAGCCAGCCCCACGGTGGTATTTTTCCCTTCGAACACCGTGGGAAGAGGTGAAGACGAGCTGGGGAGCATCCTCGCGAAGTCCCTCATATATTCCATTTTGGAGGTCGAACCAAAGCCGGATGTGTTCATTTTCATGAACAGCGGTGTAAAATTGGCTGTGGATGGTTCAGAATCATTGGAGGACCTTGAAAAGCTCCGGGACGGAGGAGTTGAAATACTTGTATGCGGGACCTGTCTGGACTTTTTCGATCTCAAAGATAGGCTTGCCGTCGGGGAGATATCCAATGCCTACACCATTGCCGAAATCCTGCTGGGAGCCGGCAAGGTGGTGCGGTTTTAAACCATTTATTAGATGGACACCACGGAGATAACCGAATGCCCGATACAAATAGACCGAAAATAATCTATTTCGACAATGCAGCTACATCCTGGCCGAAACCGGATTGCGTTGCGGAGGCGATGTTGGATTTCATGAAGAATATAGGCGCCAATCCCGGCCGCTCGGGCCACCGCCTTTCCGTGGAAGCGGGCAGAGTCGTTTATTTCGCCAGGGAAAATATTGCACGACTTTTCAACCTTGAGGACCCCATGAGGGTTGTTTTTGGTCTCAATGCAACAGAAGGACTCAATCTGGCAATGAGGGGTTTACTTAACCGGAAAGATCACGTCATCACCAGCAGCATGGAGCACAATTCGGTCATGAGACCGCTTCGTGATCTCGAGAATCAGGGGCTTCGGGTAACAGTGGTTAAGTGCAGCAGTGAAGGTTTTCTCGATCCGGATGACGTCCGGAATGCCATCACGTCGGAAACGAAGATGATAGTGGTCAATCACGGCTCCAACGTGGTGGGAAGCCTGGCCCCGCTACGAGAAATTGGGAACTTGGCAAGGGACAGTAATATAAAATATTTGATCGACAGTGCCCAGACTGCCGGGAGCATCCCAATCGATATGAAGCGTGACAATATCGATCTCGTGGCATTCACCGGTCATAAAGGGCTCATGGGTCCGCAGGGAACCGGGGGTCTCGCCATAGGTGAAAATGTTGACATCGCAAGTTTCAACCGGGCGAGATCCGGTGGAAGCGGGAGCCGATCCGAGTCCGAGCATCATCCGGATTTCCTTCCGGACAAGTACGAGAGCGGTACCATGAACGCATTGGGTCTGGCCGGTTTGACGGCAGGGCTGGGTTACATTCTTGATCGAACGGTGGATAATATCCATCAGAAGAAAATGGATCTGACGGCCAGGTTCATAGATGGGATCAAACACATACACGGCATTGATGTGTACGGTGGAAAGGACGTGAAAAAGCAGACGTCCGTCGTCTCCATAAACATACGAGATAGTTCTCAATCCGAGATAGGTCTTTTACTCGAGGAGCAATTTAATATATTGTGCAGGGTGGGCCTTCACTGCGCACCAGCAGCTCACAGGACCATTGGGACCTTTCCCCATGGAACGGTACGATTTGGATTTGGATATTTCAACCGAGCGGAAGAAATCGATTTTGCGGTGGAAGCGCTGGAGGAACTGGTGGGATAGATGGATGACACCGACTATTTTGTCATTATTTTCGATTCCACGAGCCTCGCCATTCGAGGTGAACAGGTGGCAAGGAAAGCCGGATTTTCAGTTAGATGCATACCAACTCCCCGGCACATCAGTTCCGATTGCGGGATAGTACTGAGAATAAGACCTGATGACAGAGAGGGAATACTCCGGGAGTACGGGGCGAAAAAGGTAAGACATAACGGGGTGATGCCATTGAATCCCGTTGTACAATAGTCCATCTCGGCGATATTATGAAATTTACCAACGTAATTATCAAGATATCATTATTCCATGTATCGCGTCGCTTCGGCCGGGGGTATCCTGGCGGCTTTTCTTCCCGGCGGAATACTGGTAATAGTCGTTCCGAATAATGCTATGATGGAAAAAACAAGAAAAGTAAGCCACGGTAACAGAAACGGCACGTCCCCCAGAAACATCTTGAGATAGACCTTGTAGCCGATACCAATGGCCATGATTATACCCAGTAAACATGACACAGCCACAACGAATATATTCTCTATCAGAAATGATTTTATAACCATTTTCCGGGTAAAACCAATGGATCTCAAGATACCAATTTCTCTTCTTCTCTCCACCACCGAGCGGATGGTGATTATTCCCAATCCGGCGATCCCTACCACTAGACCAACGGCCATATAACCCTGCATCAGCGTTACTATGGATTTTTCAGCATTGAGAAACATGTTCACATCATCCATGATTACTTTAGCTTCCAGACCGTTTGGCATGAATTCCCGTTCCAGCAATCTGGATTGTTCTCGGACATCCGCACTTTCTGCAACATCTACGAGGTACATATTCTCATTCAATATCTTGAAATTTGATCGGACGAAATCCTGCGATATATAGATCCCAAGGCTTCCGGGTACCATGAACATGTCGAGTACACCTATTATGGTCACGTTCACGTAGCTTCCGGCAGGATTCAGAACTGAGATGACATCTCCCACCCCTGCGGTGAATGGCCCGAAAAAGGGATCCCACTCAACCTTTACAACGCTTCGGTCTATTACGGCGAGGGACGCATTTTCCCTAACCGCTTTCCATATATCCCGGGAACTTAAATACCGCGTATCTTGTGCATGGAAGGTATATCGGTTGTTTTCAAGAAAATCATTGTCAACACCCAGAATTCGATAGGGTGCGTCCACCGTTTTTCCGTTTCCTTCTTGTTTGTGAACCATAGTATTTACCGCGGTGATAGGGGTGAATGCGTTGAAATTCTCCTTATCGATTATATCTGAGATTTCCAGTCTTTCCGATAGATTCGTTATGGGTTTCAATGGGTTTACGGTACATAAAAGATCATAACCACCTGCCTGTTTTCCCGGAGTTCTCCTGACACTTTCCATTTCAAGATGAGTGAATATGGCTTCCACGGAGGTGGCAAATATTACCATTGTGAAAATGATCAATATCATTCCCGTACGGAAACGCTTCTTCATTGGGTAGGATATGCCTATCCTCATGGCAGGAAGATTCTTCCTTTTTTTTCCCATCCCGAACAATCGGTCCAGCCCGCGCAGAAAAAAATCCGAATTGAAAACGAAAAGTAAAACTCCGCCCGGGACCAGGATCAACCCCGAACTGATGAACATTTCGGGTCCGGTGCCCTTGTATACCATAAAGGGATTCAAAGCCCAGAAGACCATCCAGATTCCAGCGAAAGAAAAAAGCATCCGGGGCGAGAGATATATGAAAATAGTACAGGTAATTCCAAGCGCGGTCACCACCGGACCCCACACCAATATCACATCGGACTGGACCCCTTGGTCCATGTGACGGATGACGCCCATCACCGTGAGGATTATTCCGGTCACCATGAGCATGAGGCCGACGGGTAAAAAAATGCGTTTTTGCCCCCGGACCATTGGTTCCGGTATCTTCCTTATGGCCCTTACGATATTTATTTTCGATATCATCCACGAAGAAAGCATTATCATCATTACCGTGCTCACAAGCCCCAGGCAGATGGACAGCAGTATGCTCGAGTTCTCGAAATAGAATATCATTTCGGTTCTCATTTCCAGAAGGTATAAAATTATATAGCTGATAGCCAGCCCCGCAACGGCTCCGATAATGACGGCGACGATGGAGTATATGAAACCCTCGAACAGGAAGGCCAACATCAATTTATTTCTATTCATCCCAATGGCCCTTGCGATGCCCATCTCGGTCCGGCGCTCTTCCGCCAGCATTACGAAGATCAATATTACCAGTACCAGGCCCGCAACCACCACGAACGTGCCCATTATGGTGAACACATCTCCCATGAATTCGCTGATCTCTCTTGCGTTATCCAGCGCATTCTGCTTGGCCGATTCGACTTCCAGTTCCAAAGTGCTATTGATTTTTAGATCGAGGATCGTAAGAAGTTCGTCCCGGACGTTTTGAGTATAAGTATTTCCGTCCTCTACGCCGCCTCGATTCGATATCTTGATGAAATTTATCCGGTTTCCAAGTTCCAATAGGTTCTGGAGTGTTTCAAGCCGCAAGAATATCATCGGTTTTTCCTTGAAATTGGCTAAGCCGGTGTTTTCTACAATATCTCTTATGGTAAAGTTTAGTTCGGTCCGACCATAGTATATGATGATCCTGTCGTTATTTTGTGCACTCAGTTCTTCTGCACACAATTCGTTCATGATTATTTCATTTTCTCCTAGCCCGCTCCCGTCAATCTTTTTCCCCCGTAATGTTCGAAATGAGTTTTCCTCAGTTCCGAAATCCTCCTCGATGGAGGCATTGAATCCCACGATCAAGGCATTCGGCTCAGCAAGATCTCTGTTGACGTCGTATACTGGTAATTCCAGTTGTATCTGCGGTGCGATACCGTCGATATTGCCATTATCGGCCCAGTTAATTTCGGTGGTAACTATCTCGTAAACAGAATAGTCGAAAAATCGATATGTTCCGTTGGACTCCATACTCGTAATTGTTTCATCTATTTCACCTAAGTGGTCATATGCCACCTTTCTGAAGGTGTAATACATCGTATCCTGGATCACCATGGAGCTCGAGATCAGTGCCGTCCCTATCATAAGACCCATAATAATCAGAACGGAGGTCTTTTTCCGACGGTTTATATTCCGGAGACCAAGTCTGCAGATCACTCTGTGTTTCAAGGCCAGCAGCCCGACGCTTACCGACAATGCTATTGCCAGTCCAATGATAATGTAAAACATGTTCACGACGTCCTCGTGACCATTCATCATACTTTTAAGAGTTTACCATTAATTGACTTCATAGATTTATTAGTTCGTTCTTTCTTCCGATCAAATTTCATTTGAAAAAATTTAAATCACCAATCAGGGATATTATCGGAAGAAAAATCGAGCAAGGAGATGAACATATTACGGCCAAACAACAGGGAGATAGATTTAGATCCGCAATTCATACAGCTTACATGCTTTCCCTTCACGCCGGTCTTGGTAGGATCCTGCGCAACCGAATCCGGGTCAAGGACTTTGATCATAAGTGGACTGATAAAAGTCGATGCTATACGGGAAAGAACAGCTCGTACCCATTGTTCGTCCTCCATGGTTTATCTCCCAAAGGTTACAACGATCCGAGGCTTGTACATTTTGCACATAACCTGGCGTTATGCGGTTTCGAGGTATATACCCCTCACCTTGAAGGCATGACGAACCTGGACTTCCGTTTCAAAGATATCGAAACCTTGGTGGAAATGGCAGAGTCCATAAGTAAGAACCACAAATTTTTCGGGATCATAGGCTTCTCGGCAGGCGCAACCTATGGGCTAATTCTCTCAGCTATGGAAAAGGTCAGGGAAAATGTTGGTTTTGTTCTCGCGGCAGGGGCCTATTACTCCTTGGAAAACCTCATGAAAAGGGTACTAACCGATCCTGACTCGGATATTTATGCTAGACTTGTCCTGTCCTTGGGCGCAAGAGAATGTCTAGAACTTTCTCAAAATGATACCAATTTGCTTCAGGGGATATTGGCGGATTACTGCAAGAGGGAGGATAACTTCACTCTGGAGGAGAAGAGGCTCATAAAAAGATTGGGTAAGCAAAGCACCGAGGGTCCTGTTTTTGATTGGTGGATGAGTCGGGCGGATCAATTGTGTAAATTGGATCTCTCCCTAAATTCATATCTCTCCGATATAAAAGCCCGGGTTTTCCTGATGCACGCAGCCGGGGACAAGCTCATTTCAGCCGAAGAGACCTTGAATATACGTAAAGAACTGTCAAATAGCGGTAAGGATGTGGATGTGAATCTCAGTACTTCCAAGGGACATATCGCTTACGTCGGCAGTTCGCCCTTGGGCGTATTGAAGATATTTTACAATATAATGCTGATGCGCTAATGCGAATAATAAAATTACTGGAAAAAAACATTCTGGGCGCACATTGGTATTATGCGGCCGTCTCCCAGAGCATAATGGTTGCAGCATTTTTTCAGGCGGGCAATATCGAGAGTGTGGACATCCATGAGCTGGTGAATGAATATGCTCTTCATGGATTTGGACCCCTCTTCGAAAACCTCTTTTGAAGAAAAACAGTCACGATTGAGCTGGTTAAAGATACTGCGAATTCTCTTTAGAACATTCTGATTGACGTCACTGGAGTCAGACGCCGACCACAATCCAAAGATTCTCTCCTGTATTATTGAAAATCCTTCTTCATCCAATCCCGGATATGTGCGGTTGGTGTGGATGTTGATAAAGTTGTCTTGGCCCAAAAGGTCCTTCATATTCACATACTTTTCATCATCGCTTGTAAGGTCACCATCTGACAAGTTAGGGGAGCCAACAGGGTCACCTTTACCTTTTAAATAATATGATACTGCAAAACATGAATAGTGAGAGCAGGGGATGGGATTGAAATCGCCCTTTTTGACATTCTCGTTTTTTTCGATCTCCCTGACAATATCGGGGATCGTGATGCGGAGCGTATCGGGATCGAAGTCATTGGCGGCGGCTCTACCGGTAAAAGTTGCAGGTTGGAACATCAAACTGAGAGCCTTGGAGTGAAAAAAATAATCCACAATATCCGTTATCTCATGGTCGTTGATATTCTTGGCAACAGTGGTAACCAAAGAATATTTGACGCTGTCTTCTTCCAGGGCCGCAATGATCTTTTTTTTCTGATCATAAAGGTCCCGACCCCGCAACCGTTCATAGGTTTGGGGAAGAAAACCGTCGAACTGGAGAGAGGCAATGGTACCGGTTTCCCTAAAAACTTCCCTGAGCCTTTTGTCGTTTAATAATTTGACCCCGTTGGTGGAAACAGTTACCTGGTTGATGTTTTCCTCTGCCGATATTTTCAGGAATTCTTCCAATTCAGGATGAAGGGTCGGCTCGCCCCCGCTCAAATTAATTACATTAAGGTCCGGTTCATAGGCTTTTAGCCGTTTTAGGATATTTCTAAACTCCGTTTTCGTCATTTGAAAGGATTTATCGAAATCTTTCAGACATATTGGGCACTCCATATCGCAGCCGCTCATTATTTCGATGACTGGAAGGCATGTATGTTGTTGATGTTCCGGGCAAAGACCGCAAGAATCTGGACAGCCTTTGAATTCCTTTACACTAAGGCCCAGGGGAGATTGGCCGGGTTTCACGTAATTCGTGCTCTCGTGATACCATTCGGGATCGGAACAGGTCAGAGCATAACTAACGCCGTGCTCCTCGCACATTTTCTTGAGGTAGATCCGCCCCTCCTTTTCTATAATGGAAGCATTGACAATCTCCCGGCAGGAAGGGCACAAAGCCCTGGTTTCAGAATGAAGGATTTCCGTTTTCATAATTAATAACCTCTATCAGAGACCGCCATCAACAAAGATATTCTGTCCATTGATATAGCTCGCCCGGTCTGAGGCCAGAAAACAGACCGCTTCAGCCACTTCCTTACCGGTTCCCGGACGGCCAACAGAACAGTGGTTCAGATAGTCTTCCAGCAGCTCCTTTGGCACTCCTCGCGACACCCCATCTTCCAGAAGACCGGGGACAACGGAATTTACTCTTATTCCATACCTTTTCATCTGGGCGGCCAGAGAATAAGTGAACCCGGCCATTGCAGCCTTTGTCACAGCATAGTGTACGGGCACATCGAGCATGCGGTGTCCTGCAATTGAACCAATATTGACAATTGAACCATGCTTGAGCTTTATCATTCTTCTGGTAATGGATTTAGTAAGAAAAATCGTACCCTTGATATTCAAGTCCATCATAAAATCCACGTCATCTTCTTCAAGCATGGGGAACGGCATGATCTGACTGACTCCGGCGTTATTCACCAGGATATCCACTCCTTCGATCTCTTTATGAAGTTGTTCTATCTTATCCTCAATATCCCGGACGTCCTTCAAGTTGATCTTAATTCCTTTCGATCCCTCGATCCGCTCCATCATTGTTTCAGCTTGATCTTTATTTTTGTAATATGAGAAATATACCGTTGCCCCATAATAGGCACACCTTTCACAAATTGCAGAACCCAGGTAACCGGAGCCGCCGGATACAAATACGATCTTGTTTTTAAGCATGAAAATTCCTGTGACCAGCCAGTTCACTCACTATCTTTTTTGGCCTTTAACTTTTCTTTGATGATGTTTGCAAGGTCCTGGACAGTGATCAATGAAAAAAGGTCGATTTTAGTCATCCCCGATCTCAGGTCGCCCTTTCTTTTGGGATAGTTCTCTTTCAACAGCCCCTCTCCTTCACTGGTTAACAAACCGTCCTCGAACAACATGGCCTTGTCGATTTTAAGTCCTCCTATCAGGGTCTCGTCCTGGGTGATCACCACTCCAAAATTTACTTCTATCAGGTGCATGATCTCAATGAAATCAAGGCTGTCCACTTCCAGGTCGTTGACAAATGAATGTTCCGGTTTGATCTCATCGATAGTAATCAGTCCAAAAACGGGTAACAGGATTTCCCTCAATTTATCTTCAACATCCATGTCTTGATCCTCCCAAGTATTCAGCGGAATCGGCCCTTCGGGTTCCCTTTACATTCCGAGGCATCAAAGATACTCCTGAGCCCTTTGGAACAAAAAGTTCCCCGACATAGAATCAGAGATTCCAATAGGGTGCAGAAGAACTTGTTCTTCAGGCACCTGCAGGCCCCGATTCCGCGAACATTGTCAAGCTGCAAATCTCCATGAGCCCGTGGGGATTATCGAGATTTTCACCATTGACGATATCCTATGGGAATCATCGCTCCTATATTTCTACCTTTTTTAATATTTATCATATCCCCGATTTCCTTCTCCGCAAGAAGTGGACCGGTCATGTAGCATCCGACCAATCCCAGGCTTTCCACCGCCAGAAGAACCAGCATGGCCACACAGGAAATGGATTTTACATAATTGTCTCGTTCCCACCGGACAAAATTCTCTTTCGGATCGTTGAGCATTACTGATAATCCCGGAGATATCCTGAACGTTGGAATGATCAAAGCAGGGGCCGTTCCAAATTCGGTGAAATGAGCTGCGTATTGTGAGAATCCTTCCCGCAAATCTTCTCTGACCTTCATTCCAAGATCGTTTATACTTTTTCCCACCAGATCTACTATATTTCCGATTTGCATATTATCTGTTACGACAACTAATTCCCAGTTTTTTCGGTTGGATGCATATGGTGAGGTGTAAGCGATTGTCTTTATCTTTTCAATGTCTTCGGCGGAAACATTTTTCTGGGCAAATTCTCTAACACTTCTTCTACTCAGGCAAATAGTTTTCAGATTCTCATAATTGGATGCCATTTTGTTAAACACCCCTGCAAAATGCTCCATCCACAGAGATGGTTTTACCATTTATGTATGAGGCCTTGTCACTGCATAAAAAAGCCACAGCTGCCGCCACATCTTCAGGCGTTCCAAGCCTTTTTGAAACCATGCTTTTTTTAACTTCATCTTTACCGTAACCCAGTAATTCCATTAAACTTCCAGCCTCAATGGGCCCTGGTGCGACATTATTTAAACGTATGCCTCTGCTGCCGTATTCGGCAGCCATTGCCCGGCAGAAGGATTCGATGAATCCTTTCGTTCCGGCATATACGTTTTGCCCTCTGATACCTCTCTTAGCGGCCACGGATGAAATATTGACAATACATCCCTTCCTCCTCGCCACCATGCTTGGTATCACTGCTCGGCACATTTTCACGGTGGAGAGAATATTGACGTTGATCATGCGCATGATATCTTCATCTTTCAAGACCGGTAGGAGATCTGTTTTGGTAACTGCCGCCGCATTGATCAGGATATCTACATCGTTTTGTTTTTTTGAAAACCTGCTAAGCTCGCGCCCCTCATTAAAATTTACGGATATCATCTGACAGCTATCCCCTAACGTCTCACATAATGGAATTAATTTTTCTTTATTCTTGTAGTACTGCAAAACAGCCTGATCCCCCTTTTTTATGATCGCTTTGCAAATGGCCAGGCCAATATCTGAACTGGCACCGGTAATTATGATTCTATTCGACATATCTTTTCACCACTAACGCACTGTTTTGCCCTCCGAAGGCAGAATTTAATTTCAGTATATGGTCTATTTTCATTTCCAGAGGTTTATCCTTAATGACCAGCAGGGGGGCCTCGGGGGCCTGTTCGCTGAAATTGACGGTGGGCGGTACCAGCTGATATTTTAATGAATATATCACACCAATCATTTCAAGGGCGCCGCATGCCCCAATTAGGTGACCGATCTGTCCTTTCATGGAGAACACCGGGATTTCAGCCCAGCGCTCGGGAAATATCTGTTGCATGGCATTCGTTTCGGCAATGGCATTTTTATATGTGCCGGTCCCATGCAGGTGCACGCAATCAATATCGGCAGATCTCAACCCTGCTTCTTCAATGGCATTTACGGCAGCTCTGGCCAGATGTTTTCCCTGAGGGTGGGGGTCCGTTACCTTGTAAGCATCCATTGTGGAGCTGTACCCCACTATCTCCGCAAGACCTTCCCCGGCAGCCATATCTTCGGCATCTTGCAGCAGAAAAACTCCCGCTCCTTCCCCCAAAACCAATCCGGACCGATTTTTATCGAAAGGACGACAGGCATGACCCGGCTCTCCCTTCCAGTTTGACATGGCTCCGAGTTTGTAAAAAGCCATATAGTGCAAATGATTGATTACGGAATCAAAACCACCGGTAATAATAATATTCCCTGCGGATAACTGTTTCAGCAGCCTGAAAGAAGTTCCCATGGCCTGGGTGGCAGCGACACATGTGGTCACATTGACGCTGAATCCGCCCTTGATTTCATGAACTTTGGAAAGCTCTTTCACTATAATATGGCCGCTCTTTGAATAATTGATCCAATTACCCGCGGCTTCATCGTGATTATTGGTATATCCGATCAGATCCAGATAATCGTGCCCTGCGCCCATATGCATGAATCTCTTTTCCGGAGGGTACCGATGGATCCTTCCGTACCCTTTAATAAGTTCATCTAGAGCCTGAGTGATAAATATCTCTTTCCGGTCAATATGAGATTCGGTCAGGAGAGGTTTTCCATTTTTCCTTACTTCCGCACCAACATTGCCGGGTAAATGACAGGGGTCAATACTTTGAATTGTCCCGATCCCCCTTTTCCCATTTCGAATCCCTTCCATTACTTCTTCGAAGTTATTTCCTATAGGGGATACCGCTCCCACTCCAGTAATCACCACTCTGCCCATGATCAATCCCCTCGGTTTGTTGCCCATGATCGAAACATATCTACTGCCTTCTCCGTGCCGTATAAAAAGGGAGATTTCTCAATTTCCTCCTTCACTACATATGCAAATCCGGCCTCGACTTTTCCGTCTTTATAGGTTTTGCTGGCCCCCAGAAGCATTGGATTATTGGATAAAGAATGCAAAGCCAGAAGTAGCAGACCGGATGCAGAGGCATAAATGACCGCATTATCCCCTACAAGATTGTGTTCTATGGCGATAAAGCTCAATGCCATATTCTGCAGTACCTTGAATAAATTTAACGGTGATACTCTTGGAATGGCTTCTTCAATAAAGAGTTTGTGAGAGAAATCACCTGTCCCATCGGTACTGTTCTTGACAATTTCCTCAAGGCCGTAATCTTGATATTCCATCACCCCGGTTGCATAATAGAACGGTGTTTCCGGAGTTAGTTCAATCTTCCGGGTCAACTTTCCAAGCCCGACAAGGGCGGCCTCGGTTTCGCGATTGAAATATTTTCTCAGTTTTCTGTTCTTGAGATATTGAACCACGGGAATTTCTTCGCCGGGTTTGTAAGAATCAAATGTCACTTTCATGAAACTTCTCTCGCATTTTTCATACATATTTCATAAAATTCCATCCGTGATTGATGTAGTTTCTCATCATCCAGGCTCAGAAAGGCGAATGTAAGCTCCCCTTCGGCAACAACTTCGCCATCAATCTCGGCTAATACCTTGACGACTCCGTAATCCTCCCTCAGCGAAACAATATCTGCCCTCATAAAAACACGATCACCGGCCAGGACGGGTTTGCGGAATTTCATTTTATTCACTATGGAGAGGAACGAAAGTTTGGGAGGAAGTTGATTTTTCTTCAAAATCAATTCAAGAAACATACCGCTTAATTGGGCCAACCCTTCAATGAGCAGGCTTCCGGGAAATACGGGGTACCGTGGGAAATGATGTTCGAAAACGTCATCGGAAAGGGTTATGCATTTAATTGCTGTGATGTATTTTTCATAGCAAATTTCTTCGACTCGATCGATCAAGAAAAATCTCATTTATTATCTCCATGATTCTGTTCTTCAAAGAGATTAGCTAGCATCGGCTCACCGTCGTGCTGGAATAGTATCTCAATATTTATAATTTCTGATTTGTCGAAGTCATTCGTTACCCGATGTTTGACCAAAAAGAATATAAGTTTTGTTCGGTTCTTTTAAACCGGCGAGATACTATCAAACGGATGTTGTTTGGATGATTTCCATAGGCGTGGATTGTGAGGAGATCGAGCGTTTTCAAAAGATAATTGATGATCGCAAGTTCCTCGAGCGGATCTTCACTCCAAATGAAATAGAATATTGTTTCAGCAGAGCGGATCCAAAGAAGCATTTGGCTGCCAGGTTTTGCGCAAAAGAAGCAATGGTAAAGGCACTGTCACACCGTAAAGTAGAAGCGCGGGTGGAAAATATCGAGATATTGAACGATGCCAACGGTGTTCCAATGGTAAAGGTGAATTTAGATGACACAAATGATCTTGTAATGCAGGTTAGTCTATCTCATAGCAATTCTGTGGCCTTTGCTCAAGCCATTGTTTACGATAAAAGAATCAGAATCAATGAAATCCATGAAGCAAATAAAATGATGGAGGGACATCATTCGATATCCTGAAGGGACAATGATCGCCCAAAACCGTTATATTTAGTGCAGTTCATTCGGCTAAATGATGCCTCCAATGAAGATAATGAAACGAGAGATTTTTTCAATATCTACCCGATTTTTACCCATAAAAAAATGCCCATCGTTATTTTCCGTAACAAAATTTATCTCCCATAAATATAAGTCTGAGAATATGTTCCCGTTTATTCATGGGACAGCAAGAAGTCTACGAATTTCTTCAAAACCACCCCGGCGAGTGGTTCACGTCAAACGAGATAAGCCGGGCGATAGGGATCGGAAAGGGTGCTGTCACTATGTCCCTGAAAAAATTGAGAGAAAGCGACGAAGTGATGTATGGAAGGACGAACTCACCTGGAAAATCCTACCGTTACAAGTTCAAGGAATAATATTTTCCACCTGGCCCCCGCTTCCGTACCGTGAATTCTATATCCCGTAATCAATTATTTTAAATTTTTTTGTAGCTCTCCCATATGAATATCAGGTTTTTTCCTAGTAAAAGTGCATAGTAATCTTTAATAATATGCAATTCTATTAGACGGAGGTATTTTTCTCTTTGAATTTCGAGTTTATTTTTATAGAAAAGGAGCGCCTGACTCATGATGGGTATAAACGGAGAAAACGGACACACTCGGTTTGGAAGGTTTTTAATTACCAGCGTGGCTATATTAATCATAATTGCATTTTTCACCAGCGGTATCCCCCTGCGTGGAATAAATGAAGCCTCACAAGATAATCACGCTCGGATAAAAAGTGGTGATCAAAGTGTCAATGATTATCACACTGGAGCATATGATCAATCCCTGATGCAGGGAACCCGGGTAGAATCGTTCGGTGCCTTGAAGGATACCACCATTTGCGGTTTTACGGGTGGTACGCCGCCGGATACGAATTCAAATATAGGAAGCGACCCCGATCTTATAATACCTCTCGACAGTAGTTCGGACTGGAAACAGTTCAGGGTTCTCATCCAATTCGATATCACTTCGATTCCACCGAATGCGGAAATATCCTCGGCCAGTATCAAACTGACCTATCATCTTTGTTACAACGGCATCGACGGTGGGACCGGAGCTCCTATAGAAGGAGGTATTAACGACCCCCTGACAATTACGGCAAACCCACTGACCCATAGCTGGACGGAGGGGACCGGATCCATGAGCGGCATCACATCGGATGGCGCAACCTGGAACACTTATGACGGTTCAAGCTCATGGTCACAATCCGGTGGAGATTATGCCGGATCTCCCTCAGGTAGCGGCGCCACGCCCAATACCGGTTACGGCACGACAACGATCTCAGTCACGAATATTGTCCAGGCCTGGGTAAATGGAGATATTACTAACAATGGCGTGATACTGATCGGTAGTTCCGGCAGTGATGCCATCAAGTTCTTCAGATCTAAAGAATACGGAACAGCAGCGCAGCGCCCGATATTGGATGTTGATTATGTTACGAACTACAAGCCGGTAGCCATCATCGATTCAATTGATCCGAGTCCGGCCAGAGAACTGGTGGATATAACATTCACCGGACATGGTACCGATGAAGAGGATGGCGATGCCACGTCAGGATACCTATGGACCGCACAGAAAGCTACAGGTCCGGTCATTGAGCTAGGAACCCAAGCCAGTATCACGGCGGACACCCTGTCCCATGGGACCTATACTGTGGGCTTCAAGGTAAAGGACAGTGAAGGGGCATGGTCGGATGTCACTACACAGGAACTGGTGGTGGACCCCGACGAACCACCGGCGCAGATCGACGACCTGGAAGCTGAGCCGCACGGTAAAATCGACGGAGCCATCAATCTGACATGGACAGCAGTGGCCGAAGATGGGGACAGCCAGCAGGGAAAAGCGGATTCCTATGTAATAAAATATTCGGACGGGGACATTACCAGCCTTGCATCTTTCGAGAATGCAAAGAATGTTCCGAACAAGAACGATATACCCAATCCCGGAAATCCGGGCAGCGACGAAGCCTTCACCGTTACGGGATTGACCAGCGGCACTGAATACTACTTTGCAATTGTCGCACTGGACGAAGCCGAGCAGCAGGGGGATATGTCCGACGTGGTTAAGGCATTTGCCCCCGATCACAATCCCCCGGGTGCCATAGATGACCTGGAAGCTGTCCCGGGAGAGGAGGACGGGGAGGTGGAGCTCGAGTGGACAGCACCGGGCGATGACGGCGCGGAAGGTCTTTCCAGGGATTATATAATCAAATGCTCGCGGGAGGAAATTGAGGATATGGCGGACTTGATAAATGCCTTCGACATGCCGAATAAAGAGGATATACCCAATCCCGATTTCCCCGGACAAAAGGAGACGTTGATGATTACGGGTCTCGAAAGTGGAAAAATCCACAATTTTACCGTAATGGCTTTGGACGAAGAGGGAAATGTGGGACCTATGTCGAATATAGCTACTTCCATTGCCAAAGACCTGACACCTCCTCCTGCATTGACAGGGTTGACGGCGGTGGATACGCCGGACGACGAGGGTAAGAGCATAACGGTCACATGGATTCCCACCATTGTTGATGACTTCGATCATTATTCCATCTTCGTTTCCAGGACCGTGATCTCGGATATTGAATCCACGATACCGGACAAGACCGTTGATGTCCGCAGCACATCATCCACGACGGTAACATCTGTTGGAGGTGCCCCACTTAAGGATTGGACAAAATATTACGTGGTGGTAGTGGCTGTGGACGTCCATGACAATTATGATGAAAAAATGGTGGAACAGTCCAACTTCGGCCCAGTAATTACAATAAACAATCTGGAAAAACCTCAGCCCCTGATCGACCCGGAGGCCGGTATGACCCAGAAGCTCCCATCGCGGGAGCTGACCCCTGAGATAGCAGTGGAGATTGAGATAACTAAGGTAAATGTTTCCCTACTGGTCTCCGAACTTGATGACCGGAACGCGAGAATAACCTACAATTACAACATCGAGGTGACAGCATCGGTTCAGGGGGATGAGATCGATCATATCGACTTGTACTTTGGGGTCAAAGATAAATCCTCGGATTTGGAATGGACGCCCCTGATGGACGTTGATAACCTTGAAAACTATTTCCCGGAGGACCCGAGGTACTGGGACGATTACTATGCTCTTTTCATAAATCCGGAATTGGACGGAGATGTCTGGGTTCTCGAATATGAATACACAGATAAGGTGAAAAAAGATGAGGTTCCGGGTGGTATGAGCATTAATGGAGAGATCGGCCGCGAGTACAAGATAAGTGCAGTTGCCTGGACAACGACCTATGAGTGGAACAGCCATGAAAAACCGTATGATCTGGATAAAGAGACCAATTGGAAGTTGGACCAGGATGATGATGGTATCCCCGACGGCTGGGAGGAGCAATATTTCGATAGTACCGAAATCTCTGGAAAGGATGATGATCCTGACGGTGATGGATATTCAAATTCAATGGAATACGAGAAGGGTACAGATCCCAATGATGCCGAATCCCATCCTTTAGGCGAACCGGATATTAAATTGGCCAGTGGTGACGAAGGCGGTATTCCGATGTGGTTGATAATAGTCATTATCGGATTCGTCGTTCTCGGACTGATATTGATAGCTGTGATCATGGTTGTGAAGAAGAAAAAAGACCGTGACGTTCCGCAGGGTTCCCCTGTTGGACCTCAACCCGTACAGCAACCGGCATGGCCGCAGGAACAACATAGGGGACCACCCGGACCGCCCAGAGGCGGCCCGCCCGGACCACCCGGAGGAGGGCCGCCGGGTCCACCGGGCGCACCTCCCACAGCCCGAGGCCCGCCACAAGCTCCCCAGCAGCAGGACTTTCCGGAACATGTGAAGCAGTTGTATCAAAAGGTACAGAAACGGGCTGCGGAGATCCAGACCGAACTGCCTCAAACGAAGGACCCTCAGCAGCGGCAGGCCCTGATACAGGAGTATCAGCAGCTTCAGCAGCAGGTAAAGAAACTTCAGCAGGAAATGCAGGGACAACCGAGTGCTCCCCAGCAGCAGTTACCTACTGCACCATCTGCCCAGAAAGCACTGCCCCCCGGGCCATCGGCGGCAAAAGCTGAGATAAAAGAAGCCGATGCGGGCATCGAAGAGGCTATGAAAGAAGTGGAAGCGGATGCGTCTGTTGAGCAGGCCGGAAAGTCCGATATAAAACCTGTATTGATAGAATGCCATGTATGCAGTGCAACGAACGTTGTATCAACATCTGAACGGCCAACGGTTGTCGTCTGTTCCTCATGCGGCGAGCAGGGGTATTTGACCGAGTGAACTCGATTTCGCAAAGTATCACTGTGTTTGCATTGAAAACGCCATGTTACCTTGATAATTATTCCTATATTGGGAGCCAGATGGCGTGATTATTTCCAATGTTAGCCCGGTTTATGGATATTATTGATGAAAAACTGCGTTTTATTCTTTCAGTGATGGCAAGGGTAGCTCGGATTATTCGATCTTTGCATTCTTCCAGAAAACCCTTGACCAGGAAAAAGAGAGTCCAGTTATCGGATTCGGACTTCCAGCGATCAACTACACCAATTGCAGCCATTGTTTTTAAAACCCTAATAGTACGTTTATTCCCCCAATGGAAACTAGAAGACATATGTTCAATTATTAGTTGTTGCTGCCTTGCATAACCGTCGAACTGGAATATAAGGACATGAAGTAGTAGTTTGGCTTCTTCTATGGCGGTCCTATCGGTGTGTGTTCTTTCGATTATTTTCATCTGTTTTCTGAATTCCTTCAGTTTCTGTTTCTTGTTTCGCTTGTTCATTATATCAATCCCGTTTTTCTTTTTGATGTTGATCATGGGCAACGGAATTCCCATGACAAATGGACAAATGTTCAATGGGTATATAACAGTGAGCAGGGGGGAGGGGGGTAAGTGAAAGTAAAACTTTTGGGTACTGGGTTTTAAAAAAAGGAGTGAATGTAAGATGGGAATCGGGGGTGGTGGAAAATTGAGTGAATCGGACATTTGCCCGAAGGTGAACTGGGACATTTGTCGACGGGTTTTAGCAAAATTTACCTATGGATATATGCAACATTTGTCGAAAAATTTTTTGATAATATAGTTATACCAACCTGAAACGATCAGAGGTGCAGAATCAACCGGAAAACACAATATAAAAAAAACTAGCTCAGAAAGAAATAAAAAAAAGGGATCGTCCGCTGAGTGACGACCCCATATATATTTACCACTCACATGCCTAAACAGGCGGCTGTCAGTGATGATTATTGCGGCGGGGGTGTGCCGTACATTGCTTCGTAGGAACCCGGTGCCGCTTGCGGGGGTTGTCCCGGTTGGCCCGGCATGGGTCCAGGTGCTGCTTGAGCCGCTCCTCCTTTTTTATAATGCTCCGCAGTCCATTTCAACGCCATTATACATGCTACGGCAAATAATCCATAGCCAATTAAATTACCAGCTCCCAGTGCTAGCTGGGCATAGATGAAGTTCATGGCTTCTTCCGGTGATGTAATGTCTGCACCAAGGGACAGGACCAAGCTGATTATTGAACATATGGCTCCAACAGCCATACCAATGATCGCCGGCATCTTGCCACCTATCTTCAACAATGGAAGGCCTAATGATACAAAGGCGATAATCGAGCCAACTGCACCCAGAACCGGCGATGCAAACTGTCCTATGATCGACAGAATAAATCCCAGCACAAAACCTACCAATCCTGCAATGGCCATGGTATGATTGTCGAATTCCTTGGCTGTAACAACTTGCATGATCAATCCAACTAGGATCGATATGAAGCCCAAAACCAATGCTCCACAAAATACCAGTAACATCGTTACAAAGAACACGACCGCATCGGCCAAAGCCAGTTTATCACCAGAATCTGCCGCGTCGCTTGCACTTCCCCAGACAGCGAGAACGCCTATGATTATCGCCAACGCACCCAGGACGTACAGAATCAGACCTATCATTTCAAATATAATTCCGATCTTCGTTTTGTTTCCCATGTTTTCACCTGTTTTGTTTTTTTTACTTGATATTTATTAAAAAAGATACTTTACAGGGCTAATTCAGTTATCATATATAAATTGTTGGAATTATGGTTATAATAAAAAGTAAGAATTGATACTTTTTCGGCCTTTTTTGACCACCGAAATGATTTTTCCAAATTCGAGGGTATTCCGATTAATCCTCGAATATTTCTAGGTCAATTTCATCCCATACTCCTTCGTCATCGTTGCCGTCCCCCTCCTCATCCTGCTCCTTTTCGGGCTCTTCCGACTTGTCATCCGCTTCCTCGTCCTCGTCACCCCAATCCCCTTCATCGCCCTCATCCGCATCCTCCTCGTCGTCAACCTCCTCCCCATCGGCTTCCTCCTCGCCGCCCCAATCCCCTTCATCGCCTTCATCCGCATCCTCCTCGGCTTCCTCGTCCTCGTCACCCCATTCTCCTTCATCGCCTTCATCCTCCGCCTTGTCGTCATCCGCATCCTCCTCGGCTTCCTCGTCCTCGTCACCCCATTCTCCTTCATCGCCTTCATCCTCCGCCTTGTCTTCATCCTCCTCCCCATCGGTTTCCTCCTCTTTTTCCTCATCCTGCTCCTTTTCGGGCTCTTCCGTCCCCTCATCGGATTTCTCGTCACCCCAATCCCCTTCTTCTCCCTCGTCATCGCCGTCTTCTTCCTCCTCATCCTTCTCGTCCTCTTCCTCGCCGCCCCATTCTCCTTCTTCTTCTTCATCCTCCTCCCAGTCCCCTTCATCCAGGTCCTCGCCCCAATCATCTTCCTCGCCACCCTCCTCTTCTGTCTCTTCCTCTTCTCCCTTTTCCTTCTCGTCTTCTTTCTCCTCCTCTTCCTCCTCTTCTTCTCCCTCGAATTCTGCGCCGCACTTGCCGCAAACGGTATCAAACTCTCCGATCATATCGCCGCAATCGGGACATTCGAATTCACCATCCTCTTCGGAATCTTCTCCCTCCTCCTCGTCCTCCTCTTCTTCTCCATCTTCCTTAAGGTCTGTGAAATCGTCATCGGATTGCCCCTCGGATTTTCCTTTTTTCCTGGATGCGAACAGCAGGAGAACGACAACCAGAATTCCGAGAACTACCACGAATATGACTATCATATAGGTGTTGCTGCTCTCTTCCCCTCCGTCTCCGCCAACTTCCTTTACCGCACCCATGGGTGCGAATATGGTCAGATGGGTCACGTTTGCCCAGACGATATTTGCATCGGTGTCCACACTGCTCCCCTCTATAACTTCCCACGTATTCGTTGCCGTGTTCCAGAAATAGAGTTTCAAGGAGGATTCTTCCACATCGTCTGGCAGGGCTGATTCGTCGTAGGGAACCTCAATGCGGATCCAAATAAGGGTTCCATTGAATGTGATCTCCACGAAAACTCCCATGTCTTTCACACCTGTGGGGTTCTCTCCTGTTCTTTGCTCCGTCTCGTTTTGATCCATTTCATTGAAATGCGGAGTTCCGTTCCCCATAATGACAACATCCACAACGACTTTCCCTTTGGGATCCTTGTGGACTATATTTTCCGATTCATTATCTTTTACCTTTCTGAGCTCTTTCAGGTGGAAATCAAGGGTTCCGTCGCCTTCCACCTGATAATTGACAACTTCAGCATGATACCCTTCAGCCGTCACCCTGACGAGGTATTTCCCATATGGTAGATTTGTCAGCACGAAGCTGTTGCCGTCGGCGGATTGAGTTATCTTCCCTCCAAGGCTCACGGTGATCATTGCTACCACATTGTTGGGATTTCCATCGGAAAATGTTATGATTCCTGAAACTGTCCCTACCTGGCCGCCTGCTTCCACAGTGATGGTCTTTTCCACCGAAGCGCTTCCTCCGGCATTGTCGATAACGGTGAGATTCACCGTGTAGTCCCCTTGATTATCGTATGTATGGGTGACGACCTTACCCACTCCTGCGGAACCGTCTCCAAAATCCCAGATGTATGTAAGAATCGTACCATCGGAATCACTAGAGAGGGAAGCGTTGAATATTATTGTCGTGGGAGTTACAGATTCAGCCGTTTGATTGAAAACGGGTACTGGAAGTCGATTCAGAGCCGTTACGGTAACGGTGAAGCTGATCACAGAACTTATCCCCCTGATATCGGAAGCGCTTAGGGTTATGTTAAATATACCCACCTGATCAACCGAAGGGATCCAGACTATCTCACCGGTAATGATGTTGATACCCATACCGGCGGGAGCATTTACGAGAGTAAACGTGATGGCCCCTCCTTCCGGGCTGGTTGCCGTCACCGGAATGCGAAGTTCCTCCAGTTGTGTTAATTTCTGATCGGGTATCGGAGATATGACGGGTGCCAGATAATCTGTAACGGTTATGAATAATGTATCAATTGCCCAGTTTCCCTCCGCATCGGACACATTAAGGGTAACCTCGAAGATTCCTGCATTTCCGAAAGTATAGTTGGGGAGCTGTCCGTACAAAGTTTGCAGGCCGCTGTCGTTCAAGGTCCACGTGTAGTTAACTATCCCAACGTTATCGCTGCTTCCGCTGCCGTCGAAAAACACTATGGAATTTATTTTCACAGTCTGGTTATCACCAGCTTCCGCGGTGGGTTCCGTTATATCGACAACGGTCACGGTCATGGTATCGGTTGCGGCGTTCCCCTCATCGTCAAGAACCCTAAGCGTCAATGTGTACATACCGGCATCCTCGAAGATCCAGCTTGCCTTGTCTCCGAACAGGTGGACCGAGATGCCTTTGTAAAGGAATGTCCATGTATAATTGATAATGGCAGTATTGTCCGTGCTGCCGCTGCCGTTGAGATAAACTTTGACATACTGGTTCACAGTTTGATCCAAGCCGGCGTTCGCAATGGGATTTGTAATATCGGTGACAGTTATCAGCACCGTGTTGACCGTCCAATACCCATCAGCATCCGTTACGTTAAGGGTAACGATGAATGCACCCGCATTATTGAAAGTGTAATTGGGGCCAACTCCATACAAAGTTTGTATGCCCCCGTCGTCGAATGTCCAGGTATAGTTAACCACGCCAATGTTGTCGCTGCTTCCGCTGCCGTCAAAATAAACTGTATCCCCCTGGAAGACCGTCTGGTCCGGCCCTGCATCTGCCACCGGTTTTGTTGTGTCATTAACAGTTACTGTCATAGTATCGACAGCCCAGTTACCGGAGGTATCGGTAACGTTCAGAGTCACAATGTATTGTCCGGCTATCTGAAATGGACTGGAGGGATTTGGGCCGAACCGGTAAACCAGAATACTGTCATAGGTGAATGTCCACGTGTAGTTATCTAAGGCCGCGTTGTCAGTACTGCCGCTGCCGTCGAAGGTCACGGTGTCTCCCTGGTTCACGGCCTGGTCGGGGCCAGCATTTGCCACTGGCTTTTGCGTATCGTTCACTGTGACAGTCAATGTGTCTGTGTGCCAGTTTCCAACTAGATCCGTGACGTTCAGGGTAACGACGAAAGCACCGGAGTTGTTAAAGGTATAATTCGGACCAGCCCCATACAAGGTATGTGCTTCTCCGTCATTGAAAGTCCAGGTGTAGTTGACCACACCCACGTTGTCGCTGCTCCCGCTTCCGTTGAAGGTAACGAGATCGCCCTGATCCACTATCTGGTCCGGACCAGCGTTTGCTACAGGGTCTGTCGTTTCATTTACTGTCACCGTCAAAGTATCGGTATGGGTATTGCCGGCGCTGTCCTTTGCGGTGAGTGTAACCACGAATACGCCTGGAGTGATGAAAGTGTAATTTGGCCCCGCCCCATACAAAGTTTGTGCCCCTCCGTCGTTGAATGTCCAGGTATAGTTGCTCACGGCCACGTTATCAGTGCTGCCGCTTCCGT
>CAYFHS010000033.1:0-16496 GCA_964342815.1 uncultured archaeon | reverse complement strand
TGACCGTCAAGGTAACCACGAATGAGCCAGCATCGTTGAAAGTGTAGTTCGGCCCAGCTCCATACAAAATTTGTGCTCCCCCGTCGGTGAAGTTCCAGGTATAGTTCGTTACCCCAATGTTGTCAGAACTGGCACTTCCGTTAAAAGTTACCAGGTCGCTTTGATTCACCGTCTGAGCCGGTCCTGCGTCTGCTACGGGGTTTGCAGTGTCGTTCACTGTAATGGTGACGGTATCCGTGTTTGTATTACCTGCGGCATCCTTTGCAGTTAATGTGACGACGAATGAGCCAGCATCGTTGAAAGTGTAGTTTGCATCTACACCGTAAATGGTCTGCGCTCCGCCGTCGGCAAATGTCCAGGTATAGTTGTCCACAGCCACGTTATCGGTACTGCCGCTTCCGTTGAAGGTGACCAGATCACCCTGGTTAACGGTTTGGTTTGCGCCTGCATCTGCTACCGGGTTCGTGGTGTCGTTCACTGTAATTGTCACCGTATCCAAATGCGAATTGCCCGCCGCATCCTTGACCGTCAAGGTAACCACGAATGAGCCAGCATCGTTGAAAGTGTAGTTCGGCCCAGCTCCATACAAAATTTGTGCTCCCCCGTCGGTGAAGTTCCAGGTATAGTTCGTTACCCCAATGTTGTCAGAACTGGCACTTCCGTTAAAAGTTACCAGGTCGCTTTGATTCACCGTCTGAGCCGGTCCTGCGTCGGCTGCGGGGTTCGTTGTATCGTTGACGGTAATTGTCACCGTATCGGTGTTTGTATTTGCTGCAGCATCCTTAGCCGTTAAGGTTACTACGAATGACCCTGCATTATTGAATGTGTAGTTCGGCCCAACTCCGTACAGTGTTTGTGCACTCCCGTCAGTGAATGTCCATGTGTAATTTTCAACCCCAACGTTATCGGTGCTGCCGCTACCGTCGAAGGTGACCAGATCGCTCTGGTTAACGGTCTGGTTGGCTCCCGCATCTGCCACTGGACTGGTTGTATCGACTAACTGGAAGTCCAACTTGATGAACATGTCTGCATAAGTATTTTGCTCTGAGGCTGCATATTCGCCATGACTTACGTTCACTGAATAATTGCCGATTATCCAGACCCCGGTAGCATTGTGCATGAAATGAATTCCCTGGATCCAGACAATACCATTTCCATCTGTGGTCCCGGTAAAGTGGGTCGAGCCGTTATGAATCATATCCACCGTTGCACCGGGTATGGGGGCATCCGCAGAGTTGTTCACATAAACCTCAACGTGATAATCGATTGAAAGGTTGCCCTTGGAATCCACGTCGAAGGTGTTGTTAACGAAGGTAGAATTCAGGAGAGTCAGATTGACGAATTCCGCCGCTGCATCTATTTTTATTGTATCTCCACCGCCATTTCGATATCCTATGGTACTGTTGTATACGACTATATTTCGGCTGCTGCCTAGAATGTGAATGTTATGATTATTAGTGTCAGAGATGTTACAATCTTCTATACCGGGCACGGCCGTTCCGTTTATCCTGATACCGTTACCGGTGGTATTATGAATATAAGTGTATTCTATTAATGGTGTGCCGCTGTTAACATGAATACCGGAATTGCTGGAGTTGAAGATCGTACAACCGGATACAAGGCCGTTGGATTCGATACTTATACCTCCGCTGGATATGATACCGCTGCCCGTATTGTTAATAACAGAGTCCTTTATAACTGGTGATCCGGAGCCTGTGAAATTGATTCCCAGATCTGAGGTTTCGTTGATAGTACAATAATTGACCTCCGTATTTCCCCCTGTTATGTCAATTCCGATGGTGGCATTTCCGATACAAGTATAGTTGATAAAAGCGACACCGCCGTTCTCCACCACGATACCGCCGTAATCCCCGGCAGCAGGTGTTGTGGCATTTGAGGTAATATAAACAAAATTTCCCGAACTTCCCTCGATCACGAGTTTCCCGCCGCTTTGAACGGTTATATTTCCCCGCAAACCATTATGGCCGTCCATATACACACTAGCCCCGGCCTGGATGGTCAGGGTGTCTCCGGATGTTATATTATATTCGTCATCCACGTAGTGGATATTCGCCGCTGCCCAATTCTCATCACCAGAGGTGCCGCCGGTGTGATAGACGTTTGCACCGGAAGAAATGTCCGAAAGCCAGTTGTTGAACAGCACCACGCCTGAAAAGAGCATGAATGCCGATAATGACAGTACTATTGTTCTTTTGATATAGTCTTTCATGTTAATTCTCCTTTTTATTGTCCATTCAAAGGTTACTAAAGTTTTCACATTGTCCATTGGATATATAAATCCGACAAGTAATAATGTAGTTGTAAGCATCTTAATTTATTTAAAAGTTATAGTGGTACTGTCATCAACTCGAAAACCTGATTAGAATACAAAACAACTCGTCTTAAAAAAATGAAAGACGACACGCATCGTTAATGGGACCACATCGGCAGCTTTCTTCCGTAACCGGCAAGCTTAATCCCCGTCAACGCAGCCGTATTATAATCCGAAGTATAGAGCAGGCGGTGTGATAATCCGCTCACAGAAGACAATGACTGTGAAATCAGCTCTTTTCTTAGTTCAGATTCCAATTTTCTTATTTCGTTTTCAAGAGCCTTGAGGGTTATTTCACCATATCCAGTTTTGGAGCCCGGTATGATGTGGGAAAGGCCCTGGCAGATTTTGCCGGAATTGCAGTTTATGCATTCGTGACATCCAATGATATCTGCGGTTGGAAGGACGGTATAATCCGCTCCCAAAGCAATGGTCTTTGCCAGATCCGGACCACGATATTTCATTTCTATCCCTATAGTTATGTCATCTTTTAAGCTCAATTCTCTCTTGACCTTCCGTATTACTGGAAAAATACCCATTACGGGATAGCTATTTCGCATAAGTTGATCAATTTTCCTGAAAACGCCTGCCTCGCGTAGAATCACTGAATCCGCCCCAGCCTTCAAGGCCAGTTTCAGGTCTTGGTAAATATGACCCGCTTCCATTCTGATGATCACAGGTATCCTGTACCCGGTGATTTCCCTTATTAAAAGAAGGTGTTTTTTCAAGTCATTTACGGATTCCATGTCAAGGTGCCTTTGGGGGACGAGCCATCTGGAACTCGATCCGTCGGTTGTGTTTGTTTCTTCGCTCTCAGGAGAATAATATCCCGCACCGATCATGGTGTCCATTCCCGAGCTGATATCCACAATAACTGCCGAGGAAGCCTTGAGCATTTTTGCGGACATGGCTTCCCGCCCCGGTGTCCAGCACGAGATCATCTTGGCACCCTTGCCGGTCTCCTCGATTTCAGCGGTACTGTAATTACCCGCACCGTGAATGTACGGAATTCCCAGCTTTGTGGAAAGGCGAGAAAATTGCTCCTTTATCCCGACACGGACGATCCCTTCAAGGGGAGTATCCATGATTATGGGAACCGGTAGCGATAATGGCTCTTTCACCCGTCCCTTACCGATATTTACCACAGTGGCATCCTGCCCGGACGCGTAATCGAAGTCCATGGAAGCCGGTGAATACAGGACGGCAGGAGGATTTACTATGTTACTCAGAGCCCCCTCATTGTCTGCCTTGACCATTCTTGGAGTAAGAAGGGGAATGGCGTTCTCGTCTCTCGCCATGATCTTTTTAAAAGTGTCAGGATCACGCTCAATACCGTAGTGCTCGAAATATATTTTCAACCGCTTTTTATCGACATCGTTGAGGCTCAGAACTTTTACATTGTCACCAAGGGATTCGGCCTTGCCGCCAAGGAAGATAGCCCCCCCACTCATAAGATGGCCTAGTCTTTTTTTGACATTCCCGCAAATTATGATGTAACCGTCACTTTGAAGGAGTCCCGTATCGTTACCAGCATTTTTTTTCACGATAATGGTTCCGCTTCGATTTCCTATACCGAGAGAATTCCCCGCATTTCCCTTGATAACCACGATACCGTGTCCAAGGTTTGCTCCGGCTCCCTTTCCGGCATTACCGTTTATTATCAACCCGCCGCCAGTTATATTGTCCCCTGCGTAATTGCCCGCGTTGCCTTCGAGAGTTATGACAGCTTTCGCATTGAGCGCACAGAAAAAATCACCCGCTGCGCCGATCACCTGCAATTCCAGATCTTCATCGATACCAACGGCCACTGCATCCTGTCCCGTTAAACCTCCGATCCTTATTACCCTGCTTTCCGTGCTCCTTTGGGATATCGCCTTGTTGATATCCGCTGTCGTCATCGCTGTTTCTGCCATTTTTACACCTGTCTAAAAACCCCACCCATTTTTGTCATATTTTAATTGTAAACTTCTTCTCGTTCACATCAATTCTCCCACCGCGGTTTCCACCCTGTCCACTATCTCTCCTGAGCGCACCATGTTAAAAAGGATGTCTATGTCGTCCTTTATGTAGCGGTCCTGTTCCAGTGGGGATATTCTTTCCCTTACTGCCTCGTAGGCGGCCCGGGTTCCCCTTCCGGCCTTGGTACCGTTCCTGAAATCCAGGGCCTGGCTAGCACACAGCATTCCAATGGCGAGTATATATCCCGTATTCTCGATTATCTGTCTTAATTTTAGTGCTGCCGTTGCACCCATTGACACGTGGTCCTCCTGGCCGGCAGAGGAGGATATTGAGTCCACAGATGCCGGGTGGCACAATATACGGTTCTCAGCAACAAGAGCGGCTCCCGTATACTGGGAGAGCATAAGTCCGCAGTTCAACCCGCTTTCCCTCACGAGGAAAGGAGGCAGTCCCGAAAGGCTGGAAGAAAGCATCCTGAACGTCAAACGCTCACACCAATCTCCCATTTCCGCCGTGCCGATCCCAAGATAATCGAGAGGCATTGCTATGGGCTGTCCATGAAAATTACCCTGGGATACGACATCCCCCGAATCGGGAAATACTATTGGATTGTCCGTAGTGGAATTCATCTCGATAGTTATTTTTTCCCGTACATGTGCCAGCACGTCAGCGGAGGCGCCTAATATTTGCGGAACGCATCTCAAAGTGTATGCATCCTGTACAGTGTCACAATCCATATGCGATGCAATTATCTCACTGCCCGCCACGAGTTTTCGCAGGTTTTCGGCAACAGCCATCTGACCAGTATGAGGTCTCAGGAGGTGAACCTTTTCAGACACGAATTTATCGGTCGCCATTAGTGCTTCCACGGCCATTGCTCCTACGATCTGCGCGTTCTTGAGAAGATTGTCCACATCAAAGCAGGAGATCGCACCCAGGGAACACATGAATTGGGTTCCATTTATAAGAGCGAGCCCTTCCTTTGCCGCAAGGACCACGGGACTCAATTTCTCATTTTCAAACGCATATTTCACGGTGGCGAATTCACCCTTGTAACGGCACTCCCCTCTTCCAAACAGAGCGTTTGCCATATGGGCCAATGGAATCAGGTCACCACTGGCACCCAGTGAACCTTTCGAGGGGATGATCGGTATTATGCCGCGGTTCAGCATCTCCACCAGGGTTGAAAGGGTATTCGCCCTGATACCCGAATAACCTTTGGCAAGGGTATTGATCCGCAGCGCCATCATCCCCCTGCTCTCTTCCTCGTTGATGGGCTCGCCCACACCGGCACAGTGGGAGAGAATGAGATTGTCCTGCAATTGTTCCAGTGAACCGGCTTCGACCCCTACTTTCGCCAGGTCACCGAAACCGGTATTGATACCGTAAACTGGTTTATTCTCACTGATTACCCTTTCCACCACTTCCCGGCTCTTTTCCACCTTCTGCAAGCTCTCTTCACTTAACTTTACCCTTTTACCGCGCCTGGCTATATCAATAAAATCCTCAATGGTCAGCGATGACCCGTCCAATTCGATGAAATCTTTCATTCCATCCCCTTTATGAAGCTTTGATTCAATCCTTTTGTTGAAAAGTAATTATTACATAACAGGAATCCTGGAGAAAGGTTAATGGGCCGCTCGATAAAGTATTTTACGATTCCGAGGACGCTCGTCAGCGTTATGATCCCCCTGCAGTTTCAGTACTTCATCGCCGGCGCCCCCCCTCTCCTACGAACCGCTTCCATATATGCCACATCGCCCAACCAGTAATCCCCGAAGTATTTATGGAATTCTATTATTCCAGTGACCGAGATAGTATCTTCAAGGCAGAAATGGCAGGACATGTCGAATTTCACCATTGTGTTCTTGGGAATTTCCACCCACAGGTCCCTTGTATATCTTCCTTTTCCAGCGGCCGCAGCATCTTTTGTTCTAAGTTTTGTATCAAAGAGATGTATGTGGATGAATTTATCGTTCCGGAACCTTGAAACCTCCTTGATCTTGGATATCTTCCCCTCCACCACCACCCTGTTTCCTATGGAATCACCGTACTGCCTATCGCGGTTTTTCTTCCATCTGTCGTAGTAAGGCGATAGGTCGTAATTCAGGAATGAACAGCCACCGATCCTACCCATACAAGAGGTCATGACGTTTATGAAATTCATCCTGTCGTGTTTGTGAGGACAGCCGATCTTGGAGCTGCATTCCATGGATCGAAGTAATCTTTTTATGGATGAAATCAGGATGGATTCCCCCCCGCGATCATATGCCCATTTTACTATCTGCCCGTCATCCGTGGCCCCATTTTTCAAAGCATCGGCAATGATGGACTCGGGTTCATCTTTCTCTGTAATGATTCGTATATTGTATTTATTAGCCGGGTTGTAAACAATTTTTTTTCCTTTAACCTGAATTTCCTCATTCAATTTGTGAATCGATTTTATATTTTCATCTTCCCGCAAATCCTTTACTGGATCGATGAAATTCTTCATGTCGGAGGGCATCGTGCATCCCGCTTGTTAAAGCTAAAACTAAAAGATTATCGTTGATAATATCTTTTTTATATTTATTGTTTCCCCTTGGTAAAACAGCACATTTTTCATTAATTTTATATCGTTTTGAACTAGAATTAATAATAATTTGATTCGTTTTAATTTATTTAAGATCAATTATTATCAATTATTTATTGTCCGATAATACTGCTGATGATCTTGTACATGTCATCCGTGCTTTCCCAACGCTGGTTCTTGCTCTTTTCAAGTGCCCTGAGTATCATTTCGTCTATCTCGGGAGGAATGTCTGGATTAATGCTGCTGGGCGGTTTAGGGTTTTTCTTGAGTATGCTTCCGATACTGCCAACAGCGATTGCATCCTGAAAGGGATTCGTTCCTGTTAACATCTCGTAGAACAGGATTCCAAGTTGAAATATGTCGGTCCTTCTTTCGATCTTTCCGAACTCCTTTTTGTCGAACTCCTCGGGTGCCGAATATGCATACATGTTATTGGAACCCATTCCACTCATACCCGAGGCCATGACCTTTCCGATCCCCCAATCCCCTATCTTCGGGGCTCCTGCTTTCGTGAGGAAGATATTTTCGGGATTAAGATTCCGGTGGACCACTCCTTTTTCGTGCGCATAGGATATTCCGTGAAGCACCTTGTTCATGATATGGATAGATTCTTCCATGGTCAACTTGTGTTTATCCATCAAATTGCTCAAGTTTCCCCCGTCCAAGGGTTCGGTTACAACGTGTGGAAGTATTCGAGCCTCGCTTTCATAGACCTCAACGATATTATCGTGCTTTAGTTCCTTCCACCCATTTGTTCTGGCGACAAATTTTTCCCGGGTCGCCTGGTTGAATGAGACACCTTTCTTGAATTGCGGCACGTTTATGGAGACTCTTCTTCCAGTGGAATCGGTAGCCTGGTAAATGTCCGCATTTGTCCCGGAATGAACCTGGTCCGTTATATTATAATTTGGCAGCGCATTTCGGATAAATGATGGAGCGGGTTTATATTGAGGCGGGGGAATATATTCAATATATGATCTTGATGGTGCGATGCTGGCCTCTCTTGCAGACCTGTAAGGTGCGAGTTCGGTGCTGTTTTCCTTTTTTTGCATCTCTTCTTTCTTCGTAGGAGATGGGGCGTCTTCCGATTTCTCGATGGTGGCTCCAGTGACGCTATCACGTATTTCGTAACCCGGTTTTTCCACGGTCCATTTGGAACCCTTAACGTAAGGTGATTCACCCTTTTTCTTTTTGTCCGAGTCCGATGGCCTGTATGCTCTCTGCGCTAGGTCCCTGCGCTGAGTTATTTGACTTGTAAGCTCATCCAGACTCTCATTGACATCATTATAGAGGAGGATCGCTTTTTTTAAGGATTTTACCATTTTCTCATTGCAGTGGATATTCTTTACGAGTCCCTTTTGATGGGAAAGTGTTTTTTGGTAGATGGTGGGGCTTATTCCGTACTTTCCAACTTCATCGATCATCCGTTCGGTTTCCTTCATCCTACTATTCACTGTTGACCTGATCTCGCTGAAAGACGCTACTATTTCATCACGGTTACGGATATTTAAGCTCCAAAAAATGTTGCCGCAAATAATGTAACCCAGCATGCCGCCCGAGAACATCCCTGTGAATAGATCGGCGGTATTACCCAGGAGATAGGTCACTATTCCACCAAAGACCGCACCGATTACCAAGCCGGCAAGAGCGATCTCCGAAAAATGCCTGATGGTTGAAACCAGCAAAAAAAGTGCTCCGATTCCTGCAATGACGCCACCTGTGATTCCACTCCGAAAGATACCTACGCCTATTACAATTATCCCGATGATTTCGATTATCACAATGAACTTCCAGTTAAAATCCGGTTTCATCCGTTGACCTCTTTTAGGATATCTGACAGTTTCATTGCTTCCTTTATTATTAACTCTTATCACATAATTTTCTCATACCCGAACCGAAAATGATTACAGGTGGGTCGAGGGTGCATTTAACTGGCTAATTCTCCGCATTATCCCCTGTGACCAACTCTCCCTTCACCATCTGTTCTATCCACGGTTTGATATCCTCTACTTTGCTCGTATCTCCGTCCCAATCCTTGATAATATGACCGAATCTCTCCTCGAGTATAGCAAGACATTTTTTCAACTGATCCATTACTTTTTCTTTTTCTTCATGGGAGGTGATACCCACCAGCGACAAGGTATTTCCGGAATACATCAGAACAGAATATTTACCAAAATCGATCCGGTTTATCTCACTTTTCCCGTCGGCGGATTTATCGAGGAGAGATAAGGAATCGCTAATAAAGGATTTGACCGCGGTCAGCATACCTGCAAGAACATCTTCGTTGAGGCCGCTCTCCCTCTCCAGCGAATAGTGCTGCACGAGCAATCCGCTGGGCGTTATGAGAAAAAGCTCGTCGATAGGTACCTTCTGCAGCTCCTTTTTGACTTCTATTATCTTTGGCGCCGGGAGGGCAAGAACTTCATCCGATGCCTGTTCTGCCAAGCTCCCGACCTCTCTTTCCGTGGGAAGATGAATATTCGAAATATCGAAATCATCTCTTCGCTTGGCTGCCGCAGTCCGCGCTCTCAGCATTTCCATTGCTTTTATGAGAGAAACAACCGAAGCTGTCGGGATTTCATTTTCCATTGCAGGTATTCTTTCTTCCTGTTGATACAGTGGACCTTCATCAGTTCTGTGTATCTCCGGCTTGAAGGTCGGCCGGGTCTCGTATGCGTTCATTGCTTTCCCGGGTTTGGGTACGTGTTCGATCTCCGCATCTATTGTGTCATTCTCGAAGGTACCGAGTTTCCGTATCTCCATTTCGTCTTTACGTCTCTGTCGTCTCATAAACACGAATGCAATTATGACGAATAGAAGAAGCGCCACGCCGAGAATGATGGGGAGATAATCTTTCTCTTCCCCGGATGGGGTTGTAGAGTTGGATCCCCCTTTAATTATTTTGAAATTATAAACGGCGCTTTCCGAAATATTAGAATCAATTTCAGTCACTATTTTCCAGAAGTAGGTCTTGCTGTAAATCAGGTTTTCCACTTTGTAAGAGGAATTTTTCGAGGTAGAACGTTTGGCCATGTTATCCTTGGATTCTCCCACGTATATCGTAAAAATGGTGACGTTTTTATCTTCCGAGATTTTCCATGTAAGGGTAACGGTTGTAGTGTTGATGATACTGTTGTTTTCCGGCCTCATATCTTCAATTTCGATTGATGCCCTGGATACATTTTTCGAAAGCCTTTGATCGGGTTGGCCCTCCCGTTCTGTCACCACTGAGGCTTTATCGAGAAATGATTCTTCCTCAACTATAATTAACCAGACCTTGGAAAATGAGATCGAGAACAAGATCAACATAAGGACAATGATCATTCCGGCAATCCATTTTCTATTCATGGTAATTCATACCTTTTCGTAATTACTGGAGGAAATGTTATATGGAAGGCCGATTGCCTAAAAGGATTATAAAGTTTATGGAGAGGCCCTTATGAGTCTATCATATTCAACGATTTGGAATATCTTTGGATATATAATGCTTAATTGAAAATAATGACAAAAATTATTAAGTCTCCCTTTACCATAATCTAGATTCCTTCATGGATTGATCCGTGGGGGCGCCCCGGTAAGGCAAGTCTCCATTTATATAAAAAACACGGACTTCACCCCGGGGCGTTATTCCATTGAATTATTCTTTTATCATTTTTTTCGATACCTTTAAGGATTTTTTTAAATTATTAACGAGACCACCGATTCAAGTGCATGACGAAATTATGAAAAACATGGACTTGGACCTTGAAAAGGGTTTATTTGTTATGCTGATTTAATTATCCCCATCCATGGTTTATGGGTCAAATGTATAGTATAGTTGAAACATTATTTCGTCAATCGTAGTAATTTAGTTCGACAATATTATATATGGATGAGACATTCATCTCTCTGATGAGTAGCGGTTTGAAACAAAGAATTGCTGGCGAGCTGGTCATGTCCCGTAAACCCAACGAAACTCTCAAGAAATGGCGGGAGATATTTCACATCACCCCATCGGAGCTTGCCAGGTTTACCGACAGGACCCCCTCATATATCTCTGACTATGAGAGCGGTCGAAGGCCTTCGCCCGGGATAAACACCATAAAGATGTTCGTGGAAGCCTTCGTTGCCATTGACAAGGAAAGAGGGGGACCGGTGGCAAAGAACTTCATTTTCGAAAAGAAGCCCGATGCAATTCTCGATATCAAGGAATTTGCCTGCCCCATGAAAATGGGGGATTTCATTAAAATTATCGACGGGAAGATACTTGTCCAACCCCGAATAAACAAGGACATAATGGGCTACACCGTGATCGATTCATTGAAGGCCATTATTAACTTTTCTTCTTCCGACTACCACCAGATATACGGATGGTCCAGCGAGAGATGTTTGATTTTTTCCGATGTGGTGATGGGACGTTCACCCATGGTGGCCATAAGGGCGCATCCAATGACCCCCGCCGCGGTCATCTATCAGCGTCCGGAAAGTATTGACCGACTGGCTAAGAAGATAGCAAGTATCGAGAACGTCTATCTCGGACAGACCCCTCTCGAATTAAGTGAACTGCTGGCGCGGCTGAAGAAAATATGATCGATTCACCATTTTATTCCTCACGGTTATTGGTTAAAGGAGATAAATAATATGAATGCAGGTATAGTTGGCTACGGCGCATATATTCCGTTTTACAGGATAGTTCCCGAAAGTATTGGCAGTCAGTGGGGCCGGAACGGTTTGGAGATCGGACGAGCGCTTGGTGTGAAAATGAAATCAGTCCCGGCCCAGGACGAGGATGCGGCCACCATGGCAGTTGAGGCATCGCGCTCCGCGCTGAGAAGAGCGGGGATCGATCCACAGGACATAGGTGCCATATTCGTAGGCTCCGAATCGCACCCCTATGCCGTAAAACCAACAGCCACCATAGTGGGAGAAGCTCTCGAAGCCACCCCCGGATTGATGGCGGCGGATATGGAATTCGCTTGCAAGGCCGGTACCGCAGGAATGCAGAATTCTATGGGATTGGTAATGTCGAAAATGGTGAAATATGCCCTGGCCATAGGGACCGATACCGCTCAGGGCGCCCCCGGGAACGCTCTCGAATACACTGCCGCAGCCGGTGCCGCGGCCTTTATCATCGGCATCGAGAACACCATCGCCACCATAAACCATACCGTGTCTTTCACCACTGACACCCCCGATTTCTGGCGACGTGGAGGGATGAAGTATCCCAGCCATGGAGGGAGGTTCACCGGCCAGCCGGCCTATTTCAGACATGTTGTCTCCTGTGGGAAAGAGCTGTTATCCGCCGTCGGAACCACTCCCGATGACTACCATTATGCCGTTTTCCATCAGCCGAACAGCAAATTCCCTTCGAAGGCCGGAAAGATGCTCGGTTTCACACCGTCGCAGCTCGCAAAGGGTCTTATAGTCAAGGAGATAGGGAATACCTATTCTGCAGCCACCCTTATCGGTCTCGCTTCAATACTGGACGATGCAAATCCGGGGGACCGGATATTCGTCGTATCATACGGCTCGGGGGCGGGGGCCGATGGATTCGACATCACGGTCACCTCCGGGATAGAAACTTTCAGGAAGAGGATAAACAAGACTATCAGTCATTGGATCTCGAACTATCGGTTGGTGGACTACGGAACCTACGCCAAGAATCTCAAGAAGTACAAGATGGAGGGTGAGTAGATGAGAGAAGTGGCGATACTCGGCACCGGCATTACCCGCTTTCAGGAAATCTGGGATAAATCGTTCAAGAGGCTCGGGATCGAGGCAGGGCTCGAAGCTATACAGGATTCGGGCATTCAGGGCAAGAACATAGACGCGCTGTTCATCGGAAACATGGCCTCGGGTCTGTTCATTCGCCAGGAACATATCGCTTCTCTGGTGGCGGAGGAGGTTGGATTGACGCTAAACAACACCCCGGCGATCCGGGTGGAGGGAGGTGATGCGGCAGGCGGTCTGGCCCTTGCACAGGGTTTCTCCGCCGTGGCTTCGGGTATCTATGACGTGGTGGTTGTGGGCGGGGCCGAGAAGATGAGCGACCTGCCCGGTGCGAGTATCGTGGATACCATAGCTTCCAGTGTGGACCAGGAGTGGGAGTGCTTTTTCGGTGCGACCCAACCGTCGCTCTGGGCCATGATGGCGCGCAGGCACATGCACGAATATGGGACCAAAAGGGAGCAGATCGCCAAAGTTGCAGTGAAGAACCATTACAACGGCTCACTGAATCCCAAAGCCCAATTTCCCTTCAAGGTGACTCTGGAGTCAGTTCTAGCTTCTCCCATGGTATGCGAACCCCTGACTACGTTGGAAGCCGCACCCATTTCGGACGGAGCCGCAGCGGTGGTGCTATGCTCGCTCGAGAAGGCAAGAGAATATACTTCCGAGCCCGTGATAATCAAGGGGGTGGGAATGGCAACGGATTCACTGGCCCTGCATGACAGGATGTCGCTTACCACCTGCAATGCCACAAACGTCGCTGCGCAGCGGGCCTTGAATATGGCCGGAGTCGCCATAAGTGACATCCATGTCTCGGAAGTACATGATTCTTTCACCATTTCCGAGCTGATGGCCATGGAGGATCTGGGCTTTGTGGAGAAGGGGAAGGGTGGCGAAGCCGTGGACGACGGCAGGACCCAACTGGGCGGGGATATTCCCATAAACACCTCCGGTGGTCTGAAGGCCAGGGGAAATCCGCTTGGCGCCACGGGTATCGCACAGGCGGTGGAGATATATCACCAATTGAAGGCAAAGGCCGGAAAGAGACAGGTGGACGATGCCAGATTCGGTTTGACACATAACATGGGTGGCTCCGGCGGGACTGCAGTCATTCACGTGATGGAGGCGGTATAGATGACCATTCCAAGATTCTGGAGAGAGATACCGATACGCTACAACCTCGTGGGCTCGAAATGCCCGCTGTGCGGAACGGTTTTTTTCCCGCCAAAGGAGATATGCAAGATATGCCGGCGTGTATCCATCGATCAGATGATCCCGGAAAAATTATCGGGCAGGGGGACCATACTTACCCACACCACGGTCCATGAGGCTCCCACGGACTTCGAGAGTCAGGTGCCTTATCATCTGGCCATAATAGAGCTGGACGAAGGGCCCAGCGTCCTGGGGCAAATAACCGACTGCACGAACGGTGATCTGGCAATAGGGAGCAGGGTTCGTTCCGTTTTCAGGCGTGTATCGGAGGACGGTGTCAGCGGTACCATACATTACGGTTACAAGTTCGTACTGGATCATTCTAGATAGAAAATATCCCTTTTTCTCTTCCAGTACCCTCCGACCAGTAAAAAAGCCGTGCCCACGGCGGCACACGAATAGGGGACAATGGTTTCTCCGAACAATAACTGAGTTGAAAACGATCCGGCAGTATCGGATAGTTCTTTGCTGGAGGCTTCAGACAGACTCATTTGGGCCTTGAACACGATCAATCTTTTCCCTGAATACGGGAAGAAACCTCTTGCCTGGGTAAGGTTTGAAAGTGATTCGGCGATACTTTCGGAACTCATTGAGATGTCTGCGGAGGCCAGCCTGGTCTTGTTCGCGAAGTCATCCGGTTTGTTCACGCTGAGAACGCTGAAGGTGAAATTGATGTGCGTGTCATGTATCAGCCCGGTCTCGGCATCCGCCCAGTAATCCAGAAATCCATCGAATATCATTATCATGTTCTCAAGCTTGGAATCCTGAGGTTTCATCTGGTAATTCTCCCCCTCGATACGATAGCGGTAGCAGTCGGCTCCCTCATGGGATTCCCTTCCCTTGAGAACGCAGTCCATGGTGGTATTCGTTATCTGGTTGAACCACTTGTAGCTTGTGATGTTGGGATCGATCTTTCCGAAGGGAAACATCCACTGCCCCTCACGCTCATGATACTTTTCCGTACTCTTCAATTTAGGCTCGTTTATGTGTTTGGCCGTCAGCTGGTTCACGCTCAAAAGTCTCTCGTAGATCGGTAACTGATAAACTTCAGGGAGTTTTTCTCCCGTATCGGCGTCATAGCCGGTCATATTCTCCCAGACCACCAGTATCTCGCCGTTCTTCCCCCACTGTCGTATAGTGCTCATGTTCATAAGCACCATCATTCTGATATATTTTGTCTGGGTGGTGTCGTTCATATCCACCAGGGTGGCGTTTCCAAGCAGTATCCGCTGCTGCACGAGATCGTCCGGTATCTTTTTCAGGTTGGGGAGATCGATGTAAAGTTCCATCTCCCTTTCCGCGTCTGCCGGGATGCCTGTTCTGTGCTCGAACCAGTATTTTGTGTTACCGTTGACGAATATATCGGTTGCCGGAACCGGCCCGGACGCCTTGTACTGTCCCAGGTACTGCCCTTCAAGGGACATCTCGAATGCAAGGGTATCGAGGCCGTTCCTCTCATCCTCCCCTGTATATCGAATTATCCCGGTGGAGTTTGTATCGATATTGAAGAATTTGTAATCCGTCTTTTCGATATTTCCCATGGGCAGCAGCATCTGGCCCGAACCGCCACCAACTATTTCACCGGTGCGGCGGTCCACCGTAAGATCACGCGTACTCTCCATCAACCCCTCGTACTTCTTTATCAGGTCTTCCCCGGTATCCATGTTGATTAGGCTCAGCGTCTGGGTAACATCTATGTTGTTCCCTCGGCTTTCCCCAAATGCTGTGGAAAGGGTAGCAGTAATGTTATCGGTGGAAAAACTACCGTCGGTTTCGTTTATTATTCTGGCTTTTCCCTCGAGCTCGATCTCCATTTCCATTCCGTCGGGTATTACCATCATGCTGGGAAGGATGAGCAGATTCCACACGAAGCTGAAGGAGATGAGAAATAATCCCAATACGGCAAATACCACGGGTCTGTAACGATACCTCGTATATCTTTTACGGTATCTCTTGATTATCTTCCGGATCGTCTTTTTGTTAAGATCGATTCTATCGTAGAGTTCTTTTATTGAAAGGTCCTTGAGTTTAATATTTTGAGACCCTATCCCGATGGAGTGATCGCCATCATCCCCTTTTTCGGGTTCATCATTCCATAAAGCCTCCGGACTGCCACCGTGGTCTTTGGGGACTATAATATCACCAGTTTTCTTGAACAGATGTCCCATATAAATAATATACTGGGTTTTTGTGTTCGGGCAGTTTGACAGAATTTCTTAATAAAGAGGGTCTGTGCCCGTTTCACTCCGGTGCACGCTTCGCTACGATGCATTAGAAATGCATCTGCATCCTCGGGGTGCAACCCTACGGATGCATCAGAGATACCCCTGCACCCTCGGAAACATTCTGTTTCCTGCGGGCGAGTGTAAGAAACGCAGGCCCGACCCAAAAAATAATGTCGGAATGACTAATGAGGGTCGGCTCAGCCGACCCAAATGTCCTCAGTATACTTCCAAAACCAGAAATGTATGTGGAATGAGACACTTGATCCTATGCCTTTTTCCAAAAATTTTTCATTTTAAAAATCGCTTTGTGGTAACGAAAGGAATTTATAAAGAGAGAGTCTTATTTTATAACTGAAACTAATTTGTGTGTTGTCCAACATACTGGTTAGTGATGGAAGTAGATGTATGATATTCGATAGGAGAACACTAGTTTTAATAGGCCTTGACGCTAAACTCGAATTAGAATAACATTTTTTACTTTTTTTGA
>CAYFHS010000032.1:0-48024 GCA_964342815.1 uncultured archaeon | reverse complement strand
TTATCAAAAAAAGTAAAAAATGTTATTCTAATTCGAGTTTAGCGTCAAGGCCTTACATTAACAAAATGGCACATCCTAATATCTATAACAAACAAGTTGACGGAAGACAATATAACGATGTACCAAAAGATTTTCAAACATATTTCCAGAAATTCAAAAAGTTGGATTTGGGGTAGATGTTTTTTATACGGTATTATAGCCAATAAAATAGATACAGAAACTATACATGTGATAAAAAGAGATAGCTATGGATTGGGGGGTGTATTTAGACTTAAAGGTGGAGGTGGGAACATTTTCCTTGTTGATATATCAAAAAAGTTAGTTTACGGAGAAGTTCCATCTTTACCTTACGATGTTCATAGATTTTCAAAAAGTTTCAAAGAGATTCTTCATAGAGCTCTTTGATTTTTTATCAACACAGCCTTTTTCAAGAATATTCAGGACAAAGTAACCAGTATAAGCAAAAAAAGAGAACCTGAAAAGCGAAATATCATAAACCGTTTGCCATTACCAGTTTCAAACATTCGTCGATTATCTCATACCGGCTCTGGTGACCGGGATAGGTATAGCTATAATCCCTCCAGTTCGGTTTCTTGTTACCGACATTGAACTTCATACATTGCATGAAAGTATCGCAGCGGTCGACATCGGTCTTCCAGACACACTGCTTGGCAACTACGTCCCATTTGTATTGTGTTCCAACACTAACCATGAGCCCACTGGTGTCGCTTAGGTCCAACACCTCATTAAACAGAGAAAGTAGAAATTTGGAAAAAAGCTTTTTTAATGTTAACCTTTGTAGTTGTTACGGATTAGCAGAATAACGGAGTGTGAAGTTCCATGAAATCGTTCTCGGCTGGAGAGTCCCTATGCACCGGAAAGGTGTACCGTGCATTAGTATTCATCATCGCTTTACTGATGTTCACGGGGAGTACTAACGCCATTTTAAACTCGTCTACGGATAAAGCAGCCCATGCATGTGTGAATAGTCCTGAAAAAGGGTTACAGGGATCAACGCAAATGGATACCCGAGGAATGGGGACCATCATCTTATCGGAGGATTTCGATGCGGATTGGGGTGCCTTCGAACATGGGGCCGGGGGAGGTGGATTCATAGAAAGGACAAATCAGGTAGATGACAATTCCCGCGCCTATTCCGGAAATTCCGTTTTCATGGCTGGAGACGCTGACAGGCAATGGGAACAATGTTTCATTTACACATGGATAGACCTCAGGAACACCAGTGATGTGGAACTGGAATTCCGTTATGCTTACGAGGATATAGAAGGAAACGAAGGGTTATTGATCGACATCGATGTGGACGGAAATCCCGGCAACGGTTACTCGAATGCCCAATGGCAAACGGTCCCGACCACCGATAACAACAATTATGATACGGAGCCGGCGAATTATCAATTGAGAAAATATGATCTTAGTCAGCTACCGAAGAACGGTAACATCCTAATTCGGTTCAGAGCTATTTTCACGACAAGTACCAACAACGGGTTATTCTATGATTTGATCTGTATCGATAACATAAAGATAAGAGCGAATTACGTACCTAAGTTCATACCCGACACAGTAGATATTGGACCGGGTGAACTATACCCCTTTTTGGGTGACAGCTCGATGATAAACATCTCTCTAAGGGATCGGGACAATCATTCCGCGGATAATTTTACCGTAACAATTGACGTTCGCCTTTCCGATGACATTTCCATTCTGAGATATGCTGACAACATAACCCGAGATAACCCTAAAATATCTCTCGATAAAGTTGCGGACCGCTTCTATAATCTTACGGTTTTCTTTTCCCCGGATATAGACTACGGATTCGGTCTTTTGGATTTCAAGATCATAATATTCGATCCCGACAGACTTACGGACGGTGTTGGTTACGGCCCCATGGAAAACGCAGTGGAACTGAAAGATAATTTTCCTGAAATAAACCTGACCAGTATTGGAACGGACCTAGCGAGAGCAAATATTCTTGGGGATTCAACTATCGTATTTCATGGAACATTCGCTGACCTCGATATTCAGTCCGTCTCAGATTTCATGCTTACTATGGAGCTTCGAGATGAAGTAAATATCATGGTTCCCCTGATAGAGGAGGGGAAAAACGGGACACCAGGTTTGTCCGTGATAAAGGGAGCCAATGATACCTACGATTTTTCTTACATCTGGCACATTCCAAAGGATCTCAATGTATCATTTTACGACCTTTTCGTTAAAGTTGATGACGGATATGGAGGAAACGACCAGGCTTCATACGAGATCAATTCTGACATGATCGAACTGTTCAAGGCCGAAATACATAGCCCTTCGGCAGCCCCCAGCCCCTACAACAGGAACCTAGGCGGTCCATTATTCTTCAATTTCACAGTGACCCATAACATCACCAGCGATTACGATCTAAGAACCGCGGACATGGATATTCGTTTGAGAAGTGAGAACGGGACCATTCTTACGATCTATCAGGGATCGGACAGGCGGGGAGATCTCGAGACGATCAATCTGACCGAAAACTCGTATCTGGTCTCATACAAGTTCCAGGGCGGAGTGGATCTTTCAAACGGCAGTTACGATCTTGGATTCGCAATATTTGATGACGGTGTGGAAATATGTGAACTGGAATTTAACGAAAATCCCAACTCTCTCGAGATATATTACAACCGGCCACCACAAATTCAGCTGTTAAGCGCGTCTCCGATCCGCCTTAACACTTATCATGATCCGGAAGTAAAAATAAAAATATCTTTCACCGATCCGGACCTTCCACTACCTGACTTGTTCGACTTAACATTGTCACTCAAGAGCCCTTCGGGAGAGGAAATAACGGTGTATTCATCCGGCGCGGAGAATATTGGCGATATCGCAATTTCATCATATGAGGGTGATACGTACTTGGCTAATATTACTTTCAATGTTAATGACACCTTCGAGACGGGAAAGTACAGTGCAGAGGCAGAGGTTCGTGACGGATTCGGCCTCTCATCACATACTCTCTTTTCCGAAAACACCGATATATTCGAACTCTATTACAATCGACCCCCCTCTCCACCCGACTCATTGCTGCCCGATACTACGCGGGATACATCACCAATGCTTCACTGGTACGGCGCCCACGACCATGAGACCGAGAGTTATCTACTGGAATATTATATCAGGATAGGAACCGAAGAGGGAATGGGGGATATGATGCCCTGGAAAAGCATTGGAAAGAACCAATTTTACCAGATCGAAACACCTCTGCCGTATGATACTTACTTCGTTGAGGTGATTGCCACCGATGGAATGGATAACTCCACACCGCTGGTGCAAACTCTGGACCTCTTCGTGCTGGCTAATCTTCCCCCATCACCACCAAACAGGATCCTTCCCGATTTCACAATTGAGACTCTACCAAAGATAACCTGGTCTGGGGCCGCGGATGGGGACGGCGATGCACTAATGAACAATTTCATTCAAATAGGCACCCATCCCTACTACGACGATATCCTTCCCTGGTTCGATACGGGCATTGCAGTACAATACCAGGTGGAAAAGGACCTGCCCTTCGGTACATATTACGTGCAGGTACGGGTCTCCGATGGACATTCTCTTTCATATGTGCATCAGGAATTACTGCACATAATCGGCGAAGGGAATGCGCCGCCATCTCCGCCCACTGAAATATACCCGACAAAGACATGGGAAACAAGTCCAAATATCACATGGGTTGGAGCGTATGATATCAATGATGACAACCTCACCTATTCTCTCAGAATTGGAACTTCATCTGGCCTGGATGATGTGATGCCTTGGGAGGAAAATCTCACCGACACTTATTATATCGTACAAGATATACTTGATATCGGCAAATATTATGTGCAGATCAAAGCATTCGACGGCGAATTCTTTTCCATCGTGTTCGAGGGAATAATGGAGATAACCGAAATAGGTAATAAACCTCCCTCGGAGGTAGCAAATATTACACCCAGCGTTACAACGAATCGAACCCCGCTTATCAACTGGGATCCTGCCACTGACCCCGACGGTGACGACGCCAATTTGATATATCTGATCCAAATTGGACTATCAAAGGGCCACGGCGAGGTTCTTTCATGGTATCCTGTCCGGAACTTCACGAGATATCAATTATCCAAGGAACTTGCCCCCAATGTACTGTATTATATCCAGATAAAGGTATTTGATGGTGAGGGTTACTCTCCTGTTGCATACCAGACCCTGGAGGTCATAGTGTATATAACTGAGATATCATTCGACGTTACCGGGACCAATTTGACGGTAGAAAAAGGTACGCCGTACACATTCAATCTCCGCGTGGTGAACCGCGGAACCAATCCGGACAATGTTACGGTTACTCTTTCAAACGATGCTACCATCGATCCCTTCATCACCCTTTCAAAGCGTAACATTACTCTGCGTTCCGAGGAAGAGTACATCATCATATTGAAAATACTCGTCCCTGAAAAAACAGGGATACTGGGTAATTTCATCATCACGGCGTCAACCACTTCCGATTTTTCGGATCATTCCTCCGTTACCAGTGAGCCTCTCTCCATCCGGGTTATCGAGAAAAAGTCAGCAGGACCCACATACTGGCAAAAGAACAAGACCACTTTCTTCATGGTGCTGATAGTGATATTACTTCTGTTCGTAATACTGGTCATTCTTTTAGTTATCAGAAAAGTCAAGAACAGGATTCCTGCTGAACTGCTGGAGAGGGAAAAGGGTACGGATATGGCTGAAGTTACCTTTGTTCCCGACATCATAGGCGGGGTTGTGGCAAAGCGGATAATGCCTGATGCAAAGGAGCTGTTTGAGGAAAAAGAAAAATTGAAGAAACTTCCCCCAGGTACTGCAGCACCCCAAAAGACTCTTCCTGAACAGAAAAAAAGGCTTGCTCTACCGCAGTACTCCGTTGTAATCGATATGCATACACGCCAGGTGGTGGGCCAGACGGAAACAGACGAAGCTGAAGTTGAAAAAGATGATGGCGAAATAATCGATTTCCTCTTCGTTGACGGTAAATATGAGATACAGACAACAAGTGTACCATCGGCCCATCCGTATCAAAAACCAACTCCGACGCCCCAGATACCGGGTGAGCATCTCTACAAAGTCCCACCGCCGACCCCTATGAATGATAGAACGGTACCTTCAAGCCCTGGAACCACTCCCATTCCCTCACCAACACAAATTCCTCCTGTACCCTCAACAACACCAACTCCCCCTGTGGTATCAACATCACCAGCTCCCCCTGCAACATCACCAGCACAAACCCAACCAGGACCGGTACCTCCGTACCAAACATCGGCGGTACCACCAACGCCAGCCACCCAGACGCCAAGCCCACCCCCTCCGAATTGATCACCAATAATTGTTACATTATCGGATGTGGAAAACGAAAAGTTAACTTTTTATATACATTATACATAAGCATTATTCTCGCGGTTCCTATTGAGGTCGATCCAATGGTAACATGCAAGAAGTGTAATGAACAACTGATCAGTATGATCCTGGACTCCGACGAGGAGAAGGAGACCATATCCTATCGGTGCTCTAACTGCGGTGATTTTTTCATTGAAGAAAAGAAAAAAAAATCCACCTCGGCCCCCGAAGAATCCGCAAAAACAGTTTCCGGGCGAAAGGAAAGCTACGATAAACACATAAAAGTGCACAAGGACGTATGGGAAATGGCGAGCGATTTTGTACGGAACAACAAGATAATGTATCCGTCCATTAAGTTCTTTACTCAGCAGGCGATAATGGAGAAGATAAAGCGGGAAAAATAATTTTTTTCGCAATAGTTTATCCTCATAGCAGGGGGAAATATTATTAACTTCATTAAACGATAGCGAATAGAGTATTATTCCTTAACACACCAGTAAAAGGGACGATAGTATGAAGGGTTATCAATATTGGTTTGTTGCGATAACAATAATACTGCTGGTCGGCGAACCGCTCTTGGAGACTTTACCCGGAGATCAGGACCAAGATATCAAAATTATGGCTGTTACTCGTTTACTAAATCCACAGGGAACCAGATCTCTCGACTGGGCCGAGTGGGAGAGAACACCCATCGTGGTAAATGGAAATGCCTCGGATTGGATCGGAAATTATACCGCGCATCCCATAGGACGAACTGGGCTTGACGTGGATCTGTACATTGCCAACGATGAAAATTATTTGTATATTTGCGTGGATGCAAAATCGGACCGGACTGATGAAAAGAGTGTGAACGATTTCATCCGCCTATGGATAGACGGAGACAATGACAACAGCGTAGTTTCACCAATAGGGAGTACCACGAATGAAAGCACCCAAGACAACTGGATTAGTATATGCGGGAACAGCTCGGCACGTAGTAATACGAATGGAATATTCAATGATGCGGGTTGGTTGAATACGGGGGGTGGAACATACGGTGATCCGGGAGTTTACGTATCCCAATGGTTCGACGCATATCAGCCGTACCTCCAAAACCGCTTCGTGGATTATCTATGGTCAGTTGGTTTCAACGGAACACCAAAAAATATGGTCTACGAGATAGGAATACCTCTTGCCAGGTGGAACTGGACGCCGGGGGACGAGATCGGGGCTTGCCTTTTGGTCTTCAAACACGGGGACGGGAATGCCATTGGGATATGGCCCGCGAATCATGTCCCCAGCACCGTTTCTTCTTGGAAGGACTTTTTCCTGGCAACACCGAATGACAAACCAGTCTATTCTGATCCTCTAGCCACACCTGGGATTATTTTAAACGATAATGAGAACACAACTCTTCTAACAGTGGAGGCTCAGGACCCCGATGGTAACATATCGGAATTTGTAATAGACCTCTCTGCAATCGGAGGGTCAAGCAAAACGACAATGGTGGATAACGGGACAAAGGGAGATGCTCAAGCCAACGACGATGTATATTCGTACGAAGTGTCGATTCCCACAATCATTCCAAACGGAACCTATTACCTTCCATTCACAATTACTGATGACCACACTCCGAATATTGGAAGAATTAAAGGGGTGATCGGGCTAACCGTCCTTCAACATAACAGGCAGCCGGAGATAAGCGCTAATCCCACGGATCGGATTACACTCATTGAAGATCAAAATGTTGTATATATTAATCTCACTCCTATCTTTCGGGACCCCGATGAAAGCGATAGCCTGGTCTATTCCATTATGAACGGATCGAACTGGGAGTCACATTACAGAACTCCAATAGCCGATTATAGAGTGCATCTCAATCATTCTCTGAGCGTGAAGCCCCTGCCGGATAAATTCGGGAGCGAGTCCATATCGGTAAGTGTAAAGGATGCTGCGGGGCTTTCCCCGGATTTTCCACATTCCATAACTGTCACGATTCTGCCCCGAAACGATCCTCCCCGGCTGACCGCCGTAAACGATTCCAATATTTCCGCAGGATCGGTGTCGCTGACGGTATACGAAGATCATTGGTCAACTTTCTTTTTTTCCGCTGAAGATATCGATGAAGATCCTCTGTCATATTCAACGAACTTAACTGATGTAATCCCGGAACTCAGGAAGAATGAAGATTATATCTTTTCCAAAGGGAACGGTACCATTGAGCTTAAACCCCGCAATTCCCACGTGGGTAAATATAGATTCTTGATATCCATTGACGATGGCAACGGAGGGATGGATTCCGTGAGAGTGAACCTCACTATCGTGAATAAGAACGACCCCCCCTACATGGATAAGATTGCCACAAAGTACGTGGAACAAGATGAATGGCTTGAAATACTACCAATGGCCAATGACGATGACGAGATGCACGGGGATGTGCTTACCTTCTCCACGAATTTTTCCAAATATCTTCCCGCCACCTTGTTAAAATCAAACTTTCATTTCAATTCAACAACGGGGGAATTCCGTTTCAAACCCGATAAGGAAACGGTTGCGACATATGATACTTACATAGAGGTTGTCGATTTATCCAGGGTGAAATTCAGAAGGAATTTCAAGATAAAGGTAAACAATATTAACGATCCACCTGAAGCTCCGGAATTCGATTATATTATTGAAGAAGGGAATCTCACTGTGACATTCACTGCATTACCGGCTCACGATCCTGACCGCGATAACCTGACATATACGTGGGATTTCGGAGACGGTTCACAAAATAAATTCGGGCCGGCACTACTTACAGTAGTACATACTTATCGAAAAGCTGGAAACTATACTGTGATTTTATGGGTATCAGACGGTTATCCCGACGGTATTAACAGGACCATAATAAATATTACAGTAACAGCACTCGGTGGCGGAACAGGCCCCGGCAATGGGATGGACGGAGAATTATTCGAATTCTCCTGCACCGTAAGCGACCACAATGATACGGGTCTGGACCGCGCTTTGATCCGTATTGAGAATATGGACAGTCCCTCAAAATATTTTGAAAATTTCACTAACTCTCTGGGGAAAAACCGGTTCTTCCTCCCGGCTGGTAACTACACGATCACAGTAACATTGCAGGGATTCACCACCTGGAGCGATGAGCTTAGGGTCAATACCAAGGATATCCAGAAGGATATCGTTTTGAAAAAGTATGAGCCTGATTTTAGTAATACCGGTGAAAATGAAATGGGGGAGAAGGTTGCGGATTGGGTATGGTTATTGCTGGGATTGCTGGTTCTACTGGTTGTGTTCGGGATCATAATGTTATTATTAATCAAGAAAAAGAGTAGGAAGGAAAAGGGCGAAGAAATGCAGATTGGGATGAGCACACCCCAGGAACCTTCCGCACCAATGGGGGAAGAGAAAATTGAACCGCCGTCGAATATGATGATCCAACCTTTGGCTCCTTTAGAAATGTCTCAATACTCCCAAGAAGGTCTTGACGCGCAGTTCATGACAGACGGATATTCATACGCACAGGAAGATTGGGCCGCACCATCTGAGGGTAAAATACCGGAAGAATTGACGGAGCCTAAAACAGATCAACAATTAATTGAAGGAAAAATGCCTGATGAAGGGGTGGACGTTGAAATATCACAACTGGCAGTTGAAGGAAATATACCGAAAAAACTTTCGGGATCTGAAACACTGCAACTGCTGATAGAAGGAAAAATGTCCGAGGAACCAAAAGAATCGGAAGCGGTGCAAGTACCGGAGGAAGATAAAAAACCCGATATTCTTGAGGATCTGTTGGATGAGGAACCGCATGATGAGAGTGATGTAAGCACGGCTGCACCTCCACTTCAAATTGGAGAACAGCAATCGATCCAAGATATACTCAAGAAAATCATCCTTAGAGACAATCTTAAGCAGCAATACGGCATTACGCCGAAACCTCCCAAGACGGGTGAGGATGAAGCTGCAATAGAAAAGGATGTTGCGGAGTCCGACGTATCGGGAGTCTTCGATGATCTGGTTGATGACAAACCTGTGCAAAAAGAAAATATATTAGGTACAATCCAGGTTGAAAGAGTCGCAATATCGAAGATTGACGGGGCGGAGATGAAAATATGCAACTTATGCAAGCAACCTTTCAACCCCTCGGAAGCTGAATGTCCTTCATGCAGTAATCGAAATGGCATTACACTGAGATGTCCCATTTGCGCAAGTGAAGTGATAAAGGAAATGGTCTTTTGTAAAAAATGTGGCACAAATCTAAGGAACCTGAAAGCATTCAAAATGGATTGAAAATCATTTGTACTACCATGTTTTTCTTAATACTCATACAAAATAAATTATAAAAGAAGTATTATTTCTTGAAGTAGTGAATTATCATGATCGCAAAGGGCATACCCAGGTGGCTTTTTCTTCTGCCTTTTTTCTCGGTAATATCTCTTGTTCTGTCAATTAGCGTAATTAATTTACAGGGATTTCTTTTCTTTATCGGTTTATTCCTTTTCACTCTAAGCTTTCCGCTCTTCTTGTTCTTTCGAGATCCCGTTAGGCGTCCCGCCCGGGGGGTGGTATCTCCTGCCGACGGCAAAGTCATGTTCGTCGATAAGAACGAGGAAAATGGAATTTTACATATAGCAATATTCATGAGCCCGCTCAACGTGCATGTTAACCGAGCTCCAATGGCCGGAAAGGTGGTTAAAATAGACCACATCAAGGGTGGATTCAAACCAGCCTTCAACAAGGAATCCGAACGTAACGAAAGAGTTATCTCTGTCCTTGACACCAGTATTGGAAAAGTTAAAATAATTCAGATTGCAGGTATCGTGGCAAGGAGAATCGTCCCCTATATTCGCGAAGGACAGAAGCTTTCCAAAGGCGAGAAGATCGGTATGATCCGATTCGGTTCTCGAGTGGATCTGTACCTCCCATCTGATAAAATAGTACCCGAGATAGTACCGGGCCAGAAGCTGAAAGCTGGTATAGACACAATCGGGATTCTCGCAGATTGATCTATTTCAGACTCGGAAGAGACCTCGTGTAATATAAATAGGCAATATTAATATAATAATAAAGTAATATTAGTCTGGATTTTTTACAGACCAGGTATCTTTTATCACTTAAAAGAACAAGAAAGGATTGTAAAACGGGTAGATGCAACATGAGGAAATATAATAATTTCTCTGCGATCATTTCCATTCTTCTCTTAACAATGACAATCCAGGGAATCCTCTTTTCTCAAACAGTTACAAAAACCGACATTGGTGTAAATACCACATCAGGCCAAAGTCTCAGTGCGGACCGAGAAAACACCAGGGCACTGGATTGGGCGGAGTGGGTAGACGGGGGCCATCCAATTTCAATAGACGGGAATGCCGCGGATTGGACCACATATACACCCCAGCCCATGGGAATTGGCTCGAACAACGTCAATCTCTACATTGCAAACGATAATTCCTATCTGTATGTTTGTGCCGATGCAATTTCCGATGCTACGGATAACGAACAGATAAATGACAGGTTAGAAGGTTTCTTTGACGGAGATAATGATAACGATGCTGCTGCATGTCCAAATGACCAAACCTGTAACGAGAACTCACGCGACAGCTGGTTCAATCTATGCGGGGACAAGGATAGGGAAAGTGATGCTAACGGCTGTTACAACGATGCCGGGTACGTCAATCGACGAAGCGACAACAATGACATCATCCTTTGGTACAATCAGCAAACATGGATCGACGATTGGGGATACCAGTGGAAAGTAGGTTTCAACGGCAATCCGCAGCAGCATATGATCTACGAGATTAGGATCCCGTTTTCAAAATGGAACTGGCACGCGGGTGACCGTATCGCCGTTGGTTTTCAGGTATCTAAAGCCTTGGGTGGAAATCCGTCCCTGATCGGAAAATACCCTGCGGGATTCAACCTTGACAATATTGCCGGTTGGAAAGACATTTCCCTTGCAACCCAGAACGATAGGCCATATTTCTCCAATCCCAAATCGACTCCATCCACCATAAGTAATGATGGAATAAACGAAACGCTCCTTACCGTGGAAGCAACAGACCCCGACGGATCACTATCACAGGTTATGATCGACCTTACGGAGATAGGGGGCGGCAGTGAAGTATCCATGGTGGACGATGGAACTCAAGGCGACAAGGCTTCCGGTGACGGAGTCTACTCCTATACGACAACGGTAAGTACTTCCAAAGCTGCCAAAACCTACGAACTGCCTTTTACAATTACTGATGATCATACCCCAAATATCGGTACGGCTCACGGGACGATTCGTCTAACCGTGACTCAGGCCAACCGGGCCCCAGAGATAAAACCAGGTGCTTTAAGCAAAGTTACAATCTTCGAGGATCAAAGCGCTGGATATATCCATCTCTCGGATATATTTCAGGATCCTGACTCCCAAGATGTAATGACATACTTTATTAAAACAAACACGAGTTGGGATTCACAATATACATCAGCCTTTGCTGATTACAGAGTTCTGATAAATGATACCGTCAAGATCGTCCCTCTCCAGGATCTTTTCGGTACAGATACCCTATTATTGAAAGTAAGGGATGTGGAAGGTCTATGGGTGGATGCCCCCTTTAGTCTTACGGTGATAATTCAACCAACAAACGATCCGCCGCGCATCACTGAACTAAACGGGACCGATATTGTCAATATACCAGTTGGTCTAAGAGCCCTGGAAGACACTTGGAGCTGCTTTGATTTCAAGGCAGATGATATTGACGGAGATCCCCTGGATTATTCACTTAACATAAGTGATGCGATGCCTTTAATGAAAAAGGGAAAGGATTACTATTTTTACAGAGAAAACGGTACCCTCTTGATCCGCCCATCCAACCAACACGTAGGAGAATATTCACTCCTGCTGACCGTGGAGGACGAAAACGGTGAAGAGGATTCAGTTGAAATTAGTCTCATAATCGAGAATACCAATGACCAGCCTTACCTCGACAAGATCAGTACGATGTACGTAGACCAAGAAGAAGAAATGGAAATAATTCCTGAAGGGACTGATGATGACATTGTCTATGGTGACAGGCTGAGCTATTCGACCAATTTCACAGAAGAGGTGAAGGGAGCCCTAACTGATAAAAACTTTAAGTTTGACAAGGATACGGGAAGCTTCTGGTTCAAACCAAACAAATACATGGTACAAACCTATTTCACCCACATCAGCGTGGAAGATTCCAGCATGGCGCATTTTCAAAGAGATTTCAAGATTATTGTCATCAATATAAACGATCCGCCTGAAACTCCCTCTTTTAGTTATACCGGTGGAGTTGAAAATTTAACCGTTCATCTCAAGGCAGGTGACTGTTCCGATCCGGACGCAGACAAGTTGACCTATATGTGGAATTTTGGTGACGGCAGCCGAAATCCCAACGGGGAAGACCTTCTGGAAGTGGAACACACTTATGCAGAAGAAGGGACCTATTCGGTAACGTTGACCATATCCGACGGGCAGATGACAAATATTACCACCAGCATCATCCAGGTAACGGCCCCGGGTGAAGTAGTCATTCCTTCCGAGAAAAAATTCCGATACTGGGGACAAGTGACTGGTATGCAGAATAAACCCGTTGGAAACGCCGGGATCTCTGTTGAGAAGATAAAGGGCGATTCCGACGATTTCATTTCTTATACATCCACCGATTCAAATGGAAACTTTGAATTATTCCTACCACCAGGTAGCTACACCCTTAGAATAAGCAAAAAAGATTTCGACATCAACAGCACGAATTTCGAGATTGTTGACCGAGATATCGAAAAGGATTTCACCCTGCAACAACGAGGTAGTGTAGATAAATCCTATTCAGCGTCTGCCGATATGTCACCTCTAGTTCTGGTATTGATTATTTCAATACTATTGATCTCGGTTGCGATCATCTTGATAATCGTTATAAAGAAGAAAAAGGCAAGAAAGGAGGAAACACCTGTTCCTCACCATATCATGGTTCATCATAACACTAACGTTCCTCCAAGGGGGCAGCCATTCCACCAGGCTCACTCTGCAGGGGGATTACCGCAAAATGCACCCCCCCGCGGATCTCATCAGATGCCACCACTCATGCAAGCCCCACCTTTTCCCCCAGAAGCCTTGAGATCGGGAAATATAGCGCTATCCGGGATCCCTGGTAAAATACCCAAGGGCAAACAACCTATACCTGAAAAAGAAGAACCGGCGAAACCACGGATAGTTAAGCCGCCCCGGCCGCCAAAGTTCAAGGGTAAAAAGAGAAAAGGATTATCCCCCAAAGAAGAGAGAGAACAGCTAAAGGATGGAACGGGAGATACACTCTCCCTTCCTCCAAAAGGAAAGAGGAAAAAATCCACAGATGGGGATATTGGAGTCACAAAAGAAGAAATTGATATCGTCCCAGAATTCGACGACAAGCCCCAAAAGGAGGAGAGGGTCGAATCAATAGGAGCGGTCTTGGCCGATTCTCACGAAAAAATGGACGAGCTTTTCGACATCTCAGAGCCGTTGACAACATCGGACAAGAAAGCTTCAACCAGAGATTTGCTGAGGGAAATGGCTGACGGAGATGAAGGTAAAGACGGGAAGGATAGCGCAATAGAGGGTATATTCGACGGATTGGATGACAGGATCGAAGAGTCTGCGAGTATTGTTGACAGCCCGGAAACCCTGGCAAAGATTCCCGTTAAACAGATTGCGATTTCCAAGGAGACAGGAGAAGAACTAAGGCTCTGTAATGTATGCAAAGGATATTTCGAGCCGTCAAACAAGACATGTCCATACTGTGGTGGTCTACAACCCGAAGAAGAAAAAGAAGAGCCGGTGGAGTGCCCATCCTGTGGAAATGAAGTCTCCCTAGACATGATCTTCTGCAACAAATGCGGATCGAATCTCAGAAAAATTCGGGCCAAGAGGGTTTCCAATCGGGATAAGCTGCCCAAGAAGGTGGAATGCCCGAAATGCGGAAAGATGCTGCGAAGAGAAATGAAGTTATGCAACGCCTGCGGTACTCCTCTTGATCCGAATGAACCGAGTGGAAGGGGTAAAAAATCCAAAGCAGGGAGGAATTCCCCAAGCACTGAGCTTAGTACCGATCCAGAACCCACGGTCTATGAAAACGTAGAATGTTATCAGTGCGGCGGAATGATCCCGGTGACCACGAAAGAGAGACCTACAATAGTAACCTGCTCAGTATGCGGCACACAGGGTCAGTTGCAATAATGCGGGGCTAAGTGTGTGAGGGTTTTTCTCCTTGGGGTAGACGGAGCCACATATGATCTTATACTACCGTGGGCGAGACAGGGGAAACTACCCAATCTCGCTTCTTTGTTAAAAAGTTCATATTTCGGTGAACTGGAATCCCTGCCTCCCATAACACCTGCCGGTTGGACTTCTATCATTACGGGCGTTAACTGCGGGAAGCATGGACTTGCGGATTTTTTAAAACTCGATCCGGACACCTACCAACTGCATCCCACCAGCAGCCTTGATCGAAAAGTGGATACTATCTACAATATATTAGGCAGGGCGGGGAAAAAAAATATTATTGTGAACTATCCAATGACCTACCCCGCTGAAAAGGTGAACGGATACATGGTAACGGGACTGCAGACCCCGCGGATCGATGAACGGTGTTCTTATCCTCCCGGACTGATACACGAGCTTGTGCGGGAACTGGGCGATATTTTATTCATGGCTAATTACAGAGAAGGTCAGAGCCGGAAGGAATTCTTGAACGAAATAATAAGCCTTGCCAAAGTCCGCGAGAAGATGATCCTTCATTTTCTCGAAACGGTTGAGTTCGATTTCTTCGCAACTGTGTTCATGGCAACTGATATTGTATCACACGCTTTCTGGAAATACACGGACGAAAATCATCCGGGGAGAAACGGGATACCGCCAGACGAACTCCGGCTGTTCAAAAGTGCTGTGATGGACGTTTATATCCAGGTGGACAAGAGCATAGGGAAGATAATGGAGGCTCTCAAGAATAAAGATACGGCGATAATACTCGTGTCCGATCACGGCAGCGGCCCGCTGTACAAGTTCGTAAACCTCAATAAATTCCTGGTGGAAAGGGGTTACATGAGCCTGCTGCGGGAGAAAAGGGGTGAAAAAAGATTACGAGGTGCTATATCGAGATTCGTAAGGTCCTTCCTGTCAAAGGAGCCGACACGGAATAATGAAGCGCATAATTATGATCGATATTTCCATGACGTAGATTGGAATCACACAAAAGCATATGCATGGGGAAACCTTTGTTCCATCTCCTTGAATCTCAGTGGAAGGGAGAAACACGGGATCGTATTACCCGAAGAGGCGGACGAGCTAAAAAGTGAGATTGCGGGAGAACTGATGAAATTAGAAGACATCGACGGAAAAAAGATAGTTGACGCTGTGGGGTTCAGGGGAGACGTTTTCAGTGGTTCCTATACTTATGAAATGCCTGACATGTATATGGTGATGAGAGACATAAGCTATGTGGGACGAGGAATCAATCCGATATACAGGGACATACCTGGCAGACCTTTGATCGAAGATGCCGACCTATCCGGCACACACCGGGTCGAGGGGATCTATGCCATAAGCGACATTTGCACCAAGAGAAAATTTGTAAAAAGGCTTGAAGGATTGGAATTGACGGGTAAAGGATACAAGGTATTTGACGTGGCTCCCACAATACTTCGCCTCTTGGACATGGATATACCCGATTATTTCGACGGAAGGGTGATGGATGAGGCATTTCCGGATTCGGTTCCTTAACAATTTTAGGTTGTTGGATGGATAATAGCGGAGAGATATTTCAGCGGTTAAGCTCCTACGAGAAGCATAAAACAATGGGTCCTCTGAATCTGTTTCTCTTCGTCAGTACGGTTTGTCCGCTGGAATGCACCTTTTGTGCAAGGCGGGTCTACCTTGATATAAAAAAAGGCAGGGCGAGCGATATCGACAGGTTCGCAGCTATTTCATTGTTCGGTCTGGACTCCGGGACTCTTTCCAACGTCAAAGCAAAATTGATGGTCGGTTACGAGGAAATCGCTGACGAGATAACCAAGAAAAAAGAGAGCAGAGATGCTTCGAGCAGCATCGACAAGATCATTATGGGTTCCGAACCCCTGGATTACTCGAAATACAAAGGGTGTGCGCGAATAATAGAGGAGTCCCCACGTGATGACCGCGTACCGCTATACGCTTACAGTATTATCAAAATACGTGAGAAATTATCTGGAGATATGAACCACAGGATGCCTCTCGATGTCTACATACGGGTCGTGAGGGAGGCTGCTGCATTAGGAGTGAGAAATATATATCTCACAGGCGCCATCGGCGAGCCGTTATCGGATCGGGATTTTCTAATGGAGATCATGAAAGAGATAGGAAAGCACGATATCGTCGGTCATTTGACCACCAACGGTTATTATGGCGATACCGAAATTGCTGAACAGCTCGTGGAGATGGAATGGCCATCCGTGATAATAAGCATTGACGGGGCAAAGGCGGAAACCCACGACCGCCTCAGAGGAAAAAACGGTAGCTTCGGGCGGGCGTTTGCTTTTCTGAAGCAGTTGAAGGAAACTAAACTTGCATCTAAAAAAGCATTTCCGAGGATCAGTGTAAGCGCAGTGGTCAACCGGCTCAACTTCTGCGAGATCATCGATCACTTCGAGTTGATGGAGGGCGCAGGAGCAGATTCTGTTTATTACAGCCCCATTAGGATATACACTAAGGAGGCGGGAAGAAAACTCGTTATGCGGGACGGAGATGAAACAGAATTGAAGAGGTTGATTGAAAAAGAAAGGCTGCGATGGGAGGATTCCGGAGTAAAAAATAACATCAATTCTTTAATGGATTGGGAGAAAGGCTACGGATACGGTCCCTGCGTTCATCCCAAAAAAGGAATATTTGAAGATGTCGTACATTTTACCAATTGGAACGGCACACCACATAATGACAAGGTAATACCGGATCGAATAAAATGTACCGAGCCGTGGACGTCCATGGCGGTGGATGCAAACGGCAGTGTAGTGCAGTGCTGTGTCTCATCTATACCGCTGATCAACATGAATGTGAATGATCATTCACTAGGCGAAATATGGCACTCGGAGAGATATGGACACCTGAGGGATCATTTTATCGAAGGGAAATTGCCTTATGAGTGCAAGAATCACTGCCTGCCTCCAATAATGAATGATCAAAAGAACCTTATCGAAGTTTTCTTGGAAACAAAGAAAGTTTCTGATTTCAAAAAAAAAGGGCCGATGGCGAGCACCATCGAACGCGTGGATAATGAGATCACAAGATTGACCGGCATTGATATAAAAAGAAAGATAAAAGATATACGTGACAAGATATCGAAGACGTAAATGATTTGTGTGTCGTTGATATTCGCTCCTTTTATCATGACCTCCCAAATATTTTCTTCCTTAATATTCAAGCCAATGGTGTACATGAGCATATCGAATCAGAAATATTTACTGTAACATTATGAGGAACCGGCAGCCTCGATGTAACTTGTCACGGAGGATTTTCAGCTTGTCAACTGTTGCTGGTATACAAATGTATCAGTGAAAACGATTTGCGCGTTCGGGTCCTTTATCATGACCTCGTATACGGTGCCCTTCGTAATGGTAATACCCATGCCGGCCATTGGCATATCGAAACCGATATACTCGCCGTCGCTCCATGATGAACCGGTAGCCTCCTCGTTCATTCCCTCGATCTTCCAGTTTTTGTTATCGTAACGATAGGACTTGTTTCTGTCGCCGCCCACGGGAGTTAGATCATCCTCTCCCTGGTCTTCGTAGTTCCGAAAAGCGAAATCAAGTTTCTTTGGAGAGCGTCCCGTCTCGGTCACATAGAAGGAATATTTCGAGGGATCGATGTCGACCGATTTCACAGCGCGGATAGTGAAGAAGCATCCGTGCTCGGCGTCCCGGTTCACTCCATCCCTGACCTCGAAGGACATGATAGATACATCACCTTCAGTGTCTGCCATGCTAATTGTCCACATGTACAAGACACCGGCCATTATCGGTACGGCCAGAACAACGAGCACGCCCACGACGATGAGGACGATAGCCCAGGCAGGCAGGCCCTTTTTTTCCTCAACATAGGGTGCCCCCGTGAGAACTGTCTGGAATTGTTGATCCGCAGGTCCCTGCTGGCACGCATAGAAATCGGTACCGCAATTGTAGCATCGGCTTGCATCGCCGTAATTATCCTTCCCACAGCTTGGACATATCACATGATCACCAGAATGTTGTAAAAACAAATTCCAATTATAAAACAATTGCGGTAATTATTTCGCTTTTAATCCTGAAAGAAATTTTTTTTTTCACACTATTTCTATCTCTGACGGATGTCTCGAAATACAATCATTGATGGTTATTTCCGATCAAAAAGCCCTTGCCATTGAGAGCCAATGCTCGATATTAATAATATATGGAAAAAAAATAACAAAATTGTTTATATTTTGTTTACGTTAAATGTAAATTAACAAAGTTATGTAGGGATACCATGAACAAAAAAGTGTACGTAGGATTGATCTCATTGTTATTATTGTCAGTTGTTTTGATCGGATGCACGAATAAAACCGTAGAGAAGGTCGAAGACGCAGACGGAATACCCGACGAATGGGAAAACGCACATGGGTTGGATACACAGGTGGATGACAGCATGGACGATCCTGATGGGGACGGACTCAGCAATCTCAAGGAATTCCAGGAAAAAACCGATCCTCAGGAATCCGATACCGATGGTGACGGAATGCCGGACGGATGGGAAATTGAAAATGGATTGGATCCCCTGGAGGACGATGGCGGTGAGGACATGGATGAAGATGACCTGAGCAACCTGGATGAATATCTTCAGGAGACCGATCCGAACGAAGCGGACACGGACGAGGATGGGATGCCGGATGGATGGGAGATCGATAACGGAATGGACCCCACCGAATATGATTATAAATACGATAATGACGGAGACGGACTCAACAACCTCGAGGAATATACGAGTTCCACAGACCCCCGCGATTCTGACAGCGACAAGGACGGAATGCCGGACGGATGGGAAGTGGAAAACGGACTTGACCCGCTTGTGGATGACAGTAAGGCCGATGCGGATAATGACGGTTCCAACAATTTTAACGAGTACAGCAATGGCACTGATCCGAACATTGCAGATACGGACGGGGACGGTATGCCGGACGGATGGGAAGGTATCCACGGTCTGAATCCGCTGCTCGACGACAGCAGACCCGACCCCGATAAAGATGGATTGAACAACCTTGAGGAATATTTGAAAGAAACCTCCCCGTTGCTAAAAGATACGGACGAAGATGGAATGCCGGACGGATGGGAGGTTGAGAACGGCCTCGACCCGGTCTTTGACGACGCCGACGATGATATGGATGACGAAGGATTGACGAATCTAGACGAATATATCGCGGGAACTGATCCATCCACAGAGGATACGGATGGAGACAGCATCAATGATTTCCTGGAGACGGACGACGGATTTCCAAGGGACACAGACAGGGATGGAGAGGTGGATGCCTTGGACCTGGATAGTGACGGTGACGGTATTTCCGATCTTGATGAGTACACCGATGCGGCTACGATCGGGGATGACATCGATGAGGACGGTAACAAGAACTGGGTGGATACAGACAGCGACGGCGATGGGAAGGATGATCGAACCGAGCGGAGAGGTGACCTGGACGCCGATGGTATACCAAACTACCTGGACCCGAACGACGCGGACGGACCTTTCGACGACAATGACCAGGACGGACTGAAAAATTCCGAGGAATTGGACATTGGCACGGACCCCGATAATGCGGACTCGGATGATGACGGAATGCCGGATGGGTGGGAAGTGGACAATGATCTTGATCCCACGAAGAGTGACGGTTCCGCCGACGCCGACAGCGACGGATTGAGTAATCTTGGCGAGTATCTTAATTCTACCGATCCAAAGGATGCGGATACTGACAACGATGGAATCACCGATGGGTGGGAAATTGCGAACGGTTTGGACCCTCTTTCGAAACTGGACGCCGATGACGATCCCGATAATGATGATAAGACAAACCTGGAAGAATTCGGGGAAAACACTGATCCGAATGATTCCGATACTGACGATGATGGGATGCCTGATGGATGGGAGATCGATAACGGGCTCGATCCTCTGGTGAACGATGCCAGCGCTGATCCGGATGGTGACGGTTTGTCAAATTTCGAGGAATATCAGAATGGCACTGATCCCAAGGTACCGGAAGTTGATGAATATGTCCGGATACTGCTCTCGGAGATCACCACCACGGTCAAATTCTTTTCCTATGATGCCAGTGGAACCATAGTCAAGTATTTCGCCGTCATGGGCTCAGATAGTAACGTACATGTCGCCTTCGATGCCTGCGATAATTGTTATAGCGCAAAAAAGGGATACAGCCAGGTCGGGGATAAAATGAAATGCAACAATTGCGGTAACGAATATGCGATAAATAGCATCGGGACGGAGAACCAGGGGGGAGGGTGCTGGCCCAGTTATCTTCCAATAAAAATCGAAGGGAATGAACTTCTTATCAAGAAGACCGATCTCGAAGAAAAGAGCTGGATGTTCTAAAATAGTCAAACAGGATTTCTCAAATAGTTCGAAATCCTGGACGTAATATAGAGAATGCTCGTTATGAATACTATCTCTCGATAGAAATGAGAAAGAAAATTATCATTTCAGCTTCGATCGATCGAAAATAATTATCCCTTCGTCCATAATCAGATTTACTCTGTGGAATGGAATATATGTGATTCTGTCGTCCGGACCTCGTATTTCAAGAAAACCCTCACTGGCCATTATCACATTTCGGCCTTCTACCCATTTGATGTCGTTGGCCGCACCCCTGTGAACGTATCTTAAGCGCAAGCTGTTCAGATTTTTATTTGGATCCCATTTGTATTTATCGATTATTTCCTTTATGGACACCACTTCAATCACCCGAAACCGCAGTAGTAAAAAAGAGTTTTTACCTTCATAATATCAATTTCTCGGTTAGATCGGCCAGGCGTGATGAATAACCCCATTCGTTGTCGTACCAGCTCAGGACCTTTACGACATTGCTTTTTTCGCCGGGTACTATTGTGGCCCTGCCGTCTATGATCGACGAATGGGGATTAGCGATTATATCCACGGATACGATGGGGTCCTCCGTGTACTCCATGATACCCATTAAAGGGCCCTCCGCGGCGTTTCTCAGTTCCGTGTTTACGCTTTCCACCGTCATCTCCTTCAGGGTCACCAAGGTCATATCTGTTACTGAACCGTCAGGAACAGGTACCCTTAGTGCCATTCCGTCCAGCTTACCTGCAAGCTCTGGAATTACCATGGATATTGCTTTTGCAGCGCCGGTGGTTGTGGGTATTATGGATACCGCCGCGGCCCGAGCTCTCCGAAGATCCTTGTGGGGAAAGTCGAGTATCCGCTGATCTCCGGTATATGCATGTACTGTGGTAATAACACCTTTCAGTATACCGAACTTCTCATGAAGCACCATTATAGGCGGTGCCAGTGAGTTGGTGGTGCACGAAGCGTTTGAGATAATATTGTGTTTATCCTTATCATAGGCGTCGTCGTTCACACCCATAACCAGTGTGATATCAGGATTGGTCGCCGGTGCGCTGATTAGCACCTTCTTTGCGCCGGCATTAAGATGTTTCCTGGCTCCCTCTCTTTGGCGGAAGAATCCAGTGGCCTCGATGACCACATCCACATTCATTCGTTTCCAGGGAAGCCGTGAAGGTTCCCTTTCCGAAAGAACGGTTATCTTCCTCTCCCCGATGATGAATTTACTGCCCTTGATTGAAATATCCTCCGGAAACCTGCCGAATACGGAATCATATTTCAAGAGGTGTGCCAGGATCTTGGGTGTTGTGAGATCGTTTATGGCCACGACTTCGATATCCGAGCCCTGCCTGATTCTCTCGCATAGAATCCGAAATGTATTTCTACCTATCCTTCCAAAACCGTTAATGGCGATTTTAACAGTCATTCGTCATCACCTTGATCGTCTTCCGCTCCGTCTTCCGCCCCGTCTTCCGTTTCCTGTTCATGGGCTTCAAGATCAGATTTCTCCGGTATTTGCTCATTGATAACGGATTCGTTTTGGCTGGTATCTTCCCTATCCTCGGTTACCTTTCCCTCTACAGCTTCTCCCTCATCCGCCGAACCTTCTTCCGACTCGTCCTCGTCACTATCGTCACTTGCCACCACTGCAACGGAGGTTACCTTGTCGCCTTCATTCAAGCGCATGAGCCGTACTCCCTTGGTAGCCCGGCCGATTATGGAAATTCCATTTACGGGAATACGTATCATCATCCCGCCGATGGTTGATATCAACAGCTGTTCCGCCGAATGGACCGATTTTATCGTTACAACATTACCGTTCCTTTCGTCCGTGATTATGGTTATCACACCCTTTCCGCCGCGATTCGTCTTTCTGTAGGTACTGGGACAGCTGCGTTTCCCGTAACCGTTCTCCGTTATGGTCAGCAGTTTCGGAAGTTGATCCTCCTCCAAGGCAATTTCTTCTTGTTCCGGGGCTTCGGCTCCTCCAACATCGGCTTCATCGGCTTCAATGGCTTCATCCTCTTCATCCAATATCCCTACCGGCAGTACCAATGCCTCTTCCTCAACGTTACCTGGTATGTCGGCGGAGGAAATCAGTGCCATTCCCACAACCTCATCTCCCTCTCTCAGCACTATCCCCTTTACTCCGTGTGTGTTTCGGCCCATGGGTCGGACCCTATCTTCACGGAATCGGATCGCCTGCCCGAACTTTGTACCGATAAATATCTCACCGGCCCCGTCGGAGAGTTTGGTCTCCACCAGCTCGTCGTCCTCCCACAGAGCAATGGCGATTATCCCTATCCTGTATATGTGCCGGTATTTCGAGAGCGGCGTCTTCTTTACGATCCCTTTTTTCGTCGCGAATATGATATTGTGATCGTCGTCAAACTCGGATATGGGAATGGTGGAAAAAATCTTCTCGTCGGACTCCAGCTCGGGCAGAAGGTTAATGATGGCCTTTCCTTTGGAATACCTCTGGGTCTGAGGTATCTGATAGGCTTTCAACTTGAATACCCTGCCTCTGGTCGTAAAGAATAAAATGTAATTGTGCGAACTCGTCACGAAGGCATCCACTACGTAATCCTCTTCCTTGGTCTTCATACCGATGAGTCCCTTTCCACCCCTTCTCTGCTCCCTGTAAGTATCCACCGGCATCCTCTTTATGTAACCATCGAAAGTTATGGATATGACATTCGTCTCCATGGGAATGAGGTCTTCCTCGTCGATGTCCAGAACGTTCACGTTTATCTCGGTGCGCCTTTCATCGCCGTAGCGGTCGGCAAGCTCTAGTGTCTCTTCCTTGATAATCTGCCTAACTTCCTCCTCATCACCCAATATCTCCAGGTACCGTCGTATGCTGGTCTGAAGATCCCCGAACTCATCATATATCTTTTCCCGCTCGAGAGAGGTCAGTTTATGAAGCCGCATCCCGAGGATGGCGTTGGCCTGTTCATCACTTAGCGAAACTGTACCATCTTCGTTTATCTTGGATAAGCTCACTTCATCTTCCTGGGAACATTCATCCAGCTGGGAAAATGATTCAATATTTTTCACCAGCAGTTCACGTAGTTTTTCATCCGTGGTAAAGCTGGCCGCGGTAAGGTTCAGCAGTGCATCCTTGGCATCCTTCGATGCCCGGATTATATCCAGTATCTTGTCGATGTCATCCAGGGCCACCAACAGACCTTCGAGTAGATGCGCTCGTTTCCGAGCCTTGTCAAGATCGAAACGTGTTCTACGGGTGATCACTTCCTTGCGGTGATCGATGAAAATCTCCAGTAACTGCCGGAGAGAAAGCTCCTTGGGCCTGCCCTTCACGATGGCGAGGTTGATAATACCGAAAGTGGACTCAAGAGCGGTGTGCTTGAATAAATTATTCATAATAACTTCGTCGATGGCATCCGCCCTCAACTGGACTACGATACGCATCCCGTCCTTGTCACTTTCATCCCGGAGATCGGTGATGCCGTCCACCCTCTTGTCTTTCACGAGCTGGGCTATATTCACCAGCAATGAGGACTTGTTAACTTGGTAAGGGATCTCGGTTATTATTATATTCTTCCTTTTGCCTTTCAGGGGTTCTACGTGATATCGGGCCCTCATCCGGACCTTGCCCCGTCCTTCCTGATAAGCATTGAGTATGCCGCTCCTTCCATAGATGATCCCTCCCGTGGGAAAATCAGGGCCTTTGATGTACTGCATAAGGTCCAGCGATGTGAGGTCCGGGTCATCGATGAGGCCAATAACACCTTCGCAAACTTCCCTGAGATTATGAGGGGGCATGTTCGTGGCCATTCCGACAGCTATACCGGATGAACCGTTTATGAGCATGTTTGGTAGTCTCGATGGAAGTACCGAGGGCTCCGGGAGGGTACCGTCATAATTAAGGGTGAAATTCACCGTGTTCTTCTCCAGGTCCTCCAGCATCTCCTTGGTGATCTTGTCAAGGCGCGATTCCGTATATCGCATTGCAGCTGGTGGATCGCCGTCAACCGAACCGAAGTTACCCTGCCCGTCTATCAGTGGGTATCTCAGAGAAAAGGGCTGTGCCATACGGGCCATGGTATCGTATATGGCAGAATCTCCGTGCGGGTGATATTTACCCATAACATCACCCACTATCCTAGCGGATTTTTTATAGGGTTTGTTAGAATAGGTCCCGCTCTCACCCATCGCATAGAGTATACGCCTATGAACCGGTTTAAGGCCGTCCCTTGCGTCCGGGAGCGCCCTGCCCACTATAACACTCATGGAATAGTTCAGATAGGATTCCTTCATCTCCGCCCGAATGTCTCTGGGATGCACATTTTGCTTATTTTCCTCTTCCATGGTCATAACCCCCTCATATATCCAGATTCACCACTTCAAGGGCATGTTTCTGGATAAAAGCCCTTCTTGGTTCAACTTCTTCTCCCATGAGTTTAGTAAAAAGTTTATCGCTCTCGATATGGTCCTCGTCATCGATTCTGATGAGCATTCTCTTATCCACATCCATGGTGGTCTCCCACAGCTGATCCGGGTTCATCTCACCCAATCCCTTGTATCTCTGGATCGTCAATCCTCTCTCCCCGAGTTCCTCAACAATTCTCTCTTTTTCCTCATCGCTGTAGGCATAGTCAGCGCGACGCCCTTTCTGCAGACGGTATAGAGGTGGTTGAGCAACGTAAACGCAGCCAGCGTCCACCAGTTGACCCAGATAACGGTAAAAGAAAGTAAGTAGAAGGGTTCTGATATGCGCGCCATCGATATCGGCATCAGTCATGATTATTATTTTTCTATACCGGAGTTTCTCAATATTGAACTCCTCACCTACACCGCAGCCAAGGGCGGTTAGAAGAGCCAGTATTTCCTTGTTGCGAAGAATACGATCCAGCCTGGCCTTCTCCACGTTCAGTATCTTTCCCCTCAAGGGTAGGATCGCCTGGAATGCACGGTCCCGGCCTTGTTTGGCTGAACCTCCTGCACTGTCACCTTCCACAATGAATATCTCGCATTTATAGGGATCCCGTTCCTGGCAGTCAGCCAGTTTTCCAGGAAGCGCTGCGCTCTCGAGGAATGATTTTCTTCTGGTAAGATCTCTCGCCTTCTTCGCAGCCAGTCGAGCGCTTGCGGCAACTATGGCTCGTTTGGATATGATCTCGGCTATGACCGGATTCTCCTCAAATATCTCCGAAAGCCGTTGATTGGTTATCCGCTCCATCAGACCCTTAAGTTCACTGTTGCCCAGCTTCGTTTTTGTTTGGCCTTCGAACTGCGGTTCAGGCAGCCTGACTGAGATAATGGCTGCAATTCCCTCCAGAATATCGTTTCCATGCAGGTTTGAATCGCTGTCCTTGAGGAATTTTTTGCCTCGGGCGTAATCGTTTACCGTCCGGGTAAGAGCAGCCTTGAAACCACTGAGATGATAACCTCCTTCCCTGGTATTGATATTGTTCGCGTATGCATATATATTTGGTAGGAATGAATCATTGTACTGTATCGCTATTTCGGCCTGGGTATCGCCCTCTTCGCCTTGGAAGTAAAGTGGATCGTGTAAACCTTTTTTATTCTTGTTAAGGTATTTTACGAAAGATACAATACCCCCTTCATAATGAAAAAAATGCTCCGCTCCGCTCAGTTCATTCGTTATTTCGATTGTTACGTTTCGGTTCAGGAATGCCATTTCCCGAACCCGGTCCACCAATGTCTTGAAATCAAACTCAATACTGTTGAATATTTCCCTGTCAGGGAGAAAACGAACGCGGGTTCCGGTATGATGCGTTTTACCGATCACCTCCAATTCACTGGATTTATCGCCTCTTTTATACCACTGCCTATAGATATTCCCGTTTCGGAACACTTCCACTTTCAACCAGGTAGACAAAGCATTAACAACCGACACACCCACACCGTGAAGTCCCCCCGAAACCTTGTAGGTTGATTTATCGAATTTGCCTCCGGCGTGCAGTTTCGTCATGGCTATCTCCACACCGGAAATACCGTATTTTGGATGGATATCTATTGGTATTCCCCGCCCATTGTCCTCAATTGATACGGAACCTTCGGATTTTAAAACGATCTTTATCCACGAGCAAAAACCCGCCATTGCCTCGTCGATGGCGTTATCTACAACCTCATACACAAGATGATGGAGACCGGTTGGGCCAGTGCTGCCGATATACATGCTTGGCCTTTTCCTGACCGCGGACAAACCTTCCAGAACGGTGATCTTCTCTGAATCATAATCCTCACCAGTCACATTCTCGACCTGCTCATCATTCATAAATGTTTCCACCTTTGGTACCACGAACTCTCCAAATTTGCACCGCTCCCTTGTCTTTCGATTATTATTATTTTTCGACAATTAAAAGAAAAATTGGAAGGGTTCGGTTTTGTATTTACAACATAATACAATTGCAACATTTTCCTTTTGATAAAATCACGAGCCAGATGCCTTTTTTCATATATATATATGCCTATCGAGTTCTATACCGGGGCTTCGTTGGATTTGTTACCAGGCCCTCAACCTTGAAAAAATAAGGGCATTCTTTAAATAATATATCTGGTTTCGAGGGGGGTGCAAATGAATCTATGATTGTATACCAATATTATCTGGTTCACATAGAGAAAAGCTGAACCAGAGAATCGGAAAGTACAATTTAATGAATCGGATTCATATGCATACACGAAAGAAAGGAGATAGTTAGAATGAACATATATGTGGGCAATTTGCAGTATGATGCCACCGAAGAGCAGTTACGAGAAGCATTTGAAGAATTCGGAGAAGTAGAGAGCTTGAAGATTATTACTGATAAGTATAGTGGTAGATCTAAAGGATTCGGTTTTGTCGAGATGCCTAATGATGATGAGGCCAATGGGGCCATCACAGGCTTGAACGGTAAGGATTTCTTGGGACGAACACTCAGAGTAAACATGGCACGACCCCGTGAGCCACGACCAAGATTCGATGGTGGCGGCGGCGGCCGCTGGTAATCATCATTCTTGAAAAAGAGTGAAGTGAGAAGCCTCCAATAAATAATAAGATTATTGCTAGGCTTTAAAGGGAACGGACCATGAGTCGGTTCCCCTTATTTCGTCAATATTCTGAGAGAGAACTTTTAAGAACGGGACGATAAAAAAATTATTCCGTTCTATTTAAATGTTATAAATAGCGTTACAGCTCGCATGGAAAATCCCGTATACAAGAGCTGTAAATGGCTCGCAAAGTCGAGCCTGGATGTTTTCACATCCATGGACCGTATCCGGGAAACTGCTGCAGCAATCTCCAGTGAGCGATTTGAATATCCTACCTGGAGAGCCGATTGTCTACCCAAGGGTGATGGGCCCGAGGTGCTGGAGTTTTTCTTTCTTATCAACTGTCTTAATTTCAAGTTCTGGTATACAGATACGAAAGAACGGTTCTCAGCAACGGTTCCAAACAAGTATTACGGCGCTTTTGCAATGTTCGCGCTTTTGAACAATTGGCTAGCTGAAGAACCTGACCTTGTAAAGGGTGATTTTCTCAAATGCCTCGATATTGATGAAGCCCGCTGTCGGCTCACCGGAGATCGGGGGCCAATACCAATGCTTCAGGAACGTGTCAAGATATTGAACGAAGTAGGCGAGGTGCTGTGGAAAAAATACGGTGATTTTGCATCCCTCGTTCGAAAATCCTCCTTCCGATGTTTTAATCGCGGGAAAGGTATAGTTGAACGGCTTGTTCGGGATTTCCCTTCATTTGCAGACACATACTCACTTAACGGCAATACTCTAATATTCAACAAGAGAGCCCAATTGGCCCCTGCCATGATCGCCTCTAGATTCCGGCGATCCGACCTGCCTTTCTTTAAAGATATTGAAAAACTCACTGCTTTTGCAGACTACCAGGTTCCAAAGGGATTATGCTCTTACGGGATTCTGAAATACTCTGATGATCTTAGGAATAAGATACGGAACAAACAGATACTTGAGAGTGGATCCAGGGAAGAACTGGAGATAAGGGCGAACACAATATACTCAATTGAAAAACTGATTAAACAGATCAATTCAGCAAGGTCAGATGCAGAAGCCGTAAACGCCGTACAGATGGATTACCACCTGTGGAAGATGGCGCGCGAGGATACAAATCAATACCATCTGACCGTGACCTCGGCATATTGAAAAAATCAAGGGATTGGATACTATGAAAAGTGAAAATGAAAAGGCAGGAAGGGTGTCCCTGTCCCCGCTTACCTACATACTGAGGTCAATGAAAAGAGATGTCAAGCGTGTCCGGGTGACTCTTTTTGGGATATCAATATGCGTGGTCATGCTTATTGTTTTTCTATCTCTATCCCGCGGTATGGAAGAACGAATGGAGACGAATGAGGCTAAAGAAGAGGAGATCAAGTACGTGCTGGAAGGTTGGGTGACTGTACTGGCATGGCTGATATCCGTACTATTAGCAGCTATAATCGCACACTCACAGATAATTTCAGCCTATCGAAGAAGGAAGGAGATCGCCACTCTGATAGCGCTGGGAATCCCCCGAAAGGGGGTGATGAGGCTAATATCCATGGAAGGGATGGTGATAACCATTTTTTCCCTTCTCGTGGGTATATGCATAGGATTGGTACTGGCAACGATAAACGGACTATTAATAAGCAATTCGGGAGCCCTAGGATTGTTCCTCCCAACAAGCATCGAGATTTCAACAATATTGTACACTCTGGCCATCTGCATTGGAATTACACTGCTGGCTTCACTTGTGCCGGTGATAATTATTAGCAGGATGGATCCAATCAATGAACTTAGATATGAGTAGTCTCTCTGAAAAACTACATTTTATATAAAAAAAGCAGACCAAAAAAAAGATAAATTGTTAATATTTCCTGTGCTTAGAAAAAAAGGCGGAATGCTCTATCAAAGATAAAAAGAAACTCTACCGGCTCGTAAAAGTATCAAAACGCTACGAGATGGGTGAAGGCGAAGTAATGGCTCTGGATAATGTCAACCTTGAGATCACCCATGATCGGTTTTTATTTCTCTTCGGCCCTTCCGGCAGCGGAAAATCAACACTTCTACATGTTCTGGGGGGTCTGGATACCCCCACATCAGGAGCAGTGATGTTCGAAGGGAAGAATATCGCCACCTATTCTCAGAAACAGAAAGCGGTATTCAGGAAAAAGAACATCGGATTCGTATTTCAATTCTTCAATCTTATACCCTCACTTACTGCACTTGAAAATGTTTTGGTATCGCGAATGTTCGAAAAAGACATTTCCGATGTGTATGCCAGACAATTGTTAGCTGAAGTTGGTCTTGAGGACCGTATTAAACATCTTCCGCACCAGCTGTCAGGAGGTGAGCGACAGCGAGTTGCCATTGCTCGTGCGCTTGTGAACAACCCGGAAGTGCTGTTGGCAGACGAACCCACGGGAAACCTTGACCGAAAGGCCACTGATGAGGTAATGGAGATTTTCAAGATATTCAACCAAAAGGGTAAAACCATCATTGTGGTCACTCATGACGAAGAACTGCTGGACCATGGAAATGCGGTGGTCAAAATATCGGATGGGCGAATAGTAAAATAGAAATTTCCCCAAAATCGGTGCCTGTAGGCTTAACCCCTAGGCATATCCGTAAGGATGTAAGTACCGAGGATACGCGTTTCATTACTCAAAACCCTATGGGTTTGCTCCACCTTCGCCAAGTATGGATACAGGTGCAGGGCAACCCGCAGGGACATTTCTCGAGGGTGATGGAGAAACGGTGTTTCTCCGATACCGCAGAACAGTTCTGCTAAATCCGTAGGAATCATAGGTTCCGAGGATTCAGTAGAGTGAAACTCTACGTAACGAAGTGGGAAGCGAGCAATAGTGATTGCTTCGCACCCCTAATATAATCTACGATTACATGTCGGGTGCAGATGAATCTCCGATTCATGGAGTATATGTGTAAAGCCGATCCATTCTGGCTCAACTTTACCAAGAAGTCAGTCCAAATGTTCCTGACTTTACGTGATAGCACGAAGCAGTCGTGGGCTTCTCGGATGTCTCAAGACGAAGAGGGATCCCGAAGGGCTGTTACCGCTGAATTTATAAGAATGAATAAATAACATTTCATCGTTAGAGATTCCAATGGGCCCTAAAAGCAAAAAGATCGTGACATTCTGTGTAGTGGTTCTATTGTTCTCAGCTCTGGGAATATTTCTTTATGGTAGATCTGACGATAAGCCAGGTGATGATGGTGGAGAAGCATCGCTCCCTCACTACGATATGCCCCCGAACGTGGCTGTTACAACCCTGGGTAAAGACAATAACGAACCGTCGATTGCTATCAGCCCGATAGATCCAATGACCATGGTGGCGGGTTCAAATGATTATAACACACCTGAGAGCGATGCCTGGCCGGGTTATTATACGACCCATGACGGGGGCGAAACCTGGTCCGAGAATTTGATCCCGGGCTACCCGGAAGATGACGACATAACTCAACTGAGCGGTTTTGCCGGGGGAGGCGATCCCGTGCTCGTGGCTGGTAATGACGGCGTATTCTATTATGCTGGAATCGCTTTTGAGCGGTCCAGGAATCCGTTGAATCCAATCGGTTTCGGGATAGTTCCGGGTCTTGATAACTGCGTCTTTGTCGCCAAATCCACTGACAACGGCGATAACTTCGATCAGGTGGTGGTCGTATGGACGGCACTTCAGTCCCTTGTAAGGTTCAATGACAAGGAATGGGTCGCGGTCGATCCGAATAATTCGGATAATGTTTACATGGTCTGGGCCATATTTTACGGTATGGTAACATCCAAACTGATGTGGAGTGCAAGCCATGACGGAGGGGTAAGTTGGTCGCCAGCAGGGACGATCTCAGAGACCACCAGCGGCGAAATCAGCATTCAGGGTTCCGCCGTAAGTGTTGACAATGATGGAAATATCCATGTTACTTGGATCGATTTTGGCTCCAACCAGATCCGATACGCGAAATCTACCGACTATGGAAATTCCTTTTCAAACCACGTTGATGTTTCCCCCATTGATCCCATCCCAAGGTATCTTGAAAATGGGAATTACAGGACACCCACAATGACAATGCTCGATGTGGACCAGACCGGTAATGATACTGATGGAAACCTGTATGTAACCTGGGCAGACATAAGCCTTGGGGATTCGGACGTATTCTTGGCCTACAGTCATGACAACGGTGTTTCATGGACAGGTCCCATCAGGGTGAACAATGATACTGAAGGGAACGGTATCGATCAATTCTTCCCTGCGGTCTCGGTTTCCCGGGAGGGGTGGGTTCATGTCACGTTCTATGATCGAAGGTCCGATGAAAATAATACATTATTGGAATACTGGTGGGCCGTCTCGTTCGATGGAGGAACGACCTTTCCGGTCAATCAGGTACTTTCGGATGAACAGTGTAATGGCGATTACTCTCGGGAAGGCGATAGAGATTTCATAGGGGATTACACGGGAGTGGATACACTTAACGGAACTCTTGCATGCGTTTGGTGCGATACAAGAGAAGGATCGGATAGCGACGGTGATACGGAGATATATGCAGCCATCTTCAGATATCAAGAATATCTTGAATCATTGGGACTGGAACCGGAATGGCCGTCTGCAGGGGACGAGGAATAGTACAAAAAAAATTTGCATTTTATTTCTTTTGAGATATAACGGCACCGATAAGATAAATGTCCGTAGAGTCGATAATATCCAGATCGTAAAAAATACCCAAAGACAGATTCTCCCTTACCACCACAGTGGTATAGTTATCAGTACGCAGCAGTGTGGAATTCTTGGTTCCCCTCTCCACGGATAAAGCCTTAACGGTGGCCCCGCGCTTATCTAATAGTTTTGCGGAGCCAATATCGAATCGCAATTTCGTCATCTTGCGCGAGCGGTTCTTCGCTTTCCAACCCGGTATCTGACCACCCATCCGTGCAGCCTGGGTTCCTGGTCTCCGGGAAAAGCGGGTGATGTTAATTACGTCAGGCTCGATCTCGCGCATCAGTTCCATTGAATTTTCGAATTGATCTCCGCTCTCGCCCGGAAATCCCACAATAATGTCGGTGGATAGTGTAAGCTGGGGAATTCCCTCTCTCAGACGTCGGACGAGATCCACAAAATCAGATTTATTATATTTTCTTCTCATGACGCGGAGTACCTCGTCGTCGCCGCTTTGCACTGGAAGATGAACGAAAGAATAGATCTTTTCATGGTTCATCACAGGGATCAGCTCTTCGATGATCCGGGCCAGACCCCATGGGTTCATCATACCTACGCGAAGACGAAAATCATATTCCTCATTGTCATTCAAAATATCGTTAAGGAGAGATGGCAGATAGTAATTTTCCCCTAATCCCTGATCAAATCCATAAACCGCATTATCCTGACTTGTAAGGAATATTTCCTTTTTTCCATTTTCGAGAACTTTTCTTATACCCCTGCGGATCTCTTCAGCCGAATAGCTTTGAAGAGGACCTCTCGCAAATCTGGTAATGCAGTAAGAGCAGTTTCCCAGACATCCATTGCTGATCACCTGTATGTGAGTGGTGCTCAGGTCATCCGCCTCGGGAGAGACTATATTGCTATTTAGAAGAGTCCCCATATCATGCCCGGTACTCGCCCAATTTTTAGGTCCGGAGGTATCGCGGTCTATGGAAACTTTGCCTAAACTCCCGATAATCTCAAGCAGCTTTGATTCTTCCCCGAAACTGCAAAAAACTACTTCCGGGAACCTCTCCTCGACAATCTCACGCCTGGAACTTGCCATACAGCCGGATACGATTACCGAAATTGATTTTTCCCTCAGGGAGGAGATCTCCCTGAGCATGTTCAGCTCGGTCCTTTCGATCACACAGCAGGTCTGGATGATCGCAATATCAGCAATACTGACGTCATTAACAATAATATGGCCGAATTCCACAAGTACCTTCATATGCTGCGCGGCTTCCCCGAAATTGGCAGTGCAGCCAAAACACCTGATTACTATGTTCATTTCCCATTCCCACCGAAACACAGCTCAGAATTTCGCTTTCTTGATACTCTCATCCCGCTCGAAACCCCTGCGGAACATTCTGAAATACTTCAGGGCTCTTACCTTGTGCTTGCCCTTGAACTCGTGCTCGGAGTACCGGGCCTCTTCAAAAAGATCTGTAAGTTTATAAGCGTTGGGGGCACTGGCTGCGGGAACGGCTTTGAATACAGCCCTGCAGAACTCCTTAGGGGTCTGGTTCTTCTTTCTCAGAAAACCGTAGTTCCGCAGAATGTCCAGCATGTCAATGTAAGTCGTATAAATAACTTTACGAATCTCGTCAGTGGTCTCCAGAAGATTAATGGCATCGTCGAAAAGGCTCTTCAATTCACCGATATGACGTTTTCTCCACCGGTTCCAATAATAAAGTATGATCCCGATCAGTATCAGGGCGACCAGTATAGGGAGAACTCCTTCAGCATTGCCTGACAGAACTCCTTCATTGATGGATCCACTCTCCGCAGTTGCCGTTAGCTCCTTTTGAGCTAAGGCCGGTTTGTAAAAATACATATTCGAACCAGCATACTTTGCCGTTACAACGAAAGAATCCTTTCCCGCAGGAAAATTGATTGTCATGTTGAAACGACCGGAGGAGCTTGTGAACTCATCATAGGTCTCACCTAGGAAAGTTATCTCTATTGGTTTGTTCCGCAGCGGCAGCCGGGTATCATCCACAAGAGTGAAACCGATATCAACCAGAGACCCCTCTTTTATGGTCTTATTCACCCCCACCGGCGAATATTCGATACCGACATGAGTGTTGGCAAAAACATTAACAGGTACACTGGACTCACTGGGCCTGTGTCCTTTCGTGGTTCCCTTGAATCCAACTCGCAATTCGTTTCTACCCTTCATTGTGGTTAATGGTATTATGGATGTGTAGCTAAAAGCACCATCCTTAAGAGACGTGTTCCCAACCTCCACGGCCCCTATATAGATATGTATGAGCCATGCCTCGTATACGGCCTCGCCCGTATCCTTGCGTACCACAAGATTCCCGAGATCGTCCAACAGCCTCCCGGTAAGGGTCAGGCTCTCGCCTCTAGTCACATTTTCGGCCACGTCGTCCAGTTCCAATGTTGTAGGACTGCCTATGATGATCTGCCCCACACCTTTGGTTGGCAGGTACCTGGGCTTCCCATCGGTATCGTTTTTCCCTGCATAGCTGAGGAAAATATCGATGGGTCCCAGCGGATGGGTGTCCTGAACCTCGTATTCAAAAGTGAACTCCCCGTCAAAGCTCGTCCTCCGGAAAATAGTGCCCCCAAGGTAAGATATCTCAACTTCCTCCCCAACCAATCCTTTTCCAGTATTATCCTTCAGATTGCTCTTGAAAGTAACGGTACGATCTCTCGCAGTCTGCATAAGTGTGAAGGAAAAATCGGACGTACCCGTGATAAAGAAAAGGGACTCGTTGCTGGGGGAAGCGCTGGAAGGATAAAAATCGCTTCCCTTGAAATCTGCCTTAACTCCATATCTTCCAGCAGGCCATACACTCTTTACCAGTTTGTATGAGATGTAAAACCTTCCTTCCGCATTGGTGATGGACTCCGGTCGGTCGAACATATTAATATTATCCACTTCCTTGCCTTTCATGGTAAGCTGAACCACACCTCCCTCAACAGGAGTTCGGTTCACCCCGTAGACCACACCCGAGATATTGACCCTGTCACCGCAAAGGAAAACAGCTTTACCATTGGTAGCCAACACTTCGTCCAACAGTATCTCCACTCCGTCGGCCGATACCAGCACCTCACGGCTAGTGCTGGAGTTGAAAAGATACTCATTTCCGAAGAAATTGGCATAGAGTTTCTTAGCTCCGATTACGTGCGGTACCATGAGAGAAAAGTCAGCGTATCCATTGTCATTAGTTTCAAAATCCCCAATGTGGGTCTGTTCCCAGTATACGGTTACCTGAGCCTGTGTAACAGGAATATTATCCACATCCTTGAGATAAACCGTCCCGTTCATTCTCTTGTCCTCAAAAACGGTGCTTGACGGTGGAGGAGTTGTAAAGGTGATAATGGTGGGAGAGAAGATCCCAAGTACCGAGATCCCTTCATCCCAGGATGAATTGTATAATTCCGAATCGACAAGTTTGCGGGAAGCCTTGGCCCTGAGAACGTTCTCACCTGTGTTCAATCCTCTCAGCAGTCCACAGCTAATCACAAAGATCCCGTTAGCTTCGGTTGAACCATTTCCCACAAGCGTTCCCGTGTCCGAAATTGTCTTGTTAACGTAAATCTCCACGAGGAATCCTGCAAGGCCGGTTCCGTTCTCATCGGTCACCCTTCCGCTAACGTCGAAGAAACGGTTCTCCATCTTCGTTTGGTTCGTGGGTGTCGAAGTAAAACGTATCTCCGTGGGATGTGTTATAATATCGGGTATCTCAACCTCGTCGTCACTGGGATCAAGGGGATCGCGTCCGAGGTCCACCTCGTCTCCGTCATCCATACCTCCCTTGTCAGTATCCATTTCTTTGGGTTTGGTGAAATATTTGAATATTTCGGACCAATCGTCCAAACCGTCTCCGTCGGTGTCGTTCAGGAGCGGATTGGTGGTATAATTCATGATCTCCAAGAAATCAGTCAGATTATCGAAGTCTGTGTCATTTAGGAGAGGAGAGGTCTTGTGATCGATTATCTCCGCACGATCGTCAAGGCCGTCACCATCGGTATCCGGTAGCAGAGGATCGGTGGAATAGAGTTCAATCTCTTCATTATCGTTGAGCTGATCCCCGTCAGTATCCATTTTCTTGGGATCGGTCAGATGGACCTTTACTTCAACGTAATCGTCAAGGGTATCACCGTCCGTGTCCGCCAGTAACGGATCGGTTAAATGAACCTGGACCTCTTCGCCGTCCTCCAGCCCATCCCCGTCTGTATCATTCAATTTCGGATGCGTTCCAAGCTGATATTCCTCGTAATTCGTCAGATTATCATAATCATAATCCAGGTCACGGTCGAGAAAATTATTGGGATTCAATTCGTACAGCAGTTCCCAGTCATCAGTCATGTTGTCGCCGTCAGTGTCCGGGTTAGTAGCATTTGTATTAAAGGTGAATATCTCTTCCCAGTCGGTCAAGGTGTCACCGTCCGTATCCGCAACCAGGGGATTGGTCCCGTACACATTCACCTCGTCACCATCCATAAGAGTATCGTTATCGGTATCATTCAGAATAGGGTTCGTCAGGTTATAGTACTCCTGGATATTTGTCAGACCGTCGAGGTCGTTATCCAGGCCCGAGTCGGTATCGTTCAGCGGATCTAGTCCATATTGTACTTCCCATCCATCCATCATCAGGTCGCTGTCGGTATCATTTAAAAGAGGTTTTGTAAAGTGTACGAAAAGCTCGTCATAGTCGTTCAGCCCATCCCTGTCCGTGTCCGTCAGCAGAGGATCCGTTAGATAAATGAATATTTCCATCCAGTCACCCAATCCGTCCGCATCCGTATCATTCAGCGTGGGTTTCGTGCCGTATATATATACCTCCCCGCCATCGGTGAGGTTATCACCGTCGGTATCGTTTAGAAGGGGATCGGTATTGTGAAGGAAAACCTCCTCGCCATCCAGTAGAGTATCGTTGTCTGTATCGTTGATCAAAGGTTCGGTATTATGGATATCCACCTCGGCCCCATCTCCCAGAGTATCATTATCCGTATCGAAATTAAATGGATCGGTGCCGTGCACGTTCTTTTCTGCCCAATCGGAAAGACCATCGCCATCGGAATCCACGAGGTCCTCGTCATCATCGGGGTTCAGTGGATCGTGGTTCCCCGAGTTGACCTCGACACCGTCCAGGGCTCCGCCGCCATCGGTATCCGGATTAAGAGGATCAGTGCCGTTGTTACCCTCAAGGCCGTCAGAAAGGCCGTCAAGATCAGTATCGGGTGAGCGGGGATCCGTATGGTAGATGTATCTTTCTTCCCCATCCAGAAGACCGTCGCCGTCGGTATCGTTCATGAATGTAAACGTGAAGTTCAGCGTCAGCTCATCCAGGTCCGAAATACTATCATCATCGCTGTCAGGGGATAATGGATCGGTATGCATGAACATCACTTCTTCGTAATCGGAGAAGCTGTCGTCATCCGTATCGTTATCAAGCAGCTCCGTGTGATAAACATACGCCTCTTCACCGTCTATGAGACCATCGCCGTCGCTGTCCTTATTCGATGGATCGGTATTCAATACCAGTTCCTGGGCATCGGTGAGTCCGTCATTGTCGCTGTCAACTATACTCCGATCATCCCCCCTCACAATTGGATCAAGACCGTTCCATGTTTCGCTTCCGTCAGGGACAAATCCATCGTCGGTATCTTTCTTTTTTGGATCGGTTCCGTTCAGATTGGATTCAGCCCCGTCCGGCAGTCCATCGAGGTCGGTATCGGGAAAATTGGGATTGGTATCAAAGATATAAACCTCGTCGCGATCAGACAGGCCGTCACCATCGCTGTCGGCAAGGTGGGGAACAGTGAAAGTGGTGAAAAGTTCCACGCTGTCCAGGATCCCATCATCATCGGTATCGTTCCTTAAGGGATCCATGAAATAGGAAAATACTTCGATACCGTCCCCGATACCGTCACCATCGCTGTCCGGGATCAGATAATCGGTTCCCAATATTTCCTCCATATAATCAGGTATACCGTCCGTATCGGTATCGAGGGGTAACGATTCACCCAGGTCCAACAGGGGATCAAGTTTGAACCAAAGCTCCCTTCCATCGCTGAAACCATCACCGTCGGTATCTAACTCCGTCGGATTCGTGAAATGGAAAAACACCTCGTAACCGTCCCATACACCGTCTCCATCTGAGTCCGGGTTAAGAGGATTCGTCTTGTAGATATCGATCTCATCGCCATCATGGATGCGGTCGCGGTCTGAATCAGGGTCAAGGGGGTCCGTGCGGTTCTCATGTATTTCATTGTAATCGTTCAGGCTGTCGCCGTCGGTGTCCGCGCGCAAAGGATCCGTGATGGTCTTATCGGAACCCCAGAAAAGCTCCTCCCAGTCTAGGATCTGGTCCCCGTCTGTGTCGTTCGACAGGGGATTTGTATGATAATACCTAACTTCCAGTATATCGATCAGCCGGTCATTATCCGTATCCGGATCCAGTGGATCTGTTCCGTAGTCGCGCTCTTCACCGTCCATGAGGCCGTCGCTGTCCGAGTCCGGGTTCAATGGATTCGTTCCGTATTCGTAGAGTTCTTCGTAATCGTTCAGGCCGTCATTATCGGTATCCGCGTTATTGGGATCGGTATGGTTGTCCAGCACTTCCGCACCATCGGAGAGTCCCTCACCGTCCGAGTCCGGGTTTAGCGGGTCCGTATGATAGAGATTGTTCTCGTCGTAGTCGGTCAGACCGTCTTTATCACTGTCCCTGGTCTTGTTCTTTTCCTTGCCCTTGTTTGTACCGTGCCCGTCAGCAGGTGAATCATCCCATGTGTGAATGGAGGGATCATATCCATCGGAATTTACGCCGGTACCTCCCGTGAGAGCGTTGTTGTACGGGGTTGTTTCGAAACCAATCCAACCTAGTTCGTTGAACAGCACCTCGGCCCAGGCATGGCGGTGTCCTTCCCTTATTATTCGGTAACCATTCTCCATGTTACCCGGCGTGAAACCAACAACCACTCTGGCAGGTAAGTTCAGGCACCTTGCCAATAAAACGAAGGCTGTTGCAAAATCAGTACATTTCCCCTCCTTCGTCTCGAAGAGGAACTGGGTGACCCAGTCTCGATCCGGATCCATTGAAGTAGATATATTATATAAAAAATTCTCATCAAGGTACTTTATGATATTCAACGCACGCTGGTAAGGGCGGTCCTGAATATTGGGAATGGATGGAATAAACTCCTGTGTCAAGGTTTGCTTGGTGGAATTCGGTACATGGAGGAGGGACTGCATCTCGGCTGAAACCGGTACGGTAGAATTCATTAGGGTTTCCCTTGAATAGATAAATTCCTTTTGAGAAAACTGGTAGGAGACAACATAATCGGGAGAATAGAAATTATTGGCTTGATCCCTATATATCTCATTTGTTGCGTTGGAGGTGGAAAAGGTCACGTTGAATAGGATATTTGTGTTCTGTGCGGTTGGGAGATAACCCCTGGAGCTTCCCCAGAACATCAGGCGGAAGTTCTTGATATTGGTCGTTTCAACCAAGAGCGGATCCACGTCAAGGACACCGCCCAGATACTTCTCTCTGGAAACCAGCGAATTATTCCAATAAGTCCCCTCATAAGCGTCATATGTCTGCATTCTCCAGTATGACGGATCGGTCTCGGGTTCAATGAAAAACAATTTTTTATTATAATTCGAATCATAGAAAGGGTCCTTGACCGATGGGAGTCGGTCGCCCATGGTAGATGTTCCGTTCCCGGCGCGGGTGGGGTCGGTACCCTCCAGGAATTCCTCCAAGTTCGTTTTGTCATCATGGTCCGGGTCCGCATTGGGATCATCTACACCGTATAGCTCCTCCCAGTCATCCGGTAAGCCGTCGAAATCAGAATCCTCGGAACTTGTTGGATCAGTCCCTTCATCTATTTCACGTCCATCTATAATACCATCGTTGTCCGAATCGGGATCTGCAGGGTCCGTTCCAATGCTGAGCTCCTTACCATCATCAATCCCGTCACCATCGGAATCGGGATCCAGTATGTTGCTAAGATTGTCATCGTCGAGGTTCCCCTTGGGTCCGAATCTCTCGATTATATCGGATGGATGTTCATCAGAGTATCTCTCCTGCGCCCACACGGGTATTGCAGTCCTGACCTCGGCCATTTTAGCATTCCAATATTCATATTCAACCCCGTCACCAATACCATCCTGATCGGTATCAGGATTGTAAGGATCCGTTCCGATCTTATCCGGCGTTTCCTGATCATCCCCCAGACCATCCCCATCGCTGTCCACTCCGGGTATGATATTATCATATGGGGTTTTATCGAATTCATGGTGTCGGGATGGCTCTTGCGGAAAAATATCAATATAGGGTAAAGCTCCCAATATCACCACGATTCCTATCAGGACGCTGAACATTTGGCCTCTCATAGTATTCACCTTTGCTTTGAAATACTCCAATAATAATAAAAACCGACTATACAATATCAGTATTTATCTTATTTATAGATGTGCTGTTCATGTATGTAAAACCACCCATATACATATTTCCAAACAATTCCCGCGACTAGATAGTCCAGTCAGGTGATATCGTTTGAAAAATACCGTTCTCTATGATTTTTTTCCCATAGGGGAGAAGGATAGAATAAAGTGGAAATCAAAAAATGAAAACATAATTGACGATATCGTCTCAGCCAAAACGATGAATTTAAAGAATATTATTAAGTTATTTTCGGAAGAACTCAAGCGTTTCAGGTCCATTGACAGGGGAAAAGCGAAATTGATGTTGTACGAATATTCCACCATTAAATATACCATAAGGGAGAGACGAGGTCTAATTATCTTTAAGATCTGTGACATATATCTCATGGCAAGCCCGAATGTGTTCAGGGCAGTATGTAGAAAAATGCTGAGACATTATCTTAACCGGAAGAACACCACCGCCGATGAAAGGCTTTACAAGGGGTTCACCCAACACCCTGAGGTGATGAGAAAATGGAAGGCCATCAGGCGGGAGAGGGGAAGTGGAAAAGATATTTTGCCACCCATAGGGGAAAAATATGATCTCAAGGAAATCGCGCAGAAGGTAAAAGAACAGTATTTCCCTGAGGATTTTTCATTACCGGTGCTGGGATGGTCGAAAAGACGGGCAAAGCGAAGATTCGGCCATTATGACCGGTACCATCACACGGTCGTGGTCTCAAAATTACTGGACTCGCCGGAGATACCAAAGTATCTGGTCGAATATATTTTGTACCACGAGCTCCTCCACATAAAACACGGTGAAGTAATTAAAGGAAACAAGACGTGGGTACATACAGGTGATTTCCACAAGGACGAGAAGAAGTTCCACCGCTATTCGGATGCAAAGAAGTTGCTGAAAAAAATAGTAAATGGACAATATTGAATTTTCCATTACGCAATCCGCCGATCATCTTAGTTTATTCCACCGGATCTCATGGTAAATGGTATATTTTTTTCCGAGAATGTAACCGATGAGGGCGCCCACTATGGACGGAAGAACGGCGATTGGGCCAAAAAGTTCTATGGAGATAAGAGCCGAAGCCAACGGAATGTTGAGTGTAGTACAGAGAGATGCGCTTATTCCCACTGCTGCTAGTATCACCGGGTGAGGAAACGAGGTGACCGACGCGATGAGGAGCCCCATCAGATTGCCGATGAACATAATTGGCATAAAAAGGCCCCCACTTCCTCCGGTTCCTGTAATGAAGGCGGTAGCAATTATAACGGTTAGGATAACACCAGTTAGAGTAATGATATGGAGGTCCGTGGATTCTATAATGCCGGCGTATCCACCGCCCACAACGCCCATGGATCTCATGGTGGTGAACAACGGGGCCATTAGGACAGCTGCAATCAGCATGCCCATGGACGGCTCGAGCCAGTTGCGGCTTTTCCACGACCAGGAGAGAAAAAAATCGTGTATATTCTGATATAAACGGATATAGAGAATGTTCAGGACCGTGACGACAATCGCGGTTACAAACACGTAAAGCATTATCTCCGGGCTTAGTTCAGGAAGTGAGCCGGCCAAGTATAGAAAAGTGGTTCGGAAACCGACCCATAATGCCAGAAGGTATGCGGCGATGCTCGATATGAGGCAGTAGAAAAACCTTCGATACAGTATGCGGTCTCCATATACCACTTCCACGGCGAACACGGCTGCACCAAGGGGAGCGCCCAGAAGTGCCGATAGAGCTGCTGCCATACCGCAGAGAGCCAGCGTCTTGCGGGAATCATCATCTATCTCCAGAAACCTTTCCACGTAACCGGAAACAGAATTCCCAAGAAGGGTGGACGGACTGACAAGGCCGTTGGGACTTCCAGAGCCAACAGTAATTATTGTGGCAATGTATTTTATAATACCTGTACGTCTTCTCAGTTTTCCTTCCCTTTTATGAAAGGCTGCGATGACAATATGAGCGCCTGGTCCCTCCGCTTCGGGTGCCAGCCGATGTACGATAAGCCCCACAATAAGACCGCCAAGCAGCATGGGAGGAACGATCCAAGCTCTGCCAAGATAGGGTGAAAGAAAATCGGCCTGAGAAACCAGGGCGAAATATTCCCCCGTAAGCCATGTAAGCGAGATAATGATGGGAACCGCCAGAGCCCCAACAAGGACGGACAAAAAAATCATTTTTATACCGCGGGTCGTGACGGACACGATCCCGTCGCTATCATCCGGCATGCGAGAGTCATTAATATTCGGTTGTATAAAACATTATCCCAACTTTTTCGGCGATTGCGTAGACCCTGTGAATACCGATACGAATAAATGCAAAAATCCGCAAAAGTTTTAACATTCAAGGATTTCATTCTTGGGATGATGATGACTAAATCGGTTATCGCTCTGAAGAAATTCTGCAACAGCAAGAAGTTCTTGAACAACACAGCCCGAGACCTTAGAGGAAATCTCATTGGAGATAACCTGGGAGCTCTCGAGAACCTGTACCGAACTGGAAAGACCATCAAGGAAATCTTGAGCGATAAATTGAACATCCAAACTGCCGACATTCTGACCGAAAAGAAAAGACTGCGTTCAGTGGGTGACGATTCGGTTTCTCACATGAAGGCGGAGATACTTGCTATTATAAAAGAATACGGGGACCGATACGGGAGAGAGCCCGCCGGACTTAAGAACATCATTCCGATTTATCTTCTCAGAAAAGAGGTTCAATCCACGAAAGTAATACCTGCAAAGGAGGTTCTCACTAACTTTCAGGAAAGGATTGCTAAGCTTCTCGAGCATACCAGCGAGGACGTGTTCAAGGTGCCCCTTAGGTTCATGGATTATCATCTCATCATAGAAAACGAACAGATCAGAAACCAGCTTGTAAGATGCCTTGCCGATATAGATGAAGGTGAGTTCAAGGAAGCAATAAAGAGATGCGCTCTGGCCTTTTCCGTTTCACTTGAGAAACAGAGGCAGAAGCTGAATTATCTTATGGAGCGTCAGGAGCTTTCCACCGCTATGTTCTTTCTGGATTCCCCCGAGACACTGTATTACAAGTTCCAGGATTACAATTTCATACTAATGGCCCTGCAGGTGGATCTTAAAAAGTACAAGATCTTCGAAAAGATCATACCCACGGTAATGATAAACGACGATGATGAAAGCGGCGTATCCATAACGATCTCGGACTATCTGGACGAGCGGTGGATCAACATGAAATGGGCTTTTTACTGTTTCAATTTCGTAACCGAGACGGTTCTAATGTGGGAAAGCATGGACTTTAAGAAAAGCTTAACTCAATGATCATTTTCCGGCACCCATCCGGGCAGAACCAGTTTGGCGGCATTTATCTCAACAGGCAGGCCCAGGGCGCTGGCCACCGGTAGGCACTTGGTCCGTAAAAGAAATGCTGTGGGAGTAAGAATTTTTTCCGAAAAGGCCTCGAAATTCGCCATTCCCTTGGATATTATCAGGTCTGCCGAATTTAGCTCATTGAGCAGGTCAGCAGGAATGTTCAGCATGTCCAATCCTACGGCAAAAACTCCGGTTGTAAGCACTCGATCCACGACTTCCGCGAGTTTGAATTCTTCCACGTCTTTCATGGTGGCGTCGGTAAGTATCGGCTCTCCCTTTACAACCAGTACAACACGACTGCCGCATTCCCTGAGATGTTCCAGAAGTAAGCTGTCCAGTACCACTTCGCCGCAGTTATCGGTAAAATAAATTATTTTTTTTCCTTTACTCAAATAGGGTTCGATTTGGTGGAGGTCGTTGTGGCCGAGACCTTCCGACAGTAATAAATCGAAATTTTCCGAGAGGGTGGAGGGAGATTTCCACTTATCGGATATTCCAAAATCCATCACGTTGCCGACAACCGAGACCACGACTGCCGCTTCAATGGGATCCTGGCTGTTCCGGATGAAATCCCTGGCTCGTGGTATAAGTGAGGCTGCCACCCGGTTGCTCTCCTCCTTCATCTCATAGTATGGATCGAAACCCAGCATGTCGTGGCTTTTCTTGTGTACGATGGTGGCCAGTTCAGCAGAGCAAACAGAGGGATCGTATCCGCGTGAAAGAATTTCGAGGCACTCCTTTATGATATCCGGTCCGTTATTTTTATCTTTTAATTCGGACTGGTACCGGATCCGTTCGAGAAGACATGGGACGCATGTTGTGGTGATCTTCATATTCACTCCTTCGCTAGCTCGCCTGAACGACGAAATCAGTTATTAATGTAATCTCTATATAAAAGGGCCTGCGCGCTCCAGCTAACGCAGGCCCAATACGATAATATTTCCCAAAAGAGAAATAGATACAATCAAGATAGTTTATGAGCCCGAGCAGGCGAGGGGGGGAAGGCGCGAGCCAGCACAGGGCTCAGGGTGGGGGTTAGGGGATGGTAACACCCTGAAAATTCCTCCAGCGGCGGACCTTCGCTCCCCTGGGTAGGACTGGGCCTACGCTTTGCATCCTGATAATTATTTGAGTTTCGTAAACGAAAGCCGTGTTTGCCTATAGCTCACGGGCCTCGAAAGTATATGCCTTAAAATCAAATGTCTCAGTTTTTTTATAGTTTTGATGGGACAAATACCTCCAATCCACCGGGAATAACCGAAATATCAAACTCTTTCGCACAATAGTACTCGCCGTCCAGCTGAGCCGCTATCTCGGTATCGGAACGAATGGAAACCTTTTTGCATTTTGTATAATCCACTTCAGGCACGGTTAGAACTTTACCTTTTTTCACCTTATTGAGATGCATGAAGAACCTAAGTTTCGAGATGGATTCGATACTGACCAGACAGAGGGAGCCGTCACAAATATCCGCCATTGGAGCTATCACGAAATCGCCGCCGAAAGTGGTACCGTTCGCGATGCTCACCAGAAAATATTTTTTCCCGTATTTTTTTCCGTCCACTTTGACCTTGAGAGGAATGCTCTTGTAGTGCATGATGGTATGAAAAAGAGCTTTCGAATAGAATGATTTTCCTTTCTTCGTTTTTGCATTGCAGCGAAGATAGTGCATCCTTGCACCAACGGCAGCATCGAAACCCACACCCATTATATTTATAAAATACCGGTCGTTGCAGCGTCCCACGTCGATCTTTTTAGCAGTACCATTTATGATCGTGGATACGCTCTTTTCGATGTTTTGGCTTATGAGAAGCGGTTTAATAAGATCGTTTCCTGAGCCCGACGGTATGATTCCGATTTTCGCCCTACCGCCGCATTCCATCATACCGCTTATTACCTCGTTTATAGTACCGTCCCCACCCACAACCAGAACTGCCGAGCTTTTCTTCGATACGTCCTTGGCAATCTCATGGGCATGGAGAGGCGCATTCGTATAATACGTTTTATAAAGTAAATTGGACCGTTTCAGCTCGGTTGTCAGATAGGATACTCGATCCTTCACATCGAGCTTTCCCGCGAATGGATTGGCGATGATGGAAAATTTTTTCGGAGCCATCGGTCCCCTGAACGTACTTTATATTATTATTGTTTGCGTAAGCGCTGTATAAGGATCTAGCAATAAGAAAGGGAAATATGAGTTGTATAAAATTCTTCCAACTTCCCCGAAATAAAGGGTAAAATCCATATAAGAATAGATATATTATTACGGCATAATTCTAAAATAGTCACAGATCGGTGTATAAATGAAAAAAGGGCAAGCGCTTCTGATAAGCTCCATTCTCCTGATGAATGTGTTATTTCTACTACCTCCATTAGTATTTCCACCTGCACAAGCTCTCAATATATCAAAGGAAATGAATTTAATAAATGCTCATGTAACCATCACAATGGACAAAGAATTTGGCTCCATGGCCATCCTGGGAGACGTAAACGGTGACGGTTTCGATGACATTATGATAGGTGTTGGTTCAGATTCAAATAATTTTGGGAAAACATATATCTTTTTTGGAAAAAGTTCGGGATGGGATAAGAATATCGACAATTCCAACGCAGATGCATCATTCATCGGCGAAAATCAAAACGACTATGCTGGAGATAGAGTTACAGGGGTTGGTGATGTCAATGGAGACGGATACTGCGATCTTCTGGTAAGGGCTGGACGTTATAATAATGGGCAAGATCAGTATGTGGGAAAGGTCTATCTTATTTTAGGAAAGAAATCGGGTTGGAGGAAGGATGTAAGTCTTTCAACTGCCGACGCATCCTTTATTGGAGTAAAGGCCAATGATTATGTAGGCTCTGGAATTGCCGGTGGGGGAGATGTGAACGGGGATGGCTATGGTGATTTTCTGATATCAACAACAGCAGGTAATGGAACCATCTATGTGATATTTGGTAGAGCATCCGGGTGGAAACAGAACCTGTTACTATCCAATGCAGATGCCTCCTTTACCGGCGAAACCGGGGGTGACCAAGCAGGGAGGAGTCTGAGCTGCAACGGTGATATGAATGGGGATAAGTATGATGACATCCTCTTTGGTGCACGCCAAAATGAAGATGGAGGAAATATCGGCGGTACGCCAGCGGGCAAGTCATATGTTGTTTTCGGGAAGCCTTTTGGTTGGCAACAAGGTACAAACCTGGCAACAGCAAACGCTTCCTGGATTGGAGTAAAACGCAATGAAGCCTCTGGATGCTCGGTAGCGTTCGTAGGCGATGTGAACGGCGATGGTTATGATGACGGTTTGATAGGTGCGGATCACCATGAAGACAGGGATCAGGACACAGGTCGCATTGGCAAATCCTATCTCATCTTTGGAAAACCGGACGGATGGATTAAAGACGGAGACACATCTGATGCTGAAGCATCATTCGAAGGTACGACAAGATATGATCAGGCCGGAAACTCTGTATCCAAAGCGGGAGATGTCAATGGGGACGGATATTCTGATTTATTAATAGGAGGTCCATACAATAGGGAAAAAGAAACATATTCCGG
>CAYFHS010000031.1:0-48052 GCA_964342815.1 uncultured archaeon | reverse complement strand
TGCGACTGATTTCCCACCATATTTGTCTCCTGATAGAACATTACTTGCGTATTGTATTTGGGGTGGTTATAATGCTTTGAACCCTACCTCTTATGTAATCGATACTGAAGGAAATAAAATGGGAAGTAATTGGTATGGTATGATAGAAGGATGGACTCCAGATGGACGTGTCATATACACTTATGAGGGAACTGATGGGGATCGCAGTATTTACACAATAGATTCTGATGGAACTAATAAAACTCTCTTATATGATAATTATCGCAATAATATTATTCAGTTTTCTTCTGATGGTAAGAATATTATTTATACCAGAAAGGATTCAAATACTGCCCCTATTAACGAAACTAATATTTACCTCTCTGATTCTGATGGTACGAATGAAAAGCTAATTGTATCCCATGCACGGCTCCCTATTTTATCACCATTTGATTCGTTTATTGTTTATGAGAATCTTGACAATAAACTAACTTATGTAAAGCACCTTGCTACGGATGTCACATATTTTTTTGGAGAAACTGGTTATTTGTATCGTAAGAGTGCTTGGCAACCCGTATAGGATATGAATAAAACCTCAGAGGATAAAATATCGGGAACCTGTAAGATGAAGCAGCGAACTCCGAATCCATCTATCCCCTCACGAACATGTTGAACTTTTTTTCGACCCCAATTGTCGTCTCAAGGCCGTGCCCCGTAAAAACCACTGTATCCTCTGGTAGAGTATACAGCTTCTCCTTGATGGATTTTTTAAGTATATCAAGCGACCCCCCCTCGAAATCGGTCCTTCCAATGGAACCCTCGAACAAAGTATCCCCCACGAAAATTCCCTCCGAACATAACAAACTTATCCCCCCTTGTGAATGACCCGGTGTGTGCAGTACCGTAAAGGTAATATCGCCCACTTCGATCTTCTCACCTATCTTCATAAATCGATCCGGGTCGGGGACCTGGTCAATTACCATACCCCACCGTCTCGCCGAGTTTTTTGAATCCTTGACGAAGGGAAGGTCATCCTCGTGAATAATGAATGGGACGTCGGGTATTTTTACTTTGATACGGGCTACCCCCGCGCAATGATCGAAATGGCCGTGGGTGGCGATTATATAGACAATATCCAATCCCAGTTTTTCCACTTCACCCATAATCCGGTCTCCCTCGTCACCCGGGTCAATAATAACGCCTTTTTTCGTGGCATCGTCGCCAACTATGTAGCAGTTGGCCTGTATCGGCCCCACTACGAGTTTTTTTATTAACATTTTTTCTACCCCACAGTCAAAATCAATCCAAAAAACCTTTTCCAGCTTCTTTTCCGGGTTTTGTGTACACTATTCGGTATTTCTCAATATCGCCCTCAAGGCAGCTGGTACAACCTGAAATGAAATTTGCGTTTACCGGGACCAATTTTACTTCGAAACCGAGAGCCCGATACGTTTCGGCTGCCTCCGTTAATCTCGGATCATCGAGAATGGACCGTCTCGTCCAGCCCTCCTTTTCCAGGACCCCATCATGCAGCTCCCTCACATCAGCCATATTCATCCATCCTAGAACAGGTCGTCGAGATCGTCGTCACCACCACCGTCCCCCGGCGGCATAGTCCCATGTTTCTGGAGATAGACCTGCATAAGTTCGCTCTCGCGCTTGCTGTACATCCGGTCCTCGTCGTATTTAAAAAATTTCGTTTTCTCAACTGACCTGAGCCGGTCCAGCAGGTCTCCCTTTATATCGGATGTCCCGACGATAGCCAAAATCTTCTTGTCCTCGTCGAGAAGCTGGTATACACCCTCGATACCGTCCGGCAGCCCAATGATGTTCTCCTCGGTGAGGGCAAGGAGGCTCTCGGGCGGGAGGAGCACCGGAGGAAGGCGGAACCGAAGCTCGCATCTTAAACATCTCCCGGCCTCGCCCAGGGCACCCGCCTCATCGAATCCGAGATAAAATTCTTCGAAGCCTTTTCTATCTTCAGCATCCATTATAGGCATAGTTGTCCGTCCCAGCTTCGCAAAGTTCTCCCGAACATCCATTTTTTGGAAGATTTCTATGTCGTCATCAACACACAACATTTCGTCTATATTGCCGTCACCGCCCAGGTGGCGGTCTATTGAGGAAGCCGCCTTTCTACCGGCAGCGATGGCGTCGATGACCGTCCCAGGTATGGTTACAATATCGCCTCCGGCAAATACTCCATGAGCCGCTTCAAGCGAGTTCTCGGAAACCCGTATGCAGCCCCGAACTGCCCGAATTTCGGGATTATCCGAGATAAAAGCCAGATCCGACTGCTGGCCAATGGCGATTATTACCGTATCTGCATCTATTGTCGTAATCTCGTTCTCATCATAGCTAGGGGAAAATTTTCCATTGTCGTCGAAGACCGACGTGCACCGTTTCATCTCCACCGCAGACACTTTTTGCCCCGAGCCGATTATTTTTTTCGGTCCCCAGGAGCATCGGATGTCTATACCCTCATCGACAGCCTCCTCGATCTCCCATGGAAAGGCGGGCATTTCTTTGCGCTTTTCGAGACACGCGATCCGGACGTTCTCGGCCCCCATCCTTCTGGCGGTCATGGCCACATCGATTGCAACGTTACCACCACCGATGACCAGCACGTTTTTATCAATATTTACGTCCTCACCGAGATTGACCGCCCTCAGGAAATCTATACCCCATTGCACGCCGTGTAGCTCATTGCCTTCAATTTCCAGCTTCCGGCTCTGGGGTGCACCTACGGCCAGAAATACTGCATCGTTTTTATTTTTTAACTCAGACAGTGAAATATCATCTCCCACCCTGGTGCCGAGCCTCACCTTGATCCCCTCGGCAAGTATCTCTTCATTCTCCTGTCGAAGTACGTTATCTGGTAATCGGTATTTGGGGATGCCCAGCGCCATCATGCCGCCGAGAACTTCCTCGGCCTCGAAAAGGGTCACATCATGTCCTTTCCTGGCAAGGTAATACGAAGCGGTGAGTCCCGCAGGTCCACCTCCCACCACAGCCACCTTCTTTCCGGTTTTCTCACGTTCGGTAGCATTGGCCGCAGCCGCTTCCTTCCACACCCCAGTGTCTTCATCCGCACAGAAGCGCTTCAGCGAGCAAATGGATACGGATTCATTAAGATTGCCTCGCCGACATTCTTCCTCGCAGGGGTGAAAGCATACCCGCCCCAGTACACCCGGGAATGGTACTTTTTCCCTGACCACCGCAGCGGCCTTTCCATACATGCCTAACATGATATATTCGATGTAACGGGGCACGTCAACTTCCGCCGGACAATTGTTCCTGCAGGGGACGAGCACAGAATGCTTCTCCCCGGATTTCAGGTCTTTATCGAGCAAAGCCCCAGTGGGACAGACCTCTACACAGACTCCGCAGAAACGGCAATCGGATTCGGAAAAACCAGAAGCCTTCCAGGGCCCAACCAGCACTTTTCCGTCACTATGAACGAAACCCAGAACATCGGCTCCGGATACCTCTGTGCAGGCCCGAACGCAGCGGAGACAGCCGATACAGTAGTTGTAATCCCGTGCTATAAGAGATTCAAAATCGTCCAACGGTAGGTGTTTTGGTATGTACTTGGGCGTACTATCACTGATACCCACATAATATGCCACCTTCTCAAGCTCGCAGTTGCCCAGCTGTACGCAGCATTTCTCATCATCGGGAACGTTCGATGAGCACTGTGTTCTGGAGCATCCCTCCTTCTGCGCGCAGGTCAGACATACGTGGGGATGATCCCTCAATATCTCTTCGAGATGCTCCTCCCGCTTGGTGAGAATTCCCGGCGTTCCAGTCCGGACAACCATACCCTCAAAGACCTCGGTATCGCACGAAGTATGCTCACCAGCCAACCCCTCAATCTCCACTATGCATAACCTGCACCCTTGGAAAGCGTCGTCAGTGTCGCTTATGATGCGCTGGCCTTGGCTGTAGATTCCCTCCTCCTTTGGATGCAGTTCATGGGAGGAAGGCAAGCCCGGCCTGTAACAGAGACGGGGTATGTATATCCCTGCCCTGTCCGCTGCTTTTAGGATGGTCTCCCCTTCTAAGGCTGAGATATCCTTGTCATCTATATTTATTGATAATTCCATGCTGTGACCTCGATGCATTATGGCTGGTGAAATAAATATATCTCCAAATAGGACTCTAAGCCCACGCTGTTGGACACTTGCATTGCCCGGTATGAATCACCCGCAGAAATCGGTGGATTTTATCCTGCTGATGGATGATTGTCCAGCCCGTCTTCAGGAAATCATGAGGTTCCTAAAAACCTCGATTTTTCATCTCCGGCTGTCTTCTAGATAATCAGGGAACAACTACCATGAATGGCTTATGACCCCAGGTTCACAGGCTGCGATGCAAGGCTCTATCTTCCCCTCTCCCTTGCATGGTCCGCAAGTATATTTTATCTTTTTACGTTCCGTATCGGTAACGAATGCAACGAGATCGTCCGACATCGGATCGTTCTCATCCTCGCCTACACCCATAACGCCATATGGACATGCTTTCACGCAGGCCTCGCACCCCGTACATTTATCGGTATCGATGGTGATGAAGTACTCTCCGGACCCATCTTTATATCCGTAATTAGCTATCATGGTATTCACTCCTATTTTTTACGTCCTTTTCCCCTTTCCACCAATGTATTGCCGAAGAGAGCGGCCCCGGCGGCTCCGGCTATTTGGGTGTCCCACTTTGTCTCCATAGGCACGATGTCCATGATCTTCATGAGCCGGTTAATCACACCCTTGTTCTTGGCCAATCCACCGGTGATGGCGAATCTTTCCTCCACTCCGATCCTCTCGATAAGGGAGTAGATCCGCTCACCCATGGCTGCGCAGTAGGCTGCCAATACCTCGTTCACCTTCCATCCCGATCTCAGCAATCCGGTGGCCTCGGTCTTGGCATATACAACACAGGTACTGCTGACAGGCGTTGGTTCCTTATCTATCTCGAAAGACCTTTCGCCCACCTGAGTGATAGGGACCGAAAGTAGGTCTGCGAAGACCTCCATTCCCCTTCCGGTACCGGCGGCACATTTATCGTTCATTAGAAAGTTCTGAACCTTTCCTTTCCCATCGCAGCGGATGGCCTTGCAGTCCTGCCCGCCTACATCCAGAACGGTTCTGACCTCAGGGCCGTAGATGAAATTCGCACCACGCGCATGACAGGCGATCTCCGTTATTGATCTATCGGCCATGGGGACGTTTACCCTGCCGTACCCCGTGCCAATGCAATAATCGATACGGTCTTCCGGCATGTTGGTAACTTCGAGAGCATAGTTAAGTGCGTTCCGAGCACTCTCAGGACTGTCCGAGCCTGTCCTCATGTTTCCATAGGCAAATATCTTTCCGTCGACGACTATGACGGCCTGGGAGCTGACCGATCCCACGTCGATTCCAGCAGTGATTATTTTTGCTTCCTCCCAGTTCATGTCAGGGTCCTTCCAGTTGCTCTCGGTCCAACGCCAGAATTCCTCTTTTTTCTTTTCGTCTGTCATTTCAACCCTCCTCCATGGTTACCAGAGCAGCTCCAACAGCGGCGCTGTAAGCGGGATCCACTGGAACATAGATTCTTTCAACATTCAGTTCACGTCTCATGGATTCCACAAATCCCGGATTCAGTCCCACGCCCCCAATCATTGCTATATCCTTGTTGACACCTATCTTGCGGATCATGGAGACGATCCTTGAGGCCATGGCATCGTGTATGGCCCTGCTGATATCCTCTTTCTTCATCTTGTCATGGATGAGACCGACCACCTCCGATTCAGCAAAGATAGCACACTGTGCGTTCATCGCTATGGCCTTGTCGGATGTGTTTGCCATAGGGCCCATTTCTGTAACGTCCGACTCCAGGGCGCGGGCCATTGCCTCTATGAATGCCCCGGCACCTGCCGCGCATTTCTCGTTAATGGCAAAGTCCACGATGTTTCCCTTTTCATCAATCTTGGCTGCCCGTCCCATCTCGGCTCCCACATCCGTAACTGTTCTTGCATCCGGAAAGAAGAAGTTCGCGGCCCTGGCCATGGACTTGATCTCGTTCACCTTGACGTTTGCAATCTTAATATCGTCCATTCCGGCCCCTGTGCCGCCGATACCCTCAAGCTCGTCTCGACTGATACCGGCATCTTCCAATGCCTCCTGGAGAGACTGTTCCACAGCCGCCGACTGGTCGAAACCGGTCATGGCGATTCCCTTTCCCAGTATCTCTTTGTCCTTCATGATCACTGTTTTAGTGTTCTTTGCACCACAATCTATTCCTGCTACTTTCATTGTACCTCAGTCCTCCTCTACCTTGGTCAGGCCCATGCCTTCCATGAAAATATCGAACCTCTTCTCGACGCCTTCCTTGTCGAACTCTCGCTCGTCGCCCATGTTCCCCTCGTAGGTCAATACTTTATGCCCCCGCTTCAAGAGTCCCAGCCTGTTCTCGGCGATACCGACAGAAAGGCCTTCACAGCCCCGGTTGTAATGGAGGACAATGGCATCGACGCTCCACTTCTTCGCAATGGCATCCATCATCACTGTTTTGTACTCGGGGCTGTAGTAGTGTTGATACTCAGGCTTTGTAAGGTGCCAGTCGGCCAGCATCATGCAGGCCTCCTCCCTGGTCTCCGGTTTTTTCTCGGGCATTGGCCTTGGTCTCAGATCATTATTCTCTTTATCATATAGCCACATTCCCTCGAGACCAAAGGTATACAGAGATCCGATGGAGACGACTCCCCATTTCTCCAGGTACCGATAGATACTGAGAAATCCCCATGGGGGCTGGGTATCCGTCATGATCCTGGCCTTTTCGTTAGGCACTGCGGCGATTCCCCGGTCAACCCGTTCCTGTACCTCCGGTAGGAGATCATTCTCGAGGAAATCAGCAAACTTGTCGTTGGATTTCTGGAGGGTACCGAAGACGTACAGAGAATATATTGTCTTCTCGTCCAGGGGGGCGGGTATCGCCCGGTTGAGCATGCATATCTTGGCCCACGTATGCGTGGACCTGATATCGTTCCAGGCCGCCTCGAAGAACAGTTCATCATTGTATTCCCTACCGGTGACCTCTTCCATCCAGTCTATAGAATCCAGAAGCTGGTCCGCCACGTATTTCACTCTGTGCTTATACATCTTCGGAGCGAATGGCGGACAGGGCCCAGACCCCACATCGATACCGTAGAAGGGAACATTCCCTCCCTCGAGCTCGCATGCGTTCTGGTACCATTTTGCGTGGGAGCAGCATATGTGCTGGGAAAAAGCGAAGTCCGCTTTGGGGAACTCGCCTCCGAATGCATATTCGTCACATAATATGGAGCCCCAGTAATTCCTCATATATGCACATAGGTCGCGTGCAAAACCGAATCTTTCGGCGGCTGACAGGAACTTGGCTGAAAGGGGCTTGTTGAAGGCGCATGAAGCCCCATAGGGCTCTCCTGTTATCCATCGGACATCGCGCCCCAGTCCCAGAGGCACAGCGTCGAAGGCCCAAGCGCTTCCCATTACTCTTAGGCCCCCTTTCTCATGTGCCAGATCGAATTCCCTGTACCATTCCTGTCTCAGCTCTTTTGCCTTGCCCCAGCATTTTAAGGGTTCAGTTGGATATTTAGCCATATTTCATCACCTCCTAAAACAGATCATCCTCCATCTCCAGCGTTTCCAGGAACGCCTCTGTCCTGATTGCGAAGGGACCCGAGGGTACAGTCACGTCGAACTCCAGGAAATATGTGGGGATCCCGTGCTCATCCAGGAACTTCCTGATGAAGGGTATATCTGCCTCGTGTGGATCGCAGAACTTCTGCTGCAGCACGATGGCCCCGGCCACGTCGAAATCCTTAGCCAGCTCCAGTATGCGTTTGAGCCTGGTACGCTGAGGCCAGTCCTTCGAGGGGCAAGCGGTACGGTTCACATATCTCGCGGCTATTGCTTCAAGGGGATCCTCTATGGACTCATCAACAAGGTCCCAGAAGTACCTGGTCGTGGTGCAGTGATCCTCAACAACCACGGTACAGCCCACGGATTCCCTCTCGCCCAGGGTCTCGATCATTTCGATATATTCAATATCGTCGTTCTCACTTCCCACAAGCATGATTCTCTGACCCGGATCGCGGTCCAGTTTTCTGGTTGTGAGTTCTTCTTTTACCTTCTCGGCCACCTTCAAGAAATCCCTGGCATCGGTGAAGAACTGGGCGCAGGTCATATACATCGCCTCGGTGCCGGTTATAGGAGGATTTACGTCCTTCCTGAACTCGTATATCTCCTTCATCACCCTGCGGACGTCGTTCATTATCTTTATGCCTCTCCGTAGATCATCGTCGGTTATCTTCTTACCTGTGAGTTCCTCCAGCTTTTCGATAAGCAGCTTGTACTCCTCTTTGAGGAAGGGTACGGCCCTCTTGCTTTGGACGTGGTTTGGCATTGGAAGGAAATAGCTCCAGCCCGGGTTCTTGTGGATCTCCCAGCTGGTGAATGCCTGCCGGAGATGCAAGCAGGATTGTGCTATCATGATCCCGTCCAGATAGTCGTATCTACCTTTCAGTCCCTGTGCCAGTACATCCCTGCAGAAGGGGCAGAACATGGCGAAGATGTGTGGTTCCGTTACGTCCTGCGGCTCGTGGCTGCCCAACACCCTCACCGGCAGCACGTCGAAGGCATAAAATATCTCCTCCGGGGCATAGGTGCAGAAAAAACCTACAACCTTACCGCCAGTTCGTTCCTTCCACTCCTTAGCGTATTCGTGTCGGTTGTCGTACCATTGCTTGAATTGTTCTATCATCTCGATCACTCTTTTTTCTGTTTTCTTCCGAACTAATTTGACTTGTACACCAGATTGATAAAGCTGGATTTTGTGAATCCCAGGGATTTGAAGAACTCGATGAGGTCACCGCTATCCCATCTCACTGAGGTGTAGACCTCTCTTATGCCCTCAACATCATAATTCTTTAGTAAAGCTCTCCCCAGTTCCTTGCCCACCCCTGCACCCATAAAATTCGGATCCACTTCCACCATCTCTATCCAGCCGGCCTTCTCGACACCAAACCCCCATTCCTTGATACTGCCCACGATGAAACCTACGGCCTTTCCGTTCTTTTCGGCCACAAAGCAGGTGTGAGGAGTCTTATCCAGAAATGATGTGAAGAGGTCACCGATATCGTATTTCCGTTCACTCGTACCGCCCTCTCGGAGTACCTTTCGATGAATATCGACAGCTATTTCTATATCGGCCTTTCTCATTTCTCTAACAATTATGGTCATTGGCTCACCACTCAATCGACTCTGATTATCTTTACCTTTTTACCAATCCAGTGTGGCGGAAGGTATATCCGACCGCTGTTGCCGCTCTGCCTGACCGTCTTTTCGATCATTTCCTGGCCGTATACTTCGAACTTGGAAGGGGTATCGTTATCCATGCAGTTCACAAACTATATTGTAGCTACATTATAATTACTTTAAAGTTATTATTAAACTATAATATAACTTTTTGGGTGCATTTAACTATGGTGAAAATCTTTGTGTGTTTCCAGTGGAATCGATATTCATATACTTGACAATGATTATTCCATTCGACTGGAGTAGAACGAACAAGTCGGAAGAGGTGTTAGTATCGTTGATATTCGAAACATTGACAATATTATCCCAAAACTTGGAAAACAAAAGTGTTAAATATTCAGGTTATGATTGGTGTCGGCAGGTCTCAAAATGGGTACGACGAAAAAAAATCTCAAAAGGTCGAAGCCAAAGGCATCACGGAAAAGCCCGAAAGGTAAGAAGCATCGTATACCCGCTACCTGTGAGTATACAATGGGTACGGATGAGGACGTCGCAACCATGACCCTTAAATGTAAAGGTTGCCCCGGTCCTCACACCCCGGAAGGAGATTGCCTCGGCCCCCTTTTATCATCGTTTTCAAAGGAATATAATACCAAGAAGATAACTGTATCCCATTACATTGAAAAACAGTATTACGGGACCTCGATAACTCTACTTGGGAAGATCACGGTTCTAGCAAACGAGATTGAGAACCTGTCTCTGCGCGATCCGGTAAAGGAATATTTCGGCCCCAAGGGCGAAAAGGAACGACGTAGGATAGCATGCAGCAAGTGCGTGCTCAATCCAGGCAAACTTTACCCTAAAATGCATCATCTGGTAATGAGAGATGTGGTTCGATTCCATGAACTGCTGAGAAACATAGCCAATAAGATTCCCGGATTTAAAAAGAAGACCAAATATTGCGGAAATTGCCTCAATGCCACAGCAGAGGACCTCAATTACATATTCGACGAGTACGAAAAGCTTGCGGGTTTCGTTGCAAGCAATGCATTCAACGTGGCACTTCAGGGCAACAGGTCACAATACCCAGGAGGATTCGCCCCACAGGTATTGGACCAGTACCTTTCAACTCTGATGGGATTCCAGCAACCTGCATCAGGTTTTCAGAGAGGAAAGGGGGCCGCGCAGTGCCGGGCCTGTGGATTTCCACTACAGAACGGCCAGCAAACATGTACGAATTGTGGAAAGAGATCGTGATGTTGATTTGATAGAGGAGTGGAGATGGCGAAGTACGACAAGGAAAACGTGATCCGGCCGAAAAAGGGTCATGGGCGAAAATATACCTCTGAAACAAAGATAGTATTCACAAAAGCGCCCTCTGATACATCCAATATGCAACCTGCCTCCAAAAAAGTTATGGGAAAGCTTGGTGTGAATCGCCATAGCCACGGGCATGTGGATCGGGCATTTCCCTCTGTCCATAAATATCCGGGCAGCCCGGCCCCCAGTTCTGCCAACAATTATCCAAAACGATCTCTAGGAGCCCAACCTACTCAGCATCAGGGCACTCTTACGGACCGTATGGAAACCACTCTTTCGGACATCGCCCCTCCTGAGGGTGCCAATTATGATCGGGAATACAAATTACCACCCACCATATCCAATCTCAAGGTAAAGATGAATAATCTTGAAAGGGAAATGAGTCCCGGTAGGGTTCGCGCAGGTTTTTCCCAAATTCTCATGAAGAACTCAAGGATGCGGCCTGGTTTCTCATCATCCTGGGTCATACCCGACGCACCGCCGAACGCCAGGTTGATAAAGCAGTACATGGTTGAGGATTCCACCATCTCACTGTATCTGCTCCCGGAAGGTGTGGAGGCTCTTTATCACGTTTTTCCAGCCGAATACGCCATACCCGAGGCTCATATGAGACTCGTAGAGCTTACACGGCGTGAGCTTACGACCCACTACCCCCACTCAATGGAACTTTCGCGACCTGACCGGGCTCGGGAATATGTCATCAAGTTTGGACAGAAATACATGTACAGGCTTGCGAAAAAATTCCGTATCCCGTTGGGCAATACAAGGCATGATGAATTAAAGAACCTTGGGAAGCTGTCGAATATCCTTGCCAAGTTTACCGCCGGTATGGGTATTATCGAAACCATGCTGGCAGATCATTACATCCAGGATATATATATTGATTCTCCAACCTCGGATAATAAGATATATGTGGTCCTTGAGGGGGGTATCGACACAAGGTTGTCGGGGAAGTGCATAAGCAACGTTATACTGTCGAGAACCGATGCCGAAAGCCTTTTGTCCAGATTCCGGTATGAAAGCGGTAGACCTTTCTCAGAAGCCACGCCGCTGCTGGAGTGCAGTATAGGTGCCCATAATACTCGGGTTTCGGTCATTGGTAGACCCTTGAGTCCCACGGGGACCGCATTTGCCCTCCGGCGTCATTCCACGGAACCATGGACCCTGCTGAGACTCATCAATCTTGGCTCTCTTACTCCCTTGGCTGCAGGTCTGATCTCTTTTCTCATAGACGGGAAAGCCACAATACTCATTGCTGGGTCCAGGGGTGCGGGAAAGACTTCTCTTCTGGGAGCTTGCCTTCTGGAGTTTCCCCGAAGCCAGAGAATCCTAACCATTGAAGATACGCTGGAGCTGCCGGTGGAGAAACTTCAGGAACTTGATTACAAGATACAGCCAATGCAGATACAATCATCTCTCGGGGGTTTCGGTGAGATGAGTGCGAACGACGCATTGAAGATAGCGCTGCGTCTGGGTGAAAGCGCTCTCGTGATCGGTGAGGTCAGAGGGGAAGAGGCCAAGACCCTCTACGAGGCCATGAGGGCCGGTACCGCGGGAAGTGCCGTACTGGGAACCTTCCATTCGAACTCTGCAGAAGCAGTTTACGAGAGGATAGTCTATGATATGAGCATCCCGGCAAAGTCCTTCAACGCAACGGATGTTGTAATAATAACGAATTTCATAAGGCCGAAAGGTACTCACAAGATGAAACGACGCACCACGCAAATAGCAGAGCTGGATAAAGCTTCCACCGAGGGAACCTTTCATAATTTGCTGGAATTCGACGAGAAGAAGGACAAACTGGAGGAAACGGACGTTTTCCATTACAGCTCCCAGGTGATCGGTCGAATTGCAGCTTCGTGGGGAATGAGCATGGAGGAAGCGGTGCAGAACATCATCGCAAGAGCCGCCATCCGCAAGATAGTAGTGGATTATGCGAGAAAGGGAAAGAACAGGGAATTGCTTTCGGCAGCATGGGTCCAGAAGATAAATTCCAGGTTCTGGGAGTTGCTGGATCGCCAGTATCAAACGTCTGGAACCATAAATTACAAAGAATTGATAAAGGAATTTACAAACTGGTTCTTAAGGAGTATTCCATATGCCTGATTTCGAAAAGGACCTAGATTATCCAGCTTCAAGGTTCACACGTTTATGTAAACTTGTTAATTCAATATTGTATCCGGACCTCGAGATAAAGGCAGGTGCCGATGAGAAAGAGAGAAAGAGGCGCCACGGCAGGCAAAAGGAATTGTTCATAAGGGCAAAACAAAGGTTCGAGGACGCACAAAAGAAACATTCGGCAAACAGCCATTCATACAAAAATGAAGAAAGAAGATTTCTCAATGCAGAGAAACTATTTGAGCGGGAAGAAGAGAGTTTTCGTGAAGCGAAATTCAAAAAAATACTATCACTTGCTCGGTTGGAATTGGAACCTTACGAGGTCAGAAGTTTCTCGAATACTGTTTTGATGGTCCTGCTTATAATATTCATGGTTCTCTCGATTGGTGTGATATTGATTACGGATTTTGATCTTTTCTATATCGTAACATGTGCCTTAGCAACCTTCCTTATACCTGGAATACTGTCTTTTTACATAGACAGGTACCCGCATATGAGAGCCAGACGAATGAGGGCCCTGACAGTGGGTCGGATGCCTGAGGCGATACATTATCTCTCTCTATCCATGCGGCTGACCCCTTCGCTGGACAGAGCGGTAAAATACGCTGCCTCAAGCCTCGAGGAACCCTTGTCGTCCGATCTTCGAAAGGTATTATGGGATGTATACATGCGAGAATATTCATCGGTGGAAGAGGCTTTCATCGCCTTTGCCTATGATTGGAGCGATTGGGATGAGGATTTCAAGCGTTCTCTGTATATGGTTCGGAGTGCAGCTCTTGAAAGGAATACCGAGGGTATCAACCGTGTGCTCGACAAGGCGAATCAGATAATAATCGACGGGACGAAAGGGAAACTGGAGGAGTTCTCCAATTCCTTGAGGATCCCAACAATGATACTCTTTGCCGTGGGAATCATGCTTCCTCTATTATTGGCCATCCTGCTGCCGATACTGGGTATAGGTAATGAGTGGACTTGGCTTACAATTGTAGTTATCAATTTGGTCCTGCCATTGGGAATCGTGGCGTATGCCTATTCCATACTTGGAAACCGTCCCGAGCTGACCACTCCCCCGGATATCGGGCGGACGGTAACTCCTGTTAAACGAGGTTTCATTATCTTTATATGCCTTCTTGTTAGCGGCAGTCTCATCACATTGGGAATAATTCTCGTGGATAAGAGCATTTTTGCATCTCTTCTCTTCGTGTGGGCAGTGGGTCTCCCAATCTCCATATACACCTTCTTCAGTAACAGGGAAGCAAAGGTAAAGGCAAGAGCGGTCCGGAGAATGGAAGATGAGTATCCCGAAGCCCTTTTCCAGTTGGGAAATCGGATCGCAGAGGGTAAACCCATGGAGACGGCTCTGGAGAAGACCTCCCGCACAATGAAGAACACACTGATCTCGAAGCTGTTCGGGAAGATTTCTTATAACCTCCAGGTCACCCGCTCATCGTTGAAGAATGTTCTCTATGGTCCAAGTGGTCTTCTTACCAGATCACCCGCCAGGACCGTCAAGAATACCATGCATACAGTTGTAGAGGCATCTTCAAAGGACCCGAAGACTGCGGGTAAGACGATAATGCTAATTTCCAATTACCTATCTGAGTTGAAGAAGGTCGAAAAAGAGCTCCGTGAAAGACTGGAGGAAGTGACAGGAATGATGACCCAGACCGCCATATTCATTGCACCTCTGGTAATGGGTGTCACCGTTATACTTTATCAGATTCTGGCGGTCAATCTTCAGACCTATGCTATTCCGAATGAGATGGATGTGGAACTGTTCGGGTTCGGACAAGATACCATCTCACCAGCTGTACTTTCAGTTTCCATTGGAATTTACCTTATTCAACTTATGCTCGTGGTGGGTTACTTTGTATCCCGTATCGAGTTTGGAATCGATATGATAGAACTGAAGAACAACCTGGCTGTTTTCCTGTTAATCGGTCTCACATGTTACTCGCTGTCCATGGGAGTGACATATATCATAGGGGCGTCCTTCGTGACGAGTTTCACACCCGCCTCTGGATTGGCCATTGTTTTCAGCCATTTGTGATAGATATGATATGGTTGGGAAAATGTGCTAATGAAACCCATGGGTAAATTGAATACATTGAATAACAATATTAAAATAACATGTCTTTAATTCATATGTCCAAGTTGTAAATTAGCAGTATAAATTAAATATATTTGGCAAAGAGGTTTTTAGAATGAGCAGGAGAGCACGATTCAATGCGAGATTAAGGGGAGATAACTATGGTCTTACTGGTCTTCCACTTAGGATCTTCATCATGGTAGTGGTTGCAGCAGCTTGTCTGGTCGCAATCCTGGGATATGTAGTCGTATCCAATCCGGATCTGGACAGTATTCATGTTGAAAAGATCATGATCGATGGCGTTGAGCATGATCGAACGATTTATTGTGAAAACACCACATATAAAGATGGGGAACATTGGTATCAGGGTTCCCCACGCGGATATGAAGAACCAGTTGAATACTATTCGACCCATCTTACTATAATCTGTAAAAATGACGATAACAAGGAGATGGCCAACGTACTGGTCACCATCACCGGTGCCGGGGTCAATCATGCGGCAACTACCGATAGTGCGGGAAAGGCGGAGTTAAGCCTGGCCAATTGTCATCTGGGCCCCAACGAATGGAACGGTAAGATCAAGATAACAGCGGAATACGATTCCGCTTTTGGCGACCAGCAAAAGACGACTTCAGTGGCAGTGCTTGCGGGGGATCCGCTGCAATAAAATAACTAAAGATCCAGAGGAGATTTCATGGCAGATTATATCGAACCGGCAGAAGAAGATATCCAGAAGGCATCGAGCCTCGGTGTTCTGATGGTAGTGGGCTTAATATTGTCTCTCGCTTTAATCACGTTTCTTGTATGGATATTTTACGAAGACGCCTTGGGCGGCTCTGAATTTTTCGGAGGCATGATGATAATTATACTTTGGTATCTATCTCAATCATTTCTCATATTGGCCATTATCCTGCTTTTTTTGAGAAGCGGCTATGGAGTTATTCGTATCTTACTGATAATTAGCATTTTCGCTGGCTTCACAGCGCCTCCTGTGGCCTCCATTTTTTCAATAATCGGTTTACTCAAACTCTCAAAGACGAGGAAAGCCTTTCCGCTGGAGCTTGAGAAGGATAAACGCACATTGGAAGCCGAGGCGAAGATATCCGGGAAAAAAGTAAAGAAGCTCGAGCTTGAATGCCCTGAGTGTGCAAGGGATTTCACAATTAAGGATACGGGTAAAAGACCTTTAGCAATAAAATGCCCTCACTGCGGTGTAGCGGGAGAGATCTAGAGATCATTTTATCAAGAACTTTTTTCATTTACAGATTTCAGGTTTAAGACCGATATTTTCTTCTACATTTCAGCAGAAAGCACAAGGAGTAACAGTTAATAATACCTAAACATTTATAACATTAATTACCATCAGCTCGGTAATGGGACTTGGGAATTTCATACACCGAAAGTATTCTGAATTCTCAAAATTATTCTGGGTTACCATACTAATGGAACTCTTTGAGAGAGGTGCGTATTACGCCTCCTATGGGATTCTGTCAGTCCATCTTGCATATAATCTGAAACAATCGAATCTCCAGCTAGGTCTTCTGAACGCACTGCTCTATGCATTACTATACGCAGGACCCCTTGTCTCAGGTGCTCTGGCCGAGAGGGCAGGATATAAAAAGGCGTTGCGTTATGCTTTCTCTTTCATGATGCTGGGGTATTTTCTCCTGGGCGCCATGTCCATTCCAATTATGTACTACTGGTCCCTTGGGAGCTGGAGTGTTTTTGGGATCTTCTTTGTAATTTACGTCATACTTGGCATAGGAGCAGGAACCTTCAAACCAATTGTGAGTGCCACTATAGGGAAGACCAGCACGGAAGAGAAAAGGAACCTGGCTTTCATGACATTTTACTGGTTCGTCAATTTGGGTGCCTTTATCTTTCCGCTAATGTTTGCCATAACCTATCTAATAATAGGTTTATATGTTCCGGATGCAAAAGTATTCTATTATATCATATTCTTCGTCGCTGCGGTATTTATCGGTATCAATTACATGATAAATAAACTTCAATACCGGAACCCGGACCCTCCCAACAAGGACGCAGACGTATTTCGTTCGATCCGCAATATCGGCATCGTCCTAAAAGATAAAAGTTTTGTGATTCTCCTGTTGATATACTCGGGTTTCTTCATCATGTTCGGTCTGATGCATGTATCTCTCCCCCTTTATATGGTCGATTTCAGGATCATGCCCGCATGGTTCTCCGTCCTTTTTCTATCCTGCATCAACCCGGGAACCATCATAATTGTGGGCCCTCTACTTGCCGGTATCGCGAATAAATTCGAATCATTGGAGTTAATGATAACCGGTATACTTTTGTTCATATTCGGGCTTTTCTTCATGGGTTATACTACTATCTCGATATTCTTTATATTTGGTATCGTTTTATTTTCTTGCGGTGAGTTCATTGCCCATCCCAATTATTCATCGTATATCTCGAAGATAGCTACTAGGGACAAGCTCGCCATATACATGGGCGCAAGTTTTCTTCCTTCGGCAGTGGGCGTCATTACAGGTTCGATATTTGCTCACGGGGTGATATATGAGAATGTTGCAGCAGTGGGGGAGCGTCCCAAGTTGTTCTGGGCTATCATGGTCTCCATTGGTGTTCTCACTGTGGCTCTATTACTAATCTATAACCGGGTATACGGGACCAGAGGCGCACCAAAGGTTGCCCTAACTGATCAAAAGACCTTCCGAAAAAAATTCATGTCGTCCAACCTGTCCATCGTTGTTATATTATTACTTATACCGGGTTTTCTCACAATGGGCTATTTCGGTGGACAAAATACCTATTACAGGGAGGGAGAAGGGGAGAAGCAACACGTTTTCAGCCTCAACGACTACGAAGTTATCCCGAGCTTCAATGATGATTTTTCAGGGACTTCAGGGGAAGGACAAACAGTAATTATGCACATGAATCCTTACGAATTGGAAGAAGGACAATTGTTACAATCTGTTACATTCGAGCTGGTCTGGACGGATGAGGATGACTTTACCCGCCTTTTCAGGACCTGGGAAAATCAACCGGATCAATTCCAGCTTGACGTTACTGCTCCGGATAACCCGACCTTGACCGAAACGGGTGAAAACCCACATAGTCAAGAAGGTAGGATATCGATCACAATGGAGTTTGATCATGACTCGAGCAAATCATTGAACGGTACTGGGGACTGGATCATCGAGATCACGCTGGTCAGCTGTGGGAACCTGGAAAATCCAACGTCACCCATTGCATATACCGATTCCACAAACGATTATGAGGTATTCATATCCAGCGAGGTTTATACTCCAAAATAAATGAATTTGGCAATGTGTACCCAAATATTGGACCCATTTTGTCTTCGAACCATCTCCGCTTATCGAAATCCGTTATTAAACATCGGAATAGCTTCGTTCATTCATCATTCATAATTACCGCTTTCCACCTTTCCATACAATCGCTTTTTTCAAAGAACTCCATGAATTCATCCACCTGCATCATGGCCTGCGGCGGTATCTCGCAGTTCACACATCTCGCACATTTTTCAACGGTTTTTTCATCGAGTCCCAGAACACTGAAAAAACGGGAGAATACATCCCTGCGGAGTCTACCTGCGTAGGCAATGTTCTTTCCCTTTCTCGTAAGGACGACCCCAACATACTTCGTGTAATTCAGGAGATTTTCACGGTCCAATCTCAAAAACATCGAGACCACCGAAGCCTGGGTTATCCCCAGACGATCCGCCACCGATTTGCTTGAAACCTGTCTTGAATACTCGCTCAGCTCGAGGATAGCTTCGAGATAATCCTCGGTCTTAGAGCTTACCATTTCCACTCCATTTTAATCATTCTATACGGAACTGGTTATACTCTTCCACTTCCCTTTTCTTGATCTCGGATGGAACGCCGAATGTCGGTTTTTCCCATAATATCCGGCTGATATGCATGAATATTTCTCGTTTCGTTCTCTTTTTTACGAATTCCAGCAGTTCCATTAACTGATCATATATCTCACTGTATGTAAGTGACTCCCTCAGCGTAATCTTTATTACGATCTCATCTTTCGCGACCTCGATGACGTCCACAATCATCTTTTGCCAGGGATTATTGATACTTGGTGTATTGTCTGTTTTTTTCTCGTCAGGTATCATTTCGTAGACATCGAAGCCGTCACAGAGCTCCATCATCTCTTTAAGGGAGCTGTTCTCTATTTTTATATATAGAAGAAACGGGAATGTGATCTGTACCTCTTCATCAGTACTATTCTCATCAGCCATTGTATCACCCTACCCATTGAAATGAATTTATTTCGATTAATGATATGGCTGTAATGATTTAACCTTTTCCCTATTTTGGGGTAGCTTTGGAAATCCATACCGGAATTACGAGATAAAATCGAAGGGGATCGCTTGAGAACAGTTTGTTCGGAAATCAAATCGGTTGGGTGAGAAAACTGTTCTATCGTCAAATTATATCTAAAAAGGTTTAAATTATAAGCTCGTTACGGAGAAGACATAATGCCAGTATTGCTGGAGGTAATTAATATGGAAGATATTATTGTAGAAAACGCGACGGTGATACCCGTTCGACCTGCGGGTGCCGTTTTAAAGGATCATTCGGTCCTCATGCAGAATGGAAAGATATCAGCGGTAGCACCGCTCGATACGATAAAAGAGAATTTTTCGTTGAATGACGTCAAGATAATAAACGGGAAAAAGAAACTGGTTTTACCCGGGTTGATAAACGGTCACACTCATCTCCCTGAAACCCTTCTTCGAGGTATCTGCGACGATGAAATGCTTGAAAAATGGCTCTGGGACAACGTATGGGTCTGGGAAGGACGAATGACCGCAAAGGAAGCAAAAGCGGGATCATTACTGGGCTGTCTTGAACTGATAAAGAACGGGGTGACCGGTTTTATCGATCAGTTCTATTATGCAAATGAGATCGCAGAAGCAGTGGTTGAGAGCGGTATCCGCGGACTGCTCTGTCCAAGTGTGTTCGACAACAATGCGGAAGCGGGTTCAATAGATAACTGTTTCAAGCGGGCGTGCGAGGTTGTGGATCAGTGGTACGGCAAGAATGAGCGCGTTATGTGGGGTATGGGACCTCATGCCCCGTACACAGTTGACAAGGAATGGCTTTGGAAGATCAAGGATTTCGGTCACAGCCGAAAATTACCTATTCACATACACATGCAGGAAACCCAATGGGAGGTTGACGAAGCGCTGAAGAATTTTGGCAAGACACCATTCCAATACCTTTTGGATATTGACCTTTTGACAGAGCCGATCCTTGCGGCACATTGCGTTGTTTCCACTGATAAGGACCGAAAGATCATGGCTGAGCACGATATTCACGTGCTTCACAATCCTACATCCAACCTGAAACTATCGTCGGGAATCGCTCCCGTTACGGCTTATCTTGATGCGGGAATAAACGTTACGGTGGGTACTGACGGGAACGGTTCAAATAACGATCTTGACATGCTCTCGGAGATACAGATTGCTGCGCTGCTGCAGAAGTACAGGACCGGTAAACCCACCGCAATGCCACTTGATCGAACCCTCGACACTGCAACAATAAATGGAGCCAAGGCAATGGGAATGGGTGATAAACTTGGTACTCTCGAGGTGGGAAAGCTCGCGGACATTGTCATCATGGACTGTTCCGGTGTGAACATGAACCCGCCACATAATCCCCTGTCCAATCTCGTTTATTCCTCATCGTCGAAGGACGTCGAAACCGTGATCGTTGGTGGGGAAATTGTTATGGAGAACCGTAAAGTACTAAGCATTGACGAGGAAAAGGTCATACGGGACGGAATTGAGGCCATGCGCGTTCTGAGAGGAGATTAACTGCCTGAACTGGATCTGAATCATATTTCTGAAGAGCCGTTTCCAGATGGGTTCGGATTCCAAGATCCAACATCTGGAAATTCGAATTATTTCAGCGTAAGCTTGGTTAGATATTAACTGATAATAAAATGATAGATATTATCGAAATTGTGGTAAAACCTATTTACATATGAGGTCGATATACAGCTACCGATTAAAATATATTAACTTGCAGAGGGATCTTCAATGGGCAAATCCGAAACGGTAATCGAGGCCTGGCAGCTTTCAAAGAATTTTGGAAGTACGAAAGCGGTTCGCTCAGTCTCATTCAAGGTGAAGCGGGGTGAGGTATTCGGCATATTCGGTCCCAACGGCGCGGGAAAGACCACCACGATCCGTTTGCTCTGCGGCCAGACCGCTCCCAGTTCCGGCTCGGCCGTGGTGTGCGGTGCAGATATTTCCCGTGCCCCTACTAAAGTAAGGGAAAACCTTGCCATACTGCCCGAAGAGGTCAGCTTCTATGAGAAGATGACGCCATTGAAATATCTTAATTTTTTTGCGAGGATGGCCGGTCACGGCTCCCACTCAGCAAGAGGCCGCATCGATAAGGTCACGCGAATATCTGAAATATCCGGTTTTTTAAGGAAACCAATTTCAAAACTTTCTCACGGGCAGCGGCAGAAACTTTCCATAGCGCGAACGCTTTTGAGTGACGTGCCTGTAATGTTCCTCGATGAGCCCTTCAGCGGTATCGACATAATACACAGAAAAGCACTTAGAGAATACCTGGGAAAATACGTGGCCAAGGGCAATACCGTTTTCTTCACCTCCCACAATCTCATCGAGGCGGAGCACATCGTTGATCGATTTGCGTTCATCGACGGGGGGAAGATACTCACCATAGGTTCGGCTCGCGAACTGCGCGATAAATATTTACTTCCGTCCTACGCTTTGCGCGTGGGTGAGCCATCAAGAGCCAGGAAAAAGATATCCAAGGCCCTGGCAACCACCGAGTGCTATTTGAAAAAAGATGAGGTCTGGGTAACTCTCAGAAAGCGGAAGGACGTATCGAGAATCGCCGTAATCCTTGGAAAAGCGGGTATTCCACTTAACGAAATGCGGCAGGTGGGGACCATGGAAGAGGTGTTTTTAAGGATGCGGCAGCGGAAGGGGGGTTCACTTTGAGTGGTAACGGTGGAAGGGGAACGGTGCCCACCCGAGGGAGGCTCATTTGGGCCATTGTATCCCGGGACATGAAACAGATACGCAGGCACGGCCTTTTACTCATCATTTCCCTGTCAATAATAATCGCCATCGTCGGACTGGTATTTTTCGGGATGGCAAAGGACCAGTTCGAGAAAACCGGAGTTCCCACCTAGACCGGAAGTATACTTCTTGCGGAGGTTGATGATCTTTATGTCCGTATCTCGGTAGACACCATGCAGGGCGTTGCGCCCCTGAACGTCACATTCAAAAGCGAAATTGTTGGAATTCCCGTTCCGTTTGAGCATGAATGGAATTTTGGAGACGGAGGTGTTTCGAACAAGGCCAATACGAGCTATACTTTTCTGAATCCCGGGGAATATTTATGCAGTCTCAGGTTGACCGATTCCAGTGGTGAAAGTTACGAATCCAATAATCTTTGGATCGTTGTGGGAGATCCGGGAAGCGAAGAAATACGCGTGGCGATAAGCGCCAACGTTACCGATGGGAATAAACCGCTGAGCGTGGCCTTCACCAGTGCGGTGGTAGGTGGGACCGGTCCATATAATTATTCATGGGATTTCGGTGACGGGAACGGCTCATATGAACCGAATCCAACACACATTTTTCTCGAGAAGGCGGAAGGAGAGGGATTTGGTGTTGTACTGAACGTAAGCGATTCAACAGGTAAAAGCACTGAATCGAACACTCTAACAATAAGTCCGGGAGAACCTTTCAGCGTACCTCTTAATCTTCTCGATCTCATATTCGGCTTTTGCGTTCTGCTGACCCTCATTCTGGTCCCAACCATATTCGCCACATCTTACAACCACGAGATAAAGAAGGGTACGGTAAGAACACTTGTCTGCTATCCGGTGGGAGTTCTGGAGATCACAATTGCAAAGCTGATCTATACTTATATCATAGGATTCATCGTATGCTTTCTCGTTTTCTTTCTGACAATGGTGGGGATCGGCATACCTTTCAGGGAGCTCTTTTTGGTGTTCATGACTGCACTGACCCTTAGTTGGCTGACGGTGGGGATCGGCTCTATGGTTTCGAACATGCTGACCTACGCCCGTAAAAGGATTGTTCTGAGGCCAACATCGGTTCCGTGGTTCTTCGTAATTTTTTCTTTGATATTTACCCGACTGCTTTTCCGGCTGATACTGGCATTGATAGATTCACTTTCCGGCGGTGGTATGGATGTGGATAATGTAATAGACCGATTCGCGGTCCCCATTGCCATCTCTCCGTATCACTGGGGTGGTAGTCTGCTGAACTGGCTGCTTGGTGGTCCCGGCTATCCCAATTTTGCAGTCTTGCTGTTACCTGCCGCATTGATCTTACTGGGCATCTGGACCTCAAAAAGGCTCAGGGTTGATGTATACGAGAAAGAGTGAGTATTAGCTAAGAAATCGTATGGTAGCTAGTAAATAAGAGGATTAATGGGGAAACAGAATTTCGCTGGCGACGAACAAAAGAATGAAGAAACCAATTCCTGTGGACAGATAAACGAGAATTGAGCATTCCTTTTCTTTCACAATACTTATGATACCAGTAAAAAAGGCCGCCACTCCACAGATGGCAACCAAGAGCCCTGGGATCGCAAGCAGGAGATTGCTGAAAAAAGTATCTCCGCCTTTTTGTCCGGAGAATATAAGAGCCATAAGCACTCCAAAGAATATAATGGAAAGAACTAGCAGTTCGACCGATAATTTTCCAAGAGTATGTTTTGGAAAAAAAGATATTCGGCTCTTTGTTTCTGTCATATTGTTAATATTGATTTTACAGGTAATAAAGGTTACCACAAAATTCCTCACTGTGTAAAGGCATTGTTGTACATTTCGAATATCTTACAGGGTTGTTATTTTCCTCGAAAATACCGATTAGGCAAAATTGATAAATAATACCATTCTTACCCGAAACCCACAAATTCAATAATATAACAGCCATGAGACGGAGAGATGAATAATGAGCAATGACGAAATTAAAAGAATAATACAGGAACTTGGTGAACTTGAACTTGACATGTACAATAAGGATTTCCTTCAAACGTGGGAACACCCCTGGGAGGACATAAAAGCGGTTCTGCTAGTAGCCCTGGCCCTTGAAGAGATGTATCGGGCGAACATATCATGCCGCGTGTTCGACGGCAGCCTTGCAGTATCGAACTTCCGCGACAAATCCACCAGAACGCGTTTCTCATTTGCCAGCGCGGCAAGCCTTCTGGGCCTGGACGTGCAGGACATCGACGAGAGCAAATCACAGGTTTCCCACGGCGAGACCGTCCGGGAAACCGCAAATATGATATCTTTTCTCACTGAAGTTATAGGCATACGTGACGATCTATTTCTTGGAGAGGGGCACAAATACCAAAAAGAGGTGGCGGATTCGGTTGATGCGGGTTACAAGGAAGGAGTTCTCGTGCAGCGGCCCTGCGTTATAAATCTGCAGTGCGATCGTGACCACCCGACCCAGAGCATGGCGGACCTGCTTCATCTCATAAGGACTTACGGAAGCCTTGAATCATTAAAGGGAAAAAAGCTCGCAATGACCTGGGCGTATTCACCTGCATACGGAAAACCCATGTCGGTCCCGCAGGGAATAATCGGTCTCATGAGCCGGCTTGGAATGGACATTGTTCTCGCGCATCCTCCCGGTTACGACCTGATACCGGAAATCGTTGAAATTTCCCGGAAAAACACCGAGAAGTACGGCGGAAGTTTCTTGCAGGTGGAAAGCATGGAGGAAGCATTCCGGGACGCCGATATCGTTTATCCCAAGAGCTGGGCGCCGGTGACCGTTATGGAAAAACGTACCGCCCTTCTGCATCAGGGAAAGGCCGGCGAGGCTGGAATGGAGGCGCTTGAGCAGGAATGTATAAAAAACAATTCTAGGTATAAAAACTGGGAATGTACCGAAGAATTAATGTCGCTTACCAAGGACGGAAAAGGTCTTTACATGCACTGTCTTCCGGCGGATATTACCGACGTTAACTGCGCTGAAGGTGAGGTTGCCGATTCCGTGTTCGAGCGTTACAGGCTGCCGACCTACCACGAGGCCGAGCATAAACTTTATGCGATAGCCGCCATGATGCTTCTCACGAGATTCCCGGATGTTAGTACTTTGTTGAAGAAAGTATTGGAACGTGGTGAGAAACGCCGGTTTGAGTAGGCTTTACTATTTTCCTCTACGGGAAAGACTCTCAATGTATTGTTCTATTGGGCATCATCGTGCAGATCATGATGTATAAGTGACGGCGGAGGTTTTTGTAAGTATAATAAGAAAATTAGTCCTAAATATGTCTTGAGTAGTTTGCAAATTTATTATTGTTTTAGAATTCGAGATACTTTTGATCCTTTAATATTTAAAATGAGTCCGATTTCGTAATTTGTAAGTCCATCCTCTTTCAATTTCAAGCAAATTTCTTGTCGAGTGTTATCAAAAAACTTATAACTTCGGTCTCGTTTAATCACTTCAGTACGTTTTAAAATTTGTTCTGTAGCTCTTTCTTGTTCTATGTTTTGTAGAAAAACAATAGTGTGGAATTCTTGATTTCTTATTGATTTAACATAACGCTCATATCCAAGAAGATATCCAATAATTTCAATCAATTGCGCAATTATATTCCATTCACTTTTTTTCCTTGGATAATCATTTAATCTCGAATTTAAACTATCAAGTGTTTTTAACACATTCGACCTCATTCGTTCATCATTATTTGTCAAATCTATTGTTCGGGATTTTACTTTTTTTATCCATTTTCTCATTTGATTTTTTCTAAATTTCGGCTCTTCATAGCAACCCGCCACACCGCCTTTCCATCCAAAAACTAATCCAAATGCATCATCCAAGTCTATATGTTCGAATGTATTATCTTTATGACTCATATTTATTCTCTCCATCATTACTTTATATTGATAACCTTTTTCGTCATTAATAAGTTATTCTACAACAAGATTTTATTTTTAATATAGTTATGTAAATCTTATCCGATAGGATTAGATATACAAGGAGTATATAATTACCCCCTTCTCTCCAGTGCCACCACCCCCGAAAGCCGGGTAACCGATAACCGCTGAACAGTTAGAAGTCACTCCCACAACCTTCACTCTGGCGAGTTTGCCGTAATTACCGGGGTAGTGACCCCGTGCCTTTTGAAAGGAAGGGAGCCGGAAAACTAGTCGGTTGTGCAATTTTTTTTAAAACGTCAACTACCAAAGACTTGTGAAAAGGGAACAAAAATTTAATTATCATGGCTACTATCAATTCATTTCTTAATTGCATGAACTGAAAATTTACCGGGGTATTGGGGTCAAGGAAAACTCAATTGGAAAAGCTCTCGGAATGAATGACGTACCGGCTGATAGGGAACACTAGGGGGATTATCGATCTGACGCCTGTACTATGATGATCCTACAAAAATAAGGTGATGAATATGGAAAATGGACGACGAAAGACAGTAACGAAAATGGTAATATTGATGTTCGTAATGAGCGGTTTTTTAGGTTTTATACTACTGAGTACCGACCCCACCGAAGGAGGACGAAATGTGGTAAAGGTGCCGCTGGAGTACTATGAAGTAGACGTGAGACCCATGTCCGTTTTCATGGCTGATGTGGACGGTGATGCAAACATGGATATTATTAGTTCTAACATAAGATACCAATATAAACATGGGGTTTCCATAAGACCCGCCATCGGCACCATCACGGTAATATATCGAGACAATGAAGGCGGTCAACGGGGAAGGGTGGATTGTTTTGTCGGTCAAACCCCTCGATCCGTCTATGTTGGTGATCTCGACAATCAGAACGGTCCGGATATCGTTACCGCCAATATCTGGGATAATACCACCACCGTTCTGTTAAATGACGGTTCCGGCGGATTTCCGCAGGATGGCACTCCCGCAGATGATGGTGACGGTAGAACTGATTTCGCTGTTGGGAATTTTCCCAAGAATGTTCACCTGAGTGATGTGGATGATGATGGTTTTCTCGACATCGTTACCGCCAATGTTGAATTCGATCCGGATCCGGCCGGAGAGTCGGCGGAACCGACAAATTCCAGTATCTCCGTTCTATTGAATGACGGTTCTGGTGGCTTTCCGGTTTCCGGTACTCCTGAACATGATGGCGACGACCGAACCGATTACGCTTTGGGCCCGGAGGTGAAATCCATGGACATGGGGGATATGAACGGTGATGAGCTTGATGATATAGTAGCAGGCTGTTCGTATGGTGTTGACGTCCTAATAAATGATGGAACCGGTTATTTTACACAGGGATCTTCAGATCATATAGGAACTGCCGATAAAATTTCACTGGGTGATATTGATCTCGACGGAGACCTGGACCTTGTTCAGGCAAAGTTTGAAGATGACAGCGTATCGGTTCTCAGGAACGATGGTAATGGCAGGCTGGAGGATACATCAATATCCTATTCGGTGGGCCAGGACCCCGTAGGCATCTCGCTGCGTGACATGGATGAAGATGGGACCGCCGATATGGTCGTGGCAAACAGAGGGTATTCCACAGTTTCCATACGAATGAACAACGGCATCGGTACCTTTGGAAAGCAGATCGAATACAGGGTTGGAGAAAAACCGTCAGAAGGTGAATGGTGGGGGGGTATAAGCTCACTTTTTGTGGGGGATATAAATGCAGATGAGCATCTTGACATCATAGTTTGTAATGATATAGAGAATACCGTTTCCGTCCTTAAAAATAATGGGATCGGTGCTTTCAGTACAAGGGCAGATTATTCTTTTTGGGGGGATCAAGGCGGGATGGGGGCTGCGACCTTAGGTGATGTGGATGGAGACAATAAGCCGGATATTATCACCGTTAATAGAAATAACTCAATAATGGTTCTGCTCAATAATGGCGGTGGTGTCTTTGGACATAAACGATTTTATTCTGCAAGTAGTGGTGGGACCGAGGATATGGGAGTCGCTCTTGGCGACATAGATGAGGATGGCCATGGGGATGTGGTCACAACAAATCGAATTGGTGATAACCAGGATTACGTTTCTGTTCTTAGAAATGACGGTTCAGGTGGTTTTTCAGACCGGACCGATTGCAAGGTGGGTGAATGGCCCATTAGCATATGCCTGGGAGATGTGTCCGGTGATGATTTTGCCGATATTGTGACTGGCAACTATGGTGAACGTCAATACGAGGGAAAGGTCACGGTGTTGTTAAACGACGGAACGGGTAATTTTTCACAAGATGCTACCGGCGGCAAGGATGCTGATGACCGGACCGATTATCAGTTGTTCAAATCGATATATTCCGTTTATCTGGGTGATGTGAACGGCGACGGAGACCTGGATATTGTAACTGCAAATGAGGAAGAGTCGGGTCTCGATAGTGTCTCCGTTTTGATTAATAACGGGAGCGGTGGATTCGAAGATCGTTTTGATTACCCGGTAGGAGATAGTCCTCGATCGGTGGTTTTGGGTGATATTGATATTGATGGTGACCTGGACATTGTAACAGCGAATTCAGCGGACAACACCATCGCAATTCTGAAAAATAATGGGAGCGGTGGATTTGGACCCAAGATCGGCTACGCTGTCGGCGATGGTCCGCTAACTCTCGCAATAGATGATATTGACGGTGACTATGATTTGGATATCGTAACAGGCAATCATGGTGACAATACCGTTTCCGTGCTCCGAAACGAGGGGGGCAGTTTGTTTGGTTCGAGAATTGATTATACTGTCGGGAAGGGACCACAAACCATCAATCTTGGATATGTTAACGGAGATGATGATCCGGATATCGTTACCTTGAATACAATCGACTCATCAATTACTGTCCTGATCAACAGCGGTAACGGTGATTTCATGTTGGATTCCGATGGAGACGGATATCCTGATTTGATCGATGCATTCCCGGAAGATAAACTTGAATGGATGGATTCTGACGATGATGGGTTTGGTGACAATGTGGATCATATCCCCTGGGACCCGCTTGAGCATATGGATCTTGATGGTGACTATCATGGTGATAAATTTGACGATCTATTTCCGACAGATGACGCACAGTGGGCGGACAAGGATGGTGATGGTTTTGGGGATAACCTCCCTTGGACAACAGTAAAGGTACGAGATCGAATTTTCCATGTTACCAGCGGTGACCTGTTCCCGGACGACCCTCGGGAATGGGCGGACCTTGATAATGACACAGTGGGGGATAACGGTGATGCGCTCCCTGGGGATATAACACAATGTATGGATTCGGATGGGGACGGTTTTGGTGATAATGCACCGGGGTCAATTATTACGATCAGAGGGGTGGAATACGTTGCATCTTTTGAAACGGGGGACCGGTTTCCGGACGATCCGCGTGAATGGTCGGACCTTGACAACGACACTGTCGGTGATAATCGTGATGCATTCCCGAACGATATGACTCAATGGGAGGACACGGATGGTGATGGTTATGGCGATAATCATCCAGGAAAAATTATTACCCTCGATGGTATGAATTTCACTGCATCAAACGAAACCGGTGATTGGTTTTCCAACGATAACAACGAATGGTCCGATTTCGATCTCGACGGTATGGGAAATAATGGAGACTCTGATGATGATAATGATGATTTCTTGGATGAATGGGAGATATATCTCGGGACAGAGCCAAAGGATAACAGCAGTAGACCAAGGGATTCCGATAACGACAGTTTGCCAAATGGGGATACGATAAATTCCCAGTCCTGGATGGATTTTGATGATGATAATGATGGCTATTCAGATATGATGGAGGCCAACTACGGAAGCGATCCGCTTGTTCATACCTCAATTCCAGCTGATTGGGACGAGGACAAGTTCCCGGATAACATAGATGCCGATGACGATAATGATGAGTATCCTGATGTGATCGATGCGTTCCCATTGGATGCAGCAGCATCAATAGATTCGGACGATGACGGTCTCCCGGACAAGTTTCATTCATGGTATAAAACCAAGGAAGACATATGGAATATTCTTCCAGAAAAATTACAAACCACCACACTGAATGAAGATGATGATGATGATGATGACGGTTATCAAGACAGTAATGACGCTTTCCCTTTGGACCCTTTCGAATGGAAAGATACAGATGGTGATGGTGTTGGTGATAACGATGACGAGGATGCAGATGGTGATGGTCTGGAAAAGGACGATTCTTTTTTATTCTTCTTCGACTACTCCGATACTGATGATAGCGATCCCGATAAGGGATGGCTAATTAGTGAAACGATACCATTATCTACTGTAACGAGTTTCTTTAAGATATTAGGGGGTGTCCTATTGATATGGATGGTGGGCATAATCCTGCGGAAAAAGAGATTTATCAAGTTCGATAAACAATTAGATGAAGTAAAATCGATAAAGGAACTGGACAGGTGGTATCACCACCAAATCGAACTTGCCATGGAACACGGGCTTTTAGATTATATTGGGTCTCGCCATCTAAAGGCGGGTTATGAGAAACAAAGGAGGAGATTGATGGAAGGAAGGACGGTAGATGATGGAATTTCGTTTGGAGAACGTCTCAGAAAATCTTTTGTATTTTCCCCCAACGATTTTAGTGAACTCCCGGATCGGGACAAAAAAGATGATGCCAAAAAGGAAAACGATCGACAAATTGAGGAAAGAACACAAGATAAAGAAATCCCTGAAGGGAGGGAACCAACTCAATCCGATAACGGTATAGAGATAAGTGAACCAGAAGAAGAAACGGAGGTTCTCGATGAATCCTTCGATTACTCAGAATTGCCGGAGAGTGGTCCGTCAAGTGAGCTCGATGAATTTCCATCCGGAGATTCACCAGCGGGTGATTTATCCACTCCCGACCTCGAAGTACCCTTTCCGAAGGAAAACGAACCTCAAGATGGAATAGATACAAACCTCAATCCGCTACCAATACCACCTCCTGTTGAAAAGATATGAATTTAGAATCGCTATCGAAAAATGTTAAAAGAAATCAACAGGCCAGCATACATGAGGATTTTCCACACTAACCAGTAATAGAGTCATCTGAATCACTATCTCATTTAGTAGACAATTATAACAAGGGTGGTATCCCCTTGTTTCCAATCGGTAGAAGCGTAGTCGGCTTATCCTTTTAGAGGGATCGGGGATTAAGAATTTCTTGCGCAATATTTTTTTTTTAAATAGCCCCGGTCACTAGTAAAAATCATTGTTAAGGTGAACACTTTTTTGTCCTCGTCAATCGCCTCATCACTGGCCCAGAGCTTCATCGAGATCGTCGGACTCTACGAAATCTCCAGCTTTAATCTCCTTCATCCTTTTTCGATGTTCTTGAAGTATGTGTCGGTAAAATTTTTCCTCGGGAATGATTTGCATCATTTCATAGAGTACAGCATCAAAGCTCATCCCCGCGTGTTTGTAGAGTACTAACTGATCATAGGTATTCGGGCTGACATTTATAGTTTTGTATGTCATATTATCAATAACTATAATAGCTATATTAACTATTTATTCTTTCGTGCATTTTTTCATCGGATATGAATGCATATGGTTCGGAAAAACTATCGGTTGGCGTTCCTCATCATTCTTTTCCAAATCAATTCCCTTATGTATATCCTTAATTCTACTATTCAGAACTATCTTTTTGTTTATTCCACTCTTTCATTACCAGATTTGCGCAAGCATCATCTATGGGGTTTATCTCGTAATCTACACCTAGATTGTCTTGTATATTTAAACCCCTTGCCCGACTCACTCCGATTGGGGTTGATCCCGGATTTGTTTCTGATATCTCAGTAACATCTTTCCATGCAATCTTTTCCAACATTTTTTTCCTGTTCTTTATCCTCGGAGACCATTTTACGAATAATCCTTCAGAGGTAGTTCCCAGGCTCACGGGAATCTTCACAAATGTCCAGTAAAAGTAACCAAGTAATAAAGAAACTATTAATGGTACAGGGGTTACATCGTAAAAATTATTTGAAATTATAATGAATATAGTTAAAAGAATAGTGAAAGAAATTACGAATCCTATTAAAATTATTGCTCTCCTTGCCTTGGCTCTTATAGAATTATTTATCCATTGGATTCCGAAATCACTTAGATCTGAATGAAAATGCTTTTGTCCACCGCTTTTGTAATCTAGATATGCTTGATTGATCCATTCTGACAGTTTATTGGGGATCATTGCCAGTTGGATATCATAACCGTCTTTTGTGGAGATGTCTATTCCGTTTGTGGTATTTATCTTCTTTACGTTTTCATATGCTATGAAATCCGGAACATTTCCCAGTCTACTGCCAACCCTTCCGATATGAATCCCGGCCTGGGATATACCAAGCTTATTGTATCCCCGGAACTGGGGTCGTTGTATTAAAATTGTAACCAGTAAGGCCGGGGCTGCAAGAATTATCGCCACGATTGGCCAATAATCCCGTCCCACATTTAATAATCCCATGGGCAATAATATGAAAGCCAAAAATAATATGTAAAATAGAATTGTAAGAGCCACCGTACTCCTAATATCTAAAAAAATATCTTTCCACTGAATACGCTCTGGCTCTACCTCTCCCGAACTTATCAGCTTTTTATCAATAAGCATTTTTTCCTTGATTTTCCCTCCGATTGATTTCAGCTTATCTTTTCTTTTATCCAGTTCTATGGCTCTCTGCTTTTTCATAAAATCTACATAATGGTCCTTTAAAAATTGTCCCAACTCCATATCGATCTCCCAGATATGCAGTTTGCTTCCATTTTTCAGCGTGACCCATATCTTTCTGCCCCCGCCCATGGGCTCAAAGCTCTCCATATCTTTCCAGAGTCCTCCGTTGAAGGAATCACCTCCCATGGGTTCAAGATACTCCACTTTTATGCTATCTTTCGATACACCCACCCGAACCGGACTGGTGCGTACCGTATTGTAAAATGCATAGAAAATAATGCCCCAAACCAAAGCTGCCGGAATCAAAGCTATCAGCAGCCCCAAGATAACCCCGGATAGGCTTCTCTCGTCTTTTAGATATAAAAAATAAACGATACAAAATGTGGAAAATACGACGATAATTGGCAAATATATTTTAGTAAATTTTGCATATTTCAATCTTGCTTTATTCACTTTCCAGATAAAATCCGACGAATGCGGAATCTCGGTTTTCTTTCCCGATAATAACGCAGCTGTCATGATCGAATTGTTCTCATGTATCCGTCTTCGTCTCACATTCATGTAAATAAATACCAATCCAATTGCAGCAAAAATTGTTGGAATCAGCAGTGGAAAGAATATCATTTCAAGATAATCCGTACCTGATGCGTCACTGTCCTCTTCCTGAGAAGGATCATAATTAGATATGACCAACGCAGATAGATAAATGCCCTCAATGTCATCGGTCCCCACAAGGCATTTGACCTCAAGAAAATCATCATTTCCTATCGAATAATTTTTGTATCCCGTGTCAGAATCGATCCGGAACTCAAGACCATCTGTTTGGATTTTGGTAGTATTTCTCAAACGAATTTCGATTTCACCCCGCTCATCCGTAATTACTAGAATACCATCATGGGACCATGAGATATTATCCGGGGGTCCGGCTCCCCATAGTGCAAAGGTTTTATCCGACCTAATATGGCCTCGTATCCGTACGATATCATTCAATTCGAATTTATCGGTGGTGTATGAAATCCCATTCATGGAGATAGTGGATGCTTTGTAATACCGTTCTCCGTTTTCATCCTCATGGATAGTGGCTTTGATCTTTAGTTCTTCGCCCGACGAATATGAATACCGATAAGTTCCCGTTTTGGGATCTATCTCGGGTTTGAGGTAATAAGGTTGAATGATTGTCTTTTCCGTAATGACGATCTTGATTTCACCCCTTTCTTCTCTAAAGGTAAATTCATCATTGTAAGTCCATGAGATCGCCCCCGGTGCACCGCTTCCATTAATGACCGGTTCGTCCGTTTTATCGATAGTACCCGATAGATGAACCGTTTCTCCTAAATCGTAGCTTTCAAGCGAATCCATGCTGCTGAATTTGAACATGAAAACCATCATTATTAATCCTATTATTACTGCAAAACCGATTAAAAAACTACCTATTTGCCTCTTTGGATCATTACTGGCCTTGATCTTGCAAGACGGACAGATCTTACCTTTTTTGAGACATTTTTCGCAAATGTAGGTCTCACATCCTCTGCACCAATATTTTGGATTGATGAAACTGTTTTGAACAGGACCGTTGCATTTGGAACATTTTGTTTTCATAGCCATTCCTTATTGATGTAAATTCATTTATCACATATAAATTTATCTAATTTGTCCAAATTAATCGTCATTCATCTTTTTTGGAAAATAAATCAGTGTTTTCATTATCATATCGATATATCTTGCTTGGGAATCAATCACTTAAAATCTATATAATACATAAATAATATACCTCATAACTCTTTATTGATATTATCCGGCTTTTATAAGAATAAGAGAATTATGATCAGATAATTGAGGAATGATCTTGGCTCTATTAACCGCTTTGCTTGTTCTATCGTTTATTGCCGCCATGTACATGGCTTGGACCATCGGTGCCAATGATGTAGCCAATGCCATGGGTACCTCCGTTGGTAGCGGAGCGATCTCTCTGAAAAGGGCAATAATCATTGCCGGCGTTTTCGATTTTCTGGGAGCCCTTTTGGTTGGGGGCCATGTATCGACTACCATAAAGGGCGGCATCTTCGATCCATCGGCATTTTCAGATAATATCTATATCGTATACGGCATGTTTGCCGCCCTACTGGGAACCGCCATTTTCATCACCGTTGCCACGTATTTCAGCATACCCGTGTCTACCAGTCATGGTATAGTTGGAGGGATCGTGGGGTTTGCTGTCACTTCGTCATTATTGAATTTCATTGAATTCTCAGACATCTCCGGAATGAAACTTGTGGAGATTGTGATCAGCTGGCTCGTTTCCCCCGTTGCTGGTGGAATATTTGCCTTTATCACGTTCTACATTGTGAAACGATATATAATGCATGCCAATAAGCCCATACTAGCCGTAAAAAAATTAATACCAATTTTTGTAGGTGTGGTATTGACGATTCTCGCCCTATCTATTATTTATAAGGGCCTGAAAAACCTTGGCTTGGGAGATGAGCTTCCTCCTCTGACTGCTTTTACCATATGCATTGCAATTGGTTTTATTGGAATTTTAATTACAGTCCTCCTTGTGAAAAAGGTAAAGCTGAGAGATAAAGAGACCGAGGTGGACCTAATTGAAAGAATTTTCGGATATCTTCTGATACTAACCGCCAGTTACATTGCATTTGCACATGGGGCAAATGATGTGGCCAACGCCATAGGCCCATTTGCCGCAGTAATATCAATATACAATAATCCCACCGTGGGAATCGATCCTTCGTCTACAATACCTATCTGGGTACTGTTCGTTGGAGGAATCGCAATAATTATTGGAATAAGCACATGGGGCTATAAGGTAATTGAGACCATGGGCCGGAAGATTACGAAAATTACACCTTCTCGAGGTTTTGCGGCCACGTTTGGTGCGGCTACTTCAGTGTTGATCTGTTCCAGATTGGGGATGCCAGTATCAACATCTCACTGCGCTGTTGGGGGGGTCGTGGGAGTGGGATTTGTCAAGGGGGCGGGCTCCATTGATTTCAGGGTTCTCAAGAAAATTGGCCTTTCGTGGGTCATCACGATACCTGCGGCTGCTCTCCTTACAGTAGTGATCTTCCTACTCTTGCTGGCCCTCACCCTTTAAATTTGTTGGAATATCTGAATTTGTACTTACGGGGATACGACTTTTTATTATAACTTTCCACGTCTGTAAACCGTCCTGGATTAACCAGTATGACTAATTAATGGATGAAAATATATATAATACATATTCTATATACTCCACAATTATGTATGGATATTTCGGTGGTTCTTTTAATCCCCGGAAGAGAAAATAATTGGTCTGGGGAATGAAATTGGCTTTGTTGACTGTTTTGCTGGTTCTTGCATTTATCGCCGCCATGTACATGGCGTGGACCATCGGTGCCAACGATGTTGCCAATGCCATGGGCACTTCGGTGGGAAGCGGTGCGGTAACCCTCAAACAGGCAATAATCATCGCCGGCATTTTCGATCTTCTAGGAGCTGTACTTGTTGGGTCCCACGTGACAGCAACCATCAAGGACAAGATCATCGATATCGATTCATTTACAGGACAAAATGGGAAGATGATAGTGATATCGGGCATGTTCGCGGCTCTGCTGGGAACCGCTATTTTCATGACCATTGCCACCTATTTCAAGTTACCAGTGTCCACTGGACACGGTATTGTCGGAGGTGTGGTAGGATTCGGGTTAATCAGTTCACTCATCGGTGAGATGGATATTACAGCAATAAACGGTTACAAATTACTGGAAATATCAGCCAGCTGGGTTATTTCTCCCCTTGCCGGAGGGGTCCTGGCATTTATACTCTTCGCCATAATAAAAAGATATGTGCTTCATTCGGATAATGTCATCAAAGCCGTAAAGAGAATGTCCCCGCTATTTGTCGGTGTGGTTTTTTTCATTCTTTCCCTCTCGATAATATACAAGGGCCTTGCGGGACTTGGCCTCGACAACGTACCTTTCACCCAAGCATTATTGGTTTCAGCGGAGATCGGTGTTCTCAGCGGTCTTGTTTGCAGACTGCTTGTACGTGATCTTAGATTGAAGAGGGGTGAGTCCGACTTCGATATGGTCGAGCGGATTTTCGGATTTCTTTTGATCATTACCTCCTGTTATATCGCCTTTGCACACGGCGCCAGCGACGTATCTCATGCCATCGGGCCGCTTGCTGCCGTGATATCGATATATTACAATGATCCGGTCTCCGCAGTACCCCTATGGATATTGATAGTTGGAGGAGCTGTGATTGTTCTGGGAATTTCGACGTGGGGTTATAAGGTAATGGAAACCATGGGGCGGAGTATAACAAAGATTACACCGTCACGGGGATTCGCCGCCACATTCGGAGCGGCTACATCGGTACTGATATGTTCCAAGCTCGGTCTGCCCATTTCCACCTCTCATTGCGCAGTAGGGGGCGTGGTGGGAGTGGGATTCGTCAAGGGAGCCGGTTCCATTGATTTCAGAGTTCTCAAGAAAATTGGTCTTTCTTGGATCATTACGATACCCGCTGCAGCTTTTCTAAGTGTAGTGATTTTTTTGATTCTTCTGGCGGTAACATAAATCAAAATTTTAACACTGCGAAATCCTTATGTTTGACTTAATTTTCATGTTCTTACCAAAATTTATTTATTAACATATTCCAGATACCTACCGTATGACAGAGATAAAATTGATGCGTTACCCGTTACTGATAACTGTAGTAATTGGAATTATTTTGAGCGCTTGGGCAACCGGATTTTTATTGTCCGAAAATACCAATTTATCAAAAGGTCAGATAGTATCTATGAAGAATGAAATCTTCTTTGATATAAATGGGGTTAGAGGGGGTAAATGGCACATTCAAACAGTGGATCATCTGGGGGACGTGGGCAGCTACTCATCAATAGGTATTGATTCCTCAGACAGACCGCATATCGGTTATCGGGACTTACATAATAGATATCCAAAATATGCATATTATAGCGAAAGCTCGTGGACTACCGCGGACGTTAGCCAAATAGGCTTGGGAGCCCAACACATGTGTTTGGCCATGGATAGCAATGACCGCCCGCATCTCGGCTATAAAGAAGATGCATTTGTTCCCCAGATGATGTATTCATATCATGATGGGGCAAAATGGATTTTTACTCCAGTGGGTTTTCAGCTTGGGCATTTTATCTCCATTGCAATTGATAGTAATGATAAACCTCATATGAGCAGTTATGAATTCGGAGGTTCATTGACATATGTCAGCAATATCCAGGGTGGGAACGAGGAAGTGGAAATCGTGGACCAGCAGGACAATGTGGGGCAGTATACTTCCATCGCCATGGATAGCAATGACCGCCCGCATATCAGTTATTGGGACCTGACAAATAATAATCTTAAATATGCATATTACAATGGTACTGCCTGGTTGAACGAAACCGTGGATTCGAAAGGCAATGTAGGTTACTATACGTCCCTTAAGCTCGATTCGAATGATGACCCGCATATCAGTTATATCGATGATACTAATAAGGACGTTAAATATGCTTACAATCATGGTAATCATTGGCATAATGAAACTGTGGATTCCGCCGAGAACCATGAAACATCTCTCAGTCTGGATAGCAAAGACCGACCTCATATCGCCTATAAATCATCCGGTCTGAAATATGCCTATCACGACGGAGCAAAATGGAATAAGGAGGTTGTGGATTCGGGTCGCGAATTCGGTGAATATGCATCCATTGCGTTGGATGGTAACGATAATCCGCATATCAGTTATTATGATAATAACAATAAAAATTTGAAATATGCAGTAATAGACGATATTATTCCCTCGGTGATTTCCGATGAAACCCCGGTTATTGGTACCACGGGGGACCCCTTCCCATTCAGTATCAACGCTTTTGACAATATTGATGTCAACAGTGTAAATGTCGATTGGGCCCATGGGCCGCTGAATGGAAATCTTTCACTTTCAAAAAACGAGGATCAATGGGAGGGAACGATACAACTCGGACACGATCTACGAGACCTTACCTATACAATCTATCTTCGAGATGCCGTCGGAAACCATAACCATTCAATTCTCAACCATGTAACAGTCATCGATAATGATCTCCCGGAGCTTGTCAGGGATAATTCACCGGACACCGGGACCACTGGAGATATTTTTGAGTTTAATTTGAGTGTCTCGGACAATATCGAAGTTCAAAGCGTCGAGATAAGTTGGGAACATGGTGAAACGGCTGATAAAGTCTCACTGGACGGCAATGATAGTTTTTGGATCGCTTCCATTTCATTGAATCAAGATCTGAATAATCTGAGCTATATTATTCGCGTCAACGATACCAGCGGAAATAGTCGTGCTGTGATGGAGAAGATCATTCCGGTTATTGACAATGATCTACCAGTTCTTTTGGAAGATATAACAGAGGATTCTCCACGAACGGGTGAATCGTTCAATCTTTCGGTAGCGGTCTCAGATAGTGTTGAAGTTACATCGGTTTACGTTGGCTATTCGTTTAACGATGGGATTGAAAAAAATGAATCAATGACTCAAGACAGTTTATTCATATGGGAGCTATCAATCGTTGTTCCAATCGATGCAAGAAATATCAGCTATACCTATTATATCGGGGATGCGGCCGGAAATCTCCTAATAACCGATTCTACAAGTCTTTCTGTAGTGGATACAATTCCTCCTTACGCCAAGGCGGGTGATGATAATACCATCGGACAGCACCAGACAGTCACTTTCAATGGAAGCGGAAGTTTTGATAATGGTATGATTGAGAACTATACCTGGATATTTTCGTACAATGGAAGCGATTTCTTTCATTATGGTATGGCGGTCGATTTTACATTTGAAGATGCTGGAATCTACAACGTGGAATTGAGGGTGGCGGATAGCGTGGGAAACATCGGTAAAGACAATCTTACGATCAGCGTAAGAGATATTTCTCCTCCCGAGGCAGTGGCGGGAAAGAACCTTACTATCGGTCAGTTTGATACAATTTCTTTGGATGCCGGAAAGAGTACTGATAATGTTGAAATCGTTAATTACACCTGGGAATATGTCCATAACGGAACAATTTACAAAATACATGATATAATGACGATAATAAAGTTGGAAATACCCGGAAATTACACAATAACATTATCGGTAATCGACGGAGCAGGCCTGGTGGACCGGGACATTCTTTTTGTAACGGTCCTGGATCTGATTCCACCGCTTGCTAACTTTACAATTGACGGAAAATATTTGATCGCGGACAATGAGTATGAAATAAAGGTCAATGGAACTGTGAAATTTGACGGTAAGATAAGCCATGATAACGTTGGTATTTCAAATTATACTTGGATTATTCAGGGAATCGGGGAGGAAATAACCATGGAGGGTGAATCGACTGAGTATATTTTCAACAAGACCGGTTCCTTTTCAATTACCCTGATCGTAAAAGATATCGCGGGAAATACAGATCAAATGACAGTGTCTTTGAAGGTTGTGGATGATCCCGATAACCTGCCGGACGATGACGGGCCCGGGGCAAGCAATAAGGAAAAGGAAGCTGAGATTTCGTTATGGTCAATCATTTTGATAGGTTTTATTGGATTCTTTGTAATAGCCCTGCTGATAGTTATTATCATGAGAAGATCGTCCAAGGATAAAAAACCAAACGAAAAATCTCCTTTGGATAATAATACTTCAATCAATACCCCGCCAATCACCCCTCCGGCCCCCTCTCCGACCCGTAACGGAGATTTATTAAATACCGCTGAGCCAATTCCAATAATCTCACAATCACCTGCAACTCAACAAACTGCTCCGCAAACTCAATTCGACCAAACGCCGTTATTACCCAGTGATGGGCAATTAACTCCGGCCCTTCCTCTCTCTCACCCCGAACAGTTATATATAGAACCAGTTGCACAAACTCTCGAACTACCACCGCCGCCGGAATGATTGGTACTTCTCTGAATTGATTAAGATGAATCGTTTACTTATGAGAAAATCCTGTCAGGATAATATTGTAGCCATACATTCCAAATTGTGTTCGCAGCATTTTCCGTTAGAGGAATTGGTAGAAGTGGAGATTTTGGTGAGATAGTAGTATCTTGTTCTATTTGGGATTCTTGAGGATTCCTACCGATATAAAAAGGTTAGAATACACCTTGACCATATTGTGTTCTCACCATACAAGTTGGGCAAATCCACTATGGATAACATAGGATCGATTTCTTTTTGGATTAGACATGCTTCTAAGAAAGTAATATATATGTTAAGATTATTACAATAAAAGGAAATTTTAAATCAACCATAATTGAGTGTAAAAACCTATAACCTTTAATGGAAAACGGAATTGCATGAATGAATCAGAAAAAATTACAAGAAAAAAAAGAATTGACACAAAGTTAAAGGCTCCATTACTGAATTGGAAAATTATTCCGTATGAAAGTGGAATGGACAAGTCGCTACTTGTATCTCACGCCGTTGAAGAGTTTCCAACTGAGTCAGGACCTGTCGATTATGCGTTATTTGTAAAAGGTAAGCTCATTGGAATGATCGAAGCAAAGAAGCTTAGCATCGGTGCGGAAAATGTCCTAGAGCAGACTAAAAGATATTCCAGAGGCGTAGAAAATACCATTGGACATTGGCGTGAATACAAGGTTCCTTTTCTCTATTCATCCAATGGAGAATTGATTTTCTATTTGGATGTAAGAAAGAAAAAAAAAATATCATTTCAAATAAGTGATTTTCACACTCCTCAAGCAATGTCAGATAAGCTTAAGAGAAACACCGAGAAAGCAGAAAGATGGTTTCAAACCAATCCCGTAAACAATATAAAAAGACTACGACCTTATCAGATATCTGCCATCAAAGCTATCGAAGATGCACTGTGCAATTGTAAAAACAGAATGCTCATTGCCATGGCGACAGGGACTGGAAAAACATTCATGGCGATTTCATTTATCTACCGGCTTTTAAAATCGGGTTATGCAAAGAAAATCTTGTTCTTGGTTGATAGAAGAGCTCTCGCTGCTCAAACAGTCTCATCAATCTCAGCTTTTGAAACATTGGATGGTTTAAAGCTCGACAAATGTTATGAAGTTTATAGTCAGAAGTTCAGACGTGACGATTTTGAAGAAAATTGCACCTTTGATCCACAGGTTTTACCGGAGGATTATCTGACAAAACCCCAGGAAAAGCATACCTACATCTATGTATCAACCATTCAGAGGATGTCGATCAATCTTTTTGGTAAGGAAGCACAGGGTGATATGCCGTATGACATCGAAGTAAAAAAACTCGATATCCCTATAAACGCGTTCGACTTAATCATAGCAGATGAGTGTCATCGCGGCTACTCCGCAAAGGAGACCGGTACCTGGAAAAGAACTTTGGAATATTTCGATGCAGTGAAAATCGGCCTAACTGCCACTCCGGCAAGCCACAGCCTGGCAATGTTTAAGAATAAAGTTTTTTCATACAGTACGAAGGAAGCTGTACTCGATGGCTATCTCGTCGATTACGATGCCGTGAAAATAAAATCAGATATACATATAAACGGAGCTTTCCTCAACGAGGGCGACCTCGTCGGTGAAATAGATACCGAGACCGGAGTTGAGAAACTTGACGAACTTGAAGATGAACGAGAATTCGCGGCCTCAGAGATCGAAGCAAAGATCACATCACCGGACAGCACGAAGAAAATCATAAGGTCGATTAAGAAATATACCGACCGGCACGAGGACGAGCACGGAATGTTCCCCAAAATACTCATCTTTGCCGTGAACGATTTGGCCCATGTTTCACATGCAGATGAAGTGGTTCGCACATGCAAGGAGGTCTTTGGTAAAGGTGATGATTTCGTAACAAAGATCACGGGAAAAGTGGATCGGCCGCTTCAGAAGATCAGAAAGTTTAGGAACCGGAAGGAGCCTAAAATCGTGGTCACTGTAGATATGCTCACCACCGGAGTCGATATACCGGCAATAGAGATGGTCGTTTTCATGCGTATGGTGAAATCGCGTATATTGTGGGTTCAAATGCTCGGACGGGGGACTCGCCTTTGTCCTGACATATACAAAGATAAATTCACTATATTCGACTGTTTTGATGGCTCCCTTATAGAGTATTTTAAAAACGCCACCGATTTCAATGTGAAACTACAAAGAGAGATTATCCCGATTAACGAAATTATCGAGAGGATATACGACAATCGTGACAGGGACTACAATATCAACGTACTTATTAAACGTCTCAGACGGATCGAAAAGAACATGGGAGCCAAAGCCAGGGAAGAATTTTCTAAATTTATAAAAGATGGCGATATGAAAACCTATGTCGACAAGCTCCGGGATAATCTTAAACACCGATTCATCGATACCATGAAGCTTTTAAGGAACGAAGAATTCCAGGGCCTTCTCGTGAATTATACTCGCCCGAGAAGGGTGTTTTACAAAGGATATGATATAGTCGATACTGTTGAGGATGAAGTGATGTTCAGGGTGGGCAGTGATTATCAAAAACCCGAGGACTATCTGAACCTCTTCGAGAAGTTCGTAAGGGACAATCCCGAACACATAGAAGCCATCGAAATCCTCCTTGCAAGGCCCGATGAATGGAATACAGGCGCACTGGATGAACTGCGAACCAAATTAAATGAAAATGATTTCGGGGAAAATAATCTCCAGAAGGCTTACAGGCATGTCTATAAAAAACCACTTGCCGACATTATCTCCATGATAAAACATGCTGCGGAACTGGAGTCCGCGATACTCAATGCAAAGGAGCGGGTCGAAGCTGCCATTGAACGAATTACCGAGAACAAGACTTTTTCGGAAAAACAGATGAAATGGCTTGCATACATAAAGCAGCATTTGATTGAAAACCTTGCTATCGCGGAAGATGATTTTGATATCATGCCTATATTCGACAGACACGGCGGTCTTCGCATAGCAAAAAAGGTTTTTAGTGAGAACTTCGATACCCTTATTAACGAACTTAATGAGGCCGTTGCTGCCTAAATGTCGGAAGCATACATATTACTGAGGGAAACTGAATGACCGATATCGTAAACAAACTCTGGGGATTCTGCCATACCCTTCGCCATGACGGTATAGACTATGGCGATTATATCGAACAACTGACTTATCTTCTATTTCTGAAAATGGCGGACGAAAAGGAGATCGAGGTCAATAAGGAATACAACTGGGAAAGTCTTCTGAAACTATCCGGCACTCGGCTCCTAGACCATTATAACGAGGTTCTGAGAAACCTGAGAAAGGCGGATGGTATTCTCGGAGATATATTTACTCAGGCAATGCCTCGTTTCAACAATCCAGTGAACCTCAAAAGGGTACTCAACATGATTGACGCGGAAGACTGGTCGGCCATGGAACTTGACATCAAGGGTGCCGCCTTCGAGGGACTGCTGGAAAAATCCGCTGCCGAAGGAAAAAAAGGTGCGGGGCAGTATTTCACCCCTCGTGTTCTAATAAAATCTATCGTCAAAGTAATGAAACCCGATCCGAGGTCCGTTCGAGAATACCGAATATGCGATCCTGCCTGCGGGACGGCGGGTTTCTTGATGCTAGCCTATGAATGGCTCATGAAGGTCTCCGGAGGAGCTCTCGATCGAAAAGACGTACTTCGGATAAAGAAAAAGACCTATTACGGGCAGGAACTTGTGCCGAGACCCCGCAGACTGGCCCTAATGAACCTCTTTCTGCATGGAATCGAGACCAGTATTTACCTGGGTGATAGTATATACGAGCCAGACCGGGGAGAACGCTATGACTGCGTGCTCACCAATCCTCCTTTTGGGACAAAGGGAGCGAACCAGGCGCCGGTCCGCGATGACTTTACTGTATCCACGAGCAACAAACAGCTTAACTTTATTCAGCACGTGGTAACCATATTGAAGCCGGGGGGAAGGGCTGCGATAGTTCTGCCAGATAACGTCCTTTTCTCCGATGAAGCGGGACAGGTCTTCAAGTACCTAATGGAAGACTGCAATGTGCATACAATTCTGCGTCTGCCAAACGGGACATTCACCCCTTACAGCCAGGGTGTGAAGGCGAATGTTATATTTTTCCAGAAAGGATTCTCCACTGAAGAAACTTGGATATACGATTGCAGAACGAACATACCGGGCGTGACCAAGAAAGCCCGTCCTCTTACTCCGCAGATGTTCGAAAAGTTCGAAAAGTGTTACGGTAAGGACCCAAACGGTCGATCGGAGAGAAAAGACCTGGGCCAGGAAGGACGTTTCCGAAGGTTCGATATTTCCCAAATACAGGAGAGAAATTACAATTTGGACATTACCTGGCTAAAGGATGACAGCCTTGAGGACCCGAACTCTCTGCCTGAACCAGAGGTGCTGGTGGAAGAGGCAATCACAGAGCTCAATGCTTGCGTGGACGAGCTACAGACGATACTCATGTTTATCAATTCAGAGGACGTGGAATGAACAAGGACGTTATTCTGGTAAATCACAATCTCCCAGAGGAATCGGAGAGCGATACTGGTGGGAATAAGCTGTATCTCTCCATCAAAGCAGTTATTGACGATGCCCGAAAGAACGTTAACCGCGCCGTGAATTCCGCCATGGTGAAGGCTTACTGGAATATTGGCCGATTGATCGTAGAAGAGGAACAGAACGGAGCTGAACGGGCAGAATACGGGAAATACCTGATCAAGGACCTATCCCGACAATTAACTGCCGAGTTCGGAAGAGGATTCAACACCAGCAATCTGAAGAGAATGCGCCAATTTTATAGACTTTTCGAAATTCGTTCCACAGTGCCGAGTGAATCTGAAAAAGGTGCCGCAGTGCGGCACTTATCGGAGAAGAATGGTGCTCCGGTGCGGCACCAATCCAACGAAACCACCCGATTACCCATAGATCCGACCCTGTCCTGGACCCATTACAAGCTACTCATTCGTGTGGAGAATCCATTGGCTATGGAGTGGTACATGAGGGAGGCAGCGGAGCAGAACTGGTCCACCAGGGCACTAGAGCGCCAGATACACTCACTATATTACGAGAGGCTGCTTGCAAGTCAAGAAAAAAAGATTGTAATGGCCGAAGCGACAGAGAAAACGACAGAGGTGACGCAGGATCCGAAAGAATACCTCAAGGACCCTTACGTGCTGGAATTTTTAGGCATGAGTAACCGAAATCATTTCCGGGAAAGCGAGCTGGAGCAAGCGATCATCGACAGACTTCAGGATTTTCTCATGGAGTTGGGAAAAGGATTTGCCTTCGTGGCAAGACAGAAACGTATCTCCACCGAAACGAGTGATTTCTACATCGATCTCGTTTTCTACAATTATTATCTGAAGTGCTTCATCCTGATCGACCTGAAAACAGGGAAGCTCACACACCAGGATATAGGCCAGATGGATATGTACGTGAGGATGTTCGATGATCTCCAGAAGGCGAAAGACGATAACCCGACAGTGGGACTCGTACTGTGCACGGAAAAGGACGAAACCGTGGTGAGGTATTCCGTGATGGGAATTAACAAACAGTTATTCGCATCGAAGTACATGCTTTATTTGCCGGGCGAGGATGAATTGAAAGCGGAACTTGAAAGACAGAAAAGATTGATCGAATCGGAGATGCGGGACCGGACGGAGGGGGAGTGATGAGGGAGGTGCTACCAGAGGGGTGGATTACGACATATTTGAAGCAAGTAGTAATTCCTAGAAAGGGTAAAAAACCCAATAACACAATTGATAATGCCAAGGACGGTTATGTGCCTTATATTTTAATTGCTGAAATGGAAGGCAATCCGATCAGAAAATATACTAATGATCATAATGTTCCTATAGCAAATGAAAAAGATGTTCTAATAGTATGGGATGGGAGTATAGGAAAAACAGCCACTGGTTTAAATGGAGCGATTGGATCTACAATAACAGCACTTACCCCTGTTGTTATAAAACCGAAATTCTTAGAAGGATTCCTTAAACTTTCAAAGACACAAATTGAACAAACATCAAGGGGGACTGGTTTACAGCATATAAATCCTAATGTTTTATGGAAATTAATATTCCCACTCCCCCCACTCAACGAACAAAAGCGCATCATCGCCAAGCTGGACAGGATCATTCCCCGCATCGAAGCGGTCCGGGAGCGACTGGAAAAGGTACCTGCGATCATTAAACGGTTCCGGCAGGCTGTTTTATCGGATGCGGTCACCGGTAAGTTGACGGAGAAGTGGCGGGAAAATGATGAATCCCCTTGGGAGAAAACTACATTAGGCTGTCTGTCAGAATATGTCACAAGTGGGTCAAGAGGATGGGCAAAATATTACTCTGATAGTGGTGCAATATTTATAAGAGCTCAGAATATAAAAACAGATGAATTATTACTGAATGATGTTGCATACGTAACTTTGCCTGAGAAAGTAGAGGGGAAAAGAACGAAAATAAATAAAGGGGATATACTTGTAACTATTACCGGTGCAAATGTAACCAAAACGGCGTTTGTCAGATCGGAGATTCCTGAGGCGTATGTCAATCAACATATTGCTTTAATTCGATTAGAAAATTTCAAATTTGCAGATTATTTACACTTATGGTTAATTTCACCCAATGCAGGGCGACTTCAATTAGAGAATTCTGCATATGGGGCGGGTAAACCAGGTCTAAATCTAAATAATATAAAAGAAGTTTCAGTGGAACTCCCTCCCCTCGAAGAACAACAGGAAATAGTCCGCCAGGTGGATCGTCTCTTCGCCCTCGCCGACAAAATAGAATCTCACTACAACAAGGCCAAAATAAAAGTAGAAAAACTCACCCAATCGGTTCTCGCGAAAGCCTTCCGGGGTGAGCTGGTCCCGCAGGATCCCGAGGACGAGTCGGCGGAAAAACTGCTTGAAGGTATAAGAGAGGAAAAGGCAAAGATGGAAGGGGAGTTGAAGGCGGCGAGGAAGATAACAAGACATGGAGGAAAAATAATGGGAAAATACCTAATAAAGAACAATTTAATCTCAATCATCAAGAATAAGAAAAATGGAATTACTCCAGAGAACCTTTTCAAAGAATCGAGGTATTCAATAGATGAAATTGGTGATTTTTACTTGGAACTAAAATCCATATCAAAAGAGATTGAAGAGACAAGAGTAAAAAATGACATTGATAAATGGCCTAAAAAAGAGAGTATTCTGTTAAAATTCGGGGGTTAGAATTTTTATGAAGATTTCAAGGTTGTATTTAAAAGATTTCAAAAATCTGAAAAATTTTGAGGTTGATTTTGATGAATCCAGTAACCGGCAGGTAGTAATCGGAAGAAATGGAGTCGGTAAGTCAAATCTCTTCGAAGCTATAATCCGGATTTTCCGCGATATTGACCTAAATTCATATGAGTTAACCAATTTTTCCTACGATATTGAATACTCTTGCCGCGGTTTTGGTGTTAAAATCAGTAATAAGTTAATCAACGAAAAAGAGTGTAAAATTGACCCCACAACTGTTCCAAAATATAAACGAAAAAATTATGTGGTCGTCGAAAATAATGAATTGTTTTCATCAAAAGGTAAGAATTATAAAAAGGCCTTGACGCTAAACTCGAATTAGAATAACATTTTTTACTTTTTTTGATAAC
>CAYFHS010000030.1:33936-48858 GCA_964342815.1 uncultured archaeon | reverse complement strand
GAGCGGAGAGCAATCTGAAGTTCACAATAGAGATTATTATGCCTGACCTGCTCATTATTGGCAAGATCACATCTACGGCACTATCTGTCGGCAAGATCGCGTCATTCACGGCAACCATCGGTAATATCGGTGAACTGCCTGCTGAGAATGTTGAGATCACGCTGTACGTGGACAAGAAGGAGGTAGACACAAGGAACCTGCCGCGCATAGTAGTGGGCGACAAGAAACTGGTTACCTTCGTATGGCCCGTTAGCGAGGGTGAGCATAACGTCAAGGTGGCGGTGGACCCGAACAACGATATCGCCGAAACGGACGAGACAAACAATGTTAAAAACTTCGATAAGGACATTGATGTGGACGAAGAAGGTTCCTCGGTAATTAACGCTCTTGGAGGATCACCGCCGCTGCTGGTGTTCATAGTAATACTAATCGGTCTCTCCGGTGCTGCAATTGCGTATACTGTGCATCATTTCAAGCATAGGTTCTAGAAAAAAAAGCTCTATGATCAACCCTGTAAACCGGGGATTTGGGAGAGTCGGTTTTTTTTTTATTTTTTTATAATTAACAGAGAGAGTTTTATCGCAGATTGGATAATATAAAAAAGAAATTGGGTTCCCGCTTCGCTATGCAATACTTTCAGCATTGCTGCCCCCTCATTTTCTCTTCCTGTGGTCGAAAAAATGCGGGTTCACACTCCGTTTCGGTCAATCAAAGATTGCCCTTCACCCGCCGATTTTTTCTTCATAAAAAAATATGCGGGTGCCGGGATTCGAACCCGAGCGAGAAGCTTGGGAAGCTCCGATCCTACCAGGCTAGATCACACCCGCTCTGAGAAAAATTATTGTACGGGTAACAATGAAAAATCTATATTAATATTTATCCCACGAATATTATATTTTAATAGTCGGATCGTTCAGAAAATATCGCTGGATTATAGATATAAATTCATTTTATAATTAATTCAAATGTTCGCTCCACACCCCGACATATGTTCCCTCCACACTCCGACAAATGTTCGCTCCATGTCTTGACAAATGTTCTCTCCACACCCCGACAAATGTTCCCTCCACACCCCGACAAATGTTCGCTTCATGCTTTGATAAATGTCATTTACTAACTCGGGGAAATAAATCTAAAACGGCTCTTTTCAAAATCCCATTGCGCTTTCTCATTCAGAAAGTTCCCGTATGGAATATTTGTTGCATGGTTGTTTCGTTTTCAACAAGTGAGAAAACACGATGACCGCAAGTTGTACAAATGATATATCTTCCGGGAACAATCACATATGATCCACAGCTACATTTCTGCATAGTATCACCAAAGAAAACATTGGTATAGGTATAAATAAAATCATAGATACAATTCCCATGCATGAGAATAAGCATCGAACTACTGAGGTGAATGAATTTCCCGGCAGCTGACCGAATGGAAATTTCATCGGATGTATCACCTACAGATGCACATTTCATTACGGGGAAACAAGTTTCCCCTGCACCTTCAGCAAGTGTGCTTACAGGTGCCTACTATCGTTCCAGCGCACGCTTCGCTACGCAGCATCTACGACGTTGCTGCGCCCTCAGGGACGACCTCCCTGCGGACGCATCGGAGATACGCCTCCATCCCCGAAAACCTTCGGGTTTTCTACGGATGAAGCTAACGGCAACACTATTATAGCTTAATCTTCTTCATTCAACGGATGATTGGCCGGTCTACTTCCTTCCTCACGAAAAGATGGTACCTGCCCGTGGTCGCGGTTCTTCTGGTAACTATCTTCATGTCATACGAACTTCGAGACATCAGCTTCGATTTTACTCCCGAGAGCTTTCTTCCCGAAAGTGAAACCGTTACCGCCAACGAGAGAATGAATAACTTATTTTCGACAAATTACAATGTGCATTACCTTATGTTCAGAGAAAATAATGCCCAGGACGATGTTCTCACACCGGATTCGTTACGCCTTGCCTATGTTATTTCTAATGAACTTGAAAAGCTCGATAGTGTAAGTGAGGTGAAATCTATCCCGTCGTTTTACGACAATATACTCAAAATACGCGGGACTGACGGAATTCTGGCCTCGGATGCAGGGGATATCGAGGACATCACTCTCGTCTACAGGGCGATATTAACAGAGAAGAACTCAAGTTCTCTGTTGACCAATCATTTAGGAATGGATAATATAACTGCCTCAAGCCTGGTATCAGATTCGAAATTGGCTGCTGATATATTTGTTTCGAAGGATTTTATCAACAGCGGAAAAGCCACCTCGATGATTGCCATGGTAATTCTGGAGCCCGGTCTTTCTGAAGACCAGCGAAAAGATGCTGTCTCTAAGATAGAGTCCCTGTGCAGTTCCATTATAAGCAGTCCGGAGGGATTTTACCCGGAAACTGTTACCGGGACGGGAGTACCGTTCACAGTAGAGCATTCGGGGGTGGATATTTCTCTTATGGAGACCGATGAAGAGGTATCCGTTGGATTATATCTTTTATCGGCCTTTGCTATCCTCTTTATAGGGACGGTTCTTTTCTTCTCTTTTCGCAGGCTGTCCCGTGTCTTGCTCCCCATAATTACTCTAGCACTTGCGCTTGTATGGACCTTTGGCATGGGTTTGCTACTTGGACTAGGGAATACTCCATTGGACCTTGCAATTGTACCCCTGGTAATAGGCCTCGGAGTCGATTTTTCCATCCATCTCCTAAAACGTTACGACGAAGAGATGAAATCCATTGAAAATAACGTTGCTGATGCACAGAAGAATGCATTTATTAAATCCGCACGGGTGGTTTCAAAACCTCTCTTTATTGCAGCTTTCACCACGGTGATCGCGTTTATGGCGAATATTTTCAGCAAGGTGGACCCAGTGTTCAATTTCGGAATCCTGTGTTCAATAGGTATCTGCTTCTCCCTTCTTTTGACACTTTTCCTGCTTTTCCCGGTGGTTGGAGCTCTCGACCATTATATGATAAAACAGAAGGGACCAGTCCATTCGGAAGATCTTGAAAAGGGATCGAGAACTCCCTTCTTTATCGGACGTAACATGAAGAGAATATCTCTGTATGTAACACGATATCCGGTGCTTGTTTTAATAGTAGTGATTCTTATCACCACTCTTAGCATTATCTCTGGACTGAATATTGACAAGGAATTCTCCGTTGACGATTTCGTTTCCGATTCTCTGCCGTCTAGAATGACCGAGAAGAAGATTAGGGAGGATTTTCCAGCCTCGTCAAGCTCGAGGATCATCTATTTCTATGAAGGGACAGGTCAGCCGGGACCGGAGCTAATTCGGGATATAGCCAATAAGATGCTGTACGTGGAAGAGGCCCCTCATGTCGTTAAAGGAAACGGTTGGCCGAGGAATGCAAGCCTCTACAATCTCTTTTCTCACGCGATAAGGCTTAATTCATCTCTGGCCGAGAGATTTAAATTCTCCCCCGACACATTTCTTCCTCTAGATAACTGCACAGGTGAGGACATATCGGGCTTGATAGACTACCTCGCGGATAATCATACAACCTTAAACCTAATTGAAGGAACGGATTTCTCTTCCGAACTGGATGGTCTATTGTACCGGGATGCAGAGGGCGGCGTCTATGCCACAATGTTAACTGTGTATGTGAACGCCCGTACATGGGAAAGTTCTAAAGCTCTCGTTGAACAGTTGACGAGAGGATTGGACAGCTCGGCAGATCTGGATGCTGAAGTTACCCTGACCGGATGGACCGTCATGGTGGTTGAGACGGTGGACACCATGGAAAGTTCCCAGATTTTCGGTACGTTACTGGCAATAGGTTTTGCCCTGGTCACCCTCCTCCTTCTGTACCGCAAATTCAGATATTCTATGGTCGGCATATTTCCGGTCCTGATCTCTGCCGTCTGGATACTGGGTTTCATGAACATTCTCTCGATTCCATTAAATATACTGACCATCACGGTAACTTCGCTGTCAATCGGTATAGGTATTGACTATTCGGTCCATATCATCGAGAGATTCCGTGAGGAAAAACAGACGCATGATCCTGAGAAAGCCATGAAGCGCACTCTTAAACACACAGGTACGTCGATATTCATATCGGCCTTTACCACAGTATCCGGTTTCTTTCTACTGTTGGCCGCCCCACTGCCCATGACCCGCGTTTTCGGATTGATAACGGGTCTTGCGGTGTTATTCGCCTTTTTACTTTCATGTATTCTCGGCCCGGTAATTCTACTAAAAAGCATTCGGAAGAACACCTAAATTGCCTTTAGCGTGGTAGCTTGAGTCAAAAAATATTTATAATGGCGTTGCTTAGAACTATACATGATCCAAATCAATTTTCTTGATTTCAATCGCGCCACCGGTCTTCTTGGCCTACTTGTATTATCCATTGCCGTGAGCCTGGTTTTCTTTTCAATAGCATACTTTTCCGAGGGAGCAGGGTGGTCCGGCGCGGCAGAGGATGAAGAAGATGAGGGTTATGAGGAGATCGCAGGCAATTGGTACACCGGAGGGGTGATCGCGTTGGTGTTAGCTGGGTTGCTTTTTGCAGTGAGCGTGACCCTGCTGATAATAAATCATATCCGTGTGAAAAAATCACGGGAGTTCAATGAACCGAAAAGACTGTTATGGAATATCTTCGATCTCAACCGCCTTCCAGGTTTACTCGCTTTGATATTGATTCCCACCGGTACTGTCTTCTTTACGAACGGATTCATTTACAAGGCGGAGGCGTGGAGATGGGAGAATGCTGCCACGAAAAGCTGGCATTACTCTGAGGCGTCCGCTTGGCATACCTCAGCCATGTGGATGTACCTCATCGCCATCTTCATGGTCTGCGGAGCGGCATTTCTACTTGTATACAATTTCTGGGTAATAAGAAAATACAAGAGAAATCTGGTACCTGAACAGGCTGGTCTGGCTCTGCATCCCCGACCCCCGCACGGTTATGAAACTGAATCGGCTTTTGAGGATAGACAATTTCCTCCTTCTTCGGATTATCCGCCACCGTAATATATTAACGCTAGGTATTCAACATTATTCGCTGTTTTCTTCCTCGGCGATAGGTGATAGTACCCCTACCTCCTCCATATCTGTTTCATCTTTTTCCGTGTTACTATCCTCCACTGCCACCAGTTCCTTATGTTCCGTTACGTCCTCAGATAGATCCGAAATATGGTCAGTTTCTTTCTCATCTCCATGGTCCGTGATCTCTTTTATAACGTTTCCGGGTCCTGCCGGAGGAAGAATCCTGTCGAATAACGAGTCCAGGTCCATCTTCCTTTTTTCTGTCTTTTTCACTTCCCCTTCATCGTCGATCCCTTCTGTGCCACCCGACTGTTTATCTTCCAATGACTTTTCGAGATTACTTTTTACCACCGTGAAGAGTTCCATGGCTCCAAAGAAATCCCCTTCCTTGAAATATTCTATAGCGCCTTCATAATCCGACCTTAAATGCCCGATGTCGAGTCCTGAACCCATGGCCTTCTTGAAATCCGCATTTATCGTTTTATGAAGTTTTTTAGTACTGCTCTTTAAATCCTCGTAATAGCTGAAATATGCATCATCCAGCTCCGTCATGAAAGCGGAGATACTTTCCGGTGTATCTTCCTGTCCGAGCTTGACCGCTTTATCTATCTCTTGGTAGCGTGATTCGTAATCGCTCATGTTCATCCCGTATTCACTGCAATTATTGTAAATTTCGGTGAGCTTTTCGAATTCCGCTTCTATTGAGTCCATATCGAAGGAACTGGATAAAACATCTGTGACATCTTCTTCGATTTCATCGTCATCGACACTATCCTCGAGGTCCTCCTCGATTTCTGGAACAACGGTCTTTTTACTGTCCTTTGATCGACGGGATTTTATGATGAGGAATAATATTATCACAATTATAAGTAGAAATATACCTCCGATCATTATCCATGTCCACCAGTCGTCGCTGCTTGCCTTTTTATCCCCCGAACCGCTTCCCGATTCAGGCTCGGGCGGTTCCACGTTCCTCTTCTTTGGATCGGTTCTTTTCATAAACTCGTGGATGTTCTTGTATCCGTCGGCGTCCGAATCAGCATAAGGTGATGCATCACCGTCGAAATAATACTCTTCCCACCTGTCGTCAAGACCGTCATTATCCTCATCCACAGTATTATTCCAGAAATCCGGTATTTCATCGTCATCATCGGAAAGCGATTTTTCTATCACATCTAGCTCGATGGTATCGGCGGCGCTGTTGCCTGCACCATCCGTTGCCATAAGGGTTATTCTGTAATCACCTGGTATCTTGAATCTGAAAGTGACGGTCTCGCCGTAATGCGTTCTTTCGAGCCCGTCATACAGGAAAGACCAAACGAAACTGACTATCCCAACATTGTCCGTGGAATTACTCCCGTTCAGCAACACGGTGGTGCCTTCTTCCACCGTTAAGTCATCTCCAGCATTTGCCATGGGTTTATCAATATCTTTAACATTTATTTTAATTTCATCCGTTGCCCAGTTACCTCCTGAATCGGTCACATTCAGTGTTATTATATATGATCCTGCGACATCGAACACGAAACCGGTTTTTTCTCCTTGAAGGGTGATGTTCTCATTGTTATATACGAAGGTCCAGGTAAAGCTGGACAATTGGACGTCATCGGTGGAATCTTCTCCGCTTAGGGTTACTTCTTCGTGCTGGTCCGTTGTAATATCGTCACCGGCATCCGCCCTTGGTTTTGTGTCGTCGATCACGGTTATGTTGAGATAGTCTTTAGCCCAATTTCCTTCTTTATCGCTTACGTTCAGGCTAATATAATAATTTCCGGAAATTTCGAAAGTGAACTCTTCAAGTTCACCGTTCAAGTCAATTTCTACTCCGTCGTAGATGAAATTCCAATCAAATTTTACAATGCCAATGTTATCGGTGCTGGACGAGGCATCTAGAGTGATTTTGGCGTTCTGCTCGATCTGCAGGTCCTCTCCGGCTCGGGCAGTTGGAGGATCATTGTCCATGACAGGGATCTCTACCTTGTCCGTTGTCAGCTCGTTTTTTGGATTACTGTTATCCGTGACCTTGAAATAATAATATAAATCTGTGAAATTCAGCTCAAGAATTATATCCTCTTTCCAGGATCCCTTTCCGTCATTTTTCAGCTCCTTGATTTGATACTCCTTATCATCATGAGAGTAATAGACTGATACCGATTCAATACCATAATTATCCGCGACCCCCACCTCAAAGGTAAATGCATCCCCGGTTGTACCGAAAAGCGGAGTATTATCAACCATCAGGGTCGGGGCATCGTTATCAGTTACCTGAACCGTATTTATTGTTGTCTCCATTTCATTGATCCCGTCCGAAAAGGCAATATAATAGTAGAGTTCCGTTGCATCTTCCTCGACAGTTATTGATGTGCTCCAGGTATCCCCCATTTCCTTTATCAGATCTTTTTGGGTGAAATCATTTCCGTTGTAGGAATAATGGGCTGAAGCTGATATGATTCCGACATTGTCACCCAATTTTACTGAAAAAACGAACATATCGCTGGTGGTAGCACTATCTTGGGTATCATCGGATATCAATTCCGGCGGATCGTTATCCTGTACCCCCAGGAGCGTTATATCGGTGAGAACATGGTTGCGCCCCATATCCTTCAGGTAGAACCTGTAAAATAAATCGGTGGCATCCGAGTTGATAGTTATTGAATATGACCAGATACCGCCCCGGCTCAGAACCATTGTTTCGTTATCAAGCCAGTTGATCCCATCATAGGAATACAGAACATGGACGGTCACAATACCCAGGTTGTCTTCGAATTCGGCCGAGAATGTAAAGGAATCACCTGTGGATGCCTGGGCAGGGGTATTGTCCCCCACCAATCTCGGGAGATCGGTATCTGCTCCAGGTCCCGCGTAGAACAATGGATACCGGTCCGAGCTGTTAGATGGGCCGGATATATTATATGGTTTGTTCCATACGTGATCGTCATTGGCAGCCAGGGGATACAGGGAAGTGTAGTTTTCCCAGAAATTCCCTTCACCAATCCCGTCATCCCAGGAGTTGTTAATACCGTTATCCCAGGCCTGAATGCCGCTATTGTTGTTGAATAGAAAATTATTGTGATGAATTCTGTTGTCGTGTGTGTCACTGTCTATGATGTCTATCCCGTAACCGGTGTGGTTGATAATATTGTTGTATATTATAGTGTTATTATTGCAGTTGTAGAGATAAAATCCCTCATGACCGTCTGCAAGTGTATTGTTCTCTATTAGATTATCCCAGCAACCATCATACAGCATGGTACCGTTTTTGGCACTTTTTTCATAAGTGTTGTTATGTATCCAATTTCCACTGGATGAGAAACCCAAGAATAAACCATATTCATTGTTGACGCATTTGTTCCGGGAAATCTCGCTGTCAACAGCTGCCTGCAGAAAGATACCGAAATTCTTGTTGCCGTCACATATATTATTTTCTATGCTCCCTGAAAAGAATGCAATTCCCATTCCGTGCCATCCGTTATCATTGCAGACGTTTTCTGTGATGTTACTATTTGAATTAAGGAAATATAATCCATTATCAGTATTAGATTCACAGCGGTTTTTACTTACGACATTATGGTCCGAATTATCAAGAAATATGCCCTCGTAATTCAGGTTGCAGAGATTATCCTGTACGACATTTTGTTCGGATCCTTCAAGATCGATTCCCTTCTCAGAATTATTCATGGCGGAATTGTTCTTCAAATTGTTCAGGTTGGACGAGTTCAGTAGAATTCCATCCGCATTCCGAACCGCTGTATTGTTCTCGATATTATTGCCAGTCCCGCTTTTTAAGAAAACACCGTTTCCTTTGTTATCCGAAACCGAGTTCCTCAGGACATCGTTGTTGGATGAGGATTCCGCATATATGCCATTCTTTCGGTTGAGGGTGCAGTTGTTATCCATCAGATTATTATTTACCGAGGTTTCGAGATAGATTCCATTTCCACCGTTCTCAAAACAGGTATTGTTGACAAGAGTGTTTCCATTGCTTGTTTCCAGATGTATTCCACCACTTCCTAAAAATGAAATATCATCTATATACCAACCGTCGAAGGTCTCGGAACCGTCCGTATCCAGTCTGAAACGTATTTGAGCCCTACCTGAATACCCCCCTAGGGATACCTCAACAAGTTCCCATTCATCAAGCGTTCCGTCATAGCTTGAGAGGGAGTCCCAGCTTATCCCACCGTCATCGGATATTTCCAGCTCGCCTGAATCAAATCCTTCTTCGATGTCATACCAATGCCAGAAGGATATTGTCGTTCCTTCATCCAGATCGAAGTCAGGGGAGTAGAGGGAGCAATCCCCGTTGTTCTCATATTCACCGAAGAGCTTGGTTCCCCAAACTGTATCTCCGCTAAATGAGGCCCAGGGACCGGAATATGGAAATCCCCGCTCCCAAGTATCCCCGTTCCCGCCGTGCGTCCATCCGTCGTCGGTATCGCTCTCGAGATCCTGGTAATCGTGATTTGTGAGAGAAATATTGTCGATATACCAACCTGCAAGACCGAGATTTGCGTCGCTGGTGACCCTGAACCGGATTATAATATCGCCCGAAAAATCATCAAGATCGAGATTTTCAATGGTCCATCCTCCGGAGGACCCGGTAAAAGTATGCAGCAGCTCCCAGTTCAGACCACTATCCCGAGATATCTCCAACCGGGCAAAGTCCCACCCGTTCTCCATGTCATACCAGTGCCAGAATTCTACCGATGTTCCTTTTCCAACATACATCTCGGGGCTGTAAAGTGAAAAATCGGCATTATCGGGGTATTTTCCTGCAAGGTTGGTTCCCCATACGTTGGATCCTTCGTACGCGGCGCCTGGTCCGGAAACAGGAGAATTCCTTTCCCAGCAATCACCAACGCCCTGATGTTTCCATCCCTCGTCATCATTCTTTTCGAAGCCTGTCACACCAACGAAATTCCATACCGTATCGACATTATTATACGAAACGTCGTTCCCGGCTAGAAGATTCATATCGGAATCCTTGAGGAATATGCCGTGTTCCGGATTATTCGAACAGCTATTATTATATAATGTATTATTTACGGAGCTGTCGAGATATATCCCGTTTTTCGTATTCGAGATACATGTATTGTTCTCAATGTCGTTATCACCCATATTATTGAGATATATTCCGTATAATGAGGATGCGATGGAATTGTTATCGATAGAATTATTTGCACTATCTCGAAGAAAGATTCCTGTGGCTTCGTTACCGTCGATGTGGTTTCCCGATAGCTTGTTGCCATCCGATGCTACGAATATGGCTGGATAATCAGTAATCCCTAAAGCATTATTGTCCGTCAGATCATTATTTGTAATATTATTTCCCTCGCATCCGTCATGAATTGCTAATCCGTTCTCGTCATTTGAACTAAATCCATTATTATAAATATCATTATTACTGCTACCAACATTTGCCGAGATTCCGTTTTTGTTACGTGTAATATTATTATAATAAATTTCATTATTCGAAGCATTTTTCATGTATAATCCCGTTGCCAGATTATTATCAATTGTATTTTTTGAAATGACATTGTTATTGGATTCAACCCAAAATCCCGGGTAATTGCTCGGGAATCCAACCTGATTGTTATCCTGAATGAGATTGCCTAGAACCAGATTGTTATCCCCGTTCCTAAGGGTAAAACCATTATAATCGTTAAGGGTTAATTGATTGGATATCACCGTATTATTATGACTGCCGAACAACAACGCTATACCTACGAGATCGTCAGTGAGGATGCAATCTATGACGGTATTGTTGCAAGATTCGGAAAGGTAAATCCCGGCGTCAATATTTTGGGTGCTTTTGCAGTTCTTTATAGTATTGAAACATGATCGGTTAAGTTCAATCCCGAAATTTGCCGCCCTGAGGGTAAATCCGCTTATATTGTTATAGTTGCTTTCAACCTTGATACCGCTCAGAGCGATACCTGTGTCGATTATTGATGAATCCACTCCTGCCCCGGTAAGATTGATGGTCTTACCAGTAATGGTTATGTGTTCATTGTAGATACCGGCATAAACGTAAACCGTATCGCCCGTATTCGCTGCGTCGATGGCACCTTGTATGGTGACATGATCCTGTCCACCACCTTTATCCACAGTTATAGTCGCACCTTTTGTATAACCTGTTATTCCAAAGCTCTTCTCCAAAGGAATATCGATAACGATCAGAATGGAAACAAGTAGCAGCATACTGATCCAGATCGAAATTAATCTCTTTTCTATATTCATAAATACCACCTTTAATAAATTTCAATATTATGCCATACGTTAATGTTAAAACGATATATAAACGATTCGCTTAGTCAAAAATACCGTTAATATGATGTAATTTTAATCCTGACCGGGTTCTGCCGGTTAATCCATTACCAGAGCCAGAGAATCGTGGCCCCGATAGAAAATCCGAATATTCCTATGAACATCGACATGGGTAAGCCGGGCAATATCTTGTTTCTCTCAAGAAGGCGTATGGTAATCACGAATCCTGTTGCGATCCCGATGAATGAGAGCCCGAACATGAGTATCGGGGCAAATATTCCTATCTTGTCGAAGTAGCTCGATCCGAACTGGAATGAATGGCCCACCAGCATGGAGTAGAAGACCAGATCACCGATACCAAGGTCCCAATGCTCTGTGTTGTAAGTCATGGATTTCATCAGGTGCTCTGCATCCATACCCTTTTTCGAAAGAAATCTATTCTTTCTCATATTCATTTTCCGCCCGAACAGGAATGGAATGACTGGGCTCATCCCTTCCTCGTTCCTCTTCATCGCCTTTTTATCCTTCTTCCCATCACCCGATTTCTTCCCTGCTATGGGTGGCCTATGCGGTTTATCTGACTCGTTGCTTGCATCGAACTTCTCGATTACATCCACCACCAGTGCCGTAACACCTGGTATAATGCTCCCGCGATTGCAATTGTGACAGGTCACGCCATCGTCCCGTCCCACCTTTACCCTGTTCGACTCGCAGAAGACGCAGATAATGTTGTGTTTCTTGAAAGCTTCCAAAAGTGCCTCATCCCTCTTTCTGTTTTGGTTGATACGGTTCATTCTCTCTTTCCGGTTTTCTTCAGTCATCTCGATTATGCTCTTTATAGGGCCGCGTTTGACGGAATAGATATCGTAGAACGAAAGACCGATGAGCATGAACATCACGGTCCATGTGGGTAATATCACAGCTAAAAAAGCTCCCATAAGTCCGCTGAGCAATAGCAGAAATCGGTTTTTCTGAGCACCCTTGAACCTTCCTGAAAGTATGATGTAGGTCATGACGATACCGATTGCGATGGAACAAAGAAATAGAGGAAGTTCAAGGTTGGACTGATTGAAAACGAGAAAAAAAGGGTCTGACGTACGTTCACCCAGGAACGAAGAATATACGATAAGGCCGCTTGAATAGTAACGTATGTCCTCGATTAAAATGACCAGAAAGAAGAATAGAATGAATCCGCCCGACAACGACAATGCGCTTCCGAATAGATATTGAATTGCGTTCTTTTTCTTGTACTTGAATAAAAGAAATATTAAAAATCCTCCAACTATGGCTATAATAAGAAAAATTGCGGCATTTGCCAGACCCGCCGAAGCCGCTTCCTTACCCCCCCCCTCTTCCGAGAATACTGTTGCCGTGAGAGTGAAACTGGAGAGAACAGTAATGAGCACAAGAAAGGTTGCGATAAAAACCGCCATTATTATGGGATGAATGAACTTATATCCATTGACTATACGTTTTCCGATAGCCTCTATCACTTGGAACACTCCTCTCATTCACCGAGCCGAGCATAGATAAATATTGGATTGAATATAAAATCACCTGTCAAATAATTTCGAATGGATATTGGACGGTTTTGGTGACCATGTTTCTCCCCAAACTTGTCAAGATGAGCTCTGACATCCATTTTTTTACGAAATTAATGGATTTTCTCCATTGACTATCCTCAAGAAGAATCAAATCTCATTTTTTTTGACGATTACGGGGAAGTTCCTCCCGATTCTGCAGGACCACTTTTAAAACTTACAGGTTCATGAAACAATCTATTAAGTCATAAAGTCACAGAACTACTATAAACTTTAAATAAATAAAAAGGATTACCGGATTATCATTATCGTCTGAAAACCAAAAAAAAGATTGTACGGACGTTAAGGTGAGGTTTGGAAAAACTCTTATGGAAGGTGTGTAAAATATGGAAAATAGTGTAAGAAAGACTATTGTACTGTCATTAACAGCATTGATGCTGTTTTCGGGCATAGTGCTGTTCAACAATTGGATTGCCGATAATTCCGGCGCTGCAGCGAGTCATGATGGGGCGATTACGGGTAATACCGTATGGGCTGCTGCTGATAATCCACATTATGTTGATGATGATGTGAATGTAACAGGCAACCTGACTATTGAAGCGGGAGCCGTTGTTTTGGTGGATGCTGCTGGAGGAGGTACTGGAAGTATCACTGTGAAAAGTGGTGGGAGATTGTCAATAGAAGGAACTTGGAATAGTCGAGTATCGATCACTTCCAATGCTTCAACACAGGCCTCAGGGGATTATACTGGTATCGTAGTGGAGAGTGGTGGAATTGCCTATATCAATTTTACTGACATTCAGCATGCTACAATCGGGGTTGATATCGACGATGGAAATACAGAAATCAATCATTGTATAATCAATGAGACCTCGGATTGGGGCGTTAAATTTATAGGCTCAGGTGCGCCTATGATAAATAACTGTAGCATATATAATACAGGCGATGGCGGTAACGGTAATGGTGGAATAAAAATCACATCCAACGGAGTTATTATGGATTGTGACATCAACAATACCTTGGACACTGGGATTTATGTAAATGGTGGTGACGCCTATATATTGAACACAAATGTTCATAATACCACAGGTAATGGTATACGACTCCATATCGGATCCACCCCAACAATTTCCAATTGTAAAGTTTGGGACACGTGGGAGGAAAACATTTGGGTTGCGGGGAATACACGATCCATGGTGATCGATAACTGTACCATAGGAAACTGGACCAATCCCGGAGCAGGCAATACAATAGATATCAGCGCCGATTCAACCCATGTCATAGACTTCACACTCTTGAATTGTTCCTTTAAAAATGATACCTTCAGAGTTGACCAATATGGAAATCTTTCTATCAATTATTTTGTGAAAGTCTATGTGAACAATTCAGCGGATGCCCACGTAGTCGGTGCAAATGTTGATATGCTCCATAATGGTTCCATCGACTTTACGGGAACTACTGATAGCGACGGGGTACTCTGGACAGAGGGGATCCATTTTACCTATAATGATACGGGGGATTGGATAATTGGGAATTATACCGTAAATGTGACCCATCCCGATTATAATCCTTCCGAACAGAATGCGTATGTTGATTCTCGGCAGTCTTTGAGTTTCCAGTTGGCAGATACGGCGAATCCGGTAGCCGACGCTGGTCCCGACCAGACTGTTGATCAGACGGATCTGGTTACATTCGACGGTAGTGGAAGTACCGATAATGTGGGAGTTGTAAACTACACCTGGAATTTTACCGACGGCGGCGCTCAAATGGTTTATGGAGTTGACGCGAATTACACTTTCAACAACGCCGGAGTCTTCGAGGTCACATTGACAGCGAAGGACGCAGCGGGTAATACTCACACTGATATCGTAGAGATCACCGTTAACGATACCACCAACCCAGTTGCCGATGCAGGACCGGACCAGACGGTTGACCAGACCGATCTTGTCACCTTCGACGGCAGTGGTAGTACCGACAATGTGGGAGTTGACAACTACACCTGGAACTTCACGGACGGCGGCGCTCAAATGGTTTATGGAGTTGACGCGAATTACACTTTCAACAACGCCGGAGTCTTCGAGGTCACATTGACAGCGAAGGACGCAGCGG
>CAYFHS010000030.1:33446-33836 GCA_964342815.1 uncultured archaeon | reverse complement strand
GCGCTCAAATGGTTTACGGAGTTGACGCGAATTATACTTTCAACAACGCCGGAGTGTTTGTAGTTACATTGACGGTAAAGGACGCAGCAGGCAATACACACACTGATACAGTTGAGATCACGGTGAACGACACTACCAACCCGGTAGCAGATGCTGGTCCCGACCAAACGGTTGACCAGGGCGACCTTGTGACCTTCGACGGAAGCGGTAGTACGGACAACATGGCCGTTGACAACTACACCTGGAACTTCACGGACGGCGGCGCTCAAATGGTTTACGGAGTTGACGCGAATTATACTTTTAACAATGCTGGAGTGTTTGTCGTTACATTGACGGTAAAAGACGCAGCAGGCAATACACACACTGATACAGTAGAGATCACTGTGAACG
>CAYFHS010000030.1:0-33346 GCA_964342815.1 uncultured archaeon | reverse complement strand
GCGGCGCTCAGATGGTTTACGGAGCTACCCCGAATTACACCTTCAACAATGCTGGAGTGTTTGTCGTTACATTGACTGTAAAAGACGCAGCAGGCAATACACACACTGATACAGTAGAGATCACTGTGAACGATACCACTAACCCGGTGGCTAATGCTGGTCCCGACCAAACGGTTGATCAGGGTGACCTTGTGACCTTCGACGGCAGCGGTAGTACGGACAACATGGCCGTTGACAACTACACCTGGAACTTCACGGACGGCGGCGCTCAGATGGTTTACGGAGCTACCCCGAATTACACCTTCAACAATGCTGGCGTATTCGTGGTTACCCTTACGGCGATGGATGCCGCGGGCAACACTCACACTGATACGGTAGAGATCACTGTGAACGATACCACGGACCCAACTGCAGACGCCGGCCTGGACCAAACGGTGGATCAAAGAGATTTGGTGGAATTCAACGGCAGCGGTAGTTTGGATAATGTCGGAGTTAACAACTATACGTGGACCTTCTCGGATGGTGGAGCGAAGACATTGTATGGTCTGATGCCTAATTATACATTCCAGAATGTAGGGAATTTCACAGTGACATTGAATGTCACGGATGCAGCCGGAAATTGGAAAACTGATACAATGTGGGTGCTTGTGAATGATATCGACGCACCTGTTTCCGGAACCGCCTGGAACAATACTTTGACCACGGGCGATAAGGCTTTCTTCTCCATCAACCTTACGGATAACGTGGCCGTGGGTTCGGTGATGTTCAATTTCACCATAAACAACATGACCAATTACTACTGGCCCGTAACCAACAATACAGGTGATAATTGGACAATAGAGATTATGATCCCAAGTTACGCAATGTGGATCGAGTACTTCTTCTGGTTCAACGATACGGTGGCGAACATGGACAAGTCTGCCATGGATAACCTGAGTGTGGCTGACAACGACAAACCAATGCTCGAGAACCTGAAAAATGGAACGTTGAACACAGGGGACAACACTTTATTCGAAATCGATATAACCGACAATATTAATATAAACCTGACCTCCGTGTTTTTCTATTACCGCTATGGTGGTAGCGCATGGATGGAAGAGCTTGTGTCAAACCGTAATGGTGCTACATGGAGTATCTCGATCCTGATATTAGGTAATCAGACCACGATTCAGTATTACTTCATGGTCAATGATACATCCGATAATCAAAATGAGAGCGCTCAGAGCATATGGCTCCCTATCACCGATGATGATGTACCCACCGTGGGAAATGATTTGACCACCGACATACCCAAGACCGGGGAGAGCTTTACAATAATCTGTGAGGCGACCGATAATATCGGTGTGGATTCGGTGTACCTAAACTATACTTATGACGGTGGAGCCACATATACCCTTGTGTCTATGATCGATGATGGTGACGGTAACTGGAGTAAAACCATCACAGTTGCAACAGATGCCATAAGTATCCGATACAACTTCTCAATATCGGATGCGGCTGGTAATGTGAAGGACACAACTAAATCTGCTGCGACACCTGTGGTGGATACGATACCACCCGAATTCGTGGGTGATGTCACCGCGGGTTCGCCGGTTGCTGGTGCGGATTACACTATATCTGTCCGGATACAGGACAATACGGATACACGAGGACTTCTTGCAGTATACGTGAACTATTCCGTCAATGGAATGGGCTATCAGTCCCTGCAGCTTACTCACACAACCGGTAACTACTGGAACCGAACCATATACGTCCTTCCCAACGCAACGACCTTTATATATCATATATATGCAAGGGATGCGGCCGGCAACATTATCGATACGTATAACCCTGTAGCCGTACCGGATGAAGTGGCAGACGATACGGACCCCGTGGCCAACGCTGGTTCGGACAAGAGTATCGGGCAGCATCAGAACGTGACTTTCAACGCAACCTTGTCATGGGATAACGTGGCTATATTGAACTACTCGTGGACCTTTACTTACGGCGGGGCCGAAGTGGTTCTTTACGGATCCACCGTGAACTTCACCTTCCACAATGCCGGTGTTTACCTCGTTTGGCTTAACATCACCGACGCAATGGAGAACTGGCACGCAGACAACCTCACCGTGACAGTGGCCGATATCACAGCACCGATGGCTGTACCGGGGGCTAACGTCACTATCGACCAAGGTGAGAACGTCACTCTGAATGCTTCTGATAGTTCCGACAACGTTGGCATCGATAACTACACGTGGACCTTCATGGGCAAGAAATACTATGGTGTGGAGATCACCCTGAATATCGAAGATGCAGGTGATTTTATGGTCTTCCTGAAGGTGATAGACATGGCCGGAAATATCCATGAGGCCAACCTGACCATAACTGTAGCGGACATAACCGATCCCGAGGCTGATGCCGGTGCCGATAAAACGGGTTCAATAGGTGCCCAGATATTCTTCAATGGAGCGGGCAGTTCCGATAACGTGGATATCGTAAAATACACCTGGACGTTCACCGACGGAGGGGTGCAGAGCCTCAATGGATCCGATGCGAACTATACTTTCGACACACCGGGAGTTTTCATCATTACCTTGACGGTGGAGGATGCTGCGGGTAACACTGCCACGGATTCTTTCAATGTAACTGTTTCGGATAACGTCAAACCCATGGCAAAAGCAACGGTGGATTCCGAGGATGCAGCAGGCGGAGCCAACGCAAATGCAGGAGATACGCTGGATTTGGATGCTTCCGCAAGCAGTGACAATGTTGGGATTACAGTATGGAACTGGACCATCGAATCGCCTGAAGGCGATATGACATATTACCTGACGAAAACCGCCAGCCACAAGTTCGACGAGGACGGTATTTATACTGTCACTCTCACTATAACGGATGCAGCAGGAAATATGGATACTCTAACCTTCGACGTTGATGCGAAACCAAAGAAACTGGCAACCTATGAGCTGCCTCAGGTCTTCGAGGACGAGGACGGGAACCCGGCAGAAGGTCTTGAGGTGACCATAACCGTTGATGGCACACCATACACTGCAACAACCGATAAGGACGGGAAGGCGACCTTTAAAAACATGCCTGCGCCTAAGACTGGTGATAAGCTTGTTGTCAAGGACGAGGATGGAAATGTCGTGCTGGAGACAAACTACGACACAACCAAGAATACATACGCAACAACGGCTGAAGGAGAAGGCGGCATATTACTCTATGTCATTATTGCCGTGGTTGTAGTGATTGCGATCCTGGTTGTTGTGTTCCTGCTGATGAGGAAAAAGCCCGAAGAGGAAGAAGAACTGTACGAGGGAGAGGAGGAAGAGGAAGGAGAAGAGATATTGGAGGGTGAAGGAGAGATTCCGGAAGAGGGCATCATTTCCGAAGGAATCGAAGAAGAGGTCGTGGAATTCCAGTGCCCGGAGTGCGGATCAATGGTTGCTGAGACCGATGATGTCTGCCCGGGTTGCGGCGTTGCCTTCGAGGAGGAGGAAGTGGAGGAAGAGATTGAAGTTGTCCAGTTCGAGTGCCCGGAATGCGGCAGTCTTGTTAACGAGACCGATGCGGCCTGCCCCGGTTGTGGTGTCGAATTCGAGGAAGAGGTTGAAGAATACGTTGAGGAAGAAATTTCCGAGGACGTGGAAGACCTTGAGGCGGAGCTTGGCGAGCTGGAAGGCGAAGAAATCGAGGAAGAGATCGGTGAGGAATTTGCCGGAGATCTCGTTGAGACAGACGGCGAATCCGAAATCGTCGAAGGAGCGGAGGAAGAGGTTACCGAGGAAGTTGTGGAGGAAGTTGCGGAGGAGGAAACCGAGGAAGGAGTCGAAGACGTTGCAGTGGAAGAAGGGGTAGAGGAAGTTGCGGAGGAAGAAACGGCGAGAGAAGCAGTGGAAGAAGTGGCTGAAGAGACTGTTGAGGAAGAAGTTGAAGCAGTCGAGGAAGCTGTTGAAGAAGTCGCTGAGGAAACCGTTGAGGATACCGCAGTCGAGGAAGCTGTTGAAGAAGAGGTTGTCGAGGAAACTGAGGATGTCTTGGACGACGAAGATGACTTCGATTCTCTTCTGGAAGGTCTTGAAGACGAGCTTTAAGAATGCAATAAGGGTGATTCATTCACCCTTTTTTTTTTATTTTTTATTTTTCAAGATAGCGTAAGCTCTCTAATTTAGTGATTATACTATATCCGTCTAATTTTTAATCAAAAAGAATTATATATTCCGAATCTCCTCATTTCGATACTATAAATGGCGGGAAAAAAATGCATGTCAGTATGAAAACGGGCTATGGAAGGTGCGGAGTAATAATTAAAAATTTCATTGTGTTAATGTCCCTCATCATTGTTTTGTTCCCGAATTCTTTTCCAAATATTAATGAAAAAAGCGCTTCGGTCGATTTATACGATTCCGATCCCTTCCAATTTGAAAATAACATTTATGATCCAATGCGTAATTTTGACGATTCGCCAAAAACCAGGAGTGTTCGGTTATTCGTATGGAAAATAAGATGTCAATGCGAGGACACCGGGGGAATAAATAATGACGTGGAAATTTTTTTTACGGTGGATGTGAACGGTCAAGAGACACGTTTTCCTCCGCAAGATTATTATGAGCTGTCAAATGGTGCCGAAAAGATCATTGACACATTTGTTTTTTCAGAGCTTTCATTGTCCCAGAGCCTGACCATAAACGTTCACGTATGGGATGACGACTCTCCGCTCTCGAACGACGATCTGGGTCAGTTTACCGTTGTCCATGATCCATCGGACAATTTCGGTGATACCGGGGACATGGGTGTGGATAAATTTCATTACCGGGATGAAGGAGACTGGTCTTTCTGGTACTGGGTGGAGACCGGGGACCCCCCTCAAGTTCCTACGTTACTTACCCCCCTCGACATGCAGTCCTTCAATTCGACTCTTCCCGTATTTTCCTGGAACTTCAATCCCGGGGATGATCCGAATCAGGGTGCATTCTGCGTCCAGATAGACGATTCTCCACAATTCACTTCCCCTGAGTTCACCAGCGGTGACATGGAATCATCCCTTACACAATGGACTCCCGCAGGACTCGATGACGGCATCTGGTATTGGAGAATTAGCACCAGGGATACCATTGGCGCATGGGGCAACTGGTCCAGCACCGGAGAATTCCTATTGGATCATTCCCCACCTTCGGTGGACCTCGCGTATCCCGCCGGTGGAGATAAATTATATGGGAACGTTTCCATTAAGGTGACGGCATCAGATAGTATTTCCGGTATTTCCCGGGTCGATTTCTATTATAAGTTGAACGCAAAATATTTCTTCATTGGGAGCCGGAACGAGACAACGGCCAATTTTTTTCAGATGTATTGGGATACTTCCACGCTCGCTGAAGATACTTCATACCATATACGAGTGATAGGTTTCAATGGTGTGGGTCTGTCTCGCGAGGATAAAACCCATATTTTTATTGAGATCAACCGGCCTGACACACCTTTCGTTGAATTGCTCTCTCCACAGGGGGGTGAGAACTTTTCCGGTGACTGTGAGGTCCGCTGGCGGTCTTTCGATAAGGACACTGATGAAGCGCTGCAATTCAGGTTGGCTCTCAGTGACGACAGTGGAGTTACGTTTTCCAACGCAACTGCATGGCTGACTGAAGATGAGACCCGAACATCTGGAAATATTTTCAATTTCTCATTGGATCTGACGGCTTATCAAAACGCAAGCACCTATCGCCTGAGGGTATTTGTTACGGATTCATCACCGCTGACCCTGGACGTGAACGATACCATGGAAAAGGATTTTTCGATACATCATCCCAAGTTGAACTTCCCTCCGCTTGTTATAATCGAATATCCGCAGGAGGGCCGCTTCGCTGAAGAGATTTGGATAAGCTATAATGCTACCGATCCCAATGGAGGAGACATTCTTTTCATAACGATTTGGTTTCAAGCAAAGGGTGGTGATTGGCAGCTCCTCGTCAGGGATACCGAGAACACGGGAGAATATTGCTGGAACTTGTCGGATATTCCGGAGGATCTGTACAAATTGAGAATTGAAGTGAGTGATGGAAAAGTAATAAGTGCTGCAGAAATGGATGAATATTTATTGTCGATATACCGAAATAACCCTCCACAAGCAGTCATACTGGCACCAGAAGATGACTCTGTTTTCAACAATCATTCACCTATATCCTTCATTTCAGGGGCCTTTGATCTCGATAATGACAATATTACCGTGAGATGGTCATCGGACATGGACGGCCTACTTTACGAAGGAGCAAACTCCACCTTTTCAACCGCACTTTCGTCGGGCACCCATAATATAAGTTTCCAGGTATGGGACGAATACGGCTACACGGATGAACAATGGATCTACTTGCACATTTCAGAGTATGAAATACTTTATTACTCGGATATTTACGTGGAGAATATTGTCCTTCCTTCCATTGTTGTTTATGGCGAATTCGTGATGATAAACATTACCATCAAAAACAGCGGCAACATTGGTGGAAACGTGACCTTCGTCCTTCGAGCAGTTATGGATAATAACGCAGAAGATTCTCAAAATATTGGTACTGGTGGACCGGAAATATTGGAATTATTCCACGATATCGTTGGAGTAGCGGCAGGGGATATCTATATTCGTCAAGTCATATGGATGCCCGACTCCCCCGGTTTCTATCTGGTCAAACCAGTCATCACGGATAATAATCGCTCAAACGATGGGGCCAGCAAGCGCATAGAGATTTATAGGTCGAGTACAACCGATGATCTCGAACGAGAAATTCTGCTTGAACCTTTTTATTATACCTATCCTCTTATTGTATTCCTTGTGCTGTTATTCATTGGAATTGTCATCGTTCACCGCTTTAAACGCCGCAGGATTGAGAACCGTACCATAATAGACCAATTGATAGGAGCGGGGGATAAGGACCTGAAATCCACCTCGGATGAGAACATGCGGAACACGTCATCGGACCTCGATTCTCCAAGATTGCATGTAGACAAAGGAATTGCCAAGGATCATGTTTCTCCTGACAATGGCCTACCTGCCGCCGGGACCGAAAAAAATGGACCGGCAGGTGAATCTAAAATGAATATTATGAAAATCATGGGTGAGATCATTGCTGATTTCGAAGAGCTAGATGTTTCCGGTCCGGGGAACCCTCCAAATGAGACCTCTGGGCAAATTGAGGCAGATCAAGTGACGCAGCCGTATTTAGCTAAAATAGATGAAAATACAGTATCTACTTCATCCGAGAAAAATATGGAAGAAAAATTGCCTGAAAGAGTAAGGGAGATTTTCGATGGACTTTAATATTACTTGATCTTATTCTTAGCCTTTTTCACTGCCACGATGATGAGAATAACGAAGAGCAGGACGAACGCAATGGCAATGATGCAGAATATACCTCCACCTATGTCCCCTTCATCATCATCATCATCATCGTCACCTCCTCCCCCGCTCCTGTAATATACTCCTCCCCGATAACTGCCTCCTCCGCCTCCTCCACCACTGCCGCCGCCCTTTGCAGCTACTGCAGGTAATAGAAACGTTGTCAGCAAGAGCATGATTATAAGGACGACTGCACTTCTTTTCATTTTATAACCACCGGATTTGGTAAAGACACTTTTATTAAGCGTATCTTAGATACAACTCAATATTAATATAATTTATGGGTGAATTTGAACATTCTTGTGGGAAGTATCGACTTTTTCTCTACCCTGACTGAGTTTCAGAAAGGTTTATTAATATCTTGTAACAATAACACGGAAGTGATATCATGGCCGTAGGTTTTATTCTCATAAGTATCGCACCAATGAAAGAGCGCGACATCCATTCCGCTCTATCGACCATTCCCGAAATAGTGGAACATCATCCTCTCTTTGGCGAATTCGACATCATAGCAAAGATCGAAGCTGAAGATTTCAATGTAGTAGGCCATATTGTCATGTACAAGATACGGACCATTCCCGGAATATTGGACACCAAGACCTTGATGGGAACTCAGTTCTAGAATTTTTATTGTCGATCAATTTCTTTTATTACTATTGTACGGGTTATGCATGAATTGGATCACTATTCTTGGATTGATCGCAGCCTTTTGCACCACCATTGCTTTTCTTCCTCAGGTTATAAAGACGATAAAATCTAAACAAACTAACGATATTTCACTGTTAATGTATATCGTTCTTACAACCGGAGTTTCACTTTGGTTTATTTATGGACTGTTGATCGGTGATTTGCCTCTTATAGTCGCCAACGGTATAACTTTTATATTTGCACTTATTGTTCTGATATTGAAAATTTATCACGGATAATCGGCACACTGCTGTGGCAAGGATGGAGCGATATTTTTTCTTTTGTATACGCTGAAATAATATGACCTGAAAAAATGGGATTTTTCAGAAGAAAACAGCTACATACCCGCATGAAGATTTGTCTACTTATTACAATATAACAAAACCTATTAATCGGAGAAATGAAATTACGCGCCCATATGGTACGAGTCCTCCCATTCACAGGCTATCGGTATAATGCCGACATGATTTCCGATTTCAAGGATGTGATCTCCCCTCCTTATGACGTAATCAAAGGAAAGTTGGTGAAACGTCTGCACTCACGTTCACCCTACAACATTTCACATATAATAAAGGGCGAAAGGTGCGATATGGATGATAAGGAAAACAATGAGTATTCAAGGGCAAGTGATCACCTTCTCGAATGGATCGACCGAGGGATTTTGATCCAAGAAGAAAAGAAAGTCTTCTACATTTACGCACAGGATTTTCACTGTCAGGACCGCCATTACACGAGATGGGGTTTCATTGGTCTCATCGAAATTGAAGATTTTGGTACTCTTGATTATGGAGATGATGAGAAATTCGCCGGTGTTCTGCAGCATGAGGAAACCTTGCCGAAGGATATCGAGGACCGACTGAGCCTTTTAAGAGCGACCCGGTCTAACTTTGGGCAGATATTCGTAATCTATCCCGATCCTGCTGGCAAAATCGATGGAATTTTGGCCTTAAAGATGGAAGAAGAACCGGTAATGGTGGCAAATGATGATCTCGGTGTTTCCCACAAGCTGTGGGTGATAATGGATGAGAACGATATTAGTGACATATCGAATGCCATGGCGGGCAACTATGCTATTATCGCGGACGGTCATCACAGATACAAGACCGCATTGGCTTACAGCAGGGAAAACCCGGAAATGAAGAGCGCGGGAAACCGAATGATGACCTTTGTGAACATGTCCAATCCCGGCTTGGTTGTCCTTCCGACTCACCGTCTGATTCAGCATATTGAAGGATTTGATATAAGTTCTCTAATTGAGCAATTGAGAAAGTATTTTGACATTATCAGCTATGGAGCGGGAACGACGGCCCGGGAAGAGATGTTCTCAGGCATGGCTAGGGATTTCGGTCACTCCAAGCACTCCTTTGGTATTTATGGAAACGACAGCAATTTCTATGGTCTGTCTCTCCGGGACGAAAGTGTCATGGATGGAATAGTAGGAAAGTCGGATGCATGGAAGAAACTGGACGTCACGATACTGCACACCCTGATTCTTGACCGGTACTTGGGGATTAACAAGGAGAAACTGTCGGCAGGTACCATCGGCGGAGGGTCATTCGTGGAGTATATTAAGGGTATCGGTAATGCAGTGAGCGAATCTATTGATATGGTGGACCGGGGAGCCCAGGCAGTATTCTTCATGAATCCCACAAAGGTGAGTGAGGTGGAGGCCGTTGCTGGTAATTTCGAGACAATGCCGCAAAAATCTACCTTCTTTTATCCCAAGGTATACACCGGTTTTACAATAAATAAATTGGAATAAGCAGTTGTTTGGAATCATCTAAAACAAAACGAGGCATGAAAATGACAAAAATATACAATTTCTACGCAGGACCCGCAACTCTCCCTCGTCCGGTTCTGGAGAAAGCTAGGGATGAACTTCTTGATTACAATGGTACGGGGATGTCCATTATGGAGATATCTCACAGGAGCAAAGATTTCGACAAGGTGATGGAAGACGCCCAGGCCCTGGTAAGGGAGCTTCATGGTTTATCCGAAGAATATCACGTGCTTTTTTTACAGGGCGGCGCCAGCACTCAGTTCGCCATGGTCCCCATGAACCTCTGGGTCCAGGGAAAGCTTCCTGATATTCTGGATACGGGGACATGGTCCCAAAAAGCCATAATCGAGGCAAATATATTTGGCGGCTGCAACGTGGTGGCTTCAAGTGCGGATAAAAAATATTCGTATATTCCCAGGGACTATAGCTTGAATCCCGATGCCTCTTACTTTCACTGCACAAGCAACAACACCATCAGGGGCACGGAGATGCAGGATTTCCCGGATCCAGGCGATGTTCCCATGGTATGTGATATGAGTTCCGATTTCATGTCGAGGGTGATGGATTTCGAAAAATTCGATCTCATCTACGCCGGAGTGCAGAAAAACCTTGGTCCGGCGGGAACTACCGTGGTGATCATCCATGACGATCTCGTTGGAAAGCACAGCGAGAAGATACACACAATGCTGCGTTACAAAACACATGTGGACAAAGGTTCCATGTTCAACACCCCACCGTGTTGGACGACCTATATCTGCAAGCTGTCAATGGATTACCTAAAGGAGATGGGGGGTCTGGCAGCCGTGGAAAAGATCAACAAGAGAAAAGCGAAGATCATCTACGACGTCATCGATACCAGTGACGGTTTTTATCTGGGCTATACCGCCAGGGACAGCCGTTCACTGATGAACGTAACCTTTAACCTTACGACCTCGGAATTGGAATCGAAATGCGCGAAAGAAGCGCTGGAATGGGGCCTTGTGGGACTGAAGGGGCATAGATCCGTAGGTGGGATGAGAGCTAGCATTTACAATGCCATGCCGGTTGAAGGGGTTCGGGTCCTGGCTGAATTCCTGACCACGTTCAAAGAAGCGAATGAATAATTTCCAATGTCGTTGCATTACCGAGCGTGCCGAGTGATAGAAAAGGTTATATGTATCGGTTTTGTTTACCACTAATACTATTATGGAGGGAACGTCTATGGAACTCATGGCAGGAAATGAGATAATCGCACATATTGGGAATACGATCCACATGGATACTCAGCAGAACGATCATTATTTGGATTTGACGGTAAAACACATCTTTCTTTTAACCGGAAAGGGCGCGGTGGATTTCGGCGGCAGCGATCATATTATACGACCCAGAAAGGAGATCCCGCCTCAAAAGAAGGAGACCGAGGACGAGTACGGTTGGTGGCACCTTACCGGCGGAACCTATCTCATCCAGTTCAACGAATCGCTGGAGCTTGATAACCTGGCAGGAATTATCTCACCTCACACGAGGCTGCTGAACAGCGGAGCCTTCCACGCGCCGAGAATAGTGACCGGCAACATGTCAGTGGTGGAGATACACCTCATGGTGGGAACCCAGGGTATCGATATCAAGGAAAATGCGCGGGTTTCATCGCTGTATATTCTGAAGTAAAGGTGACCCATCCTGGCTCACCAAACAGGACAAGTGGTGACTTGTCAAGTAATCCGGTCCAACAGAACAAATTCACAAGTGGATAATTACGTTATTTTACCATTTCTTTTAATTAATTTTAAATAGGTATTTTACTTTTATAAAATTAACCGAAAAGTATAATAATACCTTGGGGCATATAATACATAGAACTTCTATGTACTGTGCATCTCTTGGTGTTAGAATGGATAATGTTGAGAATTTCAAAAACAAGCTCGAGCGGGAAATGAGATCGGGTTTTATTGCTCTGCTGTCGTTATATGTAATTGATGGTAGTGATGAACCGATATATGGATATAAGATTATCCAGAAACTAAACGTTGCCACCAAGGGAAGATTGAAATTTCAGGAAGGAACGGTATATCCGATTCTCAGATATCTTCAAAAACAGAGATTCATGACCTCATATCTTGGTGAATCTCCGAAGGGCGCGCCTAGGAAATACTACCGGATAACCGATCAGGGCACGGCCGCGCTTCAGGAGGGTTTAAAGTCCTGGCGGAATTTACGTGACATATTGAGCGGAATTTTTCAAAGTCTGGAGGTAAAATAATGAAATTGCAACCAGAGATTCAATCCTATTTGAAAAAAATTGAAAATGAGCTTGCCCAGATTGATAGAAAGCAGAAAAAATCCATAGTCCAGGAGATCGAAGGACATCTGTTTGAAAAGATTGACCAGGCTCGAGGCTCCGATGAGGGTGAATTATCATCGAGCGAGATCAAGAAAATAATAGAGGAATTTGGTGAGCCGGAAGAGATCTCCAAGGAATATATGAGACAATTATCCGATGAGAAAATATCCAAACGAGCTAAAGGAAAATCCTCGGTAAAACGGGTGATATTCACTTTTATCGCCATAGGTATAGTAGCATCCCTAATAATCGTTGGTTTCGTCTACTTCGGTGGGGACGAGGAGAAAAAAGAGGATGCGAAAAAGATAATTATTGAGGGCAAAGGTCTCGATGAGATCCAGATCGGGGATGAGCTATCCAAGATCGTAGAGGTTTTCGGAGATCCCGAAAGCAGCAGCGAAACCGATACATTCATCTGGGTGAAATACCACGAGAAGAACGGTATTGATTTTCTTTTATCTAAACAAACGGGGAAGATAACCGAGATACGCTTCAATACCGGTTTTAAGGGCAACTTAGAATCAGGGATAACCATTGGTACCGACCTGAATTCCGTTCTTGATGCTTATGGAGGGGCAAACAAAATCTTGAAAACCAACCGCGATGGATCGGATAAGTATATATTCGGTAGCGATAAAGTGTTATATCAACAGATAGGTGCAAACGGTTTGATTTCGTTTTCAAAGTTCATCCATGCTGAAAAGGGAATACTTTTCTGGTTTGGTCCGGATGAAAATGTAACCCAGATAGTGGTCTTCAACCCTTATCCGGTGAAATATGATATTGCCTCGAAATGGCTCGGTGAAATGCATTCGGGCGATATGGAGAGCAAGATACTCGGTTGGTTGGGTGAACCAGAAGAAAAGGTACTGACCAATGACACGATCTGGATGGTTTATCATGAACTTGCTGGAATTGATTTTCTCATAGATAACGTTACAAAAGAAGTGCTTGAGGTCAGGTTTAACGAAGGTTTTGATTTTGGGACAATAAATCAACTCTCGATCGGTTCGTCTTTAACCAGTATCATTAATGCAAACGGGGATGCGGAGAAGACCGTGAAAGTGAGTTTACATGGTCGTGAAAATTTGGTTTATGGTGTGGATCGGGTTCTTTATGAACAGATCGACCCCGATAATAAAACAACCGCATATATGTTTATCAATGCTCCCGAAGGTATTCTTTATTGGTTCGATATAAATAAAACAGTTACCCAGATTGTAGTATTCCAACCGTATACAAGCGTTAATATTAAGGAAGGAATCGGGTTGAACTATGTTATGATCGGAGACGGTATGGACAAAGTAATTGACCTTTATGGTCCTCCGATATATCGGGTGGAAGAAAACAATACCATCTGGATCGCATATTATACGGATGGAAAAATTGATTTCCTTTTTAACAAGACAAACCAGACACTTATAGAGATACGTTTCAACGAGGGATTCGAAGGAGCTTTTGACAATGGAATCATTGTGGGGTCGTTTATGGATGAAGTGATAAACCTCAGCGGCGGTGCGAATAAGACTGTTCAGATCAGCGCGGATGATAATTTAAATCTCAGCCTCGGCTCTGATAAAGTACTTTATGAGATAGTGGGCGCTGGGAATGACGTAATCGCCTACAAGTTCATTGACGCGAAAAGGGGAATGCTATACTGGTTTGACAGCGACGAAAAATCCACCCAGATCGTAGTGTTTGATCCTTATTAATCGATATCTAAACATGATAGCTTAAGATCGAAAGGATCTAATTCCCGTTCGTAAAGGAAATTATGTATACCTGAATCACTCAGGTTCCAAAGCCATTTTCCTTATACGGGTGATGGCGAGGATTGCCGAATAATAACGTTTTAATCTCTCTTTAATATTGAAGCTGGCTAGATAAATTTTATTTCTACACTCTTCGATGAAACCTTTGACCAGGAAAAACAAGGTCCAATTATCGGATTCCGACTTCCAGCGATCAATTACGTCAATTGCTGCTAGTGTTTTTAGAACTCTCGAAGTACGTTTATTGCCCCAGTGATACTTTAACGACATGTATGTGTTTATTATTTGCTGTTGGCGAGTAAAACCGTCGAAATGGTATATCAGGATGTGTAGTAATATTTTTGCTTCATCTTGATGGATTTTTTCGGAAATATTTCCTTCAATGACTTTTATTAAACTTCTATATTTCTTTCGTTTCTGTTTGCTTTTCCGTACTTTCATGATATCAACCCCGTTTTTCTTTTTCATATGGGTCATAGGCAACGGAAAACCCCTGACTAATGGACAAATGTTTGGTCATTATATAAAGATTAATAGGGGGGGTGAGTGAAAGTAAAATTAGACCTATATGTTTGTAACATAAGACATTTGTCGAGGTGTGAAAGGAACATTTGTCGATGAGATGCTGGGACATTTGTCTAATGCAGAAGGTAACATTTGTTGGGATAGAAAGGAATATTTATTAATGTTGTTAGTAGCCATTTGTCAATGGTAATTATGGACATATGTCGGCCGATTTATGGATTTGCTCGATCGGGTCTGTGATCCCACACTCTTTTCCCTCCGATACCGCCCGCTGGATGAATAATTTGCATTATCAAATCGCCAAACTGAACCCAACGATTTTATACTTAAAAAAACATATCCACATACATGGCGTCGGAGGTTATGGAGAACATAAAACCCACGCGAATGGAACTCTTAAAGCTCAGGAAAAAGACCGCGTTGGCCGAAAAGGGTCATAAACTCCTGGGTGAGAAAAGGGACGCCCTCGTGGTGGAATTCTTGAAGATCATAAAGGAAAGAGCAAAGGTACGGCGTAGTGTTAACGCCGATCTAGCCGATTCGTATCTTTCCCTTTCCAAAGTGAAAATGACAATGGGAGAGAACTCCCTCAATGAGGCATTGAAAGGGATCCCTCCTCTCGAGGGGATCAACTTGAATCATCTTAATATCATGGGCGTAAAGGTACCGAAACTCGCCTGGAACCCGGGGGATCGATTTGGGATAAATTATTCGCTTATTGATACAAATGCATACATGGATGAGGCTGTTGATGATTTCAACAAGGTGATGGGAAACCTATTTCACCTGGCCGAGATCGAAGGATCCATCGAGAGGCTGGCGGTTGAGATCGAAAAGACAAAGCGCAGGGTGAACGCTCTCGAATATATTTTTCTACCGCGCTTGAAGGCCACCCAAAAGTACATCGAAATGAGACTTCAGGAGAGGGAGCGGGAAGATTTCTTCCGCAGAAAGAAGATTAAAAGTATAATGGAGCGGCAGAGGGCGGAGGAAGAAAGATTGTTAGGTGAGAGCCTGGTATGAGGAATGCCTGATGAATCACCCCGATCCTGTGATCTCAAAGTGGTTGTCCGATCCGAAAAAAGCGAGAAAGTTCCATATGTTCGTAACTGCCGCGCTTATCGGCGCCATGTTGAGCCTGACCGTGGGGGGTATCGTATTCGTCCTCGCCTTGGCCGGAGTTTTTTAATAATTAATAAGAATGAATGGATGGAACGATAAATTGCAGTATTCTACGTTTCTAGGGCTATTGGACGCTGGGCTTTTTGCAGGGCTTGTGAGCATGGGTCTCGGATATCTTTTCAGGCCCCGAATCCGGCACGGTCTCGTGATGTGCGGTTATGTGGTTTATGCTCTGTACTGGGGATTCTGGTCGGTCCTATATCTCACCTGGGAGAAAAATCCAACCAATGCTATATTTACGGTGATGGGGATCGGTGTTTTCGGATATCTCGCCTATCACGAGTACATTAACCATAAGCGGCATGAATATCTCACGGCTATGCACTGGGCTGCTAAGGGGACGGCACTGACCGCTTTTCTATATCTCATGATCGAGCGGGTCCAGATTGTGGGAGGATATATCGTATATGTCACTGCATGGCAGACCATGAAGATTATGAACTGGATGGGATATGAACCGAAAGGTGTACCAATTGATCTGGGAACTATCATTTACAAAGCTGATGTTGGTCCAAGTGTTCCTCTTAACGGTAGTGGTATCGCCATAATCCTCGCCTGCACGGGCATTCAGGCAATGATCCTCTTCGCTGTTTTCAATATCTTCTTAAAGGCGGATGCCAGAAGAAAGTTCTACGGATTTTTGATCACAGTCCCGGTGATATACGTAGCCAACCAGTTCCGTAATATTGCTATAATATTTTTGACTGAACGTAATATCACTCTGGGTATCACAGATAAAGCCTTCGATTTCGCACATAATTGGGTGGGAAAGGGTTTTTCATTTCTCGTTCTTATAGGAATCGTGATCTATACGTTCAAGCTTCTCCCGGAGGCTCTTGATAATCTGTTTACGTTGTTCGACCTTCACAAAAGGGATAAGGGTAAGATAATCAAAGGTGAACTGGTCCTTCCGAAGAAGGATGAACCTACCAAGGATAAGGATGGTAAGGACGAAAACGGGAAAGAAGAACCAACCCTTGACGAGGCCGGTACGGTTGAAGACGAGAAGGAAGAACCTACCGAGGATATGGCTGCCAAATAGGAAAATGGCAAGGAAGAACTTACCATGGATCTGGCTGGAAAGGAGGAAAACTAAACGTAAGAAATTACCCTGGATTAATCCTTATGGGAAAAAAAATCTGAAATTTCCTAGATATCAACCAGTCCAAGCAGGTATGCCATAATGGCCTTTTGCACGTGCAGCCTGTTTTCGGCCTGATCGAATACCACAGAATTTATTGAGTCAATCACCTCGTCGGTGACCTCCTGCCCCCGGTGGGCCGGTAAACAGTGCATGAATATGTACTCGTCATCCGCGAGACCAACCATCTTCGCATTAATCTGGTATGGAGCGAAGGTGGATAATCTTCCAGCGGACTCCTTCTCGTCTCCCATGGATACCCAGGTATCGGTATATACGACGTCTGCATCTTTGACGGCTTCTTTGGGTGAATCAGTAAGCTGTATCTCGGCATGGGTTCTCTCCGCTATCTTTCTTGCTTCATTTAATAATTTTTCATTTGGACCATGGTCGGGCGGGGTTGCCACGGATATGTCCAGCCCCACTGCAGCCGCACCCAGAAGAAGGGAGTTGCAGACATTGTTCCCGTCACCTATGAAGGCCAGTTTGATATTTCGGAACATGATCTTCTTCTCATAAATTGTGAGAAGATCTGCCAGAGCCTGGCAGGGGTGTTCCAGGTCGTCAAGTGCATTGATCACCGGCACGGTAGAGTTCTCGGCCAGTTTAACAACATTTTCATGGTCGAATGCACGGTACATGATTATATCCAGGTATCGCGACATTACTCTCGCCGTATCCGATACCGTCTCTCCACGCCCCAGCTGCAGGTCGTTCCTGCTCATGTAGATGGCCTGGGCCCCTAATTGTGCTGCACCAACCTCGAAGGAGAGCCTCGTCCGGGTGGAAGGCTTTTCGAATATCATTCCTAGTGACTGCCCTTCCATGGGTTTATATCTCTCGCCGTTTCTCGTTTTTTCCTTTATCTCCAGCGCCAGGTCCAGCAGCTCTGTGATCTTGTCCGCAACATCCAGAATCGAAATAAGATGCCTTACCATCCGTTCACCCCTATTTGTTATATTTTTTCCTGATCTCGTCAAGGTCCATTATCTTGGCCCCTTTCTTCTTGCCCTTTGGAGGAGTTTTCTTCCTTTTTATCTCCTTTTCTTTGGATATCTCCTGCACTCTCTCTTCTTCAACCTCGTCATCGTCTTCCTCCTCCTCATCTTCTTCTTCCTCTTCGGAAACTTCACTGAGTAACTTCTTTTTCATCTCAGCTTCCTGTCTGTTTAATTCTTCCTTTACGGCTTTATGCGTCCTGAAATAAATTATCCCGAAAAGAAGGGTTGGAAGAACTATGATGAGCTTGTATTTGTTCTGCTCCATAATATTGTCCAACCTTTTGTCTATTAAAATGATGGCGGTGGATTTTTTATCGATATTTTCATTATTTTTATTTATCCGATGGAGATTTATTGTAATGTTGTTTTGCAGATACTGTGTTTTATTGTACATTATTGTGATTTCATCGTCCGGCTGTTTTATCAATCCATTCAGCTCACCCAATATATCGTTTATTGTCCCGTTTAGGTTTGCTACGTCCTCCGGGGTCGCATTCCCTCCATCGAAATATAAATATGAGTAATACTGGGACGTATCCACATAATATTTATCCCCTTCAACCTTCAGTTCTGCGATACTCAACCTCCATTTTTCATAATTACTCGATATATTCTCATAACTAAGGATATTATTGTCATTCAGTTCCGTGATATTCTCTTTGAAATCTTCCTTTGCGATGCTGGGCGCTAAAAGCACTTCAACGGTTTCATCCTTGCCCAACAGGTCCTTCATTTCCTCGTCGACACTAGCGTCATCCTGTAGTATTGGTATAATAAGAACCGCGAAAATAATGGCTCCAATTATCCCCAGGACCAATGCACCCTTGAGTATGTTCCTACCTTTTTCACTTGTGATGTGGTAGATCAGCATCAGGTTGATTAGGAAAACCAGTGCGATCCTCAGACCGTTGGAGGCCGCGGTAATTTCCGGGCTGCTCTCCAGGAAGGGCAGCGCGAACAACCCGATCTGTACAACGATGAATAGAATTATGGAATATTTTGCCATGTCCTGGTGTTTCTGTGAGAATTCGAACCTACCCATGTAAATAAAAAGGATGCCAACCAGAATCAATAGGTCGGTGAATTGAAGACAGCATAGGTACTGCATATACGATAGGCTAATAAATTGAAAAAAAATCTGGGCAAAGAAACCGATAAAAGATATCATAAGCCCCTTTTCCGTAGCTCGTCTCATATCAATGATCTCCCGTAATTATGTTTTTTCATGTACCAGCATAGTGATGGAGCAGTGCTTGGTGTGGTGTCAGACCCACGAGAAGGACGATCTCGATCTGTTCATTCAACTCGGGGGTAACATTGGCTCCCCAGATGATCTTTGCTCCCTCACGTATCTTTTTTGATATGTAATAGGAAGCGCTCTCGGCCTCTTCGATGGTCATATCCTCACCACCGTTCACATGCACGATGGCGCGTTCGATACCATCGAGGTCGATATCCAGCATGGGGTGGGAAAGCGCTTTTCTAACCGCTTCTCTCGTGCGGTTAGACCCCCCGCCTCGGCCAACACCCATCATTCCTATGTTTCCGAAACCGGTTATGTTCCTGATGTCGGCAAGATCTATGTTCACCGTACTTGCGGATTGTATCATTCCGTATAAGGCCAGGAGTATCTCGGGTAACCCGCGAAGATTTATAAACTTTGTTGGCGGGGTTATCATTGTTCCCGCCGCACACATGGCCACTTCCTGTATCCTTTTATTGAGGAATTGTACATTCCAGATATCCTTGTATCTATCCGATTGGATCAGGAACATTATGACCCGTCGCCCCGTCTTGTTACCCAGGGCATCCAGAAGGAGACAGATGTCCAGTGATTCGTCCATAAGATCGCTCAGGATGAACAACGTATCGTAATTTTTCACCATATCCATTGCCCATTTTACCTTGTCCCGTTCAAAGTTCCTCAGCCTGGTGTAGGCCGGATTCCTTCCCAGAAGCGCGCGATCCAACCAGTTTTCGGTGTTCGTTTCAAGGGAGTCCCCTATCATCTCATCATTTTCCGGAAATAAGTTTGACATACTGTATTCAAGATTTTTTTCATTATCGATAACTGCCGTTTCCATAGGATTATTATCACGGCGGAACCTGGATTCCTTATTCGGTTCCGAATCATCCATCCGTTTTTTTTTGCCACGAGCTGAACCTGGCGCTTTGACATATTGGAAAGTTGATGTGAATGGATTTTCCTTGGTCATCCTCAATTCCTCAAGAGCATCCCTACCCTTTTCTCCCACTCCGATAACGATAACCTTTTCCTCAAGCCTCGGATGAAGGGAGATGTGTTCCTTTTCCCTGATTTTCCATGTTGGACGTTCTTTTATCAAATCGAACCACTGCCTTGATGGATAGATAATCCGATTAAAAATGTCTGTTTTGGTTACCGTTTACCATTCTCTGCACGACAAAGAGGTGGAAATGCACCCGCACTATACTATAGGATCGAGGGTACTATACCAGGACATAAATATCGGAATCTCTTGGATGGTGCCGGATAAAGGTATCTCCATATTTAAAACTATCAACACATCACTATGAAATGAACCCTACTCCGGACCACTTGCGATCGATACCTCTATACAGGAGAACAATCACACCTACCATGATGACACACATGCCGACGATGGTCACAGTGGTGATGGTCATGTGATCCGAGATGAGTCTGGATTGTACCATAATGAACAGGAGTGGGATCATGGAGAACGCGCTAAACTTGGAAAGTATCTTGACATCAAACAGAGCCGAGTTCGTCCGGAGCCCCGTCAAATATGCGGTAACGGTAACAATATAGAATATATTTACAACCATAACGGGAAGCGCCAGCAGAAGCAGAAGAGCCTGATTCAGCATGATCGACATGAGTATTACGAATAAGATGGAAATACATGAAGCAATGCTAACGCATACCAGTATTTTTGTCTTAATGACCTGGGAGACCGTTACAGGTAGCGAATCATAGTAGTCAACGGAATCGGTATTATTAAGCCAACTGTATGTGATGACCTGGAAGTAACCTATCATGGCGGAGTAAAAAATTATGTTGAAGCCCAGCGAGATGCTGAACCCCCTTTCAATGAACCATGAGAGCCCGGTGATCACAATCATTGGCATAACTGTGGAAAAGAGCATTTTCGATATTGTTCTCGACCTTTTGAGATCCAACCATTCTTTAGCGAGAAAGATTGAATATTTCCCGACTCTTCGAAAGGTCCGGATCAAAGAACTAAGTTCAGTTGTAAACGCTCGGTTCCTGATCTCCAAATGTTCCTGGATAAACAGCAATGCCATTCCGAACAGCGCTAGAATATAGCAAATAGTAAGACCAAGAAGCCATATTGAACCGTGAAGGAGAAAACTGTGCGAAGGTATCAAATATAAGGGTTCCTCGCCAAAGTAATAGAGATTGGCGATCATTGTTCCAAGCAGTAGTACGAAATAGATGGCGAAAGCATTCCTTCCCCTGGAGTATATTGCGGCGGAGAAGAATGAAAGGGCCATGCCGAGGTTGAAAGACAGAAACAGCGCAAGTGCGAAAAACAGGACATAGGTGTAATGCACGTCTATAAAGAATGAGGAAATGAGACCGCCCAAGGTTAGGGGTAGAAGGGTAATTCCAAGGTAGAATCCAATGTCGTGAATGAAATAGGCCGCATAAGCTTTTTTAAAACTCCAGGGCAGATTCTTCGGAGTGGATAGGAGAAAATTGACATGGCCGAACTGCCTTTCGATATATTCTCTCCCGAAAAATGTAATGCTCGCAACGGAGAAACCGTAAAAGAATATACCCATGTGGATGTACAGGGTTAGCTGGGTGAAGGAGATGTCGGAACTAATATTAAGTAATCCCATAGGGGCCACAGTACCCCCAAGTACCGCCGCTATGGGAAATAGAAAAAAACTCACCTTTGAGGCGAAATTGGTATGGAAGCGCAATTCTTCCTTCATCATCATCCAAACGATGGTTAACATAGCAGTCACAGACACCCACTTAATGGATTTAATTTATTTCTTTTCTTTCTTGCAAGAAATCAAATTCAATATAGATATCTCGGAAGATGTACCCAATCTCAGGGGCGGCCCCCAAGTGCCCGCTCCCGTGCTTACATAAAGGTGCGAACTGCCCCTGGTGATAAGTCCCCGATCCCCGTCTTTGTAGATCAATCTCGTAATGTAGCCTAATGGCCAAAGCTGTCCGCCGTGAGTGTGGCCGCTCAATTCCAGCGAGATTCCCAGTTTCCTGACCTTTAAAAAATCCAGAGGGGAATGGTTGAGAAAGATAATGGGTTTTCCAGGATCGAGCTCGGCCATGAGTTTATTGAGAGAATACCCTGTTGATGTGAAAGGCGATTGACCCGAAGAGTCATCCACCCCAATAATTTGAATATCGGTTTTTTTATCCATCACGGCCCTACCTCGAAGTACATTGAAACCGATCTCTTTCATGCTGCTTACGCATTCGTCGATCCCGTTTATGAATTCGTGATTTCCGGTAACAGCGTAAGTGGGTGCAATAATGGGGATCCGTTTAAGAATCTCCGTTAGCTGAGCTATGTTCCTGGGTCTGGTATCGTATAGGTCTCCTCCGATCAACACGAGGTCAGGTCTTTCGGACATAAGTGCTGAAATGATCCTCTCAAGTCTCCGTCGACCCACAAGTAATCCCAGATGGAGGTCGCTGACAAATACAACTTTTACCGGTTCACTGTGGAGGTTTTTCATTGGAATTTCAATTCGTCTTATTCTTAGAGATCGAGCGTTCACCAGGCCGGCAAGCACAGGTATTATTATCCCGCCTGCAAGTATGCCGCGTAATACATAAGGAAGATATGTCCAATTGCTCCATATACCGGTAATATGACACGGTATCAGTATCAATCCTACGGCCAAGGAAGTAAGGAAAGCATACAGGGTCATACCAATTAGCAATGAGGACAAAAGATATATTGGAAATACAGGGCGTCTATGGTAGAAATGTGATACGATCTGAGCGATAATGGTGAAGAGACCGATAAATACCGAGGTGATGTATATCAGACTCGAAGAATCACCTTTGAGCGAAAATGTCATAATAAATATCCATGCGATGAACAGATGAAAAGCAACATAGATCGCAGTGATGATGAGAAATATCACTATAAAAAATAGGAATCTAACTGCAGGTTTTCTCGGATTTCGTGCTGACCCGCCCTTGGAATTTTCTGACACTGATTTTCCCCACGATCCGGACTATTATTTGGAAAACTTCTTTTTGTTGATCAGGAGAAGAACGAAAGCCGCCACTCCAAGGATCCAGTTGTGGGCCACAGGCATGATCAGGGCCGCCAGTGGTAATGAAGCGCTGGAGGCGAAGGCCGCAATGCACCCTGTCATAACGCGTCCGAATTTTCCACGGGATATGACCGCTTTGAGACTGAAACCAATAAAGACGGACATAATCACCTGGAAGAATATAACGATCCAGAACCAGGAAAGAGAATATCTATAGTCTACGGGGGAGATGCTGGTTTCGAGATGGGCCTTCACTGGATCGGTTCCGTTGTAGGTCATGTTGACAAAATAAAAGCTAACGTAACCCGGAACGGCAATTTCCATATTATAAACATGCCCATCGATAATTGATATTTTTTCATTCTCAGTTAAGTTTAAAATTCGTTTTTTCAGTACATCTTTATAAGAAGGGATATTGTCCAAAATAGTCATGTTCATCGGATTGTATACCAGGGGCCGGATGAAAATAGTTGCTTCGGGAAATGGTTGCTCATCGATATCCAGGATCCTAAATCCGATTTCTTTCCGCGGTAGCTCTTCACTGGAGTTCACAGGACCCAGGGAACTATCCACATAAAAGTCAAGTTCTCTTTTAAAGGTGATATTGTTACTACCCTCTTTCAATAATGCCACCGCATGTGCGGTTTCTCCATTAAATGTTATGTTCAAAAGCAGGAGCCCGGGTGAAACTCCGGTCAAGTTAAATTCACCGTTTTCGCTTATTTGGTAGATAATAGTTGAATTGTAAAGGCTAACGGTTGCATTATATGAAATAAGATTCTTGGGGAACCTAGCAGTCAGGTTTGCCTCTTCCAAGTTATTTTCATCAAATTGATATCGATGTCGGGGTTTGTCAACCAAAACTCCGCCTACGATATTGTCCGGGATATCAAGACGGTTATTTTCCACATCGTATCTTTTAAGTTTATTTTCCGGAATGATCAGCTGGGTGACCTTAATGGTCGGATATCCGCCTCTTTCGAACACAATGGTTTGCTCACCTGCGGGAACACCTTTTAGTTCGTAATCACCTCTTTCATCAGTATAACCGGATATACCTGTCCCTTCAACGCGGACCAGCACCCCTTCAACCCGACGGTCATTGCTGTTGTAGAAAGTTCCCGCAAGCGTCGCTTCTCCCGTGAGGTTGGAAACCGATGTGACGAGGAATAAATAATACACTACCGAAGACAGTGATATGATGAGCGCGAGCGCCAGTAAAACAGTAATGATCCGAACAGCGGAACCCACGCGTATATCATCATGTTCGTTACTGTTTTCCGAGCCCATTTTTCCACCATTTATAAAAAAAAAAGTATTGTTCTAATACGAGCCATCCTTTATAAAAACAACTTCTATTTTTCCGACATATGATGGATAATATTGGTATTATGCATTAATTTATTCGTGTGATATTTTCTTTATTAGGTCTGGACCGCTCCTGAGGACAGCGGTATTTATATTCGAGAATGTCGATAACGCACGCGGTGATCCCAATGAGCTTGGATATAGAGTTCGGACTAACGACAATGGTCGTTAATATACCGGAAGAAAATCTTATGGGTGTTGTTGAGCCCGATTGTGCTCCGAATCCTCTTGGTCCGGAGAATATATTCGAAAATATGATCGAAACCGATCCGGAAAAAAGTTTCGAAACCTTTTTCGAGGATGCCGGGGAACAGAATGAAGTTCTCGTGGTCATAAACGATGCAAACCGTCCTACCCCTTCATATGTTGTACTCGAGGCACTGCTGCCGTTCCTGAGTACCATAAAAAAAGTAGAGGTCTCCATAGCTACCGGGAGCCACAAGGCCCCATCGGAGGAAGAAATCGTATCTCTTTTGGGAGCAAGTTATTCCGAATTACGCCCGTCCCTGCATATCCATGATGCCATGGATATGAATGCCCACATCAATCTGGGGGATACAGCAAGGGGAACTCCTGTTCTTTTCGATAAATTACTATGCAATGCTCCCAATATTTTGGTCATTGGTTCAGTAGAACCTCATTATTTCGCCGGTTACACCGGAGGACGGAAAGCTTTTCTACCTGGTCACTCCGCATACCGAACCATCGAGGCCAATCATTCCTTTTCGCTAATGAAAGAGGCTTCAATACTTAAAATTGATGGGAATCCGGTTCATCTGGATATGGTGGAGGCATGTGGGTTTTTGGGACAGAAGAATATTTATTCCATTCAGCTGGTTCTAGACTGCGGCGGAAATATTGCAGGGGCATTCGGTGGCAGCCTCGTCTCGTCTCTAAAAGCAGGGATCCCATTATGCAGGAAATATTTCGTAAAGGAGATTCAGGAGAAGGCCGACATAGTGATCACGGTGGCTGAATACCCCATGGATATAAGCTTGTACCAATCACAAAAGGCAATGGAAAATGCAAAATTGGCATTAAAAAAAGGTGGAATACTTATATTCTGCAGCGCCACGAGAAAGGGTATAGGCAACACAACTTTTTCAGATCTTCTCTCATCTTCGGAAGACCTCTTGGAGATACTGGAAAAGATCGAGCGGAAATACGTGCTGGGGTATCAGAAAACTGCCAAATTCATAGAGGCGATTCAGAGATACCGCGTAATTCTGGTCACTACACTCGAGAATTCAGTTGTAAGAAAACTTCATATGGAACCGGTTTCAACGATTGAGAAGGCACTTGAATTGGCCCTGTCGATTAAAGGAAGGGATGCAAGCGTCTTGGTAATGCCAAAAGGCAGTGCATTGGTTCCCCGTGTTACAGACCATTGAGGAACTCCAAAATAAGGTTTTGGAATCAGAACTCTGAAGGGATCAAATCCTCTGAATTAATAGAATAATGAAATCCGGTCTAAATATTTATTTACCATAAAGTGAATCCGTCGATTCAACTATTAGACTCTCTTTGAGCTATTACATGAGAACGGGAAAATATGGCTTTGAGACCACGGTGTCCAGTATGAAACTCGGGTTCTGTAGTTTTTTTGGTGTTGATGGAGAGTGGTTTCCGGATGTTCTCGAAATTTCTCTCAGTAAATATATATGATTTTAGAGGGATGGCGAATTGAATACGGACCTAAGTGAACTGATAGAGAAACTCGAGGACCTGGCGAGTCAGGTAAGAGTATGGGTGATGAGATCAACGAATGCAGCAGGTTCGGGACACCCAGGAGGCTCCATGTCGGCCGCAGATATTCTGGTTACGCTCTTTTTTCACAGGCTGAGGCAGTCGCCTGACAACCCGAAATGGATTGATCGGGATCGTTTTGTTCTCAGCAAGGGACATGCGGCACCCGCCCTATATTCATGTCTTGCGCTTTCCGGATATTTTCCAATAGAGGAACTTTTGACCTTAAGAAAGCTTGATTCCCGATTACAGGGTCATCCTTGCATGAGAAAAACACCTGGTGTGGAGATGTCCACCGGGTCTCTGGGTCAGGGACTCTCTGTGGGTTTAGGTATGGCATTAGCTGCCAAGCTAGACGAGAAAGAACACCGAATTTTCGTTCTGCTTGGCGATGGTGAATGTGATTCCGGGCAGGTCTGGGAAGCGGCAATGGCCGCCAGCCATTACAAGCTGGACAATATCACCGCTTTCGTTGATCGGAACGGTCTCCAGATCGACGGGAGAACCAGCGAAATCATGGATCTCGAACCCTTGGTAGACAAATTCGAAGCATTCGGCTGGTATGTGCTGACCATAGATGGGCATGATTTCCCACAAATTATCGATGCAATCGAGAAAGGCGACATCAATGAGGGAAAGCCGACGATGATCATAGCCGATACGGTAAAGGGGAAAGGGGTATCCTTCATGGAACATTCATTAAGTTTTCACGGAAATCCTCCCAATAACGATGAGTTGGAACGGGGTATCAAGGAATGTATGGGAGGTGAACCCTGTGACTGAATGGGAGTCCAGGCACTGCAGAGAAGCTTATGGTGAAACATTGCTTCGCCTGGGTGGCGAAATGGAGGAGATAGTGGTTCTCGACGCGGACCTGTCCAGTTCAACGAGAACCGGATGGTTCGCAAAGAAATATCCTCATCGTTTTTTCAACTTCGGGGTGGCGGAACAGAACATGATGGGTGCTGCAGCGGGTCTTGCAGCATCAGGAAAAATAGCTTTTGTCTCGACTTTTGCAATGTTTGCCACCGGCAGGGTTTATGACCAGATACGCCAGTCCATAGTATACCCTGGATTCAACGTAAAGATTGTGGCCACCCACGCCGGCATTACCGTAGGCGGTGACGGTGCTTCCCACCAGATGAACGAGGACGTGGGTTTGATGAGACTGCTGCCCAATATGACTGTTATAGTTCCTGCGGATTACTGGGAAACCGCAAAAGCGGTTGAAGCCATCGCGCATTTTAAAGGTCCGGTTTACTTGCGGATGGGCAGGGCGCCTGTCCCGGTAATTTTCGATGAAAATATGAAATTCAAGATAGGTAGGGCCCAGACGGTCCGGGATGGTGACGATCTGACGATAATTGCCATGGGCCAGATGGTGTCAAGAGCTCTTGATGCCGCTGAATTTCTTGAGAATGAGGGAATTCAGGTAAGAGTGATCAACATGAGTACCATAAAACCTCTGGACGAAGCCGCCATAGTTATTGCAGCCAGGGAGACCGGTGCCGTGGTAACGGTTGAGGAGCACAACGAGATCGGCGGATTAAGTTCGGCGGTGGCGGAGGTGCTGGCAGTTAAGGCCCCCGTTCCCATGTGCAGGATCGGTATCCCTGATGTATTCGGTCAAAGTGGTGGGTGCAGGGAACTTCTCAGTAAATACGGCCTTACCACGGAGAACATCATTGAATGTGCCAGAAGGGTACATGCGAGAAAATGAAATTTTATTTTATAGTAGAATAAATGCGAGGCGGTTCATCATGAAAATCTTCATCGACACTGCAAACATAGAAGCTATCAAAAAAGCGAACGATCTGGGAATTGTGGACGGAGTTACAACCAATCCCTCCCTCATTGCAAAGGAAGGACGGGATTTTATCGAGGTCGTGGAAGAGATATGCAGTATAGTAGACGGCCCCATCAGCGCGGAAGTGGTCTCAGAGGATGCCGAAGGGATGGTGGAGGAAGCAAAGGAGCTGTCGAAGATACATCTGAATATAGTTATTAAGATCCCAATGACCGGAGAGGGACTAAAGGCTACGAAAATGTGCAAGGAACTGGCTATAAAGACAAATGTTACCTTGATTTTCACTGCCACCCAGGCGCTGCTGGCGGCAAAAGCGGGCGCAACTTATGTGTCTCCATTCATCGGGCGGTTGGACGATTACAGCAAGACGGGGATGGATCTGGTTGAAGAGATACTCGAGATATACGATAACTACGATTTTGATACAGAGGTGATAGTTGCATCGGTACGGCATCCGGTACACGTTCTTGAGGCCGCTCTGCTGGGCGCTCACATCGCCACAGTTCCGCCGGCTATTATCGATAAGCTACTTTGCCATCCGCTTACGAACATTGGGATCGAGAGGTTTCTTGCTGATTGGGAAAAGGTCCCGAAAAATGAGTGAACGCGACTTTTGTTAACCCTTGAGGAAGAAACTTTCTGTTCTATGGAACTGTGCATTACAGATTCTTTCGCTTCCTGATTCGAAGATTACTGCCGATATAATTAAATTATTAGCTAAATAAAATAATTACAAATGTTTACATTGGAGTTTTATTTTTTTGGGTGGAATTGTTATGGAAAGATCCCTTCATTCCAGCTCTAAGTTTCAACTTAATAAGTTCGGTTATCTTCTCATCTATATCGATGTAAGGGCCATGACCGAAACCCTCACAAGATTTGGTGATGTGTAATTCATTTTTAAGGTCTATCAGGAACGGAAAAGCATTACAGGTATAAACTTTCTTGTTATAAATGATGCATTTATGGTTTTCCATATTGAACGCTGGGCAACTTCCTGTTATCCTGAAGTATGGGTGGGAAGCACCTGTAAACTCATCCAGAACAACAGTTTCAATGGGTAAATCATCTTTCAAGCGGTCATACTCTTTCCAAGTGAGATTTATCTGCCAATTCCCATTACAACACCTGCCACACATCAAGCATTTCCATCTCATTCCCGGTGTAACAGGTACGAAATCGTTAGGGATTTTCTCACTGTCTTCGTTATTAGCGCTTGCATGGAAGCTCTTGCCATCTATGAAAACGACTTTTTGGGATGGGAAATCCCTCTTTTTTAGGATTCGCTTCCTTTTACGAACTTTTCTTCTGGTTTTTTTTTCTCCTGTCAATTCTTTGCTGCTCGATAACATGAAGATGAGATCCCCTCATAATAATTGATATCCTTTGATTCGTCCAAATATATAACCATTTTCTATCCAATTCATCATTACTGCAATTATCCAATTGAAATTTTGACAAGCTTTTGTTTAAAGATAATAAATCAAGCGCATTCTGGATGAAAGATCATATGAATACACTCAATTTTCCGGGCCTTAGGAATACGGACCTAGGAATGGGCTAGGATAAGAGGTTGCGGTACGATCCTAGGATTGTCAATACCCGGAAGGCTATATATTTTAATTCAGTACTCTATAAATGTACCATATATTATATATATAATATATACATTTTCTTGAAGGTGATGAAATTATTAGGGAATTTGATTAATAAATAAATTTGAGTTATTTCTTGAATGAGGGATTTATATGGAAACCAGAAAGGTTCAGATAACGGGAGGAAATACGTATATTGTATCCCTCCCGAAAAAATGGGTCCATGAGAGAGGAATTAATAGCGGAGATCCGTTGAAGATAATCCCTCAGAGGGATGGAACTTTGGTGGTGGAGCCGGATCGGACAGAGAAAAAGGAGGTTCATGAAAAGACCTTTACAGTGGACGGAGATAAACCGGACCATCTTCTCAGGAAACTGATCGGTGCATATATCTCCGGATACTCGCTGATCAATCTGAACTCCAAAGAACGTTTCGACCCAAAGCTCCGGAAGACGGTCCGGGAGTTCTCGAGGATCGTGATAGGGCCGGAGATCATCGAGGAGAGCATGAAGAATGTGGTTATCCAGGATTTCATAGACCCCTCCGAACTATCTATGGCCAAGGGCACTAAAAGGATGTATCTGATTACCAAAGGCATGCACCAGGACGCCCTTACTGCCCTCGAAGAGAAGGACGCCGATCTAGCCCTTGATGTGAAATCCAGGGATGCCGAGGTTGACCGGCTCTATTACCTGATATCCAAACAATTCAGTACGATGCTACGCAATCCACGCCCTGGCACATCCGTGGGCTTTCTAGTAGAAAGCCATTATTATCTATTACTTGCAAGGCTCATCGAACGTATCGCGGACCACGCATGCAAAATGGCTGTCAACATTACCCGGATCGAGGAGCTGGTGGATCCCAACCTGGTTAGTGAGCTATCCCGACTCAGCGCAGCTTCCATAGGGATCATCGATTCCGGAATGAAGGGGCTTGAGAGAAAGGATGTGAACGAGGCGAACAAGGGCATCGAAATCATGGATGAGCTTAAATCCAATTGCGATGATCTTTTTGAGAATGTGAAAACCATGAATAGTGACCTGGCGGTCTCACTCGCATATATAATTGAAAGTATTCTTCGTACCGGGTTCTACGGTGTCAACGTTTGCGAGACCGCCATCAACTATCTCATATCGCGGGAAGACGAAGCGTGATGCGGATATGATAGAATATCTCGAAGGTAACGAAGCGGTTGTCAGGGGGGCCATAGACGCCGGATGCCGATTCTTTGCCGGTTACCCCATAACCCCGGCCTCCTCGATACTTCATGGAATGATACGTGAACTCCCCAGGATCGGAGGCTTAGCGCTCCAGGGTGAGGACGAGATAGCTTCCATTGGTTTCTGCATCGGTGCCAGCATGGCCGGATTGAAGTCAATGACCGCCACCAGCGGGCCAGGTTTAAGCCTTTACAGCGAGAATATCGGTCTGGCCATCATGGGAGAGACACCGCTTGTGATCGTTGACGTGCAGCGGCAGGGACCAGCTACGGGATCTGCTACCAAGGGCGCTGAGAGCGATATTCAGTTCGTCAGATGGGGCATATCCGGTGGATTTCCCGTAGTGGCCCTTTCCCCCACCACTGTTGAAGAATGTTATTTGTTGACTATCCACGCTTTCAATATTGCCGAGAGTTTAAGGATACCTGTTTTTCTGATGTCGAACAAAGAGCTGGGGCAGCTTAGGGAACGAACCGATTTGGGTGCTTTGAATATACCGAAGATAGCGAATCGAAGGCGGGTGAATGATGAGCCTGGAGAATTCGTACCTCATCTTTTCAAAAATCCCGGAGATATACCATTAATGTCCGATATCGGTGGGAAACGCATGGTCCGGTACACGACCTCCATGCACTATAAGGACGGTTTCATAACGAAGAGACCTGGAGAGATCGGAGTGATGATGGAGCATTTCGCCCGCAAGATCGAAAACAGGAAAGGGGAGCTGGAACTGGTTGAGCAAGACCTCGAGGAGGGTGCTGACACGCTATTAATTAGCTACGGTATCGTGGCTCGGAGTGCCAGAGAGGCAGTGACCGTACTCCGCAAGAAAGGGAAGAAAATATCCCACCTGGTCATAAATTCGATCTGGCCCGTACCAGAAAATGCCATATGTTCGTCATTGAAAAGCTGCAGAAAGGTGATCGTACCTGAAATGAATCTCGGCCAGTATCTTCGAGAAATTGAACGCTTAACAAGGAGATTCGATCCCGGAATTGAAGTTGTTTCGGTAGCCAAGATGGATACGACGTTACTATCACCACGGGAAATAATTGAGAGGGGGTTCTGACGGTGGAGGGGGAGATTAGGAAATACATAAAACAGGTCGGGAACCTGAAATGGTGCAAAGGATGCGGCCACTGGAAAGTATTGACGGCTTTGAACTCAGCATTAAAGCGCCTGGGTGTACCTGGTGACAGGATAGTTGTCGTGACTGATATCGGCTGCATCGGACTGGCGGATCGATTTTTTCTCACCAATGCGTTCCACGGCCTGCACGGACGAAGTGTGACCTATGCCAGCGGAATAAAAATGGCACGACCCGAGATGCATGTCATCGTTTTAATGGGCGACGGCGGCTGCGGTATTGGCGGCACGCATATCGTGAATGCGGCACGCAGGAACATTGGTATAACTCTTATTGTAGCCAATAATTTCAATTACGGGATGACGGGATGCCAGCAGTCGGTAACCACTCCGGAGGGCGGTAGAACGGAAACAACCCCTCAGGGAAACATCGAGGCTCCCCTGGACGTTCTCGGTCTCGGAAGAGCTGGCCGCGGAAGCTGGCTTGGCCGGATTGCCGTGGGAAAGGGCAACTCCGATAAACTGGCGGACATGGTCCATGAAGCCATCTTGCACGAAGGTTTTTCGCTGCTCGACGTGTGGGAGACATGCCCTGGTGCATATTGTAAACGGAACGATCTGGCCGAAGATGGGCTTCTATCTCTCATGCAGGAAGTCGACCTAGCACCTGTAAAGGAGGTCAATTCAAGACCCGAATTCTCGAAAGAATATCGAAAGAAGATCATTGAACCCTTAGAGGGTTGTCCCTCCCAACGCATTGTCCTCCCACAGCGATTTACATCGGGATTGACAACCATGATGAAGATAAAAGTTGCCGGGAGTGCGGGTCAGGCGATTCAGAGTGCAGTTAGCATGTTCGGTGGAGGCGCTCTTCTATCGGGGCTGTATGCTACACAGAGAAATACCTATCCAATTACACGACAGTCAGGTCATTCGATTGCGGAAACCATTATAAGCCCGACCCGTATCGACTATACTGGTATGGATGTGCCGGATTATCTCCTGCTGCTCTCTTCAGAAGGACTAAAGGAGACAAGCGAGGATCTACGAAAGATGGGATCGGATTCAATGGTAATCGCTGTTGAGGACCTGCGCGGCGAGCTGTCTGAATGGAACCGCAATTTGAAATTCATACCGACCCATATTGAGCGAGGTCTGAAAGAGCAGGGGCTGCCCGTAATGGCGCTGAGCAGACTTATCGAGCTGAGCCACTGCTATCCCAAGGAAGCTTTCATTGAGAGCTGCAGGAGTTTGACGCCCGCGGAATACGTGGATGCAAACCTTAAAGCCTGTGAGAGTACGTCGATGCAAACCTGACGGCCCGCGGAATACGTGGATGCAAACCTGACGGCCCGCGGAATATGTCGATGCAAACCTGACGGCCCGCGGAATATGTCGATGCAAACCTACGGCCCGCGGAATATGTCGATGCAAACCTACGGCCCGCGGAATATGTCGATGCA
>CAYFHS010000029.1:0-49325 GCA_964342815.1 uncultured archaeon | reverse complement strand
CTACGGCCCGCGGAATATGTCGATGCAAACCTGACGGCTTGCGGAATATGTCGATGCAAACCATAAAGCCTACGAGAATACGTAGTTATGAATTGGGGATAATAATCTTGAAGAGTGAATATTTTCGTAAATCCACTTTTAAAAAGTTATTCTTCATGGTCCTTTGGCAGAATCTCATCGTACCTGTATATCTCGCCCTCTACTTGCTGGCCGATCAATTTGCCTATCTCGGCCATTATCTCATCAGTAATCATCCTTGTGATCTTGCGGTCGTTCTCCTTTCCACTGTGTCGGGTAAAGTCCAGGGGTCTGCCGATTCTGACTTCAGCTTTTCCGAAATTGGGTTTTACCGCTCCCCTAGGCAGAATCTCGTAAGTACCAATCATGCCTACCGGTATTACAGGAGCCCCGGAGATCAGAGAAATTCTCGCCACACCGGTATGGCCGCCGTGAAGTTTCCCGTCCCTGGTCCTGGTACCTTCAGGATAGATGCCGAAGAGCTTTCCTTTATTCAGAACCTCTATGGCTTGATCTACGGCGCTGTTGTCACCGGTCCCTCTGTTCAGAGAGATCTGCCCCCACTGGGTGAGGAGGAATCCCCATATTGGATTCTCGAACAATTCCGATTTTGCAATGAAGGTTATCTCCCTATCTACAATGGTGGGTAGGATGAAATGATCGAGAAACGAGAAATGATTGGATGCAAGAATCGCCTTACCATGGGCCGGTATATTTTCCAATCCCCGGGCTTTGAGCTGGAATAAAACCTTTAACAAAGGCCCGGCTACGAACTTGCTGATCCTGTACGGCATGTGAGCACCTCGAAGGTGTATATATAGGTCCAGTGTTATTTAATTGGGGTTATTTATAAATAATTGTTCCAGGTTTTTAATGGTTAATACGGACCTATGTGAGTGACTGAATGAAAATCCTGTTCGTAAACGAAATCGGCACTGCTGTCGGTGGTGCGGAAAGCCATATCTACCATCTCTTCGAAGCTCTTCAACAAAGAGGGATCGAATCTTTCCTATTTGCATCGGCAAGAGGCGGGTCTGACAAGACCATTCTACCACGGGACCGCATCGTTTTCTCCCACCATCCTATCAACCCCTGGGCGAGGATAAGGAACGGGGCCGCCGCCCGCGCTATCGGGAAGACAATAAAAAAATATGAAATCGATATCGTTCACGCACATAATATTTTTTCAACAATATCTCCCTATTTTCTCAAAAACTGTGGAATTCCTGCTGTACTGACACTTCACGATTATCACATCATTTGCCCGAAAACCATCCAATTCCTTCGGGACCGCTCTCTTCCCTGCATGAATGAATGTGACATGAAGAACTGTCTCGGCCCTATAAAATATCGTTACGAACTTGTAAAAAGGAATAGATGGCTGGGATACCTCAAGGACACTCCCATGATCGCTCCTTCCCTGTTCCTTGAAAAAGAGATCCGTAAGCATGGTTTTAACAAAGTAAGCACCGTACATAACGGAGTCCCTACTACCGGTAGCCCATATCGCAGGAGAGCCAGTGTCGGAACCACCGAGGACACTTTTCATCTGGTATTCACAGGACGACTGTACCCGGAAAAAGGGGTGATACCCATGCTGAAGGCCTTTGAGATGTTCCTTGACGGAATAGACGACGGAGAGAGGGACCGAATAAAATTAACACTGACCGGTGAGGGACCATTGGGGAACGATGTAAGTGATTATTCACGGAGACATAAGGAGATCGACTACCTGGGTTTCATTCCTCGCAAGCACTTGACGGAAATTCTTTCTACTGCGAGCTTCCTTATTCTCCCCTCGATCTGGCCCGAGAACTGCTCCATGGCTGTTTTGGAAGCGATGCAGCAGGGGATTCCCGTCATAGCTTCTAACATGGGCGGTACGCCTGAACTGGTACGGGAGGGAAAAGAAGCTTATCTCATGGATTTTTTCTCTGTGTTTTCTACCAGAAGAATTCAGCCGGAAAGGAAGATCATAAAAATAATGGAAAAGACCTTCATTAAGGCCTATTCCGAGCGAGCGAAAATTCCAGCCATGGCCAACAGCTCTTATGAGACAATCGAGAAAAGGTTGTCCTCGGATATCATGGCGGACCGGATAATTGCAGAATACCACCGGCTCGGTTGATTTTCATATCAGTCGGGTCTGTACCCGAGGTACGCTTGGGTATGTTTCCTGGAACACCAGATCCTTTATCTCATCGTCTCTCGATAAGGTGTCGCTAATAGTGCTGTCACAGGCTGCAAGACGAATTATCCTGGTTCGCCCATCTCTGCCATAGGATATCACATTGGCATCTATTATTCCCAGTGTCGAGAGTTCCGATATAAAATCGCTTACTCTTCTCTTGGTGAGCGCGGAGATTCCTCTGGTTCTGCAAAGTTGGACGTATGATTCGTAAACGCTTCCGGTAGTGATCTTGCTTCGCCCCTGCTCATGGTGTAAGTGGATTGAAAGAAGTGCTATCTTGAGGTGAATTGGAAGGGTTCTGACCACTTCGCTTACGCTGTCGGTTTCGATCTTTTCGAGAGCTAATCTGGTGTGTTCTTCTACGATCCTATCGGCGCCGCTCCTTTCCGCCACTTCTCCGGAAACCATCAGAAGCGAGAGCGCTCTTCTTGCGTCTCCATTATCTCTAGCCGCATATGCCGCGCAGAGATTGATTATCGGCTGGGAGTGAACGCCGTCGTTGAAGGCTTTTTCCGCTCTGTGTTTCAGGATGTCGCGGAGCTGGACTGCATTGTAAGGTTTGAATACCATGATATCCAGCGACAGAGAACTATTGACTCTCGCATCGATCAAATTGAATACATTTGCATCGTTCGATATGCAGATCAGGCCTGTTGTGGAGTTATTAAGGTCTTCGTTCAGTCTGGAGAGTATGTGCAATACGTCGTCCCCGCTCTTCTTTAGGAGATTGTCGACCTCGTCCAGCACTATAATTACCACTCCGTGATAATTTTCTATACATCTCAGTAACTTTTTTACCACCATGTCTGTGGTGAGACCTGTAAAGGGCAACCGTTCCTTCCAATCGGTTATGAAGCTGTTGGCAATATTGGTCAGTATGCGGTATTTCGTATCTACGTGCTTGCAGTTGATATAGATATATTTAACGTTACGTTCGATCTCCTCTGCTAATTCTTCCCCAAGAACATCTTTGATTCCGAGTATGTTGTTCCGCAATCCCGATACTGGTAAGTTCACTTCGGCAAGGTCATAAGAAAGCTCTTCGAAGAAATTGTTCAATACCATCCGTTTGTAACTGGAATTGATCTCCTTTATCTTTTTTAACAGCTGTTCTCCAATGAATTTCGTAGTTGCGGTCTTGCCGGTGCCTGGTTTTCCACATATGAAAACATTTGAGGGTGTCTGCCCACTCAGAGCGTCCGACAGCGCCATTGCAAGCCGGCCGGTTTCCTCGTTCCTGTGAAGAAGAATCTTGGGAGTATAACCCAGTCTGAGAACCTCTTTGTTTTTGAAGATTGACCTCGATGTCATGTGTGAATCGAATATATTTCCATCTGGCGGTATGTGTTTCCCTCCTTGAAATCTCCTTACCCACTCCCGGGTTGAATTAATATCGGTTTTCTATGAAAGAGAAATTCGTTCCGTTTTTCACGTTATACAAGTAATATTTGGCTGGTTGCTTGTGTATTAAATCGGAAGGCCGTTATTTGTTTTTTTTTAACATTTTTACAATATTCCCTATGATGGCAGGAAATCTCGGTCACACGTGATATTTATTTATCCATATTTGGTCCCGAGAAGTCTGCTCCAAACTACCGATGCACCCTCATTATGCTAACCCTTAATATAACTTTCCTTTCTACCCTGCCGACTTTTTTTTTGATGGCCCTAAATCCAAGAGCCCCCTACGTTTCCACTGGAACTTTTCCAAAAAAAAAGAGTACTGGCTATGCGAAAGTAACATGAAATGAAGCGATAAAAAATTGAAATGTTACCCCCGGACATTGAATTAATTTCATATAAATGCATATCAATAATAATTCGGTTCATTCTCAGGATATTTTTTTTTTATCTTAAAATGGGTTCTATTTGTTATAATGTAAAATATGAAAAGAATTTTCAAATTCAGACCTGATTGGCGGAATTGGAGTTTTTTCCCGGAAATCATTTCTTATATTTATCTACTGGCTACCTGTTTTCACTAATTGATCTGCGAGAAAATGTGCTGTCAATTTGATCCTGATAATATGTGATTTTTATATCCTTGAATACTAACATTTTAACAAATCGTCTAATATACTCTATGTTGGCTGTCACTGAATATTAATTATCAATATGAACAGTATTTCAACCTTTATAGAACGATATGTCTAAGAATGATGGTTATTGACCATTAATGGACTGACAAACAGTTATCTCGAAGTTTCATGCTATCTCGTTAACATTTCGAGATAAAACATAACAAAATAATATTTCTCTATTTTTATTCATTGTTGCTTCCTGCGTTGAGGAATTTTCCGGTCGGAGTAATGTGTATTTTGGAAGTCCTCCCCAGATGTTCCCTCACGATAAGATCCTTTCTTTCCATCCCTCCTAGAAGTCTCGTAAGCATGGTTTTTCTATTGGCCAATATCTTTTTTCGGCGTCTCTGGAAATACTTTTCCGGTTTGAAGAACTCGAATTTTTCAAGCTCCTCCAGAAGATGCATTTGGCTTTCCACGCTGCCCCCGTGGTGAATAAGAATACTCAGTATGAAAGTCTCTTCGTCACTGGGAAGTGCAAGGGGAGTATGCGGGAGAAAACATGGTGCCCTGGCACCTGCCGTCAGTTGTGTTCTGTAAGGTTGAAGTATTACTCTCTCAGGTGAAACTACGTAGGCCTGACATTTCTTCACCATGGCAGATAATAATAGTATTGAGTTCAATAACGGTGTTCCTGAGGAAACATTCACATATCTCACATATTTGTCCACGGGGTATCCTGTAATGATCTTCGTAACTAACAATAGGATATCGTGGACATCGGCGGATACGATCTCGGATATCTCCACCTTTGTTATGGGTTCGAGACTCTTCTTTATGGTATTGACATTACGGCGTGCTATCTTCTCTTCCCTGCTCTCTTCGATCCATAAATGAAGAAGTACAGCTTTGTATGCAGGTCTTTCCTTCAACCCCGAAATTATGCCGTCTATATCGAAAGCAACCGGTATTATGTGTATGTTTTTCCTGTAGTGCTCCATGCTCGTTAAAAGGGAATTTCAATATATATAGGTATGCCCTTCATTATTCAATAAAACAGTTACAGAAAAATGTAACTGTTAGAAAACTAACCTTTATAAATATCCTTAAACATAGCGTTATTATAATGAGACCCCCTCGGGGTGGCCTTGAGAGAGCATCCCCCCGAGTCATCGTGGTGTTTCATTCTCATTCCGATAGGATGAGATTATTGGATGGGGTCGGATCTATCCTTAAAATGGTCTCCCAGTCAAGTTCGTTGATGAAATTTAGGAAAGGTATTACGATGTCGAAGAAGATCCTGAGAAGAAAAGCAAAGGCTATATTGGGAATGTACGGAGAAATGGACACCACACAGCTTCGCGATCATATCAACGGTGTTCTCAAACACGGTACTACGGTAAGCGAGCTGGGCAACATTCTTGGAAAATACGGCGAGTTCATGAAAGTGAGAAAGGAAACCAGGGTGTCCTGCGCGGGAAGGAGTTCCGGAAGCTATCAGGTCTGTGTATGGCGTCTTGCACCCACCGAGCAATCCATGGGATTTTCACAATTATAGTTCCGGACGACCACGTTATCTTCTCTACGGTTTTTTCTTGTCTTTTTGGATATATATGCATTGAAGTTTCTGAATAAAGAAGACATTACCTTTTTTAACGAGATGATGCTCCGAGTATCATTTATCAGTCTCCCTGACTTTTATTAAGCGGGGTAGTTGACTGCAATATTATTTAATAATATAATGAGAATATTATGAATACTTGGATAGTTCATGGTTTTCAACCATACTATGGTCAATGAATGAGGTAATGGCATGCAAAGAGTTTATAAATCAATAATTATGGTATTTATATCAATGATACTTATTGGTACTGCAATGAAGGGCTTTCCTGCAGAAAACAAAGAGAATACGAATACCGCCAATGATGTACTCATGAACAAGGATACTACCACTTTTTTTAATGACCGGGCAACGAGAACCACCGATAAAGGTTCTTGGCCCATGTATGGGTACGACGGGACGAACTCTTTCAATTATCCTAATTCGGCTCCAAGGACGAACGACGTTATTTGGAACACAAATTTTGCCGCCGATTTCTCGGCCACCCCCGCTGTTATCGACGGACTTATCTACGTGGGAGGGACGGATTATAATCTATATTGTATCGATGCGAATACAGGTCAGGAGATATTTAAATATCATTTCCCTTCCCAGGTGGTTTCAACACCGTGTGTGGTGGGTGACATGATCTACGTGGGATGCAGAGACGGGAACATGTATGCTTTTAATCGGGAAACGCAGGAGGAGGAATGGAAATTTACAACGGGGGGCGATGTGGATTCATCACCAAAGGTGGTTGGGGAAACAGTATATTTCGGCTCTTTGGATGGTTATTTCTATGCTGTGGATACCATAACCCACTTGCTGGTTTGGAAATATTGGTGCGGTGAAGATTACATGGTAAAATCCGCCCCAGCGATATCGGGAAATCGTCTTGTGTTCGGAACTTATAACGAGGATGGCAGCAAGGGAAATGTGACCTGTCTCGATATCAACGGATTTCAGGACGGAAACGACGGTTACTCTGGTGAGACCAACACGTCCGGGACGGCGGGAGACATTATCTGGCAGTATACTCCCCAGAAAGGCATCACAGGTTCGGCCTCCATCATGGGAGACCGCATATTCATTGGGTCTGAGGATGGAAAGCTTCACTGCCTTGCTCTGACCGATGGAAGCCTTTTATGGGATGCGGCAACCGGTGATGCCGTACGGTCCTGCCCGACCCCTGTACCAGAGACCAACAGTGTGATATTCGGTTCCTGGGACGGTTTCCTCTACAACCTGAACGCTTCCACCGGTACGCCGATCTGGAAGGTCCAATTATCAGGGTACATAAGCGCACCAGCCATAGTTGCCGACGGCAGGGTATACGTGGGTGATCTCAGTTATCACTTGTACTGTTTTGACCTATATGGTTGGGGTAATCTCTCAACGGAGAAGATATTCGAATTGTACACGGGAATATACATGAGGTGCAGAGCGGCTCCCGTTATTCATAACGGTATATTATACCAGAGCTGTGAGAACGGGAACAATCCAAACAATGGTAAGATCATAGCTGTTGGAAGGCCCGATGTAAAGGTATTCGACATCTCCTACGACGATCCAAACCCCTACGAGGGGGAGATGGTGAATATAGAGGTTATTGTAAAGAATAATGATACCATCGAGTGTGAGATGGAACTGGAGATATCGTATGTAAGATATCCCTTGAAGGAATTCATAGGTTCGGACCATCTGACGGTGGGCCCCCAGTCACTTGCCAGCACCAATATAACGTGGAAGGCAAGAATGGGTACGTGGTTCATCTATGTGAAAATTTTCAACATAACTCCCGAGGACACGACTTATCCGGATTACCATCTGAATGCAAAGGAGTTGACGGTAAGCGCTCCGCCCACGAAAGAGTGGAATTTTTTCATGGGTGGAGTTGAACATGAGTGCTACAGTCCAATTCCTGTGGATACGAACCGGGAGGAAGGGCATGCATCACCCGGCGGCAGTCTCTTCCAACCTGTCATCTCCAAGGGTTTCCTGTTGGTGACGAGCAGATCCGGCTCACTGCTGGCATATGACCAGTATGATCTTTCAGGCTCTCATGAGTGGAGAGTTGATTCCCCGGAACCCGCACTTTCATCGGCCAGCGTTCTAGGGGATAAGATATTCGTTCCATACCAGGGCTATAAGTTGCGTTGTTTCGACCTCATGGGCGGAGGAAGCATATTGTGGACATATGATAATCCTGCGCTCCTGGATCCCATATCCCCCGTGATGGCAAAACACGGGCTCGTATTCGTAACCACTGAAAGCGGTCTTGTATTTGCATTGGACGACGATGACGGAAAGGTGCTTTGGCAAATCGATATGGAATCTGGTAGTAACACCATACCAGTAATATTTGGTGATACCTTCACCATGATGGATAATGATGGTAAAATAACCTTGTTCGACCTCTATAACGGTACGATACTGGGAATGAAGATATTGGGTTCCTCCCGTCCCATGACGGCATCTTATTTCAACGACATGATCTATGCGGTTTTCAGTGATGGGAATATTGTCAGTTATGATCCGGTGACCAATACTTCCACCCAGCTGCTTGAGCTGGCGGATATTCCAACAACTGGTCTTGTAAAGATTGGCGAAGAAGGGCATCTGGCCCTTGGAACGGTGGGAGGTATCCGAATACTCGATGAAAAATTCACACCCATCGATGTAATAGAAGGTTTTGGAAGCATCAATTCGCCTATGGTTGGTGGTCCCGGCAGGTGTTATTTTATTGATTCCACCGGCACGCTGTACGCATTGAACATTTCTTTTCCGACACCTTCCGAGAACCCTGTCTTATGGAATCTGTCGCTGGGTGCGGCAACCAACGGCACCCCGGTTGTATGGGAGGGAAAGGTTTACGTTTCCAGTGCTGCTGGTGAAATTTACTCGCTGGGTGCGCCGAACAATGCTCCCGTTGGATTAATTGACAGCCCTGCTCCAATGGCGGTGTTCAAGGAGATCGACGAGATCGATTTCAGCGCGGCTTCTTCAAATGATCCTGATAGGGATGGCCTGAGATACAGATGGACCTCCACCCTTGACGGCCTTCTTTACGAAGGCCCGTTATCGGCTTTCAAGGCTCTTCTTAGTCCAGGTTTGCATGAGATAAAACTAATTGTGGACGACCTGAGGGGTGGTAGGGACGAGAAGATCATAACGATTTCGGTCTTGGGCCGGAAGATCGATACGTCTTCCTTTCCGTTGCTGGATATTGAACTAAGGATTGGCAATATCGGCGGTGGAGACGCTGAAGTCGAGTTGAAAAGCGGCCTTGGGGGTGTGGAAAACAACAGCCAATGGAATGTGGTATCTTTAAGTACCGATTACCTTTGGATGGAGTGGTTGGAGATCCGCTTCGATCTGACGGCGGGAAGTAATGCCGTTCCCGAAAATGCTGATCCCGATTCCATACGGCTCTATTACATGAACGCCACCACGGGCAACTGGACCATGTATAATGACAGCAATCTGGTATTCGTATCAGGCAATTATATATCCATCAATATCACAGATCCGAACGCTGCAGCAGGCGGATTGTTCCTCACCCTGTACGGAGAAATTCTGGACGTGATATACCCCATCGCCGTGGCCGGACCCGATCTTTACGTCGACCGTGGTGATACGATAACTTTTGACGGCAGCGGAAGCAGTGACAATGTAGGAATACTGAGCTATATCTGGACATTCAACGATGTAGGCCAGAAAACCCTCACGGGAGTAAATCCGACGTATGCCTTCAATAATTCCGGAAATTTCACCATCACGCTGAAGGTCACGGATACCTCGGGCCGATGGCGAACCGACACCATGAACCTGGTGGTCAATAACACTATGGTCGACCCAGTTCCCAGGGATGTGGAGAGTGGTGGCCAATGGTTCTGGATTGTAGTCCTTATTCTTGCAATTTGTCTCATTTGCGTGTTCATTTACCGAGAGATACAGAGCCGGATGGAACAGAAGAGGATGGATGAGGAGTTCTTCAAAGGACAGGGGAAAAGGACCGAAACGGTTCCGGAATCGTACGACAAGGATGTTGATGGATACATGGATATGTTCTCGGTGACAGGTTCAAAAAAAGATAAGGGTGACGGCGGCGGGAAGGAGACCGATGATGGATTGCCGGACGAGACAGTGGGGGGTATGAAAGTTCGAAAACCGGGGAGTAAAAAGAAATAATGAACATGTTTTCCTCCGTCCTAAAAAGTTTATAAAATGGCGGCATTTACCGGATTTCATGAACCCCGTACTGGATGCCACGAAATATGTAATGGAAAATTCGGTTCAAGTAAAAATAAAAATGAACCGGCTTCATGAGTTCTCGGACAATTTCAGGGCCGGTGACTCAAAACACTGGCTTTCTGACGCTCCCTTCGACCTTTCTTCTCTCAGCGACCTGGAGAAACTGCATTTTTTATTTGTATTCAATTCCATAAATTTCTGCTACTGGGGCGAGCCGAAATGGACCTTGGATTATAAAAATAAAAAATATGACGGTGCCTGGGGAATGGTGGTCGCCTTCGGAAGAGCCATAGAGGAAGGGAAATTACTATTGGATGCCGGTTATATGGCTTCCCTTGACGCTGACGAGCTTTCCTATCTTTTCCGAGGCAACGTTCCCATACCGTTGTTCGAGGAACGTCTGGAAATACTCAAGGAGATCGGCTCCACTCTTATTGACAGGTACAACGGTTCCTTCACCGCCGTAATGAATAAAGCTTCGGGCGATGCTCTTATTTTACTTGACCTGATAGTTGAGAATTTTCCTTCATTCGCTGATATTTCGTTCTATAAGGATAGGGAAATATTTTTTTACAAACGCGCTCAGCTGCTGGTCTCGGACATCTACAATCTCTTTGGAGGCCAGGGTTATGGACAATTGACAAATATTGAAAAGCTCACCGCCTTTGCCGATTACAAGATACCACAGGTCTTGAGAAAGATGGGGATACTCGCCTATTCGGAGGAGTTGGCCGTGAAAGTGGACCGGATGAATCTGATTCCCGAGAACAGCGAAGAGGAGGTGGAGATTAGGGCCAATACAATATGGGCCGTGGAACTGATCAGAAGACGTCTGGCTGAAAGAAATACACACATCGAGCCCATATATATCAACGATCAATTATGGCTTCAGGGCCAGGACAAATCTCCGGATGATCTGCCGTATCACCGTACCAGGACGATCCACTACTGAACCAAAATAGTTTGTACTTTTCGACCTTCCGGCCATTGCCAGAATGATAAACTACATATAGAAGAATAAACATATATCTTCTGAAAATCAATAACTGGCGATAACATTTTTAATTGAATTCAATAGTTGAAGAATCTAAAAACCCGATTTTTTCTGGTATCAAACGGTGTCGGTTCCATGAAGAGAGCTCAAATGATAACGGACATCTGCGATATACTCGGGAGGTCCGGTTTCTACATATCCGACCCCGATAACTTAAGGTCCATAAGTTTTGATATCATCTGCCGCAGGGACAATACACTCTTGATCTTCAAGGTGCTGGCCAATATCGATTCGTTCACCAAGGAGAATGCCCGCCAGCTGAAATTGCTTGCATCGTTTCTGGGCGCGAGCCCCGTGATGGTGGGCTATCGGGCCTCCAGCGGTCCACTGGAGGATGGAATAATCTATCTTCGACATCTCATTTCCATCATCACCGCCCAAACTCTGTATGACATATTCATCGAAGGCGTTTTTCCATCGGTTTTCGCTGCTCCAGGGGGATTCTATGTGGACCTGGATAATGAGATACTCAAAGAAGTCCGAAGAGAGCGAGGAATGTCCCTGGGCGACATGGCAAAGGCCGTGGGCGTCTCAAGAAAAGCGGTACAGATGTACGAACAGGGTATGAGCGCAACCCTTGAGGTCGGCCTGGTTATGGAAGAAACCCTCGGAGTACCCTTGATCGCTTCTTTGAATCCTTTCGTTCTCAACGAGAAACTGCTGAAACAACGTGAAAAACTGGAAACGCTCGATAATGTTAATCATTCGTTAAAATCGAAACTTCACCTTCTCGGTTACGAAGTGATTCCTCTCTTCCGCTGTCCCTTCGATGCATTCACTCACCGGAATAACGTTCTGCTGCTGACCGGTTTCCAGAAACCGGGAGTGATGATAAGGAAGAAAGCAAGGGTTATGGCACATATCGGATCCATCGTAGAGCGGCAGTCGGTCTTCTTTCTCAGTGACAATACCACCAAGAAGAACATTGAGGGAACTCCGATTATTACGAAATGTGAGTTGGAGGATATTGCATGCTCCGAGGACATACTCGATCTGGTTATGGAAAGAAGAGCTAAGGTGGGAAGAAGATGAGCAAGAAGGGAGAGGTCCCGGGGGATTTTCACAAATTGACAATGGGAACCGCTAAGGTGTATCTTCTTGGTACTATAAAGGGATTGAAGAGCGAAGAAGAAAACGTGAAAAAAGCCTTCGCGATCGCCAAACCGGAAGTGATCGGCCTGCATATATCTCCTGACGAGATCTCGGGTCTCGAAGCTACGGTAGGCGGAGAAATAACTGAAATGGGTCTTTCGCATTACGAGGAGATCTACGGTGTGAATCTTGCAAAATACGGCGAGATCCAGATTCCCCCACCTTCTCTGGTGACTGCCTACAGGCTGGCCCGAAAACACGATAAAATACTTGCTCCACTGGACATGAACGATGAAAAGTATGCCGATCTATTCACAAAGACGGTTTCCACCTTTCATCTCATCCGCCATTCGTTCCGGGTAAAACGGCTGAGAAAAAGAAAATTCAACAGTCCCGATGCCCGTTCATTCGTGCTGGAATGGGACGCTCAAATAAACAAGGTCAAGGGTTACAGGAAAATGGAGGAAGCACGCGAGCAGTACATGGCGGAGAACATTGCCCTTTTGGCCAAAGAACACACCCGGTTTCTCGCGATACTTGAGTTGGAAAGACTTAGCGGTATTTTTTCAAAGGTAAAGGAAATGAAATGAGGTGCGAATATGAGTGAGGGGACCGACAAAAAACCCGTTATCGAAGTTGCAGGTCTAAAAAAATATTACGGCAAAGCACGCGGTGTCGAAAACGTCTCATTAAGGATTTCATCCGGAGAGATTTTTGGATTTCTTGGGCCAAACGGGGCTGGTAAGACCACCACCATACGTACGATTTTGGACTATATAAGACCCACAGCCGGGAAGATCGAAGTGCTGGGAATGGATCCCCAGCTTAAGGGGGCCGATGTCAGAAGGAAGGTTGGATATCTGCCGTCGGATTTCACAATGAGTTCGAGAATGACTGCCAGTGAATATCTATATTTTCTCCTGGGCATGATGGACCATACCGGGAAGAACCGCATAGAGGAATTGTCCTCAAGGTTCAATCTTGATCTCAGCAAGCGCATAAAGGATTTTTCCAGGGGGAATCGGCAGAAAGTGGGCTTGGTCTCCGCATTCATGCATTCTCCAAAACTGATGATAATGGACGAACCGTCAACGGGGCTCGATCCGTTGATGCAGCAGGAATTCTATAAATTGTTACTCGAGGAAAAGACGAAGGGAAACACCATCTTTCTGTCATCCCACATACTCTCGGAGGTGGACGCCATATGCGACCGGGTGGGGGTAATAAGAGAGGGCGAGCTGGTGGCGGTGGAAACCATGGGCGAGTTCAAGAAGAAGACCGGACGTATCATGATCATCGATTTTCGGGATCCCCCCGACCCGGAGATATTTAGGAGAAAGAAAGGAGTTTCCGACGTTAAATTGGCAGGCAACAGATTGGTACTGACGGTTTTTTCCAACGTTGACGGCATCATCAAGGAGCTCGCCAAACATACTGTTAATGAGCTGACATTCGAAGACACTTCGCTGGAACATGTTTTCCTTAAGTATTATGGGATGGAAGAGGTTCACAGGGATAATAATGAATCGGAGGTGAAGGAATGAAGAAACAGTTATTCGTAACGATGCTGAAGGAGTCTAGGCGCGGTATTCTGATATTCAGCATCATTATGATCGGGTACGGTTTGTTGATAGTAACCATCTTCCCATCCTTTGAGCGTGGTCTTTCGAATCCATTTTTTGAGGGAAGTGGAATCAAACTGGAGGAAATGGAAGATAATAAATATAATCTCTCCTGGGATATCAAACACGAATATCCGAATCATATAGCCACCGGGGCAGAGAGTGATAGTTCCTATGGTTCTTTATACCTGGCCTATATTACGGGCGAGTTTCCAGAAGATATGGGTGAGCTTGATATCAATTCCACACTGGATGAGTATGGGATTTCGATACTTTACAATGGCTCCAGGGATTATGTTAACATTAACAAAAATTATAGAGCTTTTCTGGTAGTCTATCTCACTGAGGATTGGAATCTGACCAACGCTACAATATCCGAGATCGTCACCACCGAAAATCTAACCCAAACCGGCGCTTTCGACGATTATATGGAGGATAATGCCTTTATTGAGGGAATGATGGGCGGCGATATTGTAAACATGTACGAGCTGAGGGGTTTTCTCGTTATGGAATTCTTTTCACTATGGCCTCTCGTTATGGCGATATATTTCAGCATAATGGGTCTTTCTTCCATAACGAAAAATGTTGAGGAGCGGTCCATAGATGTGCTAATGGCCACGGGATACACGAGGGATCGTTTCCTGGTTGAGAAGACATACGTGATCCTAGCGAAGTTCGTAATAATTTCTATCGCTGCTTTTCTTGGTTTGGTGATAGGAACTCTGGTCATTGGAAGATCTATCCCATGGGCCGGTTTTACATTTGCATTTATAGGTGGAATACCGTTCGGGCTTGCTTTCATTGCTATCGGCTGTTTTGCCTCGGTATTCATCAACGAGTATAAACGCGGATTGGGCATGATAATGGGAGCCGTCTTCGTGCAATATGTTTTCCAGATCGTATCAAGTATATCAACGAAGGTGGAATTCCTGAAATGGTTTTCAATGTTCACTTACTGGGACGCGGCTGAGCTATTGTTGGATGAAAAATTTACGTTGATAAATATTATAATTCCGTTGGTGGTGGGTATCATTGCTTACGTAGCTTCCCTGCATTATTTCCGGAAGAAAGAGATACCGGTTTGAAGGTGTCCTCTAAATTACATGACCGGGATCGTAAAAGACGATCATGCGTTTGATACTCGACTGTTGCTCCCCATCTTCCTTAACTCGGCCACTATCAACACAAGCCCCAGAAAGAATCCCCACGCGGTGGATATGGGATAAGCTCTCCAGATCAGGATGATATCCTCGGAAATGATACTGAACAGATATACCGCGGGCAGCAGTACCACCACACGCTGCACAACCAGCAGGAATAGGCTGCGGCCACCCTTTCCGATAGCCTGGAAGAACGAGGCCATGATCACAACAGGCCCGGTAAGAAAATACAAAAGAGCGATCCATCGAAATGCAGTTGTACCCACACTAATAAGGGTCTCATCCGAATTGAACACAGATATCAGTTTGCCAGGGATCAGCTGGAAGACGAGAAATCCTATAAAAGAGAGAGCGAAACTCCAAGCTAGCGATATTTTTAGTATTTTTTTCACCCTCGTCCGATTCCCGGCCCCGTAGTTGTAACCCACCATTGGTATGAATCCCTGTACCAGACCGAATACGGGCATCATTACGAACGATTGAACCTTGAAGAAGAGACCCAGAACCGCAACTGCATAACCGGATATTGCACCCAGTATCACGTTTACGGCCCCCAGAGTGATGCTTCCCAGCAATTGTATTATCATTGTGGGCCCTCCAACGGCATAGATCCTTCCTATCAGGGGCCAGTTTGGACGGAATTCCCGTATCTTTATTGATAATTCGTTCTTTCCGGAAAGGAGGATGGCCAGCATCACCACCGCACCCACCGTTCTCGATATCACCGTGGCTACGGCGGCCCCCTTCACTTCCAGGGCCGGTATGAACCAGAAACCGTAAATGAAAATGGGATCAAGTATTATATTTAGTACGGCAGTGGAGGCCAGCACCAGCATAGGTACGAAAGTATTTCCCTGGGCCTGGAGTATCCTCTCGCCCAGTATGAAAAAGAAAAGAGAACCGGAAAATATCATTATTATCCTCAAATATTCAGATCCCATGAGGATAATATTCTCGTCCTCGATGAACAGGCCCACTATCTGAGAAGCCAGGAAATAACCCATAAGCGCGGTCACAGCAGAGAAAAGGATGCTGATCATCACGGCGTTGTTCACAACAATGCTGGCCTTTCCCTTTTCTCCCTTTCCCAATAACCTCGATATCAACGATGAGACGCCTATACCGGTACCCACGCTAACCGCTATCAATATGAGCTGTATAGGGAATACTGCAGCAAGGGCGGTAATGGCCTTCACTCCCTCCACACCCCCACCGCCGATCCTTCCCACGAAGATGGTATCCACCACGTTGTAGGTGGACTGGACGAACATGGCAATCATGGCGGGCAGAGAAAGTTTCATAAGAAGTTTGCCGGGTGACTCCCTGCCCAGGCGCACTGAGGAATCCTGTTGTTGTCCGCTCACCTGATTCCCTCGACTTATCTGATCTCCCATTCCAGTTCGATATCGATAGCTCTATCATCCAAATTATCGAAGGTCAGGGTGAAGGTGGCGTTCTGCTGGATCTTGATATTCTCCTCACCAATATTGTTGAATCCCACGATATCCTGGGGATTTCCTGGGATTATTGTGCCGTTGTCATCACTCAACTGCCATTGTATATTACCATCGGTCTCCCACTTGATATATAGTACATCGCCTTTTTCGGCGGGGATCACCACCGAATAATCCCCTCCCTTATCGATCTCGATCTTGCCATCCTTATCCGTGCAACCGGTAGAAAAGACCATTATTATAAGCAACAGAAAAGGAACCATTCTCCAGTTTGTATTTTTTTCGATGCCGGACATGACAAACCACGTTCATTTTTTTTGTTTTCCGTAGGAAATAGCCATGACGCAAGTAACCAAAATAATTATTGCCGGCAGTTCCAGAAAAGGTATTTCGTCCACCGAGCGGCTCTCCCCCGTCTCCGCATCATAGAGAACGCTTCCCTCCGACGTGTAGCCCAAGGTAATAAACTCCTCCATGTGCTGTACTTTCGGTTTACGTTGAGAGGCGTAGTGGTATGAAAAGAAATAGTAGTAATCGGCAAGATTGCACTTATTCCAATTTCCCTTATTGTCGTAATGGCCTCTGGTACCATCATCGGTCCAGTCAGTCAAATGGTTGCATGTTCTGAACAGGAACTGTTCATTTACCACGTCCACCGCCACCACCTCATAACCTCCTCCGGACAGAGGAATGTAAATGTTCGTCCATGCATGGCCGAACCACATGTCCTTGGGCTGATCGTACAGAAGACCTATCTCAAGCCAGGCGGGAATACCCAGTGATCTTAACATGGATATGAACAGTATCGACTGGTCGTCGCAATCCCCTTCACGCGAGTTCAGAGTGCTCAGCGCCTTTGAAGGGCTTCCCTCTCTTCCCAATGAGTAGGTGAATCCACCATCCCGTGTGATGAAACGGTATATTTTGGAGACAGTATCATAAACATTCTTCCCGTCCCCTGCGATCTCCTGCGCTTTTTTGGCAATTTGTGAATTGCTGGGTTCTATCTTGTATGAATCCGGAATGCCGTTGTGATCTCCGTCCTCAGGTTCACCGTCCCCGTTGGCGTCTTCGGCCCACTGGTCACCTAAATATTGTTTTTTTAGATTTTCGTTGCTGATGTCTTCGATATTTCCGCACTTCGAGCTATCGAGATCCCATTTAACGGTCTGTGCCTTCACTGTGTATACGATGCTGATTGTATCCGTTCCGAGAAAATTATCCTTCTCCCAGATAATTTCGGTGCTTTCCCCCGAACTTCTTTTCGGCATGGGATTAAGCTCAAGCCCAATCATATTCTGGATCGAACCCGGAGAGGATGAGCTCTCATCAGGTATGAGGGGGGGCTCGTAGAGTTTGAATTTATAACTCACAGGAGTGCGGCTGACCGTGATGGTCTCGGTTCTCCTAATGCTGTATTCCGCTGATGCCGGGACCTCCAAAAGTCCTTGATCCTTATCATTGTCCACGATGAATCGGTAATAGAAATAGAGCGTCATCACCATCATGATCAGAAGGATTATGTAGAAAACTAATAAATATTTATCCACGGCCCGATCATTTACTTTTTTTCTACGTTTGCAATTTCTCAAATATCCACTTTCCTTTCAGCTCTTAATTATTGTCAATTTTGTTACGTTGAAATTCATGAATCGATCTGACTCATTGTCTGTTCGAGTATTCTTATGAGCTGGGTTTTTTCCATACCCTTCTCCTTGGCGATCTTTTTTACTCGTTTTAAATCAATTCTAGCCTTATCATCATCACCCATAAAATGATGTGAGATTCCCCTCAGACCTATTGCCCTTATATTTTCGGAATCTGCTTCAAGGATTTCATCACAGACCGAGATGGTCTCGGACATTTTTCCAAGGTCGAGGAGGACCTCAGCTTTGCTCAATCGTGTCTCATTGATCTTGTATCCTGACGCCAGCACCGTATCGAAACATTCCAGTGCTTCTTCGAAACGTCTAAGCTCCAGCAGCGAAACTCCCTTCTTATAAATCAGATCCGGTTTAGTTGAGTTCTCCTCAAGCGCTCTATTGAAGTCATGAAGTGCCATTTCGTAATTACCGAGCTCTAAATATACATTTCCTCTGTTTTCCAGTACCTGCGCTTCGTCGCTGAGCACAGCGGCTCTGTTCAGGCAGACCAATGCATCAATAAGATTGCCGCATGCCGCCAGATATGAACCTTTATTGGCCCAGGCCTCTTTGCATTTCTCATCGATGGCGATGATCCTGTCGAACATATCCATCAATTCGGAATGGGTGCTGTGCAGGTTTCCCTGCAGCATGCACATGGCAAGGTTTAAAAGGATATTCGGATTGTCCGGGCTCTCAACAAGTGCCAGTTCGAAACATTCGTAGGCTTCACGGAATCGACCCTGATTGTAGAAATCGAGCCCTTTAATTACATTCTCGGCCATATCGTCCGGATCCTTTGATCCCAACTCATTAATATCGACGTCTTCAGGAGGTTTTTCTTCGTTTTCATCATAATTCGACATGGGATCGACTTATTTTAACAGAATGGTAGCTTAAATAATTTATTGTCTGGACCCGTGAATGCGAATAGCAGTCAAACGAGGTCTTTAATGATACCGGTATGGCAAATAATATTAACACTACTCTCACTCGGGGGAAACAACTAAAAAAAGTGGATGACTTAAATGAGAGATGATGCGGGAAACCTGCGACCGTCCATCGAGCTGGCATGGTCCAGGTTAAAAAAAAGGGATGAGAGTGACATCGCCCAAAGAAGCAAAGCGATGTTGACATATGCGGGATTGCAGCTTTGTTTTATGAATAATGAATATGTTATAATATTACAGGATGAACGAGTTATCACCATTGAAGGAAAGCCAACAAATCCCTTCTTTGAAGCAGTTATCCTGCATTATCTGGTGAATGCTAAAGATATCGATCCAGCAGGGAAAATGATATCTTTCAGGGATCTCGAGGGTGGGAATTTTTATTACAGTGCGTTCCGCGCGAGAACCCTCACCCCAATTTTAGACCGATTCGGACAATCCTCACGGGAATTTTTAATGGCAGGAGAATTCATGAAGGGATCGGTTGTCAAAATGGGTGATACAGCCATTAGAATCCAAATATTTCCCAGACTATCTGTGACCATTGTTCTATGGGAGGGCGATGACGAGATCCCTCCCAGCGTGAACATACTTTTCGATTCCACTGCCGGTTACCATCTACCCACTGAGGATTTGGCCGCCATTGGCTCAATATTAGCGTCGCAATTCATACGGAATGCCGATCATATTCCGAAAAACTAAATGGATGGTCCCCTAAGGATTCAATGGAATCCGTTAAGATGGGCTTTTACCCTTTCAGTGAGGCCTCTCCTGTGGGCATATCTTTCGATCATCCTTATGACGTGGGACACTCTAGGTATCAATTCCTTTGATCCTTCGATTAATCTCATACGTTTGCTTCCACTCAGGAAACGAAAGAAGCATTTCGGGGGATGAGTTTCCGGCTACTCAAGCTCAATCGAGTATCTTCACAGCTGCTTCACCATGGGTCTTCGAATTGAGTCTATCGAAAAATTCCAATTTCAGACCAGCCGGGATTTGCACAATACCGATCCAGCTGCCATCCTTTTGCCATTCCTCCCGAGTTAGTTTTCCCATGTCCTTTATCTCGCTGAAACAGCGGCCGTAATCCGGTGCGGATAGTCTTACAGCCATAACCAGCGTATCGAATTTTATAGGCATAAGGATTCTCAATTTACCCAAAACGTCGTTGACTTGACTGTCCGCTGATTTGAAAGGATCTATACTGATCTTCGCCTCTTCAATTGCCAGTTCGATTCTCTGACGCGGATGTGGGGTTTGCGTCTGCGGGTTTATGGCGTTCCTTACAATTATATCCACTATCTTGTCCTTTTTCTTCTGGCGCATTTTCATTCTCTGCGATTGTGTCAGCTGAATATTACCCTTGGTCAGGATTTCACTGGCAACCAATGCGACATCCGTAGTCCCAAATACCTTATGAATGCTTTCTTCGGAAGCTCGGTCCCCTCTCGAGGAGCTCTTGAAAATCTCCTCTGCTGCGAGAGATGCAAGGATGTCTATGTCGGCTCCTTCCTTGAACTTCTGGGCGTCGGATGGTTCTATCAGAATCTCGAACCGCTCTCCATGCCGATCCAATCTGGCAACAACTGCTTCCTCAAGGGAAACCATAATTAACAACTCTCTGGGTTTTTTTCGAAAAGAAATAAATGATTACTATTTGGACTTACGTCCTTTGTATTTTTTCACGAACGATGCCACATCTTTAGCGGATAATTTGCTGAATTCCTTTTCCTTTTCCATGATTCCTATTTCGATTGTATCACTGTCGGGTTCCTTTTCAGTTGCGATTTCCAGGGCTTCAAGACCCAGTCCTATTGCCTTGTCCTTGCTCATTCCAGGCTTGAACTTCTCCTCGAATACCTCCATAACAGTGTTTCTCCCGGCACCTATACTTGCAGCATTGTAGGCTATTAGAGCGCCGCTTGGATCAGTCTCATAAAGGTGAATACCTTTGTTGTCCACACCGGCGATTAAAAGAGCGGTTCCAAAGGGTCTTACTCCTCCGAATTGGGTATAGTTCTGTTTGTAATCACAGATACGTTTTACGAGATTCTCAACTGAGGTCATCTCATTATAGGAAATCTTATGGATCTGAGCTTCTATCTGAGCCCTGTCCACCAAAACCCTGGCATCGGCAACGAGACCGGATGTGGCACATCCGATGTGCTCATCGATCTTGAATATTTTTTCGATGGAACTGGGTTCGATCAATCTGGAGCTGATCCTCTTGTCGATCATCAGTATCACACCCCGATCGTACTTCAGTCCAACCGTTGTTGTCCCTCTTTTCACCGCCTCTCTTGCGTATTCCACCTGGAAAAGTCTTCCATCCGGCGAGAACACGGTAATCGCTCTGTCGTATGCCATATTGCTGGGTTGCATTATCCTACCTCGAATACCTTATACACGATAACCATAATTTTCAAACTTAGTTTGACAATATGATATATTTGGCATACTAATGCGACAACTCTACTAAATATTTTTCCACTTAAACTTGGAAAGAAGAACTGGGTGGCTATGATGGTGCTTTGATAAAGGTGTTTACAGCCCTTATGGTTTTTGTACTGTTAAATGTATGTGGACGCCGGAAATTGATTACATTTATATGGATATCGAAGAATGACATTTTTCACTTATAGCCGGCATTAATGTAAAGGTATAGCATAATATTTCGTAGCAATTATCGAAAGGAAATAATTCGTTTGTTTATCTTATTCGGGTGAAATGGGATTTCCTGCACAAACATTAAATATAGATTTTTCTTATACTCGGGGCATTAGTTTTCCCCCGTCCAGTTCGAATGATTACGCATCAATGGATTCGATTATAAATGGAAGACGATTTGGCAAACCTTGGGACAGTCTAACAAGATTAAGACCAATACAAAAATGACGAGGTGAAATGATGAACAAGATACTCATGAAAAAGAAATTAGTATCGAACATTTTCGAGATGGAAGTTGAAGCCAAGGGTATAGCCAATAAGGCAAGAGCTGGGCAGTTCGTGGTAATAATGGTTTCTGAAAAAGGGGAGAGAATCCCCCTGACTCTCGCAGACTGGTCTGTGGAAAAAGGAACCATCACACTTGTTTTCATGGTTGTTGGAACTTCTTCTTTGAGACTTTCCAAATTGGAAGAAGGCGATGATATATTCGCGATTTTAGGACCTCTGGGTCATGCATCGGATATCGATGACTACGGAACGGTGATAATGGTTGCCGGTGGAGTCGGAACTGCTCCAATTTATCCCATTGCCAGGAGCTTGTATGAAAAAGGTAATAAGGTCATCTCCATCCATGGGGCCCGCTCAAAGGATTTATTGTTTTGGAAGAATAAACTTGCATCGGTCAGCCACGAGCATATAATAACCACCGATGACGGATCTTTCGGCAGGAAGGGCCTGGTCACCGAACCTCTAAAAGAACTTCTTGAAGCCGACATTGATAATAAGATTGGTCGGGTTTATTCCATTGGTCCCGGTATTATGATGAAGTTCTGTGCATTGACGACCAAGCCTTTCGGAGTTAAAACCATCGTCAGTTTGAATCCTATTATGATAGACGGAACGGGAATGTGCGGAGCTTGCCGTGTTTGCGTCCGTGGCAAGACAAAGTTCACATGCATCGACGGGCCTGAATTCGACGGACACGATGTTGACTGGAACTTGTTGACTACCAGACAGAGAGCGTATCTCAATGAGGAAAAATGCTCTTACGACATTTATCAAAAGGAGTGTGAGGATTAGATGGGTGGATACAGATATGAAGGTAGGCGTCTTCCGGTTCAAGAAAAAAAAGAGCGAATGAAGACTCATCGGAGCAAAATGACTGAACAGGACCCTCTTGCCAGAGCAAGGAATTTCGACGAAGTTAACCTTGGCTATAATGTTGAAACGGCGATTAAGGAAGCCAAGCGCTGTCTGCTGTGCCCCTCCTCGCCCTGTGTCAAGGGTTGTCCGGTGAACATTCGCGTACCGGAGTTCCTCGATACCATTGCAGAGGGTAAATTCATGGAAGCACTGGAAATAATCAAGGCGGACAATGCCCTGCCCGCCATCACAGGCCGTGTGTGTCCTCAGGAGGTTCAATGCGAAGGGCCCTGCACCCAGAATAAGGTAAGCAAAGAACCGGTGGGGATCGGCTATCTTGAACGTTACGTTGCCGATCTGGAGCGATATTCGGAAGAAAAATGCTGTGTTAACTGTTCACCGCCTACCTGGAAGAAGATTGCGGTTGTTGGCTCGGGGCCGGGAGGGCTCACAGTGGCAGCGGATATGATGAGATTGGGACATGAGGTTCACGTCTTCGAAGCTTTTCACAAACCAGGTGGTGTGCTGGTATACGGCATACCGGAGTTCCGTCTGCCCAAGGCTATCGTGGATTACGAGATCAAATGCATGGAAGAGCAAGGCGTCAAGATACACACCAATCATATTATCGGAAAGATACATTCGTTGGATGAACTGATGACCCAGAAAGGTTTCGATGCCATCTACATCGGTATCGGTGCGGGAGCTCCCCGATTCATGGGTCTCGAGGGAGAGAATCTACTGGGAATATTTTCCGCAAATGAATACCTTACCCGTTCTAACCTTATGAAAGCCTATGATTTTCCGAACTACGATACTCCTATAGCACCAGGTAAAAATGTTTGCGTCATGGGAGGTGGAAATGTTGCCATGGATTCCGTGAGAACAGGGCTCCGCCTTGGTGCTGAGGAAGCACATATCATATATCGCAGGAGCAGGGAGGAGCTCCCGGCGAGAATTGAGGAGATTCACCATGCGGAAGAGGAAGGTGTAATATTCGATTTTCTCACAACACCCATTAGGTTCATAGGGGATGATGAAGGTAAGCTTCGGGCAATGGAATGCATTCGAATGGAACTTGGTGAGCCCGACGATTCAGGACGGAGGAGGCCAGTCCCTATCGAAGATTCCAACTTTATCATAGAAACTGATCTGGCGGTGATTGCAATAGGAGCTGGTCCCAATCCCATTTTGACGTCCTCCGAACCGGATATCGAATTGAACCGTTGGGGGTATATCGAGGCAGATGAGGATGGCAAGACATCCAAGAAAGGGGTGTGGGCAGGTGGAGATATTGTAACCGGATCCGCCACTGTGATACTGGCCATGGGCGCTGGTAGGAAGGCCGCAGCATCCATGCACAGATATCTTCTGGGCGAGGAAGATTGGTAAGCAGATGGAATAATCTTTATCCGTAAGCAGATTCTGATCGTAAATAGGGAACCGGAGTGATTTCTTCGGCGTTCCGTCGTGTTATTGTGGCGTATGTACACTTTTTGTCAATAAGGATTTTTATATAGGAATGGATTCATGTTATGAATATCACAAGTTACGATTCTCGGAATTGATGGTGTTTTCAATGGTACTGAAAAATTTAAGCGAATCCCTCCGCAATACGCTCAAGAAGATCGCCAAGGCGTCCCACGTGGACAAGAATCTCATAAAGGAGATAGTTCGGGATATTCAAAGAGCGCTTTTATCGGCGGATGTCAACGTAAAACTCGTTTTACAATTGACGAAGGAGGTTGAGAGGAGGGCGTTGGAGGAAAAACCACTTGCAGGGATGAGCGGCAGAGAACACGTGATAAGGATAATCTACGATGAACTTGTAAAGGTACTGGGAGGAGCAAGGGAGGTTTCCCTTAAAAAACATGTGATAATGATGGTGGGTCTCTACGGGCAGGGGAAGACCACCACCATCGGAAAATTATCGAAATTTTTTTCGAAAAAGGGGCTTCAGGTCGGAGTGATTGCCGGTGACGTTCATCGTCCCGCTGCATACGAGCAGCTGGCCCAGTTAGGGGAGCAGGCCAAGGTTCCGGTTTACGGTGAGCCTGGTAACAAGGATGCCGTTTCTATAGTAAAGAGAGGCCTTAAAAAAATGAAAAAGAAGGATATCGTCATAATCGATACCTCGGGAAGGCATTCTCTTGAACAGGACCTTATCGATGAGATGGAAAACATCTACAAGGTCTCGAAAGCCGATGAGAGGTTTCTGGTGATAGATGCGGCGGTGGGGCAGCAGGCCGGCCCACAAGCAAAAGCGTTCCACGAGACGGTTCATATCACGGGGGTGATTATGACCAAGCTCGATGGTACTGCCAAGGGCGGCGGGGCGATATCAGCGGTATCGGTAACAAAAGCACCCATCGTCTTCATCGGTATCGGAGAACACATGGATGACCTGGAGATGTTCGATCCGCCCAGGTTCATCTCGCGGCTGCTTGGAATGGGAGATATTCAGACCCTTCTGGAAAAGGCGCAGGAGGTAATGGATGAAGATTCCCTCGAAGAAAGCGCCAAGAAACTCATGACCGGCAAATTCACTTTGAAGGAAATGTATCAGCAGATGGAAATGTTGACAAAGATGGGTCCTCTTCAAAAAGTGATGAATATGTTACCAATCGGCCCTGCCGGAATGTCCGGCGGCATGTCCGATCAGGCTGTATCGCAAGCAAAGGTAAATCTGAAAAGATTTCGGGTGATAATGGATTCAATGACTGATGAAGAAATGGAAAAACCGGAAATTGTAAAACATTCACGACTGCGGCGCATATCTCACGGAGCCGGTGTTGAACCGAAGGATGTAAAGGCGCTGTTGAAATATCACAAAATGTCGAAAAAGGCTATGAAGGGACTGACCTCCGACAGAAAGATGAGAAAGAAGCTGATGAAGCAGTTCAAGGGCGGTAACTTTCCAGGAATGTAGATATTATTCAAACCATTTTCGTATTGTTTCAATGTCCGAATCGGCATACATCGAAATATCCAAAGGTGTAATTACAACATTACCTTCTTCAAGTAATTCCCAGCAGTCTTTTCCTTTTACTTTTTCGCTAATGAGCTTGCCGCCTAACCAGAAGTAATCGTTTCCAAGGGGATCCTTTCCCCATATCACTTCATTTTCGAATCGAAGGATCTGTGGCGGTCGGACGATAATCGGCGTTTCACACGTATAGGACCGGGGAATGTTCACTGAAATAATATTGGTGTTAGATGGAAATTCGTTCTCTACCCCTTTTCTGATAATAATTTCTAGCAGATCGATGACTTCGTTCCCCAGATGGAATCCCTTGTGGTTGAACCAGTTCTCAGGTGGGGACTGGTACGAAAATGAAATGGCGGGAAGACCCATGAGAGCAGCTTCTATGCAGGCTCCCAGGGTGCCTGATGTGAATATTGAGTGATATGAGGTATTATCTCCGGCATTGACTCCTGCTACCACCATCGATATATTTTTCTGTTGGAACTGGGTCAGGGCGAACAACACACAATCGGCAGGAGTACCGCTTATGGCAGTGAGCTTTCTTTCTGTTCCATCTATCACCGCATTCCGCTCATTTGCTCTTAGCATTTTGTGGAAGGTCATGGCTTTGGAAATTCCGCTCTTTGGACTGTCGGGTGCAACAGTTATGACATCGTCCACTCTTGCTGCTGCAGAAATCAGGCTATAGATTCCCGGACTTTCCACCGAATCATCGTTTGTAACCAGAATCGTCATGATTACCGGTATCTTATGAGATGTATTTATATCTGGTCCCGTTAATGAAATTGAGACCAAGATGATTTGCGTTCGGCTCAATTACTGGGTAAATTTTTAATAATACACCAATATTTGCTCAGAGGTCAGATTGGCTGTTTCGATGATCTATATGGGCCAATGGTCTAGGTGGTTATGATGCCGCCCTTACAAGGCGGTGATCGCCGGTTCGAATCCGGCTTGGCCCACTCTTCTTATTTATTTGGCGAGCATGTAAGGGCAGGGTTTTTGGATTTTCTGAAACTTTTTGGCCTGCCCTTGCCAGCGCAGCCAAATCACAAAAAGTTTTAGTTCGTGATCCGGCTTGGCCCATTTTTTGATTTTATACAACAGATAAATTGAATTAATGAGACCTGATTTTTTTCCATTTAAGGCAGGTTAGTGGGGATAGGTTTAAAATATGAAAAGTCAGTTACCTTTCGAATAGCGTATGGTGGTAGAATGGCTGTGGATTCGAATGACATCACAAAGCTGGAAGAATTCTTGGATAAACTACCCGGACAACCGGTGAATAGGCCGGAGAACAAGATGCTCTGGACTGTCTGGGCTAGATTATATCCAGAGGAAGCGATGACCTATTCTGAAATGGGGGTCAAGATATCAACAATAAAGATGCTTGCCAAGCCTGATATGGACTTGGATAAATTTGAATCCACTGTGGGAATAATGAAAAAGAAACTTATGGAAAACATGCAAAAGAAAAAGCAGGCCGACTTGGAAAAGAAGAGCGCCGAGAAAAAACTCGAAATGAAACCAATAAAGATGGAGCTTGTCACAGAACCCATGGAAGTCGAGCCTCTCGAGGTTGAACCTATTTTTGTGGATGAAGAACCGGCAGAATCCGAAGAAGCAAAAAAACCAAGGAAAGTAACCATAAAAAAACTTCCCAAAAAGTCTGTACGGAAACCGGTGAAAGTAAGGAAACCAAAGGTTAAAGAGAAAAATGAACCCTCGACATCTAAGAAACCATCTGTAAAACCCGTGGCAAAGCCAAAGACTGTTAAAGCCAAGAAGGCTGCCGCTAAGGCAGTAAAGGGAAAAAAACCCTCACCTGCCAAACCCATTAAAAAGGCCGAACCTGGCATCAAGAAATCCGTTAAAGCAAAGCCGAAGAAATCCGATAAAAAGGCCGCCTCTGGAAAAAAGGGGATCCCGAAAGCAAAAAAAACCGTCTCGAAACCCGCCAAGAAAGTTTTGAAACCGGCCAAAAAGACCGTGAAAAAACCCATGAAAAAGCCCATGAAAAGGCCCATGAAAAAGCAGGTTAAAAAGTAATTATCGGCATTGTTTTCAATATATTTTTCTTTTTGACATAATTTTTAGTTCACAGAACTCCTAATCAGGATATTTGTTCTCATGAAATCACCGGTTAAATCATTAAAAATGAACAAATTTTTTTATATATGAGGTTTCATACCTCAGCCTTGAAATTATTGCCCATATATGCCGCCGTAGCTCAGTTGGTGGAAGCATGCGGCTGTTAACCGCAAGGTCACCGGTTCGAATCCGGTCGGCGGCGCATATTTATTCCTTTATATCTGTATAATTCAAAGGGCCTGTCGCGATGTAAACCATTCCGGTTCACATCTGACAGTCCCACATACTCGTTTCACTCATATCTGGGCCTGTAGCGCCGTAATCCTCAACGGTTCACGGCTTTACGTCCCATTTGCTCACTACGTTCACAAAAGGGCCTGTAGCTTAGCATGGTGGAGCACCCGGCTCATAACCGGGCGGTCGCCGGTTCGAATCCGGCCAGGCCCATTATTTATAATTTTATCAATATCCGGCAAACAAATTCTTCACCAGTCTTCCTTCTGCCTTTCGAAGATGCTCCAGTACAGTGGTCTTCGAAAGTCCTATCTTTTTGGCAAGCTTCCCAGCATCGATCTTCCTGGGATAATCATAGTATCCGAGTTTTTTAGCCTCTATTATTAGCCCTTTCTGTTTTTCGGTGAGCACCGAAATGAGGTTATGCTCTTCGTAAACTGCTCTGTGATACGATACGTCGGTAACATGCCCGATGAGCTTGAGTCTTTTAAGTGTCTTTCGCAGTTCCTCCACTTCTCCAATTACCGAAAAAGTGAATGTACCATCCCTGAACCTCGTGGGTGTGGTAGGGATTATGTTCAGATTGAACTTATTCATCAGCATCTTGAAAGCCTTGTTGGGTGCGCGGGATGAGAAGAGAAGAATGTACTTCCGGCCGTCTCGGGCCAGCTGATGGATCTGAAAGTTACCCGGCCATTTTATTTCCTCGTAACTATGCCCCTCCTTTATTGTGATGGAGGATACGTGTACCTTTATTCCACGCTCGAAGTCGGTTCTTAGAAGCTCCAACAGTTCGTAGCTCTCGATTATATCAAGCATGTTGCCTTTCAGGCGATCGATTATGGGATTCAACCTTGTGATATCCAGCTCAACTATCATCTTACGCATGGTTTCCTTATGGGGATATGAATATATAAACTACCGTGCATGAACGGCATTATAAATATCAAGCTGTAATGCTATATACTTGATCGTTGTATACTTCTCCGTAATATAACCTAATAATGTTGTGGGATAACAACCATGAAGTGATATCATGTCCGCCGAACCAGTTCTTGTTATCAGGAATTTCACAAAGAAATACGGCGAGCTTGTCGCCGTAAGGGACCTGGATCTGAAAATTCGAAAGGGAGAGATATTTGGACTCCTGGGGCCTAATGGCGCTGGAAAGAGCACAACCATCAGAACTTGTCTTGGACTTCTACACAAGACTGCGGGAAATATTGAGATATTCGGAATGGACCCCCATCAGAATTCCTCTGCGATAAGGAGGCGAATCGGCTACATTCCAAGCGATTTCGGGTTGTATCCCGGTATGACCGTCCGAAGTTATCTGAACCATTTTCGGGCCCTGGTAGATATCCGGTCGCCCAAAAAGATGGAAGCCCTTGCGGAGAGGTTGGATCTGGACCTTGACCGGAAAACACATGAACTCTCCCGAGGTAACAGGCAGAAGGTAGGTATAGTCCAGGCTTTAATGGGGAACCCCGACCTGATAATAATGGACGAACCCACAACCGGGTTGGACCCTCTTATGCAGAAGGAATTCTATCGCCTCCTTCGTGGAATGAGGGAAAAAGGATTGACGGTATTCATGTCCTCCCATATACTGGCAGAGGTGGAGGAGGTCTGTGACCGGGTGGCAATAATAAAGAACGGGGAGCTTGTTGTGGTGGAGAACATTTCCAATCTCCAGGACAAGATGGGAAAGGTTCTGGAAGTCGATTTCAGAGAAGAGGTAGACCCTGATATTTTTTTGCTGGACGGAGTTAGCGATCTAATATACGAGAATAACCGCCTCACCTTAACGGTTTCAGCGAACCTGGATCGAGTAATAAAGGCAGTTTCCGATCATTGCATAGTTAACATGAATCTGATGACATTCAGTCTCGAAGAGTTGTTCCTGAAATATTATGGCGATGATGTTGTTGATCACCGTGATTGTGGGGATGTTGGTGGAAAAGGTACAGAGGATGGTAAGGATTTTGAGGATGGCAAGGGGGGTGAAAAATAAATGTTTGGACGTACTTTTCTAATGGAATTCAGGACCAGCTGGAAGGGGATGCTGATATTTTTAGTATCCATGTTGTTTCTTTTTTGCGTAACGGTGGCGGTGTTTCCACAGATGAAAACGGCATGGGTCGAGGAGCTGGAAGGAGCGGATATGGTGAATCTCCGGATGTCTGAGAACGGTACTCGTGAAATGAGTTTGTCATGGCAGTCGATCCCTAATGCTGCTTTATATATTGTAACCGAGGACAACAGTTCGCACATGACAACCCCGATCCCGATTTTTATCGGTAACAAGACAAGTATGATAATTCCCCAAGATTTCCAGGAAGTCCGGTATTATGCAGTACTTGCGGTTATGAATGAGACCCTGGAGAGCTTAACGGGCCAGTTAGAAAGTATGGTGAAAGAAAAAGTCATTATAGAGGCCATGGGGAATGGAACCTTGGATCCGGTTCTGGTTGGGATGGCATCCACAGGAATAAAGGATTCCAGCAGCGAGATGCTGAAGAGCTCAGTGTACAAGGGTTTTACCGGAGGTGGAAGGGTAACCTCGTTGTCCGATATACGGGGTTTTTTCTCTATAATGGTATTCAGTATGTGGTTTCTGCCAGTGGGAATATTTGTAGGATATAAGGTTGCATCCAGCCTCTCCTCGGATTTTAAAGAGAAACGTATCGATCTGATCCTTTCTACGCCTTTGACAAGACAAGGATATCTCTTGGAAAAGTTCACTGCTTGGGCTCTTTACACTTTAGTATTCGTCATTATCATAACTCTGGCTTTTATTCTGACTTTGGATTCCATTGGAATGTCTTCCGAGGTAAGCACCGCCACATTGTTCATGGTAACCTTCAGCTCCATCCCATTATTTTTTGTGTTGATCTCCATAGCAGTTCTTTCGGCCGTCCATTTCATGAACCGGAAAGGGGCGATCGGAATTGTATTCCTGGTGGCATTTGGATCAACAGCCGTGAGGCAGGTTGCCAGCATTGTAGAAAATTTGGAATGGTTGAAATACATCTGTTTGGAGACATATTGGGACCTGTCCCTGATCTTCTATGAAGAGGTCTTCAAAATTGCCGATTTTATTGGCTTATTGTTATGCTCAATACTCATTCTGGTTGTGGCGGTCATATTGTTCAAAGGGAAAGATATTCCCGCTTAAAGTTATTTTAGAAAGCCTTCGGCTATTATGTAAAATAAAAAAAACGAAACGAAAAAGACTAGCAGTTATTAATGTTAAAATCCGCTTTGTTAATTCAGAGAGATTGCTTCCGAGGGACATTCCTCTACACAGGTCCCGCAATCGGTACAGGTTTCCGGGTCGATATGAGCGATATCGTTCATCGTGATGGCTTCTGTCGGGCATACGTCCACACAAGCGCCGCAACCGACACAATTATCCTCGTCAACTACTGCTGGCATTTTTTTTACCTCCTAGAGATTGAAAGCTAAAAGGGAAAAAAAGGATTTAAGTGTTTTGTCATTTTTATCCTGTAAAAGCCACCGATTTATTTTTCGGTACTTTCTTACCGGTGGATTTTACCTTTTTTCCCTGTTCCATTCTTTCTAAGTTCGCGATATTTCCATCATTAAAAAATACCCTTTTCAGAAAGTTTTAAATACTGTGGCAATGGATGTACAAATATCCTTTAATATCTACGAATTCATATACTATTTGTGAATCTGCAACGTCGAGACACCCGGGAACATGAGCCTAAAAGGTTTATGACGAGTCTTACAAAGACGTTACATATTGTCAATGGTGCAAAGGTTTGCAGCTTGACAATGTTGGCGGAATCCCGGGCCTGTAGGCTTACCAGCCAAAGGCTCAGCAGAGCCGTAGGGTCTGCGAAGCGAAGCGGGTGCCCGAAGGGCCGATTCCGCTGAATTTTAAGAAAAAACTTATATAAAGAGCAAAGGATTACGAAACTGGATATCCACTGAGAACCAGGTGGTCAATATGAAAAACTTTACTATGAAATTGTTGATGATTAGCTTAGTAGTGGTCGGAGCCTTTATTGTAATAATGGTCGGACTGTCAGATGAGGCGGAAGCCGCCCAGCCTGTAGCAACCATCAAACTGGATACAGGTGAACAGACTGCCGATGTCGGCCCAGGAGAGACCGGTATAGTGAGATTCACTGGTCAGGTAGAAGTAGAGATGATCGGACCCGGTGCGAATGTACAGCTGATCGTGGTGTCTCTCACTGCGGATGCAGGTTGGCCCACATCCATCTCGCCGACTACGATGAGCTTTCCGGCTCAGGGGTCCACCCCAAAGAACTTTGAGGTGGTAGTGCGCGTTCCGAATTTCACTTCATTCCAGTCATCCGGAAATGTCATGATCTCCGGTACGGTCAGAACACTTCCCGGTGCATTGAACTTCAAGATCCCGGAGACAAAAGGCATAATCACCATTAACCCTTATTTCTTGCTTACAGTTTCATGCGAAGAACCCTACGTAGAGATATCCCCAGGTGACCCTCTTCTGTTCTCCATGAAGATAAAGAACGACGGCAATACCAAGGATAGGATCAAGATAGATGTTTCCAACGTCGACGACCTGGCTAAAGATGAATGGGTGGTTACCCTTGGAACGCGGTCAGTTATGATCGACGAAAATAAGGAGGATGTGGTCAAGATAGCAGTGACCTCCCCACAGGATTGGACGCTATATCGGAACCGGGTAACGAAAGTGGATGTCATTGTAAAATCGGAAACCAGTACTACCACGGGGGTCGCTCCCGAGATCCAACCCTATGAATTCTTTGTGAGGGATAAGGGTATCTATATACCTGGCTTTGAACCCATGGCCGCTCTTATGGCGCTTGTAATAGTTGCTGTGGCAATGAGAAAGTTCCGCAAGTAGAATAATTATAACAAAGGGCAGTTAGCTGCCCTTTTTTTCTTCTTTTGATTACTACTTTTTTCCAATTATTTTAATTGATTTTAAAAATTCAAATTTTTTTCTTACGTCATCAATATCCAAAGATGCTATTGGTAACTCGAATGGACCCAAATCATCAACTTTATAACGCTTCACAGTACATGTAGACTACATGTCGAAAATAGAATAGACTGCAAATAATATTGTAAAAACATTTAAGTCATCAAGGGAGTCTATCGTTACCATGGACCCCGTCAGTTCAACCGTATTGGATCGGATAACCATACCGGAAAGAGTCCTACTTCACCTACTCGATCATTTCCATCTGTCGGAAGAATTCACAAGACCAGTTCAGCTCACGCAGGAAGGAATCGCATCCTGCGTGGATGTGAAGCGGAGTCACGTATCATTTTGCCTGAAGCAGCTGGGAGAAAAGGGACTTATTTGCGAAAAATTGAGCCATATCGAGACAAAGAGAAGGAGAATGAAAGCCTATTCTCTTACTCATGAAGGATTTACGAATGTAGTTTCTCTTAGAAAAGGGCTGATGGATGTTGAGATACGGGTAAGAAAGGGGGATGAATGTTTTACGGATACCATCGCCGCTATCCTTTCATCCAATAAAAGAGAGATAACCTTGGTAAAAATCCTCGCCCATATCAAGAAATTTGGGACTGTCGATCTCTCCAGGATTCAGGGGTCAAGCAATAAAGAAATAACCGAAAAACAGAATATTTTCCTTGTGGAAAACATAGTACCGTGTCCCGATTTTACCGGTAGAACGAAGGAGAAAGAAGAACTAGTTTCCTGGTTGGCATCCGAGGGAGGCCGTATCTGTGTGATCCACGGGATTGCGGGAATCGGGAAAACTTCACTGGGTTATGAGTTCTCCACCGAGGTAAGAAAAACCCGACACCTCTTCTGGTACAGCTGCGAGAGCTGGACGAATCCAAGGTCGGTCATTACTTTTTTGGCCGTGTTCCTTGACAAACTCGGAAAACCGGAATTATCCTCATATATAAAGGGAGCTTACGAGATGGACCTCGACGACGCTTACCGTATTATAAAGGAGGGATTCAAGGATTTAAAGATTTTTCTCGTTCTGGATGACACACATAAACTTCATGAAAAACACATCGATATTTGCCGGATATTCGCCAAATTGGCTTCAACCATGAATAACATTAAGCTGTTGATATTATCTAGAAAGATACCGATATTCTATGATCGGAAAGATGTTCTCGTTCGTAAAAGTATAAAGGAATTGCATCTGCGGGGTCTGAAGCTTGATGATTGTGCCGCTTTGCTTGCACGTTGGGGCATCTCCGACCCTGATGCGAATAAGTCCGGCGAGGAAGAAATATATAATGTTACCATGGGTCACCCTTTGGCTCTTGAGCTGATGAAAGGCGGAAGATACGGCAAGGGCGTTCACAAAGACATCTCACGGTTCTTCAGGGAAGAGGTGTTGAAGGGACTGCTTCCCGAACAACAGAGAATGCTGGAATTGGCTGCTTTTTATCGAACGGATATACCGTCTATGGGGCTATTTCTCGAGAACGGGGATTACCGAACGCTGGATTCACTTCTGGAGAGGTCCCTCATCAAGGAAACTGAGAAAGGTTATCTTATACACGATATACTTCGCGAAGTGATCCGGACTCGAATTTCACCGTACCGGAAAAAGGAGATACACCGCATGATCGGACTTCATCTCCTGGAGGAAACTCGGATAGGTGATCTGCATTTTACCCTGGAGAGTTTTGATCATTACCTGGAAGCGGGGGATTTTCACGAGGCTGCGAATGTTATTATTAATTACGGATCTTCCCTGTACGGGGAAGGTTTTATCCACGAAGTACTGGAATCAATAGACAGGCTCACGGATTTGCTTAAGGAAACCAAGACGCAATTACCGGGTGTATCTCTATCACTAAAATGTCTGAAGGGGAATCTTCTCACCTTTACCGGTCGGCTGGAGGAGGCCCGCGGGCTGCTGGAAGAGGTGGCGGGTGCGAAGAGAGAAGCCGGTGATTTGGACCTGATATATACCAAGGCTAGAAACGGTCTTGGAATAATTGCATATCGCAGAAGTAATTATAATACTGCACTGGATCATTACAACCGGGCCGCGGATATTGCCGGGAAATGCAATGATCGTAAATACAAGGCAAAAGTGTTGAGCAACCTGGGTGTATTGTACGCTGATATTGGAAAAACCGAGCAGGCGAGGAATGCGCATCTGGAAGCTATGGCAGCATGCTGGGAAATGGATGACAGGGAGGGGGTTGCAAGGGCCTATAACAACCTCGGAATCATCTCGTTCAATAACGGGGACTATCAGGATGCCGTAACTACGTTCAGAAAGGGTCTCGAAATCTCCACGAGACTCGGAAAATCCCATATCTCAGCCATTGCATGCAATAATCTCGGTGAAACCTACCAATGCCTGGGTGATAACGAAAAGGCGGGGGAATACTACCGCAGGGGATTGGAAATTTCGAAAAGGAACGATTTCAGTTCTGAGAAAACCACTGCCGCGAAAGCTCTGGCTGCTCTATCTCAAAAAGAAACTGCACAAAAGTGCAAAGAGGATATCTAGCACCCTGTTTTATCATATATCCATTGGATTTTGTGGTCAGATCCCGCCGCAATGAATATTTATTTCTTACGCAGCCCGGGCCCCCGAAAACCTGTAGCTTGTCATTATTTTCGAGACATCTTCAGGTTTCCTAACCTTCTATGAAAGAGCCTTTCGTAATTCTTATTATGTTTTTATTTGATTTCCATGATCACCAACTTGATAGTGAAGGTCATGGAGATCCATGATAAAACTGTTTTCGTCAACTGACGGTATTTAATATGCGATTAGATTGAATCCGAGGGTCAAGGTGGGACTTTCTCTTTGGCAATCGTTTCATCCTCCGGTTGTGTAGGTCCTTCTCCGTTTAAATCCGAACCTGATAAAGAAGAGTTTGGATAAATTCCTAAAGTCTTTGAGAGATTTTTTTCTGGATCTTCTGCGGGCGAGACCGCTACTGGATCAGTCTGACGATCTACCTCTTCTAGAATATTATCCAGGGCCGCTAATATATCCTTACCTCTGCTTTTTTCAAGAATTTTTTGAGAACTAACCTCTATTTTTTCCGGTAAAGCAGATTCCGTTTCGGAGACATTCACGCCGTCTGGAAGGGCAACATCAACGGTTTTTATATCCGATAGTAACAGTGATTCTTTCTCATCGGATACAGTTTTGGGTATTTTTTTCTCATCAGTTTCTCCACTGGACGGAGATATTGATTCTTTCCCGGCACTTTCGATCTCAAATGAACTTATTCGTCTGTTGAACTCTCCCTTCACAATGCTTTCGATATAAGGTTTAACACCTTCAACCTTCGACATGTCACCGCTCCAATCTATCATTATTTCCCCGAATTCCTCGTCCAATACTTCTAAACCATTCCTGATCTGGTCAAGGATGACATCCTTGTCCTTATGGGCCGAAATGGCTACCAATGCCAGCGTTTTTCCTGTTGCCATCATAACGGAATACTTACCGAAGTCAATCCGGTTGACCTCTCCTTTTTCCCCGTTCACCTTATCCAGCATTGAAAGGGAATCCGCTATGAAAGATTTCACCGCTGATAACATACCTGCAAGGATATCCTCATTCAATCCGGTTTCTCTTTGCATGGAATAATGCTGGACCAACAGACCGGATGGGGTTAAGAGGAAAACTTCATCTATAGGGATTAATCGCCTTTCTTCTCTTACTTCTAAGTATCTGGCAGGAGGTAATGCCAATAACTCTCTTTTAACATCATCAGGGGTAAAGCCGAATTCTGAGGGAATATGAAGGGCGGAAAAATCGAAATCAATGGCACTCTCCGGAATTTCATCACCATTGTAGGCTTTACCTGAAACAGTACTTCCGGTCACTTTATTAGGTGTAAAAGCCTCCTTTCTTCCTTTGAATTGATAGCGTGAGTCAAAGGTATTTTCTATCGATGGAGTCCCGGCATCAATATAAGGGATGGACGAAACCTTTCTCTCCCCAGGTGTCGGGACATGTAAGATATCCGCTTCGATAGTGTCACTACTTACTGGAGGTATTCCATCAAAATCCTCTTCTTCTTCTTTTTCACGTCGTTTCTTTATAATGATAAAAATTATAATAAAGATCACTGCAATGAAAATTATCCCAAGGTTACGTGGCAGATTATTGTCAGGCGAGGACATTGAAGCTTTACTTTGTTCTTTTCCTGTAATGTTAAATAGAATTTCGATGGTTTCCTGCCCACCTCGATGTTTTATTTCCAGGTCAATTTTATATTTTCCTTTGTCAAGTCCATAAGTAAGGATTGTGATGGGCACACTCTTTGATTCACCTTGTTGGAGAGAGAACGGTCTTACATCTATATAGACGATATCTTCTGGATCATCTATCTCATACAGATCAATATTATTGACATCATTTCCTGTGTTAGTTATCGTAAAATCTAAGGTGATTTTATTATTCCCTTCTTTCACATTAAGAGGTTCATCCTCCATTTTCCATGAAATATTATGAAAAAGAATTGATTCCAAATCCACAAAAAAGTTCCAGATAACAGCTTTTTCTTTACCTGAAACATCAGCGGTCCAAGGAATGACATTCCAGTAATAGCTTGTGTTATCACTTAGATTTTCAATTATATAAAATTTATTTTCGCTTCGGTTAATGAACGCAAGGTTGTCCGGATATATTCCAAAATATATGTCGAAATGCAATTTTTCCTCGAAAAAATTCTTTCTCTTCCAACTTAGTTGAATCGAGGTAGTGTTTACGGTAGAGCCATCTGCGGGATCGGGGTAAAAGACTTCTGGTACCAGTGTTGTTATGTCAATGGAAAAAGCAAAGATATTATTTGCCATACCTTCATCCATTTCATCACATGGAATCACATACCAATAATAACTTGTCCCATTCTTCAGTCCCGTCATTCTATAATTTTTGTTCTTAAGATTGCTTTTAAATAGGGGAGGTGGGGTCGTATTCCCGAAATAAAGATCATGTCGAATATCCTTTGAATCGGTATCCGGATCTCTGACCTTCCACTCCAGAGTGACTGATGTGCTGGCTATTTTGCTGTCATTCAAAGGGTATTCCAAGACAACCTCGGGGGGTATGTTTTTACTCACGTTCACAGGGATCGAAATATCGCTGTAAAGGGTTTTATTAATGACTTGTCTTACGGTTGCGGTTATTGAGGTGTGTCCCGAGAACGATGATGTGGAAATATTAATGCAGTTCTCAGCGTCTAAATCTACGATCACCTTTTCATTTTCCTCGGAGTAAATATAAAATTCTAAAATATCATTTTCAGCGTCAAAAACATAACGATCCAAGCTGTATTCTGTAGTCGATGAATTGCCTTCCTTAATTGAAATCGGTGGGGGAGTGGATTTCCAGACCGGTGCATCATCAATTGGAATAATTGTAATATTGAACATGTTAGTAAGAGTAGAAAGGCCGTGCATGTTGGTGCAATTGGCAATAACGCTTGTATAACCAGTCCAGTTATCTGCCAGATAGGTCACATCAAGTTTAGAGCCATTCAGGTTAAGCGTTATATTGTCCGTATCGGTAACAAATTCCAAAGCATAGGTTGGCGGGGTGATTGAAAAATATATGTCATAGAAATAATCTGCCAGATCGGTAACATTTGATAGGGGCTTATCTTCTGTGACGTTCAATTGTCTCGGTAGGTCTGTTATTAACTCTGGTTGAATGATCTCGTCTACTTCATGTCCCCAGTTCACTCCCCAATGGTCGAGTGCTGGAGTCATATTTTGATTGGATTGAAAGCAGGCTTTTAAGTAAATGGAGGGATGGACACCTGGATCGATTTCCGACAGATCAAGAGAGTGTTCGTTCTCGTGGCCATCGATTTCATGAAGAGTATAATTTGTGTTGGCATCGTGGATTGAGATGTTGAGACAGCTGTGCTTTGGAACCGAGCTATTGAAGTGGAATGCATTCCAGATTTTCTTAGATGGTAAGTTGATAATCTTAGAGCGGAATGTACCGTTTTGGATATGGACTGAAGAATGTCTACGAATCTCGAAGGAGGAGAGAACTCGGTCATAGATGACAACCTCGTCGATCATTCCGTCAAAATAATCCACTGATCCAGTTCTTACTCCTATGTAAAAATTATTGATTTGCGGTTCATGGTGGGGTTTATATGCAGAAATATCTAATTTCCCATCGATATAGATTTCTTTGAATCCGGTTGAATTATATGTACATCCAATATGATACCACTGGTTAAAATTTAAAACACTCTCGCTCCATAAGACATTTACACCGCTTATCCAAAGGTCATTTGTTATCTTATATCCAGCTCCGGATGCCAGTGCTTTCACTTCAAATCCGTCATTACCCCCCATTATCCGATCCTTATCCCCCGTGACACGGTCAACATTTACCCAGAATGCGACAGTGCCTTGAGGGTTGGGAATCAACTCCCTGCAATTTATATGATCGTTCTTCCCATCGAATTGCATTGCTTTACCCATAATACCGCTCGTCCATTTAAAATCGGTATTGTCACCATTCCCGACGTTTATCTTACCGTCATAACCATTCCCGCTACTATCATACGCCGTATCCCCACTCCCCTCGTCAAATTTCCAATACCTCATACATCCGCGCAATGGCACTTCATTCTCCATTAGTTGTACCTGGCCATGCCTTATATCAAAACCTATCCGATAGGAAAAATACACTTCTTCTGCACTGCGCCTAATATTGGAGATTCGCACTTCATCGATTATTCCATCAAAGTATTCGCCAGTATAATAATAATCATTCCATTTATAAGTCCCAATTAATAATTTTCGGTCTCCGGCTCTTATTGTCGCCTCACTGGAAGTATTGAATGATTTCAGTTCTCCATCAAGATAAAGATTCATCTTTCCATTACAAAAAGTTGCTGTTATATGATTCCATGTACCGCCCACGATTGGCGTTTCGATTGACTTGTCACCAACTTGCCATTTCAATTTTCCATGGGAAATCCAGAGACGGTATTGCTTCTGAATATAAAATATATGATCGAACTTACTCACAATTTCGTGGTTCTCCGAAACAGTATCCGCCTTGACCCAAGCCTCAACGGTAATCTCCGTTGATGGACTCAAACTCGCATCATTTCCACAATCGACATAATCATCGTTCCCGCCAAATAACAATCCTGCTCCAAACCTTCCCTCGGAGAACTCACCTTCGCCGTAAAAACTGCCGTGATTACCTTTCCCACTGGAATCGAAAACGGTCTTAGCCTCTTTATCATCGAGATGCCACAATCCCACCGTATAATTATCAGCCAAAATTGGGTTCGCCACCCTCTCGTCGCCTGTGAAACTATCCCTCCAAGCATTTTCTGCGGTCCATTCCACCCCCCACGAGTCCAGTAAAGGGGTAACCCCGCCGTTTCCCGAGAAGTATGCTTTTAGACGGATGGAGGTTATGCTGAGATCCTTGAGTGACGTAAGGTTGATGTTGCGTTTTGTGAGATTGGTGAAGGTAATGATGGTGTCGTTGGTTTCAGCATTGATGATTGAAACATTGATGTAAGTGTTGGTGTTTTCTTTTTTGATGAGGGAGAGAGTTTCCCATGTCATGTTGTCAGGAAGAGTGATTGGGATCGATGTAACAGTTGTGCTGAAAGCAAACTGTGTAGTCTTTAACTTCCATGTATCGTTCAGCCATTTCAAACTCCACATCCCTCCAAATAGAACTATCATTTGGTTTTCACTATCAAATATCGCTGAAGGATACCTCCGAAGCGGCAATGATAAACTTAGAACCTCATTTTCCCATATATTTTTTAAGGTATCATAGCTCCATATCAACTGACTATCTGTATCGAGGAATAGAACTCTATTACTAAATTCATCGTAGATCACAGGATTAAAATCCATTGAGGGAAACGGAGAGGTTGTTTTCCCGATCCATGTATTATTAATTGTATCATACAACCATGTTTTATCATCATTCGATACTATCATTACAATTCTATCAACAAAACTGTCATAAGTCATTGTGGAGGGTCCAGCAGGAGGAGATAATAACGGATGTTTTTCAGTCCAAATGTTGTTTGTTATATCATAAACCCAAGTATCGTTTCTTTTTTCCCGGCCAGGATTATAATAAGAACCGCCAAACATCACTACTTTATTGTTCCTGCTATCATAGGCCATTGCATGATCAAATCTTTTTGGAGGTTTAATAGCCGCCGTTTTATTTGTCCAAATATTGGCAGAGACATCATATACCCAAGTTTCATAACTACAAGAACCACTGCCCGCTGTACCTATCAGACCTCCAAAAAGGACTACTTTATGGTTTTTACTATCATACACCATTGCAAATTCACTTCTAGCCGTAGGATGGGGATTTGGATTCGTTTGAGTCCAGGTATTCGCAAACGAATTATATATCCATGTGTCGTTCAGATAATACCCCGCCCCTCCATCTTCATAATACCCTCCGAACATAACCGACAGCTTGTTAGTTCCATCATAACACATGGCATGGTTAGAACGTACATGCGGCGTATCATCTGGTTGCGCTTCAACCCAATTCCATTCCTTTGGTGATTTTGGAACAATCGCTAAATTCATAACGCCATTCTCAAGGCTCAAATTATTTTTCCACTCCACTCCACTATCATCCTCAAAATCATCGAACCAACTGCCACCGAACTCGTCTTGATCTTGAGAGATCGAAGCCCTGGAGTATGCCCGCGTTGCTCCACAAACCCCGTCGGGCTTTACTGTATCCTCGGGAGTTGTGCCTGAGGATGTGGAAGAGCTTTCCGGTACCCGAGCATCAGTATGCTTATCCCGTATCTCCTCATTGCTTGCCCCCCCTCCACATTCCTGATCATAATAGTTCCCACTAGATGTAATAAATGTATTATCCGATTCTTGGGAGTTCATCAGCAACCCGGTAGACATCTGGAGTAATAGAATGACAATCAAGATTATGGTTGTAGATTTTCTCATCCGACCACCCATAATGCAATGTAAATATTTCTTACTAATAGAATGTCAGAATTAATAAATGTTTCTACTTTGGTTCTCAAAAATCGTTAAACGGATATTGGTCGCCAATTTTTCATAGTGTCATTCACATTTCTACATTTTGGAGATGAAATGCAAGTAGCGCAACATATGTCACTTATACAATCCTTGAACGCTTATATGTCGGATGCAGCAAAACCGAGGTGTTGCGGAACGTCAGTGGGCACTAGCCGAGGGCTCGGGTGTGACGCAAGACCACCTGTAAGCACACTTGCTGAGGGTGCAGTATAATGTTACATTATGCGGAGAAAAGCGGGCATTGAGATGTAACGGGAGTAGATCCTCTTTAGTTAAAAGCATCCGTAAAACTACGGGATAAAGTCAAACATCTCCGGCAGGATCACAACCGAAATTATATATCTATTTTCGAAAACGTGAAAATCTTTTATATGAACGTTTTTCATCCTCTTTATTTTGAAAGAGAATTTATTCAGTTCAGGAATGCTTGTGAAACTGAACATCAGCTTCTGCTCGTTCAGTACATTACTTCGGAACTCATCCACCACTCGTATGGCATCGGCTACCCTGTCGATCTCCGTTATATTCTTTGCTTCTCTTTCCAATTTACGTTTCAGGGCCTCGGATATGTTAAGGCGAAGTTCTTCGTTGTCCCAGGGTTTCTCGATGTAGCTGTACACATCCTTGTTGATGGCTTCCTTCGCAACACTGATGTCGGAATAACCCGTGATAAGCATTCTTATGGTATCGGGACTTATATCCTTTACCTTTACAAGGAACTCCACACCGTTCATTTCCGGCATCCTGTAATCGGTGAGTACCAGGTCGAAATTTTTTTTACCCAGCTCGAGCAATCCACCCTCTCCATTCAGGGCGGTTGTGATATCGCAGTTGAATTCCTTTGCCTCGATCAGGGTTAGATAGAGCGCATCCACTACGTCGATCTCGTCGTCGATTATCAGGATTTTATTGACCTTCTCATCCATACGGCTCCCCTCCGTATATTACCGTAATATGTATTATCGAATACTTCAGCATTCCTATCTAAGTTCCACGAGATCGTAATCAAGCTCACCCAAACCTAGTTTTTCCGCATATTTCAACTGATGGCTCCAGTCGATATTGTGTATTTCCCTGAATTTGTCTTGCCCTGCGGATATTGCATTTACTCTCTTACCAAAGTTCGAGCTTGGAAGCCCCTCTCTTGAGTTCACGAGATCTGCACAGGCTCGGTCCAGGCTGACGGGGTCCCTGGATGCGAGGATACCGATATCAGGGGCAATTGGGGGATCGTCGGTTTCCATGCAGTCACAATGCGGTGTTATGTTTATGAGAAAATTGATAAAAGCCGCCCTTCCTGAAAGGCGGTCAAGTATCCCGTAAGCGTATTCGATCATCTTTTCCTGGAATGTTCGGTTGTCCGTGGCCCATCTCACCTTTATGGCCCCGCTCATGCACACCGCCGTGCATTCACCGCACCCGATGCACTTGTCATGATTAATATGGGCTGAGCCGCTTCCCTCTCTTATGGCATTTGCTGGACATATGCCCATGCAGGCGAGGCATAGGGTACATAGAGTGGGTATCACCTTTGGTTTGACGTCACTGTGTTGTTCCTGTTTTCCGCTTCTGGATGCCAGTCCCATCCCAACGTTCTTGAGAGCACCGCCGTATCCCGCCAGCATGTGCCCCTTGAAATGCGTCAGCACCATCATGGAATCGCAATCCAATGCGGCGGATCCGATTTTTACCGTCCTGAAATGTTTTTTATCAATTGTCAATAACCGGTAGTCCTTCCCTGTCAATCCGTCAGCGATGATTACGGGAGCCCCTGTTTTTTCAGGCAAAAAACCATGCCTGTAAGCGACGGTCAGGTGATCCACCGAGTTGGCACGTGATCCCTGGTAGATGGTATTGGCATCCGTTAAAAACGGTTTGACGCCATTTTTTCGAAGGAGCGACACTGTTTTTTTCACGTATACGGGAGAAAGATAATTGAGATTTCCTTTTTCCCCAAAATGAAGTTTCACTGCGCAGAAATCATTTTTACTGAATATTTTTCCAAACCCGGCTGCTTCGTATAACCTCTCAATTCCTGCCAATATATCTTCTTCCACATGTACTTCATTCAGCGGATAAAAATGCACGACCGACATCGAAAAACGGTATTAGTTCACGATTGATTAAACTTTCGGCGGATTTTTTTAATGATCGATCTTAGCCGTTTTCTATATCCTTTGGAACAAATTTATTTATCGAACCAATACATTCGGCAAAGCATGAACCTGCTGAAACACTTTTATGCAGCAGTGATACAGATCCCGCTGGGCAGTGTATCCACTTACGGCAGCATTGCCAAAGCCCTGGGAGACAAAAAAGCGGCAAGAGCGGTGGGAAGAATGCTGCACCATAACATATATGCACCGGAAGTACCGTGTCACAGGGTGGTGATGGGCGGCGGAGCAATAGGTGGTTTTGGTACTGGTGTGGAAAACAAGATTCGTTTGTTGGCCGGAGAAGGCGTTGTCGTAAAGGACGGTAAGGTGGTGGATTTCGACAGTTTAATTTTCACCGATTTCAACACGTTGTTTCCCCTCAAGAAGCTGAGAGACGAGCAGAGAATTAACGCAACTAAGGTGGTGCTTGAGGACGATTTTCATGAGAATCGATTTATCGCCGGTGTCGATGTGACATACATAATTGATGAAAAGAAAGATACGCATACCGCAATTGGTGCAATTGTTATATGGGATCTGGAGAAAGGTTTATCGGTGAAAGTGGATAGGGTCGTTGCGGAGGTCGATTTTCCCTACATACCTACCTATCTTACGTACAGGGAGTTCCCGGTCATCGAAAGACTGCTAATTGCCAATGATGGAATCGATATTCTGATGGTTGACGGTAACGGCGTTCTACATCCCAGGGGTATGGGACTTGCGAGCCATTGCGGGATAATGCTTGATAAACCCACAATAGGCGTAGCAAAGGGTGGATTATGTGGAGATTTGAGGGAAACGAATGATCCAAAACTGAAGGAGATATATTTGGATGGTAGCTTGGCTGGTTATTCTTTATTGTCATCGAATCGGGCCACTAGGCCGATATACATTTCTCCGGGTCACCGCATTTCTCAGCTCAGCGCTCTTGCATTGGTTAGGCGCATATGCAATTTCAAGATACCCGAGCCACTGCGATTGGCTCATATTGAGGCGGTCAAAGCGCGAAAAAATATCCTCTAAAAAAATGAATAAATGGTATATCTCTAACATTAAAACCAGCGGTTTATATAGGTAGTATCATTATCAAATCCCGGGATGGAAAAGTTTTTATACCACCTGTGGAAAAGGCTCAATGGGTGTGAAACCTGATTGGGGCTTAGGGATGGGCCCAATGTGCTCTCGAGAGATGAATCATCAACATTAAAAAAATGTGTATTTCATCCTCGGAAACGCAGAAATCTGCTTCCTCTTCTCCTCCCCCACCAAAAGATGGGATTATCGAAGAGGATTCCTGCGGATGTACCTTCAACACTTTTACAGGCAGTTCGTCATATAGTCTCGGTTGAAAGCGTAGCCTGAAGAGGATTTGATGAATTTCAGGTCGATCACAGCATTGAGAATCCAAAGCCAGAAGGAGGAATTCGAATGCTGATCTCGCAGTATATTAGCAGTAATAATTTCAAGGAATTTGACGATAGGCTCGTGGAGAAACTGATCTGGTTGGGAGCCAAAATGGGTTTCCGGGCGGTGAAGAGGAAACACGGTGGAATGCTCCTGATGGTCTCAAGAAAAAAGATCAAGTCCAATTACGACAAGATATTGAACAATCGTCTCGATTACAGCGCTGGAAGATATGCATTTGCGCCCGATGTGGAAAAGTTAATAATCCATCACGGCATCGAGGACGGTGCCATACTCATAGACCGCAAAGGTAAACTTATCGATAACAATTGTGCACTTCCCCTGAATTTTAAAAAGAGCGATGATCTAACACGAACTCTTGGCGGTGTAAGAAGGACTACTGCGATAAATGTGACAAAACGATTCAAAGCTTTGGCATTGATGATCCGCTCCAACGGACTTGTAACAATAGTATACCAGGGAATGATCAGGGGTATTATCAGATATACCGAAACGAGCTGGGGCAATATAGTTCCTCTTGTGGATAACGTTCGTCTTTCCTCTTTTCCCGAATATTCATCTTTCTCCCCTTACTTGAAGAATAAAGTGCTCTTACCCAAGCTGGACAAGTTCATCGAGGGAATGAGAAAAGCGTACGATACCAAACTGTATTACTACAAAAATCAAAGCAAACCAAGTGTGGAATGGGAACCGGACCGATCGGAGGCGAAGGTGGAATACAATCGAAACGAAGTTCCCGTAAAGTACGAGCAAAGCCGCTTTGGGGATTCCACGCAGGTTTTACACCAGAGTCACTATTTTCTGGACAATGTATCATACATTCCGCCGGGAGTCCCCGAGAACACCTGGGACTATAATCAGCTGGAATACATGTACCGACACGGATTCCCGCCTGCTGTGGCCGCTATGCTTTATGAGAGAATGAGAAACAGCCTTTATCCATTAAATTTAAAAAAGCCATTGGCCGCTCAACAACCGATCATCCCTCAAAAACCGCTAATGGCATTACCTCCAGGTCAGGATTGGAAACAGGCAATTCAAAAGGAGGTTGGAGAGGTGGATGACGATGGCCAAAAAATTTCTTTTTTAAGTAATATATTTGCCATATTGAACCGATTCAACAAGAAGAATGAACAAACTCGTTCACTCCGAAAAAAATCATTCTCCGCTGATGACTAGATATTTCTTTTTCCGCAGGAAGATTACCTTTGATCCCCCGGTGATAGCCCTTCTTTTCAATTCCTTATCGTTGGTGAGAAGAATACCCTCGGTTCTTCCGAGAGCCTCAAGGACTCCTTCGTCCCCTGGTGCGTTTGTATTTAATTTATCGTATTTTTCCGTGAGTTTGAGTGCGGCCCTGGCGATTGGATCTGCTTTGGAAAGACCGATAAGCTCGTCAATGACACATTGGGGAACAATACCCACCCAAAAACCCAATAAACGGTCCAACTCAAGGTCGATGTTAATCTTGAATTGAAAAGGCATCATTAAACCGTTGGTATCGAGAATAACTGCTTTGTATCCGGACAATTGTTTGGGTCCCACATCGCTCTGGTTATTTGATAATGCCATACCCTATCAATCTCCATCTACCCCCCACACGCCTGGAAATGGCAACCCTCTCCTCTTTCTCGGCGCACACGGGAAGTTTCAGGCGGACCTCCACGGTATTCTTCTTCCTGATGCTGGATACGATACCAACCGTGGTTGCCGAACCGACTGTCAGCATGAGAGGTTCGTTCATCTTGATGTTCTCAACATTAATCTTCCGGTCCATTCCCACCACGAGATCCAGAAGTTGACACTGGATGAGAAACGTTGAAAGGGTCGGAGGCAGTGTCCCCTTTTTACCGATGACGGTACCTATTAGAGAATCTGACTTCGTAAAGGTGGGGTCGAGAGTGGTGCTGATACCGATCAATCCGCCGGGTTTCAATTTATCGAACCGACTACCGCCGGAGATCAAGGAGGTTATCGTTGTAGTAAGTGTCTTGAAAGAATAATCTTGGTTATCGATCTTTATATTTCTTGGAGGGCGGATGTCAATCTCATCTCCAACTTCGAGGATTCCCTGGGAGAGGGAACCACCAAGAACGCCCCCTATCAGCTCATCCGGTGAGCTGCCGGGTTTGTTGACATCGAAGGACCGCGCTACGTGCATTCTGGCGGGTCTATCCTCGTCAAAGCTGGGTGTAACGATAACCTTTTCGATCATCTGGATGAGAACGTCGATATTAACGTCATGATGAGCCGATATTGGAATAATAGGGGCATTTTCTGCGATTGTACCTTTTATGAATTCCTTTATCTGCCGGTAGTTCTCTCTGACCTCTCTTTCCGACATGAGGTCGATCTTGTTCTGGACGATAATAATATTGTTGACCTGGGATATTTCGAGAGCCATCAGATGCTCCTTTGTCTGGGTTTGAGGGCATTTCTCATTTGAGGCTATCAGGAGGAGAGCACCGTCCATCAATGCGGCACCGGAGAGCATGGTAGCCATTAGAGTTTCATGGCCAGGAGCATCCACGAATGATACTGCTCTCAAGAGTTCGGCCTCACCTTCGCAATGCGGGCAGGTGCTATCGGTGGAATAACATTTTGGTAAGGAACAATTGGGGCATTTATAGAAAGCTGCATCAGCGTATCCCAACCTTATGGAGATACCTCGTTTTATCTCCTCGCTGTGCTTGTCGGTCCATACGTGCGAAAGTTTTTCGGTGAGTGTGGTCTTACCGTGGTCAACATGGCCGACCATTCCGATATTCACTTCCGGCTGAGTTGAAACCTTCATTTCTTCTCCTCGTTATTGGTTAATAGGGCGAGGTCCTTGGAGCCGAATGCCGTGATCTTCATGTTCACCTGGGACAGTTCCGCTGATATGGTGTTTCCCCTTATCACTTTCTTTCTTCTCTGCCCTTTCTTCTTTGGATGGAACCCGGTGGATTTGGATATCAATATTTTTTTTCTCGCTGTCCCGGGGATCTCCACTCTCATGGGTACGCCGCTCTTGTCGCTGCCGCCGCTTATCATGAGCTTGTAGCCAGGAAGTCCCACGAAAATCCCATCGAACTCATCACCGATCTTTCTTCCGATGAGTGAGTTCGCGTGATGACCCGATACGATGGTCTGATATGTTTTACCGTCCCGAGGATCGTTTATTACTGCTTTGAATTCGCTCATTTATATTACCTCTTATCAATGTGGCGAAATACCACAAGCTAAGATTCACGAGGGTAATACAATTATTTATTATATATTTACTGTATCCAATTAGGTTAGTGTGTATGATTGAATCTATCTAAATTATTGAAGTCAGTCCTAAATATCTGAAAAGGGCCTGCTCCCGTTTCACTCCGGTCCACGCTTCGCTACGATGCATTGGAAATGCATCTGCATCCTCGGGGCAACCCTACGGATGCATCAAAGATACCCCTGAGCCCTCGGCTCATGCCCACTACCGTTCCGCAACACCTTACGACACTCGATGAATCAAGATTCATCTGTG